>JBPOHK010000024.1:0-31425 GCA_052035645.1 Pseudomonadota bacterium
CCGCTGAGGACAACCTGCTGGCATCGCTTGGAGTAGATCCGGCCCTCAAGTTCGTGGTCACCGTACCTCTGGCAGCCTACGTGTACTGGCGGCTTTTCAAGCGCGAACAGGCCAAGGCGAATGAGGCGAGCCAGCCGGTGATCGGAAAGGGCGTCCTCGCGTTGTGTGCCGGACTGCTCGCGATCGTCGCCGCCTTGATACTGGTCCGTTGAGCGTCGGTATCGGGTCGTGAGCCGCCTGTCGGCGGCAGTGGTAGGCTTCGAATGACGTTTCCGCGGAAACGTCGCCAGGTAGCCAGGAACGGACCTTCGATGCTTGCACTTCTGGCTCTTTGGCTAGTCCCGATCGGGGCCGCAGTATTCGCGCGGCGCCTCGACCCATCTCATTTCTGGAGGGATACGGGCGTTGCCTTTGGCCTCGTTGTAGCTCCTGCGTCGCTTGGGCTGTACGGTCTTTACTTCATCGGCCCAGTCGCAGCAGTCTTTGGGATGCTGGGCTTGGGACTCGTGCTTATTCACGGTGGCCCTGGCTTCAGCCTCGCGACCGCTATGGGGCTGGTTTCGCCAAGCGGTGCCCAGAACGCCGCCAACGTCTGGCCGGAAATTCTGAATGCTGTGATCTGGTCATTCGTGTACGGCGCTATCGGCTGGTTGGCGGATTCTTGGAAATTTCGAAGGAACGCAGCTAAGTCGAATTGAACAGGCGGCCCAACGAACAACGACGCTTGGGGGTGTTCGGCCCCGAGATCGCCAACGACCGTAGTGGGTCGGTCCGCGACTGTCGCGGCAAGGAAGAATCGCCGATCAGTGCACTCCGACGAGCGCCACGCCGTTGACCTGTGCCAATCATGGACCACTGCCACCAGCGAGCTGCCGCCCGCAGTGGCGATTACTTGAGCCCCGCAGGCGTTGAGATGCCCGCTGGTGCGGGCAACTGCGCCAGGTACGCTGCCAGCGCCCGCTTATCGTCCTCCGATAGAGTCTTCAGGATCGGCGGCATCGCCGGGTTCGAATTGCCGCGCTGGCCGCTGACGATGAGGTCGAGCTCGCGCAGCAGGTAGCTGTAGTGTTGCGAAGCGAGCATCGGATAGAAGAGCTCCGGGCGGCCCTGCCCTTGCTCACCGTGGCAAGTTGCACAATTCGCGGCGTACAAGGTCCCGCCGCGCGACACCAGCTCGGCCGGGCCCCGCGCGATGGGACCCGCCACCGGCAGCGACTGCAGATACACCGCAACGTCCGCGAAGTCCTGCAGCGTCAGCCCGGAATCGAGCATGTAGTCCGCCATCTGCGGGTTGGAACGCAGGCCGCTGCGGATGTCCATCAACTGCTTGATCAGCACCGAGGCATGCTGCCCGGACAGTCGCGGGATATCGAACTTGGGACGCCCCGAGGCGTCGCTGCGGTGGCAGCTCTGGCATTCGGCGTAGACGTCCTTGCCGCGACCCAGGTCGCCCGGCAGCGCGAGCGCGGCCTGGAGGTCGCCTTCCGTCGGCACCACGACGGCGACCTGGGCGAGCACCGTACCGGCCGAGCCGGCCAGCACCAGCGCGAGCAGCATGGCCGTCACGCGCCGCCGCGCCGTTGCAGCTTCGAGTCTCATCGTCGCCCCCATTTCACCGGTGTCGGCCTGCATCCCCGCAGGCATTCCCAGGCTTATACACTGCCAGCGACCGGACGACGAACGGGCCGCCCGCTCGAGTGCGCACCTGGACGTTTCCGCGGAAACGTCTCCAGCCACGGCTTCAGCGCGCTGCGACGCCGAGGGTGACGCGGCCGGGACGCCGGCCGTCCGTCTCTCGGCCCCGCGATTTGTCGGACGCCGCCGTTCGAGCGCAGTCGCGAGGCGGCATCCCGCTTTCCGACCCACCGCCGGTACCTTCGCCTCGCGGCCGCTCGAACAAGGCTCGCCGGAAAACAGGGGACCCTCACGCATTTCCTGCTGTCGAGAAAAATGCGTGAGTGTCCCCTGTTTTCCGATTCGCGGGAGACCATGAGCGGGGTCGAGAGACGGACGGCCGGCGTCCCGGCACCCGCCCCCACAGCACCCGCCGCACGCCGTCACCCGCCGGACAGCCGCGCCCGAATCGAATTCAGCAATGCCCCATCCGCGGCCGCGTCGAACCTGGGCGCCACCGCCCAGTCGTATCCCCATGGGTTCGCGGTCCTCAGCGCTTCCGGTTCGTCCACGTACCGTGGGAACACGTGCGCATGCAGCGCGGGCTCGACGTTGCCGAACAGCGCGTAGTTGATGCGCAGCGCACCCGTGACCTCGAATGCGGCCTGCCCGAGCCGCGCGAGATCCGCGAGGAATGCCGCCTGCCCTTGCGGCGACAGCGCATTCAGGTGCGGCACCACCGGATCGGGCAGCAGCAGGCAGTAGCCGCGCAGCACCTGCGGATCGCCCATCACGGCCCAGCCGGTCGGCAGGCGGCAGATCGACGTCGGGTCGGTGCCCGCGCGGCAGGCCGCGACGCGACGATGGATGGCGGTGTCGTTCATTTGCGGAAGATGAAGTACACGGCGCCGAGCATGCACAGCCCGGCCCAGAGGTAGTCCAGCTTGAGCGGCTGGCGCATGTAGAAGATCACGAACGGCACGAACACCGTGAGCGTGATCACTTCCTGCAGGATCTTGAGCTGCGGGAGGCTTAGCGCGGTGTAGCCGATGCGGTTGGCCGGCACCTGCAGCATGTACTCGAAGAACGCGATGCCCCAGCTGACGAACGCGGCGATGTACCAGGGCGAGCCGCTCAGGTTCTTCAGGTGCGCGTACCACGCGAGCGTCATGAAGACGTTCGACGCGATCAGCAGCAGCACCGTGATCGGCAGCGCCTGCATCGTCACCCCTCCCCGGCGAACCGGGCCGGCAACCGCACGCCCAGCGCCCTGAGCGCATCTCGCGTGGCGCGGGCCTCGGATCCCTGCTGGATCGCGTGCCAGCCGCAGCCACGCGCCCCCGCGACGTTCTGAGGCAGGTCGTCGATGAACACCGTCGCCGCCGGGTCGAGGTCGAACAGCGCCTCGGTCTTGCGGTAGATCTCGGTGCTCGGCTTGATCGCGCCCACGCGGTACGACGCGACCGCACCGTGCACCAGCCGGTCGATGCCGTATTGCTCGTCGAGGTGGGCCCAGTGCAGGTCGCCGACGTTCGACAGCAGGTACACGCGGTACTCGTCCATCAGCCCCGTGGCGAGATCGAACATCTCGTCCCAGCGCTCGAACATCCCGAGCCAGCGCGAGTGCAGGTCAGCGGCGTCCAGCGGCCGCGGCGCCATCGCGGCGATGCGCCCGAGCAGTTCGTGGCCGGTGATCTCGCCGCGCTCGTGGCCCTCGAGGTTCACGTTCGAAAGCCAGGCCGGCAGGTTGGTCATGTCGATGCCGGCCTCGCCGAGGTAGCGGATGAACGGCTGGTAGTGCAGGCGGACGAGCACGCCGCCGACGTCGAAGACGATGTTCTTGATCAAGGGACCCTCGCCCGATACATCCGGTGACCGGATCGGCCGGCCTCCGCCGGGCACCCTCCCCGGTCAGCCCTCGGGCCGCCAGCCTAGCGTGGCGAGCAGCACGAGGAAACCCAGCACATACGCCAGGGCCACGTGCCAGCCGCCCCTGAGCCACGGCCCGACGGCGCGCGCCTCGGGAAACAGGTTGGTGATCGCCACGCCCGCCGACGAGCCGAACCAGATCATCGAGCCGCCGAAGCCGACGGCATAGGCGAGCATGCCCCAGTCGTAGCCACCCTGCTCCAGCGCCAGCTTGGTCAGCGGGATGTTGTCGAATACCGCGGACACGAACCCCAGGCCGAACGCGGTCTGCCAGGACGCCGGCGGCAGGCGCTCGACCGGCATCAGGGAGGCCGACAGCACGAGGCACAGCAGGAACACCGTGCCCTTGAGCGCCGCGGGCAGCACCGACCAGTCCGGGCGACGCCACGCCGCGCCGACCAGCAGCGCGACCCACACCGCCACGCCGATGAACGGGAAGCGGGCCGACCACTCGGGGAAGCGCAGGTTGGTCAACACGTTGACGCCGACCGCCGCGAGCAGGATGAACGCCACGACGCCGACGCGCGGCCAGTCCACCGGCATGCGCTCCTCGTCCTGCGCCTGGATCGGCGAATGGGCCTGCTGCTGCCGGGCCGCGACCACGCCGCAGACCACCAGGGCCACGCCGGCCGCGACGTAGGCATGCAGCACCGCGAGCGGGCTCACTCCGTCGATCCACATCATCGTGGTGGTCGTGTCGCCGACCACGCTGCCCGAACCGCCGGCATTGGAGGCCGCGACGATCGCGGCGACGTAGCCGACGTGCAGTCGGTGGTGGAACACCGTGGCCGCCACGGTGCCGCCGATGAGTGCCGCGGCGATGTTGTCGAGGAAGCTCGACAGCACGAACACCAGCACCAGCAGCACGAAGCCGCCCTTCCAGTCGTCCGGCAGCAGGCGCGGCAGGTGCCCGGGCACGTGACTCTGCTCGAAGTGCCGCGAAAGGAGTGCAAATCCCATCAGCAGGGCGAACAGGTTGGCGACCACGACCCACTCGTCGGCGAGGTGCGCGCCGAGGCCCGCGAGGCCGGGATGGCCGTGGAAGCCCGTGTACGCCAGCTTGTACAGCACGATGGTCGCGAGGCCCGTGGCCGCGACCTCGAGCGTGCGCGCGTGGAACAGCGCGACGCCGGCGAGCGTCGCACCGAACAGCACGAACTCCACCGGGATGCCGAACAGTTCCGGGGCGGTCACGGCCGCAGGGGCCCTCAGCGCTCGCCGGGCGCGAGCCTGACCAGTTCCACCGGCTGCCCGGCCGCGCGGCGCAGGCGCAGCACGAAGTTGAACTTGTCGACGGCGGTGCAGTGCGTGAAGTCCGGTTCCGGCGCCCAGTCGCAGGCGGGATCGAAGAACTTCTGCGCGGCCGGCGCGTCCCGCAGCGCGGCGCGCACGGATTCGGACGACGGGGCCGGTTCGCCCCGCAGCATCGCGGCCAGGCTGGCGGCGTACAGATCGTCCTCCGCACAGCGTTCGCGGGCCTCGTGCCCCATCCGCACCAGCGTGACCTGGGCGGGCTGGCGCTCGCGCAGGTAGCGGTGCACGGCCGAGAGGTTGTTGAAGCCGCCGGTCAGCACCTCGTCCGCCTCCGTGGCGTTCACGAGTCCCTGCGTCCCGGCGTGCGTCGTGTGCACGACGACCTTGCCGCGCAGGTCGGCGGCGATCAGGTCGCTCGGCGAGTTGCCGGCATCGAAGCCCGGCAGGCGTCGCGCGTGCCGCTCGCCCACCAGGAAGGTGCCGGCGTAGCGCTTGCGCATGGCGAGGGCTTCCTCGATCTCCCCCACCGGCAGCACCCGCGCGGCCCCGCCCGCGAAGGCGTGCGGCGCGACCGAGAACGCCCGGAACACGTCGATCACGACCGCGATGCCGCGCGCCTCGCGCGCCCCGGCGACGTGGTCCACGACCTCAATCCGCATGACGGCTCCTGGCATGAGAGTTGAGCGGCACGATCTTCGCCCGCGGGATGAAATTGAATTCGGTCGAGGTCGCCGAGGTGTAGGCACCCATCATGCGCCCCACCACGAGGTCGCCGATCTGCAGCTCCGGCAGCGGGATGTCCTCGCGGATCACGTCGATGCTGTCGCAGGTCGGCCCCGCGAGCACGCAGGGGTGTTCCTCGCCCGTGCGCTCGAGGCACTCGATCGGGTACTGGATGTGGTCGAACAACTGCCCGCTGTAGCTGCCGTACAGGCCGTCGTCGAGGTAGTACCACCAGCGGCCCTCGCGCTGCGCCCGGCCGACGACGCTCGCGACGGCCGTGCCGGACGGCCCCGCGATGAAGCGCCCGGGCTCGGCCAGGATGCGGACCTTGCGCGGCAGCTTCTTCAGCGCCTGGCGGATGGGCCGGCAGAACTGGCCGATCGGCGTGGTCTCGCCGTGGTACGGGACGGGGAACCCGCCGCCGATGTCGAGCAGGTCGAGGTCGGCGGCCCCGCTCGCGGCCGACTGCTGGATGAGCTCGCGGCACACCGCGATGGCCTCGACGTACTTCGACGCATTGGCCACCTGGGAACCCACGTGGAACGACAGGCCGCGCACGCGTACGCCGAGCGAGCGCGCCAGCTCGAGCATGCCAGGCACCGCCCCGGGCTCGCAGCCGAACTTGCGCGAGAGGTCCACGATCGCGGACGGGTCGCGGAACGACAGGCGGATCATCAGCTCGGCGCGCCTGCGGTAGCGGCGGAACTTGCGCAGTTCGTCCGGGTTGTCGACCACGAACACCCTGATGCCGAAGCGCAGCGCGGCACGGATGTCGCGGTCCTGCTTGATCGGGTGGGTGTGGATGCAGCGCTCCGGGGCGATGCCCTCGCCTTTCACGAGCCTGATCTCGCCGGTCGTGGCGACGTCGAAGGACGCGCCGAGGTCGCGCAACTCCGCCACCACGGCGGGGTGCGGCTGCGGCTTCAGCGCATAGCACAGCGTGACCCCGGGCAGGGCCTCGTGCAGCGCGCGGTACTGGCGGCGGACGCTCTCGCAGTCGATCAGCAGCAGCGGCGATCCGTGGCGGGCCACCTGGGCACGGATGTCCGGGGCCTTGAGCATGGTCGATTCCCTTCTGGAGTTCAGCGGATGTATTCGTCGCCGAGCTCGGCACGCAACGCCGCGATGTCCGGATCGCCGGAAACGACGTTCTCGGCCGAGGCGGCGCGCCGCAGCCGGTCGCGCACGGCCTCCCACTGCTCGCCGGCGGGCACTTCCTCGACCAGGATCTCGCGCGCGCCGGACTTGTCGAGCGTGCGCAGGTTGACGTACAGGTCGCGCGCGTAGACGTCCGAGCGCCGGCCCGCGTTGATCCAGGTCATGAAGCGGTTGGCGACCCTCGGCGGACGGCAGGCCAGCACCGCAACCTTCTCGTGGTTCTCGGTGAGCTGGCGCACCACTTCCTCCAGCGTCTTGCTGGTGACGATGCTGAGCGGCGTCGCCGGGGCGTAGTGCTTCTTGTCGCTGCCCGGCACGCGGGGGCCGGCGGCGTCGGGGCCGCCCTGCGTCTCCGGCACGACCGCGCGCAGCTGCGAGAGCGTGACGAGGCCGGGCCGCATGATGCGCGGCACTGCGTCCACGCAGGAGACGATGGTGGATTCGAGGCCGATCTTGCAGTCGCCGCCGTCGAGCACGAGGCGCACGTCGTCGCCGAACTCGTCGCGCACGTGCTCGGCCCGCGTCGGACTGATGCGGCCGTAGCGATTGGCCGACGGGGCCGCGATCCCCCCGCCGAACGCGCGCAGCAGCTGCTGCGCGACCGGATGGCCCGGCACGCGGATCGCGATGGTGTCCTGGCCGCCGGTGATGGCGAGGTCGACCGCGGGGGCGCGGCGCAGCACGAGCGTCAGCGGGCCCGGCCAGAACCTCTCCGCGAAGGCCTCGGCGGACTTCGGGATGTCGAGCGCCCAGCGGTCGAGGGCCCGCGGGTGCTCGATGTGCACGATCAGCGGGTGCGTGGCCGGCCGGCCCTTCAGCTCGAAGACCTTGCGCACGGCGTCCGGGTTGGAGGCGTCCGCGCCGAGTCCGTAGACGGTCTCCGTCGGGAACGCGACCACCTCGCCTTCGCGCAGCGCTTCGACCGCCTGGTCGATTTCTTCCTGTGGGAGCCGGGCCGTGACCATCCGCGAATTCTAGCGGCAATCAGGCCTTGCCGCTCGCGCGGCCGCGAAAACCGGACGCCCGGCGCACTTGGCGCCGCCGCTGTTGCACCGGCGCGACCGGCGCCTCAGTCGACGGCGCGGCTGGTCCAGCGTGCCCCGTTGCGGAGCAGCTCGCGCGTGGGCCAGTACTGCGTGTCGAGCTTGAGCGTGGTCACGTCCACCGTGCCGTTCCAGGTGACGGTCTTCAGCCGCAGCGAGGAGCGGTCGGCGCGACCGCGCACGGCGGCGATGAACGCGTCGAGATCCGGGGTGGGCTTGCCGTCCACCTCGACGATGCGCCGGCCGGCGAACAGCTGGTAGCGCGTCGCGGGCGAGCCGTAGGCGAAGTACGCCACGAACACGCCTTCCGGCGGGATGCCGCGCTGCACGGCCATCGCCCGGTGCGGCGCGTGCAGCACCGCGCCCGACCACAGCAGGAGCCGATCGATGTCGCGCCCGCCGAGTGCCGCGGTCTCCACCGGCACCGCCAGTTCACGACCGTCGCGCAGCACCGTCAGGACGACGCGCGGCTTCTGCGAGGCCAGCTCGACCTCGCGGAAACGGTTGAGCGTCACGCCGTCGACGGCCAGCAGCAGGTCGCCCTCCTGCAGCGCGCGGGCGGCCGGCGAACCGGCGACGGTGCGCGCCACCGACAGGACCTGGCGGTGGGCCGGGTTGCGGGCCTCGAGGCGCGCAACCCAGTCGTCGGGCACGCCGCGGCGGCGCGCCGAGGAGATCGGCATCGCCTCGAACTCGGCCTCCAGCGAGTACAGCGGCCGGCCCGTGCGCACGGCCGAGGCGGCCTCGAGCGCGAATTCGACCGGCAGGCCGCGATTGACCTGCAGGGAGTCGCGCCCGCTCTCGGTGGCGAAGCTCGACCACAGTGCGCGCACGCGGCCGTCGCGGCCGACGATGACGCCGTCGAAGTCGCCCGGCGCGTCGAGGAGGCTGACCACCTCGAGGTTCGCGTCGCGGAACTGCAGGGTGCGCGAGAGCGGGAAGTTCACGTCGTCCAGCGTCGAGACCGTCGTGGCGATGGAGCGCAGGCGCGAGTCGCGGCCGAGGCCGACGACGGTGACCGGCTCGCCCGCCGTCAGCTCGCGCGTGTCGAACTTCGGCGCGCGGATCGGCGTGCCGTCGAGCAGCGCCGGGTCGAAGGAGACGATCGAGACGTTGTGCAGCGGGTGGACGTACTCGACGCGCCCCGGCACCTCGATCGAGCCGGCGAAGGTCAGGCGCACGTCGCCGGAGGCCACCGGCACCGTGTTGCGGTCGACGACGACGAGCCCGCGCGCGGCGTCGAGCAGCACGCCCGTGCCGTGGTAGTTGCGCTCGGTGATGCCCGCGACCGACATCGGCATGTCGAAGGTCACGTGTACCAGCGAGGGGGCGATCGCGTCGGCCCGGGCGTCGCCGGTCTTTGCGAACGTCGTGCGCGCGGGCGGGGTCGGCTCGGCGGGCGGCGCCGGGGGCAGGTCCGTGCACGGCCAGCGGCCGGTGGCGTCGTCCCGCCGGCAGTGCCGCGCGGGAAACCACGAGCGATCCATGCGCATCACGCGCGTGTCCGAGCCCTTGGGGTCGTCGAGCGTCGTGAACCGGACGGCCGCGCGGCCGCCGTCCGGCAGCTTCGCGACGATCTGCTCGAACGCGGCCAGGTCGGCCACGGGCTGGCCGTCGAGGCTCGAGACCACCGCGCCGCGCGGCACGCCGGCCGCCGCGAGCACGTAGCCCGGGTTGGCGACGAAGACTCCGCGCACCGGCGCGTTGAAGTGCCGCGCCATCTGGTACGACAGCGTGTGCACGACGGCGTCGCCGAACTCGAGGTACTCGGCCGGCGTGATCGCGTGCAGGTCCTCGACCGGCAGGCGCTGCACCAGCCGCTCGCCGCCCCGCTCCACCTCGAGTTCGACCGGCTGGCCGACCGAGGCGTCGAGCACCTCGTCGAGCGGCAGGAACGTCGTCACCAGCCGGCCGTTGACCCGCGTGAGGATGTCGCCCGGCTGCAGCTTGCCGTCGCTCGCCGAGCCCGGCTGCACCTCGCGCACCACCAGCATGCCGGTCTGCGTGGGGAACGCCTCGCGGGCCGCCCGCTCCGTCTCGCCGCGCAGGCCGAGCCGGATCAGCTCGTCATACGGCGTATAGGCGAACACGGTCTGCAACGTGCCGCGGGTGACCGGCTGGCCGGCCTGGATCGCCTGCAGCGCCCGCTGCACGCGGTCGAGCGGCAGGTAGAAGCTCGACTGCGCGCCGGAGCTGCCGCCGGCATTCAGCGCGACCACGCGGCCGCGGATGTCGATCACCGGCGAGCCCGAGGAACCGCCCGAGGTGCCCGAGGCCGCCTGGATGTAGAACGTGTTGAAGTCGTTGAACTTGCCGACCCCGTACTCGGGCGCCTCGCGGTCGAGGCGCGCCAGCGTGCCGGCGAGGATGGAGAGCTGCTCGCCGGCGTCGTTGCCGACCACGCGGATCTCGGTGCCGACCCGCGCACCCTCGGGATAGAGCGGCAGGGCCTCCGGGTGCGTGTACTTCAGCTTCGCCGGGTCGTAGCGGTAGAGGCCGAAGTCGTGC
Source organism: Pseudomonadota bacterium (assembly GCA_052035645.1). GTDB lineage: Bacteria > Pseudomonadota > Gammaproteobacteria > Steroidobacterales > Steroidobacteraceae > RPQJ01. The sequence continues at coordinate 10,230 of JBPOHK010000024.1, forward strand.
ACAGGGTCGCGGTAGACGGCGTGCAGCTCGACTTCCTCGCGGCTCTGGAACACCGCGGTCGCGACCACCGGTCCCGGCGTCACGACGTGGCGATTGGTGAGGATGAGGCCTCGCCCGGCATCGACCACGAAGCCGGTGGCCTGGCTCGACTGGTTCCACTCGGTGTCGCAGGCGCGCGTCTGGTCGATCTCGATGGTGACGACCGACATCGCGATGCGCTCGAGGGTCCGGTCCCACGCCGGACTCTCGGCGGCGCGGGCCGGCCCGGCGAGCGAGGCACCGGCGACGACTGCGAGGACCGCGAGCCGGCGGCCGAGGCGCGTCACAGGTCGCGACCGAAGGCCGAACGGAACTCGGCGCGGAACTCGTCCGGCTGGAAGCGGTGGTTCTGGGTGCCGGCGTGGGCGATCTTGAGCGCACCCATCAGGGAGGCGATGCGCCCCGTGGTCTCCCAGTCGAGCCGGTTCATCAGGCCGTAGAGCAGTCCGGCGCGATAGGCGTCTCCGCAACCGGTCGGATCGGTCACGGAGCGCGGCCGCACGGCCGGGATGACGATCTCGCGGCCGTCCGCGTAGATCGTGCTGCCCTCGGCGCCGCGCGTCACGATCAGCGCCTTCACCCTGCGGGCGATGTCGGCGAGCGTGAGCGCCGTGCGCTCGCTCAGCAACTGGGCCTCGTAGTCGTTGACCGCCACCCAGGTCGCCCGGCCGATGAAGGACAGCAGGTCGGCGCCGTCGAACATGGGCAGGCCCTGGCCCGGGTCGAAGATCCACGGGATGCCGGCCGCCGCGAACTGCTGCGCGTGCTCGAGCATGCCGTCGCGGCCGTCCGGCGCGACGACGCCGAGCGTCACCGAGCCGTCGTCGGGCACCCGGTTGATCTGCGAGCGGCTCATCGCGCCCGGATGGAACGCGGTGATCTGGTTGTCGTCGAGGTCGGTCGTGATGAACGCCTGGGCCGTGAACTCGTCCTCGAGCACGCGCACGTGCTCGAGCGGGATGCCGGCGATGCCGGCCCAGCGCTGGTACGGACCGAAGTCGTGGCCGACCGTCGCCATCGGCAGGCCGCGCGCGCCGAGCAGGCCGAGGTTGTAGGCGATGTTGCCCGCGCAGCCGCCGAAATTGCGCTTCATGCTCGGGACGAGGAAGGCCACGTTCAGCATGTGGATCCGGTCGGGCAGGATGTGGTCCCGGAAGCGGCCCGGGAACACCATGACCGTGTCGTAGGCGACGGATCCACAGATGAGTGCGCTCATGCAGCCTTCCATGCGAGGTCGAGTTGCTTCGCGGCCCGCACGTCGTCGAGGCGGCGCACGGGCAGCGTCCAGGGGGCTCCCTTGAGTTTATCCGGATCCGTGCGAGCTTCCTCGCGGATCGCCACCATCGCGGCGACGAACCGGTCGAGGTCTTCCTTCGACTCGGTCTCCGTCGGTTCGATCAGCAGGCACTCCGGCACCAGCAGCGGGAAATAGGTCGTCGGCGCGTGGAAGCCGTGGTCCAGCAGGCGCTTGGCGAAATCCATGGCGCTGGTGCCGAACTCGCGGGCCACGTGCCGCAGCGTGACGATGAACTCGTGGCCCGCCCGGCGCTCCGGGTAGGCCAGTTCGAAGCCGGCTTCCCGCAGCTTCACCATCAGGTAGTTGGCATTCAGCGCGGCGAACTCGGACACGCGCTGCATGCCCTCGCGGCCGAGCATGCGCATGTAGATGTAGGCGCGCAGCAGCACGCCCGTGTTGCCCATGAAGTTCGACAGCCGGCCGATGGTCTGCGGCAGGTCCTTCTCGTCGAGCCAGCGGAAGGCGTCGCCGTCGCGGCCCACGACCGGCACCGGCATGAACGGCAGCAGCCGCTCGCCGACGCCCACCGCGCCCGAGCCCGGCCCGCCGCCGCCGTGCGGCGTCGAGAAGGTCTTGTGCAGGTTCATGTGGATGACGTCGAAGCCCATGTCGCCGGGACGCACCTTGCCGAGGATGGCGTTGAGGTTGGCGCCGTCGTAGTACAGCAGGCCGCCCGCCTCGTGCACGATCCCGGCCACCTCGCCGATGCGCCGCTCGAACACGCCGAGGGTCGACGGGTTGGTGAGCATGATGCCGGCCGTCTGCGGGCCGACCGCCGCCCGCAGCGCGTCGAGGTCGATGTCGCCGCTCGGCAGCGAGGGCACCTCGCGCACCGTGCAGCCGCACATCGTCGCGGTGGCGGGATTGGTGCCGTGCGCCGCGTCGGGCACGATGATCTCGGTGCGGGCGTGGTCCCCGCGCGCCTTGTGGTAGGCGCGGATCATCGCGACGCCGGCGAACTCGCCCTGCGCGCCCGCCATCGGCGTCAGCGAGACGCCGCGCATGCCGGTCACTTCCTTCAGCATCTCCTGCAGCTCGTACAGGCACTCGAGCAGGCCCTGCCCCGTCGAGTCCGGCGCCAGCGGGTGCCGCCCGAGCAGCTCGGGCAGCATCGCGTACTGGTGGCAGGCCTTCGGGTTGTACTTCATCGTGCACGACCCGAGCGGGTAGAAGTGCGTGTCGATCGAGAAGTTGAGCTGCGAGAGGCGCGTGAAGTGGCGTACCGCCTGCAGCTCGGACACCTCCGGCAGCAGGGGCGGCGTGGCGCGCCTCAGCTCGGCGGGCACGGGCACCTCGATCGGCGCCTGGGGGTACTGCGCGTCGGCGCTGCGGCCGGGCGCGGATTGCTCGAATATCAGTCGTTCGGTCATGTGCGTTCCTCTCCGGGCTCAGGCCGCGGCCTGGCCCTGCATCACGTCCGCCAGCGCGGCCGCGTAGGTCTCGATGTCCGCCGCCGTGCGCGTCTCGGTCGCGCAGACCAGCAGCGCGTGCCCGAGCGAGGGGTACTGCGCCGAGATGTCGCAGCCGCCGACGATGCCGCGCGCCGCGAGCGCCTCGAGCACGGGCGCGACCGGCCGGTCGAGCAGCAGCACCGCCTCGTGGAAACGCGGCCGGTCGAACGCGAGACGGACGCCCCGCGCCTTCGTCAGGGCGTCGACCAGCTGCTGCGTGCGCTGCATGCAGGTCGCGGCGACCTGGGCGAGCCCGCGCGGGCCGAGCAGCGAGAGGTAGATCGTCGCCGCCGTCACCAGCAGGCCCTGGTTGGTGCAGATGTTCGAGGTGGCCTTGCTGCGGCGGATGTGCTGCTCGCGCGCCTGCAGGGTCAGCGTGTAGCCCGTGCGGCCGTCCAGGTCGACCGTGCGGCCGATGATGCGCCCCGGCATCTGGCGCACGTGCTCGGACTTGGTCGCCATGAAGCCGAAGTACGGCCCGCCCGAGGACAGCGGCACGCCGAGCGGCTGGCCGTCGCCGCAGGCGATGTCGGCGCCCCGGGTGCCCCACTGGCCCGGCGGCCGCAGCAGGGCCAGCGAGGTGGGGTTCACCACGCCGATCACGAGCGCCCCGTTGCCATGCGCCCAGTTGGTGACCGAGTCGACGTCCTCCAGCGTGCCGAAGAAGTTCGGCTGCTGGATCGCGACCGCCGTGATGTCCTGTCCGCGGTACTTCTCGAGCGCCGACAGCACGGTCTGCCCGCCCTTCGGGTCGTAGGGCACGAGCTCGAAGGCGAGGTTCTGGTGGCCGGCGATCGACTGCAGCACCCGCCGGTACGTCGGGTTCAGCGCGACCGGCAGCAGGATGCGCGCCGACTTGGACTTGCGGTTGGCGCGCACCGCCATCAGGCAGGCCTCGGCGAGCCCGGAGGCGCCGTCGTACAGCGAGGCGTTCGACACGTCGAGCCCGGTGAGGCTCGCCATCATCGTCTGGTACTCGTACAGCAGCTGCAGCGTGCCCTGGCTCGCCTCGGCCTGGTAGGGCGTGTAGGCGCTGTAGAACTCGCCGCGCGAGACGATCGACCAGACCGCCGCCGGCACGTGGTGCTCGTAGGCGCCGGCGCCGATGAAGTTGAGCCGGCGGCCGTCGCGGGCCGCACGGTCGCTCATCAGGCGGCCGACTTCCATCTCGGACAGCGCCGGCGGCACGCCCTCGAGCGCGCGCACGCGGAACCGGGCCGGGATCTCCTCGAACAGCGCCTCGGTGTCGCTCACGCCGATGGCGGCGAGCATCGCGCGGATGTCCGCCTCGGTGTGCGGTATGAAGGGCATGGTGCGACCCTCGCGGTCAGTGGGTTTCGGCGGCGAGCGCGGCCTCGTAGGTCTTCGCGTCCATCATGGCCGCGAACTGGGTCTTGTCGTCCGGGCGGACGCGCATGATCCAGCCCTGGCCGTACGGGTCGCTGTTGATCAGTTCGGGCTGGCCGCCGAGGTCGGCATTGCCGGCGACGACCTCGCCGCTCACCGGCGAGTAGACGTCGGAAGCCGCCTTCACCGACTCCACGACCGCACAGGCCTCGCCCGCGCGCACGCGGCGGCCCGCTTCGGGCGCCTCGACGAAGACGAGGTCGCCGAGCGCCTGCTGCGCGTGGTCGGAGATGCCGATGGTGATCGTGCCGTCGGCTTCGAGGCGGGCCCACTCGTGGGACTTGAGGTAACGCAGGTCGGCGGGAACGTGGCTCATGAGGATGCTCCGGTCGGTCGGAAGGGGAATTCAGAGGGCGATGACGGCCTGGCCGTGGCGCACGAAGGGCGGACGCACGACGCGCGCGGGGACGAGCCGGCCGCGGATCTCGACTTCGCAGGTGTCGGCGGTCGCCTGCGGCACGCGGGCGAGGCCGATCGAGCGCTGCAGCGTGGGCGAGAAGGTGCCGCTGGTCACTTCGCCGTCGCCGACGGCGGGGACGATCACCTTCTGGTGCGAGCGCAGCACGGCACGGTCCTCGACCAGCAGGCCGACGAGCTTGTGCGCCACGCCGGCCTGGTTGTGCGCGGCGAGCGCGCCGCGGCCGATGAAGTCGCGGTCCTGCGGCTCCCAGGCCACGGTCCAGCCGAGCCCGGACACGAGCGGCGAGGTCGTCTCGTCCATGTCGTTGCCGTACAGGTTCATGCCCGCCTCGAGGCGCAGCGTGTCGCGCGCGCCGAGCCCGCACGGGGCGATGCCGGCGTCGCGGAAGCGCTGCCAGAACTTCGCCGCGTCGTGCGTCGGCAGCATGATCTCGAAGCCGTCCTCGCCCGTGTAGCCGGTGCGCGCGACGAACCAGCCGTCGATCGCCGCGCCGAAGAACACGCCGAGGTCGAGGGCGCGGGCGGCGAGGCCCGGATCGAGGACCGACGCGGCCTTCGTGCGCGCATTCGGGCCCTGCACCGCGATCATCGCGAGGTCGAAGCGCGGCTCCACGGAGACCTCGAACGCCCCGGCCTGCGCGCGGATCCACTCCAGGTCCTTCTCGCGCGTGCCGGCGTTGACCACCATGCGGAACCAGGCGTCGTCCATGAAGTAGACGATCAGGTCGTCGATCACGCCCCCGTGCTCGCGCAGCATGCAGGAATAGAGCGCCTTGCCGGGCTGGGCGAGCCGGGCCACGTCGTTGGCCAGCAGCCGGCGCAGGAACTCGCGCACGCGCGGACCGCGCAGGTCGACGACGCACATGTGCGACACGTCGAACATGCCGGCGTCGCGGCGCACCGCGTGGTGCTCCTCGATCTGCGACCCGTAGTTGACCGGCATGTCCCAGCCGCCGAAGTCCACCATGCGGGCACTGGCGGCGAGGTGCGTGTCGTAGAGCGGTGTGCGCAGACCCATCGTGTTGCTTCCCGGTGGCCGAAAATAAAAAAGGCGGCAGGCCTTGCGACCTGCCGCCCCTCTGTCCCGTGACCTGAGAGATCGGGCGCCGCGGCGCCGCTCCCCTTCGGGGGGCCTCGCGCGAGGCCGCTCTCCAGAGCCCATCAGGTCCTGCCGTTCTTTTGCCTGAGCGTTTCCGGGCGGGTTGCGCCTTCGGCGGGCCTCGCGGCCTCTCTCCGGACAAACCTTGCGATGGGTACGCGCATGGTACCGCACCGGCCCTCCCCCGGGCCAGCGGGACGCATCCCGCCCGGCGGCCCCGGCGCCGGACCCTTGTCACGGATCGCAAGGCGTCCCAACATCGCGCGTCTGTGCCCGCCCGTGGAGTCGCCCCTTGACCCGTGCCCCCCTGACCGCCCTGGCCGCCCTCGCCGTGCTGGCCGCCGCCCCCGCGCCGGCGGCGCCCGATGCGACCACCACCCTGCACGAGCTGTTCGACGCCGAGTGGGAACGCGGCCTGCGCGAAGACCCGACCCTGGCCACCTACCTCGGCGACCATCGCTACGACGACCGGTGGCCCGACATGTCGGCCGCGGCCAACCGGCAGTCCTTCGAGGGCGACCGCGCGGTGCTCGCCCGGCTCGCCGCGATCCCGGCCGGGTCGCTCGACGGCGCGGAGCAGCTCAACCGCGAACTGTTCCGCCGCCTGTACCAGGGCCGCGTCGACGCATACGACTACGGCGTCCGCTACACCCCCGTCTCGCACAAGGGCAGCATCGCCACGGCCGCCGAGCTGGCCGAGCTGATCGACTTCAAGTCGGCGAAGAACTACGAGGACTGGATCGCGCGCATCGCGGGCCTCGGCCCGGCGGTGGACCAGACCATCGCGCTCATGCAGGAGGGCGTGCGGCGCCGGCAGGTGCAGCCGACGATCATCATGGAGCGCGTGCCGAAGCAGATCGAGGCGCAGATCGTCGCCGACCCGGCGGCCAGCCCGTTCTATGCGCCGTTCCGGGAGATGCCGGAATCGATCCCGGCCGCCGAGCAGGCCCGCCTGCGCGAGGCGGCGAAGCAGGCCATCGCCGCGACGGCGGTGCCCGCCTTCCGACGGCTCAAGACCTATGTCGAGAAGGACTACCTGCCCCACTGCCGCGACACCGTCGGCATCTGGGACACGCCCGGCGGCGAGGCCTGGTACCAGAAGCGGATCGAGTGGTTCACGACCACGAAGCTGACCGCGGACGAGATCCACCAGATCGGCCTCGCGGAGGTCGCCCGCATCCGCGGGGAGATGGAGAAGATCATCCGCGAGGTGGGCTTCCAGGGCGACTTCGCCCAGTTCCTCGCCTACCTTCGCACCGACCCGAAGTTCCGCTACACCGACCCGCAGCAGCTGCTGCAGGCCTACCAGGTGATGGCCAAGCGGATCGATCCGCTGCTGCCGCAGTATTTCGGCAAGCTGCCGCGCCTGCCCTACGGCGTGCGGCCGATTCCCGAGCAGTCGGCGCCCGACACGACGACGGCGTACTACCAGCCCGGCAGCCACGACGGGACGCGCGCCGGCTACTACTACGTGAATCTCTACCGTCCCGAGGAGCGGCCGAAGTACGAGATCCCGGTGCTGACCATCCACGAGGCCGTGCCCGGCCACCACCTGCAGATCGCCCTCGCCCAGGAACTCGGCGAGCTGCCGCGGTTCCGCCGCGACTTCGAGGCCACGGCCTACGTCGAGGGCTGGGCGCTCTACAGCGAGAGCCTCGGCGAGGAGATGGGGCTCTACAGGGATCCCTACGACAAGTTCGGCCAGCTGACTTACGACATGTGGCGCGCGGTGCGCCTGGTCGTCGACACGGGCATGCACGCCCGCAAGTGGACGCGCCAGCAGGCCATCGACTTCTTCAAGGCCAACGCGGCCAAGACCGAGCTCGACATCGTCAACGAGGTGGACCGCTACATCGCGTGGCCGGGGCAGGCGCTGGCCTACAAGATCGGCCAGATGCGCATCCAGGCGCTGCGTCGCGAGGCCACCGAAAAGCTCGGCCCGAAGTTCGACCTGCGTGCCTTCCACGACGTGGTGCTCGCGAGCGGGCCGGTGCCGCTCGACGTGATGGAAGCGAACGTGCGCCGCTGGATGGCGGAGGCCGCGCAGTGAGCCCGATCGCGCGCCGCCCGAGCACGACCGTGCACGTCGGCCGGGTCGGCGTGGGCGGCGGCCACCCGGTGGTCGTGCAGTCCATGACCAACACCGACACGGCGGACGTCGAAGCCACGGCCCTGCAGGTCCGCGCGCTGGCCAACGCGGGCTCTGAACTCGTGCGCATCACCGTCAACACCGACGAGGCGGCCGCGGCGGTGCCGAGGATCGTCGAGCGCCTCGCGCAGCTCGGCACGGACGTGCCGATCGTCGGCGACTTCCACTTCAACGGCCACAAGCTGCTGCGCGACCACCCGGGCTGCGCCGAGGCGCTCGCGAAGTACCGCATCAACCCGGGCAATGTCGGCCGAGGCAGCAAGCGCGACCCGCAGTTCACCGACATGGTCGAGACGGCGTGCCGCCACGGCAAGCCGGTGCGCATCGGCGTCAACTGGGGCAGCCTCGACCAGGACCTGCTGACGCGCATGATGGACGCGAACTCGAAGCTCGCCCGGCCGCTGGATGCCAACGACGTCATGCGCGAGGCGCTGGTGGTCTCGGCGCTCGACAGCGCGAAGCGTGCCGAGGAGATCGGCCTGCCGCACGACCGCATCGTCATCTCCTGCAAGGTGAGCGGCGTGCAGGACCTGGTCTCGGTGTATCGCAACCTCGCCGGCCGCTGCGACTACGCGCTGCACCTCGGCCTCACCGAGGCCGGCATGGGCTCGAAGGGCATCGTCGCCTCCACCGCCGGCATCGCCGTGCTGCTGCAGGAAGGCATCGGCGACACGATCCGCGTCTCGCTCACCCCGGATGCCGCGACCAACGACCGCACGCAGGAAGTGATCGTGGCGCAGGAGATCCTGCAGACCATGGGCCTGCGCTCGTTCACGCCCATGGTGATCGCCTGCCCCGGCTGCGGCCGCACCACCTCGACGTATTTCCAGGAGCTGGCGCAGAAGATCCAGTCGCACCTGCGCCAGCGCATGCCCGAGTGGCGCAAGCGCCACCCGGGCGTCGAGCAGATGACGGTCGCGGTGATGGGCTGCGTGGTGAACGGCCCGGGCGAGAGCAAGCACGCCAACATCGGCATCAGCCTGCCGGGCACCGGCGAGCGGCCGGTCGCGCCCGTGTACGTCGACGGCGAGAAGGGCCCGACCCTCAAGGGCGAGCGCATCGCCGAGGAGTTCCAGCAACTGGTCGAGGAGTACGTCGCCAGAACGTACGTGTGATCACAAACGAGGGACCGTCCCCGCCGGGGACAGTCCCTCCAGGGGGAGAGTCGATGAGCGAACAGACCGGGAATCCGGCGGCCGAGTCGACGACGGAAGAAGGGGCGGGCCTGCCGTTCGTGGCGCCCTGCCGCGACCTGCGGCCGGCCGCGACGCTGGGCTGGCTGCGCCAGGGTTGGCGGGACATGTGGTCCGCGCCGCGCCAGAGCCTCACCTACGGCACGATCGTCGTGCTGCTGAGCTGGTCGCTGGCCGGCATCGCCCTCGAGTGGGGCGGCTACTTCGAGCTGCTGGTGCTGATCCTCGGGTTCATCCTGATCGCGCCCGTGCTCGCCGTGGGCACGTACGCGATCAGCGCGCAGCTCGAGCGCGGTCTGAAGCCCCGTCTGCGCCGCTGCCTGCTCGAGGAGCGGCGCTGCTTCGGCAACCTCATGGTGTTCGCGCTGATCCTGATGGTGGTGTTCCTGGTGTGGTGGCGCGCCGGCTCGGCGGTGCACATCTTCTTCCCGCTCGACGCCGGGAGCACCGACTGGCGCGACTACGTGCAGTTCTTCGGCATCGGCAGCGCGGTCGGCGCGATCTTCGCGACCGTGGTGTTCTCCTCCGCCGCGTTCTCGCTGCCCATGCTGGTGGACCGGCGCGTGGACGCGGTGACCGCCGTCGTCACCAGCATCAACGCGGTGCTGCGCAACAAGTGGACCATGCTCGCCTGGGGACTCGTCATCGTGCTGGCCGTTTCGCCCGGATTCGCGCTGCTGTTCGTGGGCCGCGAGCACGGCGCGGGCTTCGCGCTGGTCATGGTGCTGCTCGGCGTCACGTTGCCGCTCATCGGCCACGCCACCTGGCACGCCTACAAGGAGGCCATCGACGCGTCGGCGTATCCCGTCGACCCGCCAGTCGACTGACCGGGGGTCGGCGACCGCCGGGATTTGACATATCATTGTGCGCAGGCCGTGTTTCCCGCAGGCCGTCGGCGCGGGCCTTGCGCTCGCCGCGGCAGATGCGGAAGCTTGGCCCTCCAGTCGGGGCCCGTCGCAAGTTCGTCGTCCGCGCGCTCGGACGGCCCGCCCCTGGAATGCCACGAGATCGAACTGGCCGCGAAATGCGGTGACCCAGCCAGCGAGGTACGCCCATGCTCAGGATGAACCCAGCGAGCCTGCAGGCGGCCCTCGAACAGCTGCAGGACGCCGCGCTCGAGCACGCCGGATGGCGTGACCACCTGCTGCGCGTCGTCTCGGGCCGCAAGGCCTGCGATCCGGAGGATCTCATCGCGGACGCGCACCGCCGCTGCCTGTTCGGCCAGTGGTATTTCGAGCAGGCGCCCGCCGAGCTGCGCAGCCTGCCGTCGTTCGGGATGATCGGCACCGAGCACGCCGACCAGCACCGGCTCGCGTCGGCGCTGCTGCGCGACCGGGCCGCCGGCCGGCCGGTCGAGCGCGCGGCCGTCGAGGCGTTCGAGGAAGCCAGCTCGCGGCTGAGCTACGCGCTGTATTTCATCCAGCGCGAGATCGAGTGCGCGCTGCACAGCCGCGACGCGCTGACCGACGCCCACAGCGCCGGCGAGATGATGCGCGACCTGCGCGAATGGCACGCTCTGGTGCGGCACCGCAGCCGGCGCTGCTGCATCGCGCTCATGGAACTCGACGACGACCGCGCGGCCCCGGGCCGCCCGGTCGACGCCCGGACGCAGGTGGCGGCGGTGAAGATCGTCACGGCGCACCTGCGGCTCTCCGACAAGGTGTTCCGCCGCGACACGAGCCGCTTCCTGATCCGCCTGTCGGGCACGGAACTCGAGCCGGCCAAGTCGGTGGTCCAGCGCCTGCGGCTCGCCGTCGCGCGCGGCCTGCAGCCGGTCCGCGAAGGCGAGGAACCGTCCCTCGAGCGGACGGCGTCGTTCGGCATCGCGATGCTGGACCCGGCCGTCGAGGTGATGGAGTGCATCGACCGCGCGGAACAGGCCCTGACGCTCGCCCGCGCGGCCGGCCGAAATCGCATGATCGTCTGGGACCCGTCCGTCACGACCGGCGTGCGCCTGCGCCGGCTCGACCTCAAGGACGTCCCGGGCTGAGCCCTCGCCCGCCCGGACCGCGGTCCGGGCGTCGTCGCAGGGTCCGTCGCCGCTCGCGTGCCGCGGCGGCCCGGCGCGTCACTCCGCGCGGCGGCACGGCAGCCACACGACGAAACGGCTGCCTTCGCCCACCACACTCTCGACACCCACGGTACCGCGGTGCAGCTCGGCGAAGCGACGCACCAGCGAGAGCCCGAGGCCCGTGCCCTCGAGCGGGCGCGAGGCCTCGCCCTTGATCTGGACGAACGGCTCGAAGAGCTTGTCGAAGTGGGTCGCATCGATGCCGCAGCCCGAATCGGTCACCGAGATCTCGAGGAACTCCGGACCGGCGGCGTCGGGCGGCAACGCCAGCAGCCGCCCGGGCAGGTCGTGGCGCAGGCGCACCCCGTCCCGCCCGCAGCAGCGGGCCGCGAGCGTGATGGTCCCGCCGCTCGCCGTGAATTTCACCGCGTTCGACAGCAGGTTGTAGGCGATCTGCTTGACCTTGCGCACGTCGAACAGCGCACGGCCGACCTCGGGCGCGCAGTCGACCTGCAGCGATATGCCGTGGCTCGCCGCGCGCTCGCGCACCACGAACAGTGCCTCGGCGAGCAGGTCGCGCACCAGCGTGTCGATCGGCTCGAGCTCGAGTCGGCCGGCCTCGATCTTGGAGAGGTCGAGGATGTCGTTGATCAGGTCGTGCAGGTGCCGGCCGGCGTTCCAGATGTCGCCCGCAAAGCGCCGCTGCTGCGGGTCCAGCGGGCCGGCCACGCCTTCCTTCAGCACCTCGGACAGGCCGATGATCGCGTTGAGCGGCGTGCGCAGCTCGTGCGACATGCTCGCGAGGAACTCCGACTTGGCGCGGTTGGCCCGGGCGAGTTCGACGGTGCGCTCGGCCACCCTGCGCTCGAGCGTCTCGCGCTGCCGCGCCTCGGACTCGCGCAGGGCCAGCTCGGCCCGCCGGGCATCGGTGACGTCGCGGTTGACGCCGCGGTAGCCGCGCAGGATGCCCTGGCGGTCGAAGAACGGCTGGCCGTTGGTGAGCACGTGGCGAGGTTCGCCGTCCTTGCGCAGGTGGAGGTTCTCGAGGTTGCGGAACGGCGCCCGCCGGCCCGCCAGTTCGGCAAAGACCGGGCGCATCCTCCCGGCCTCCTCGGCCGGCATCAGGTCGAAGGGCGTCCGCCCGAGCACCTCCGAGGGCTCGTAGCCCAGCGCGTCGCGCACGCCCTCGGAGACGAACTGGTAACGCCCCCAGTCGTCCACTTCCCACACCCAGTCGGCGGACGCGTTGCAGATGTCCTGGAAGCGTCGCTCGCTCGCCTGCAGCCGTTCCTGGCCCGCCAGTGCCTCGTCCAGGAGCGAGCGGGAGCGCGCCTCGGCCTCGTCGCGCTGGACCTCGGTCCGCCGCAGGTCGGAGATGTCGATGGCCTGCAGGACGAGCGTGGCCGGTACGTCGCCGCGCGCCGCCAGCACAGTGACGTCGAGCAGCACCGGGAAGCTGGCGCCGTCGGCGCAGGCGTGCGCGGACTCGAACGTCGCGTGGCCCGTGCGCTCCGCCGCGGCCAGCAGCGGCTCGATGCGAGCGAACTCCCCGGCCGGGAACAGGGTCTCGGCCGGCCGGCCGACCAGTTGTCCGGGCATGCAGCCGCGGCGGTGGGCGAAGGCCGGGTTGGCGGCGCGCAGGCAGCGGGTTCCCAGGTCGATGACGGCGATGCCCATGCCGGCCCGCTCGACCACCTCGGGCCATGGTGTCAGTCGCACCTTCTTCCGTGCCTCCTGGCAACGAGCGACCCAGGCCACCCCTCCCTGCGCTCGACGGGCGGATTGTCCCCGCAACCCGGAACCGCGGGAAGTGCGGATTATCGGGAGCGGGTCGCTAGCCCAGCAGCTGGCGGTCGAGCGGCGGGTCGATTTCGTGCATCAGGTCCACCGGCATGCGCGAGTAGCGCAGCGCGGCCGCCATGCCGCGCCCGTCGCGCTCGTGGTCGAGCAGCCACTGGGCGTGCTCGCACAGCAGCACCAGTTGCAGCGAGCGCGCCAGCGTCATGGCGAGGCGGCGCGCGCCCGCCTGCAGGACCTCGGCTTCCTGGCCGGCCTCGAGCCACAGCGCCGCGCGCTCCATCGCGCCGACGGCCTGGCGGGCCGCGGCCTGCAGGCGCGGCTGCTGCACGTTGCGCAGGCAGGCGGAGGCTCGCCCCATCAGCGCCGCCAGCCCGCTGCGCAGGTCGCTGCGCAGCAACGCGTCCAGCGAGAGCACGTTGGTCGTGCCCTCCCAGATCGGCAGCACGTGGGTGTCGCGCAGCAGCAGCGGCAGCCCCGTGTCCTCGACGTAGCCGGCGCCGCCGAAGCTCTCGACCACTTCGCTCACCACCGACACGGCCTGCTTGCCCGTCACCAGCTTGGTGAGCGGGGTGAGCACGCGCAGCAGCGCGGCCTGCTCGGCGTCGATCTCGCCCTTCTCCCGCCGGCCGTTCAGCTCGACCAGGAGGAAGGTCATGAGGAACGCACCCCAGGTCTCGGCCTCGAGCCCGGCGAGCGTGTCGACGTGCAGCGGCAGGTTGGCCAGCGGCTGGCCGAACGCCTCGCGCCGGGCCGCGTAGGCGCGCGCCAGCGCGAGACCGCGGCGCATGAACGCCACCGCGCAGACGCTGTTCCACATGCGCGTGACCGCCAGCATCGGCTCGATCGCGCGCGTGCCGTTCGCCGGGGCCCCGACCAGTTCGGCCACCGTGCCGTCGAGGGTCAGCTCGGCCGTCGGCACCTTGCGCGTGCCGAGCTTGTCCTTCAGGCGGTCGACGCGGATGCCGTTCAGCCGTCCGTCGGCGCCGCGCACCTCGAGGTAGTACATCGCGAGGCCCTTGCCGCCGGGCGGGTTGCCCTCGGGCCGCGCCAGCGTCAGCGCCATCTGCGAGGTGACCGCGGAGGTGAACCACTTGCGCCCGTAGAGGCGCCAGCGCTCGCCGTCCTGCACCGCCCGGGTCTGCGAGCGGCCCACGTCGGAGCCGCCGGTGGTCTCGGTCATCCACTGGCCGCTGGTCCAGAACGTGGCCGGGTCGCGCCCGGTGAGGTGCGGCAGCGCGTGCGCCGTCAGCCGCGCATTGCCGGACTCGATCAGGCAGCGCGCCGCGCCGTCGGTCATCGCGAGCGGACAGGTGTAGACGTCGGACGACGGGTGGAACAGGTAGACCTTGGCGAAATGCGCGAGACGGGCGTAGCGGCCGAGCTCGCGTTCGTAGGCCGTCGCCACCAGGCCGTGGCGCACGGTGAGGCGCTCGGCCTCGCGCCACAGCGGCGAGACCTCGACGGTGTCCTGGCGGTTGCCCCAGGCGTCCCACTGGCGCAGCACGGGTTCGTTCTCGCGGTCCGCAAGCTGCAACTCGTAGAGCGGTCCCCCGGCGAGCGCACCGAGCTCGTCGAGTTCCCCGGCGAGCGAACGGGCGAGGTCGGGCGGGAAGCTGCGCCGCAGCCACGAGCCCATCAGCGGATCGTCGCGGAACTGGTTGCCGAGCCGCGGCGCGGCCTGCGTGAAAAGGGCGTCCTGCCAGTCGACTGCGTTCATGTTGGACTCACCCCGCACGTGTGACGATGGCCGGCAGATCGCCCTCCAGGCCGAGTGCGCGCTGCACCAGCGCGCGGCGCATCAATGGCTGGCTCGTGACCACCTGCATGCCGAGCCGCCGCGCGGCGGCCACGGCCATGCCCTGCTGGCCGAACAGGTGCTTCAGGCTGTCGCAGACGCCGAGCACCAGCGCGTTCTCGCTGCGGCGCCAGCGCTCGTAACGGCGCAGGACCCGCAGGCCCGCGGCCTCCTCGCCGGCGGCCACGGCCTCGGCGAGCACCTGCACGAGGCTCGCGCAGTCGAGGAAGCCGAGGTTCACGCCCTGGCCGGCGAGCGGATGGATCGTATGCGCGGCGTCGCCGGCGAGCGCGAGGCCCGGCCGCACGTATTCGCGCGCGTGCCACAGCGCCAGCGGGAAGCCCGCGCGGCCGCTGTCGAGCACGGCCTCGCCGAGCACGCGGTCGCTGGCGGCGGTGACGCGGCGCGAGAACTCCGCGGCGTCGACCTGCTGGAGCTCGGCGGCATCCGCGTGCGAAGTGGACCAGACGATGGACACGCGCCCGTCGCGCAGCGGCAGGAATGCGAGCGGTCCGGTCGGCAGGAAGCGCTGGTACGCGGCCTCGCGGTGCGGCCGCTCCGTGCGCAGGTGCGCGACGACGGCCGTGTGGTCGTACTTCCAGCCCGCGCGACCGATGCCCGCCTGCTCGCGCGTCGGCGAGCCGGCGCCGTCGGCGCCGACCACCAGCGCGCAGCCGAGCGTGCGGCCGTCGGCGAGCGAGACCTTCTGCACGTCCTCGCCGTACTCGACGGACACGCAGCCGGTGCGCAGGCGCGTCAGGCCCTTGAGCCGCGGCGACTGGTCGAGCGCCCAGGCGACGCGCCGGTTCTCGGCGATGTGGCCGAGGTCGGGCTCGCCGGCCTCGGCGGCGCTGAAGCGCAGCACGTCCGGCCGGCCGAGGCCGCTGGCCGCGTCCCACACGACCATGTCGCGGTAAGGGCAGGCGCGGGGCTCGATCGCGTCCCAGGCGCCGGCGGCAGCGAGGATGCGCTGCGAGGCGCGCGACAGGGCCGACACGCGCAGGTCCACGTCGTCGTCGCGCGGCGGCCGGGTCTCGCCCGGTTCGACGAGCGCGACGCGCCAGCCGGCGAGCCGCTCCTCGCCGGCGACGAGCGCGGCGAGTGCGAGACCGACCATGCCGCCGCCGACGATGACGACGTCGAAGTCGTGGCGGGCGCGCGGCGCGTTCACGGCCGCGTCCCGGCCAGCGGCACGCCGCGCGCGAGGCGCGGCACGCGCCCGGCCGCCCCGACGCTGAGGCGCGCGAGCGCCGCCTTGGCGGGCGGGAAGGCGTCGAACGCCAGCAGGCCGAGGCTGCGCAGCCCGCGCACCGTGCCGAGCGGCGAGGCGAACAGGCGCACGAGACCGTCGGTGAAGGCGACGATGCGGCGCTGGTCCTGCGCCCGCCAGTCGGCATAGGCCGCGAGCGGGTCGGGCGCACCGAGGTCGTCGGTGCCCGCGGCGCGCGCGTCGGCCAGCACCTCGGCGAGGCAGGCGGCGTCGCGCAGGCCGAGGTTGAAGCCCTGCCCCGAGATCGGGTGCAGACCCTGCGCGGCATTGCCGACCACGGCCAGCCGGGCCGCGACGTGCCGTGCCGTGCGCGAGAGCACGAGCGGATAGGAATATCTCCGGCCGATGCGCAGGAAGCGGCCGAGGCGCAGGCCGAAGGCCTGCTGGAAGGCGCCGAGGAAGGCCTCGTCGTCGAGCGCCAGGGCCTGCTCGGCATCCGCCGGCCGGCGCGTCCAGACGATGCCGACGCGCCCGTCCTGCAGCGGCAGCACCGCGATCGGGCCGTCCGGCGTGAAGCGCTCGTAGGCCGTGTGGTCGTGGAAGCGCTGCGTGGTCGCCGTCGAGATGAGGGCGGTCTGCTCGTAGTCGATGCGGCTGGCCTCGATGCCGGCCTGCTCGCGAACCAGCGAGCGCACGCCGTCCGCGGCGACGACCAGCCGGGCGCGCAGCGACCTCGCCTCGCCGTCCTGCTCGTAACGCACGGTGCGCCACTCGCCGTCGAGGTCGGAGCCCAGCACCTGCGCGGGCGCGATCACCCGTACGCCGGGCACGCGCGCGAGGCCGCCCCACAGCGCCGCACCGATCACGCGGTTCGGCAGCACGTAGCCGAGCGCCTCGCGACCCTGCTCGGCCGCCTCCACCCGCGCCGTGCCGAAGCGGCCCTGCTCGGAGACGTGGATGCGCCGGATCGCGCCGGCCTCGCGCTCCATCGGCGCCCACACGCCGAGCGTGCGGAAGGCCGCGACGGTGCCGTTGGCGAGGGCCGTGGTGCGCTCGTCGAAGCTCGGGTGCTGGTCCACCGTGCCGGGTTCGACGGCCTCCAGCACGGCGATGCCGAGGCCGAGCGGCGCGAGCGCGAGCGCGAGCGAGGCGCCGACGAGGCCGCCCCCGACGATCGCGAGGTCAATCTCGGCCGGCGCAACCGGGGTGGCCATGGCTCAGGCGGAACGCATGGCGCGTTCGATCTCGGCGGTGGTGCGCGGCAATCCGTCGGTGAGCAGCTCGAACCCCTGGGCGGTCACCGCCACGTCGTCCTCGATGCGCACGCCGATGTTCCACCAGCGCCGCGGCACGCCTCGGGTGCCCGCCGGAATGTAGATGCCCGGTTCGACCGTCAGGCACATGCCCGGCTCGAACACGCGCCACTCGTCGCCGACCTTGTAGTCGCCGACGTCGTGCACGTCCATGCCGAGCCAGTGGCCCGTGCGGTGCATGTAGAACTTGCGGTAAGCCTCGTCCTTGATGAGCGCGGAGACCTTGCCCTTCAGCAGGCCGACCTTCACCAGGCCCTGGGTGATCGCCTTCACGGCGGCGTCGTGCGGCTCGTTCCAGTGGCGGCCCGGCCGGATGCAGGCGAACGCCGCTTCCTGCGCCTCGAGCACGATGTCGTAGATGGCTTTCTGCTCGGGCGTGAACCGGCCGTTGACCGGGAAGGTGCGGGTGATGTCGGAGGCGTACAGGCCGTACTCGCAGCCCGCGTCGATCAGCAGCAGGTCGCCGTCGCGCAGTTCGTCGCTGTTCTCGTGGTAGTGCAGGATGCAGCCGTTGGCCCCGCCGCCGACGATCGGGTGGTAGGAGATGTCGGCCTGGTGGCGGTGGAACTCGTGCAGCAGCTCCGCCATCACCTGGTACTCGAACGTGCCGGGTCGCGTGGTCTTCATCGCCCGGACGTGCGCCCCGACGGCGATCTGGCCGGCCCGGCGCATCACGGCGAGCTCGGCGCGGCTCTTGTACAGGCGCATGTCGTGCAGCAGGTGGTCGAGGGCGACGAACTCCTGCGGCGTGTGCTTGCCGAGCTTGGCCTGGCCGCGCAGGGCGTTCACCCAGCCGATCACGCGCTGGTCGAACTCGTGGTACGCGCCCATCGTGTAGTAGACGCGTTCGCACTGCTCCATCAGCCCGGGCAGGATGTCGTCGATGTCGCCGATCGGGAACGCGTCGTCGGCCCCGTAATCCTTGACCGCACCGTCGGGGCCGGCACGGCGGCCGTCCCAGGTCTCGCGGGTGGGGTCGCGGTCGCGCACGAACAGGATGTACTCCGCCTGGGCGCGCCCGGGCACCAGCACCGCCACCGCCTCGGGCTCGTGGAAGCCGGTCAGGTAGTGGAAGTCGCTGTCGGGGCGGTAGTGGTAGTGGACGTCGCTGTTGCGCTGGCGCTCGGGGGCCGCCGGTAGGATGGCGATGGCGCCCTTGCCCATCATCTTGGTCAGCTCGCGCCGGCGGCGCGCGTACTCGTCTTTGCGCAGGATCATGGACCTTCGATCAGTGCTGGGAAGGAGTGGCCGGCTGGCCGGCGCGCACGCCGGCCAGCTCGTCGTAAACGAGCTGCACGCCCATGCGGAGGTATTCGACCAGTTCGAAGTAGGCCTCCTCCTCCGCTTCGCCGACGGCCGGGCCCGAGGCGTCCGCGCGCGTCATCTCGGCGACGTCGGCGAGGAATTCCTGCACCTCGGCGCTGAGCGAGCGCTCGAGCGCGGTACCCGAGGCCCCGAACCCGTACAGGAAGCCCTGGCACCACTCGGCCATCGCCTCCACGCGGTCCTTGATGGGCGCGTGGTCGGCCGGCAGCAGCGGGCGGAAGTCGAACTCGTCGCCGGCCAGTTCCCGGCCGCTTTCGGCGTAGAGGTCGGCGAGCGGGCCGGTGACGTCGCCCAGGAGGCCGGGGCGATCCGGGTCGGCGAGGATTTCCTCCAGCCACTCGGCCGGCAGGTAGACGCGGCGGGCGCACAGCGCCCCGACCAGGCAACCGTGCGCCTCGGACGCGTGCACGGCGGAACCCCCGGCGACGAGCGCCTGCTCCACTGCGTCGAACGCTACCGGGGTGCTCATTGAACGTATCGTACCACTGCGGCAGCCGCTCATTTGCTTCCCACCGGGGCCGCATCTATAGTTTCCCGCATGACCGAACCTGCCGCCCGATCCGCCGTGGACGCCGAGTTGCGCCGCATCGAGAAGCGCATCGACGAACTCGTCGCGACGATCCACCAGCTCAAGCAGGAGAACCGCGCCCTGCGCCAGCGTCAGGAGAGCCTGATCTCCGAACGGGCCAACCTGCTGCAGAAGAACGAGCAGGTGCGCGCCCGGGTCGAGGCGATGATCGGCCGGCTCAAGTCCATGGAGCAGGGTTGATGAGCGAAGACCGGATCACCCGGATCAGCCTCCGGCTGCTCGACCGCGAATACCAGGTCGCCTGCCCCGCCGAGGAGCGCTCCGACCTGCTCGACTCCGCCGAGTACCTCGATGCGAAGATGAAGGAGGTGCGCGATTCGGGCAAGGTCGTCGGCCTGGACCGGATCGCGGTGATCTCGGCCCTCAACATCGCCAACGAACTGATCAAGCTGCGCCGCAACGGCAGCTCGGTCGAGGGCGACGTCGGGGCCAAGCTGAAGTCGCTGCGCGAGCGCGTCGAATCGGCGCTCGAGCGGGGCCAGCAACTGGAACTGTGAGGCGACGCCCCGGGGCGTCCCTCGACGATTTGGCGCTGCCTGCGGTGTTCGACACAGGTCGGGTTACCTCTCGACCTTAATGTAAATACCCTGGGGAGCCTGGCCAGCGGCAGCATTGTGCAGGTCCGCCCTCGGGCGGAAAGCCTTAAGTGCCGCGGTCTTCCCCAAATATTGCTCTTGTCGAGAGCAATGGCCGGTGACGGCACAGGCGGGTGGCGCCTCTCACTTTTCATCGTCCCGCACGCCGGGGCCGCGGGCTGACCGACGCATGGTGCAACCCTCTCCCGACGTCCGCGCGTTGCGCCAGCGACTGCGCCGCCTGCGCCGGTCGATCCCGGCAGCCGAGCGGGCCGCGGCGCATCGCGCCATCCTGCTGCGCCTGCGGCGCCTCAACGTCCTGCGCCCCGGCGCCCGCGTCGCGGTCTACGTCGCGATGCCGGGCGAGGTCGACCTCGCCGGCGGACTCGCGCCGGCGGCACTCGCGGGCGTGCGCCTGTACGCGCCGCGCATCGTCAGCCGGCGGCGCCTCGCGATGTACTGCCTGCCGCGCGCGGTCGACGGCCGCACTGCGGTGAACTGGTTCGGCATCGCGGAGCCGACCGGCGGGCCGGCCGCGCGCCGGCCGCCGCTCGCGTTCGACACCGTCGTCGTCCCGCTGCTCGGCTTCGACCGCCGCGGCGTTCGCCTCGGCATGGGCGCCGGCTACTACGACCGCATGCTGCGGCGCCGCCTCGATCCCGCGCGCGACTTCCGCCGGCCGCGCCTCGTCGGCGTCGCCTACGCGTGCCAGGAACTGCCGTCGATCGACGCGGCGCCCTGGGACGTGCCCCTCGACTACGTAGTCACCGAGAGCGAGACGATCCGCTGTCGCTTCCCTTCCACTGCCGCCGCGAGCCCGAGATGAAGTACTGGCTGTTCAAGTCCGAGCCCGACACCTTCAGCGTGACCGACCTCCAGCAGGCGCGGAACCGCACGACCGCCTGGGAGGGCGTGCGCAACTACCAGGCGCGCAACCTGCTGCGCGACGAGGTGAAGGTCGGCGACCGGGGGTTCTTCTACCACTCCTCCTGCGCGCTGCCGGGGATCGTCGGAGTGGTCGAAGTCGTGCGCGCGGGCTACCCCGATCCGAGCGCGGCGGACCCGAAGAGCGAATATTTCGATCCCGGTCACGATCCGTCGTCGCCCCGCTGGATCTGCGTCGACGTGCGCCTCGAGCGGCTCGTCGAACCGATCGTCGCGCTCGACGAACTGCGCGCGCACGCGACGCGCGAATTGAAAAACATGCGGGTTTTGCAGCGTGGAAACCGTCTCTCGGTCACGCCGGTGACGAGCGACGAGTGGCGCTTCATCCTCTCGCTGCGTGCCGCGAAGACGACGAAGCGAGCGTGAGCGGCGACGCCGCCGCCGACGGCGAGATGAAAATTTCGTGATCCCTCTCTTGCAATTGCGATTTGAATTCTGTAAATACTCGCCCCGGGACTAACCCGACATGGAGATTGATCATGGCAGCTAAGGCAAAGAAGGCGACCAAGAAGAAGGCCACCAAGAAGAAGGCGGCGAAGAAGAAGTAAGGTCGCTGAGAAGAGGCGGCGATCCTTCT
>JBPOHK010000085.1:0-2920 GCA_052035645.1 Pseudomonadota bacterium
GAACGCGCCGACCTGGTCCTCGCGGAACGTGCCGCGGCGCAGCAGGTCCTCGCGCGCCGCGTTGGGCAGCATCGGGATCAGCTGGTCGCGCACGCGCGGCTCGAGCCGGGCCAGGAACTCGGCGCGGTCGTCGCTGAGCATCGCGTGCAGCACGTTCTTGACGCGCTCGCGGCCGACGCCGGCGACGTACTGTTCCTGCACCTCGGGCTCGAGGTCGCCGAACACGTCGCGCTCCTGGTCCTGCGGCAGCAGCGCCAGCACCTGCGCGATCTCCTCGACGGTCAGCGCGTTGAGGATCGACGCCGCGTCGGTCGGGTGCATCTCCTGCAGCACCGACAGCAGGTCCTCCCGCTTGCCCTCCTGGAGCAGTTCACGGACCTCGGGCGTGAGCAGGTGGAAGCGCATGCGGGCGACCGGCGACGTGCGGACCGTAGCAGCGGGCTCTCGGCCGCGCACCTGCGATACGCGCCCCGGCGCCCGCGCGGCCGGACCGGTGGGCGAGAAAGCGCGTGCGGTCGCGAGGCTCGTGCTTGACCGTGCCGGGGGAGGTCGCTACCGTCCTCCGCTCGATCTCCGGCCCGCGCGGAGGTCCGGTCGGGGCGTGGCTCAGCTTGGTAGAGCGTTGCGTTCGGGACGCAAAGGTCGGAGGTTCAAATCCTCTCGCCCCGACCAGTCTTCATCTCCCGTTGCCAGAAGGGAATCGGGCACTCCGCCGACAGCCGGCGAACGCGGTCTGACCCTCTGAGCTGCTGTAGTCACTGCAGCAGAAGTGATGCGATGAAGCCCGCGAAGCTGCGCCTGCCGGCGCTCTTCCACCACAAGGCGACCGGCCAGGATGCGGTCTGCCTCCGCGATGCCAGCGGCAAGCGCCGCATGGTCTACGTAGGCAAGCATGGCAGCGCCGAGGCGAGACAGCGCTACGGCGAGGTCGTTGCCGACTACCTTGCCGGCCGGCGAATCGAGGCCGCGCGTGCGGCCAAGCGGCCGGCGAGCGAGTGGCCGACGGTCGAGCAACTGTGTGCCGAGTACCTGCTGTTCGCGGCCCGCTACTACGTCGACACCGACGGCACGCCGACAGGCGAGGTCGTTCACGCGAGGTACGCGTTCGAGGAGCTGCTCCGGCTCCTGGCAGCGACGCCAACCGATCAGGTGACCATCGCCGACCTACTGACTGTCCGGCAGGCTCTGGTCGAACTGCGTCCGACCCGCGAGCGAGGCCGGCGTGCGCCGAACGGCCTGAGCCGTAGGACGATCAACGACCGCATGGCGCGCATCAAGCGGCTGTTCCGCTGGGGTGTCGAGCGGCGACTCGTGCCGGGTGCCACGTGGCACGAGCTGAGTGCTCTGCGCGGCCTGCCGAAGGGGCGCAGCGGCGTGCACGACAACGCGCCGGTCGAGGCGGTCCCGCGCAGCATGGTCGATGCGATCCTGCCGTTCCTCACGCCGACCATCGCGGCGGCGGTGGACGTGCAGTGGTGGACCGGCATGCGGCCTGCCGAGGTGCTGGCCATGACGCGGCGGCAGTTGGACACCAACGGCGCTACGTGGCTCTACCGGCTGGCGAAGCACAAGGGAAGCTGGCGCGACAAGGCTCGGGTCGTGGCGATCGGGCCGAAGGCCCAAGCGTACCTGCGCCCGCGGCTGCGGCTTGAGCTGGATGCGCCGGTGTTCTCTGGCCGCGAGGCATGGGCGGAGTACTGCGCCGCGAAGCGCGACGCGCGGACGTCGCCACCGACGAAGCAGACTGAGGATCGGGACCGGCGCGCAGCCGAGCGCGAACCCGTCGGTGAGTTCCTGGATGTCGCCGAGTACCGACGGGCGATTCACCGCGCCTGCGACAAGGCGAAGCTGCCGCGCTGGTCGCCGCACCGGCTGCGCCATGCGGCAGGAACGCGGATCGCTCAGGAGGTCGGCATCGAAGCTGCGCGCGCCGCGCTCGGGCATGCCGACGTCAGCACGACGCGCCGCTACGCGACCGGCGCGGACGTCGAGATTGCCAAGGCGACTGCGGCGCAGTTGGGGTAGCGGAACGGCGCGCAGCCCGTAGGCTGCATGGGCCAGGGAACGGCGTGCCTCATGAACACGCCGGGCGCGTTGCTCGACGCGCTCCCTGGTCATCCCTTCGAGCACCACGGTGAGCACGTGGCAACGAGCACGTTCGGGAGCTTCCTCATCCGACTCATGCAAGCCCTGCGGTCGGACACCAGTGCGGCGCTGCTGACGATTGTAGAGCAGCGTCCTGTCGACCTTTCTGCGGCGGTGGAGCGCATCGGTGTCCACCATGCGCAGATACTCCGCGGGGTGGTCCGGCACAGTCAAGGCGCGGATGTCATCGACTGGAACGACAGAGGGATGCGTGGCCAGCGCGGGTTCGTGCTGGGAGCGCTAGAGGGGTTGCATTCAGAAGTTGGTGTGCCTGCGCGGCAGACGGGGGAGGCGGGCCCTACTCGCAAGCAGGAAGAACGGCGGGAGCGTGACAGCATGGTCTTGAAAGCGCTGCCACCTTCTCATTCGCCTCCTCTGAAGTCGCAAGACGTCCTGATGAGCAAGCTCGCCCGCAAGGGCCTACAGGTTTCGCTCCGGACCATCGGGCGATCGTTAGAGGACCTACGCAGGGCCGGCTTAGTCGACCCTGTGAAGTTGCGTCGTTCGCCGAAGGGTGACAGTGCCCCCGGAGTGCGCGAGAGCTAGAGGCGCGATCGGCAAAATGGGCAACGCCCAGTCTGCCGATCAGACAAGCGCACCCTCTCGGCATGAAAACCGACCAGGGAAGCGCAGTTCCTCCCAAGACCACCACAACGGACATCCTCTTCGAAGAGGGGCTCCGCTTGGTTGTGGATGCCGCCGCCGCTGAGGGCATCGCCATCAGTGCCAAGACCGCGCTGCGTTGGTGTCTCGCGGGGGTCCGCGGCATCCGGCT
>JBPOHK010000033.1:0-79096 GCA_052035645.1 Pseudomonadota bacterium
CCGCTGAGGACAACCTGCTGGCATCGCTTGGAGTAGATCCGGCCCTCAAGTTCGTGGTCACCGTACCTCTGGCAGCCTACGTGTACTGGCGGCTTTTCAAGCGCGAACAGGCCAAGGCGAATGAGGCCGGCCAGCCGGTGATCGGAAAGGGCGTCCTCGCGTTGTGTGCCGGACTGCTCGCGATCGTCGCCGCCTTGATACTGGTCCGTTGAGCGTCGGTATCGGGTCGAGAAAGGCCGGATGAATTGCCACGAATCGATCACGGGCGGATAGATGCGATTAGTTGAGAAGCTTTCGACGTTTCTGGACATCATCGGCATTCCGACAGGAACTCGGTCTCCGCATATTTTTGTTGCTAGCGTTTGTGGTCACTTCGTCACCGCAGATCTATTGGTAGCAAAAGGAACGGATATTCCGGGTCGGGTCTGGTCTGCTGAGGACCTCAGAAATGCTGCGCGGGCGTACATTGGCGTCGATGTAGTCCCTGAGGTTCTCGCTGAGGAGATGCGGCCTGGCTTAACTTTTGGCCAGTATTGGACTGAGCGCGCCGAACGGCTTCTGGAACTGACGACCAGTGATCCGTCCCAGTTTGGGCTTGCGATTGACGAGATCAGCGCGAGTATCGTAGAGGCGCAACGCAGGCTGGCACCTCGAACGGCCTAGCCGACCCGCTAGACTGGCCGCCGAGAACACGCGTTCATCGAGCGTCCGTTTCGGGTCTATTCTGTTGAAAAACTCGCTTTCGACCGAGGACCGAAAAATCTCCGGCGATATGAGGCGACTCGAGTCCGAGGAGCCGAGGGGCTACCGCCTGAACGCGATCGTGTGTCCTGATCCATCTTGGCTCGGCTCAATTCGAGCTGGGAGACGATTGCCGTGCTCATTGTGCAATGACCGGAAATTCGCTCGTGCCGTGAAACCGAGTTTTTCAACACAATAGGTCGGTTTGAGCCTGTCGCGTTGGAGTAGGATCTGCCATTTTAGGATGTCGGGGGCGGCATCCGGAGAATCGGGGGGAAGCCCACTTCGTCTTGATTTCCGACACGACGTTGAGCCATGACTCTCAAACTCGATCCCAGCGAAGAAGAACGCCTTTACCACGCAATATCGTCGGCTGCGAGTCGAGCCGCCGGCCGCAAGTTCACGCATCTCTGGGTCCGCACCGAAGCGGATGCCGGCGTCTCTTCGACCGGACTCTACTTCCAGACCGACGACGGCACGAACTACTTCGTTACCGTGGGACTCGAAGCCCTGGATGCTGCGATGGTCAGGCTGTGGGAAGCCCTGTCCTCAGCCGGCGCGCCGCCGTACTCCGTGGCGGTCTTCGAACTCGAGGCCTCTGGTCGATTCAGGATCGAGTTCTCCTACGAAACGCTGGGCGGCATCGTCGGGGATTGGGAAAGGGCCCAGGTCTGGGAGCGCAATCGGTTCGGACCGTCCGCGGAGTTCAAGTACATCGATTGAGCCGCATGGGCTTCCGCTTCGGGTCGCGAACCGCCGGTCGTGCAGCGATGCTGGGCTTCGCCTGACGTTTCCGCGGAAATGTCGCCAGCTGGCCCAGGCAGTCATCGCGATGAATCTCTGGCCTGAATGAGAGTGCGGTGCGCATGGATCGACGACGTCATCGCCAGGTGGTCACCCTGTTCGCGACGAGGACACGCACTCGGGCGAGGTACCTCGATGCTCCGTCTGCGCGAGCGCTCTGCGGCCGGACGTGATGCTTTTCGTCGAGGAGCTGCCGGCACGGGCCAGTTGGACGGCCAGGAAAGCGCTCCGCTGAGGGTCGGGACTTCCCGGCCGCGCGCAAGCGGACGCCGGGTGCAACCCGGCGCCCGTCTGGGGAATCAGCCTGCCTTCAGCACCTCGCCGAGCTTCGCGAACAGCTCGTCGATGTGCTTGCGCTCGATGATCAGCGGCGGCGACAGCGCGATGATGTCGCCCGTGACGCGGATCAGGATGCCGGCCTCGAACGCGCGCACGAAGGTCTCGAAGCCCCGCAGCCCCGGCTTGCCCGGGATCGATTCGAGCTCGATCGCGCCGATCAGCCCCATGTTGCGCAGGTCGATGACGTGCGGCAGGCCCTTCAGCGAGTGGACGCCGTCGGCCCAGTACGCCTCCATCTCCTTCGCGCGCGTCAGCAGCCCCTCGCGCTTGTAGATCTGCTGCGTGGCGATGCCCGCCGCGCAGGCGACCGGGTGCGCCGAGTAGGTGTAGCCGTGGAACAGCTCGATCGCGCTCTCCGGGCCCGTCATGAACGCGTCGTAGATCTCCTTGCGGGCCGCCACCGCGCCCATCGGTACGGCGCCGTTGGTGAGGCCCTTGGCCATGGTGATCATGTCCGGCAGCACGCCGAAGTGCTGTGCGGCGAACGGCGAACCGAGGCGCCCGAAGCCCGTGATCACCTCGTCGAAGATCAGCAGGATGCCGTGCTTCGTGCAGATCTCGCGCAGGCGCTCGAGGTAGCCCTTCGGCGGCATCAGCACGCCGGTCGAGCCGGCGACCGGCTCGACGATCACCGCGGCGATGTTGCTCGCGTCGTGCAGCGCGACGAGGCGCTCGAGGTCGTCGGCGAGGTGCGCGCCCCACTCGGGCTGGCCGCGCGTGAACGCGTTGTGCTTCAGGTCGTGCGTGTGCGGCAGGTGGTCGACGCCCGGCAGCATCGCGCCGAAGAACTTGCGGTTGTTGACCATGCCGCCGACGGTGATGCCGCCGAAGCCGACGCCGTGGTAGCCGCGTTCGCGACCGATGAAGCGCGTGCGCGTGCCCTCGCCGCGGATGCGGTGGTAGGCGAGCGCGATCTTGAGCGCGGTGTCCACCGACTCGGAGCCCGAGTTGGTGAAGAACACGTGGTCGATGCCCTTCGGCAGCCAGTTCACGACCTCGTTGGCGAGTTCGAACGCACCCGGGTGGCCCATCTGGAACGGCGGGGCGTACTCCATCTCGTGGATCTGCCGGCTGACCGCCTCGGCGATTTCCTTGCGCCCGTGCCCGGCGTTGACGCACCACAGTCCCGCGACGCCGTCGAGGATCTGCCGGCCGTCCGGCGTCCAGTAGTGCATGCCCTCCGACCGTGCGAGCAGCCGGGGCTTGGACTTGAACTGCCGGTTCGCGGTGAACGGCATCCAGAAGGCTTCGAGGTCGGCGCGGTCGAATTCGGGTCGGGCGGCCATGGGCGTTTCCAGCGGTGGTCCAGGGGAGGGACGATGATAAGAAAAATTGACACCCGGCTCAAATGGGACTGAAATTTCGGCGGAATCGGCCTCTGGCTGTGCAGGATATTGAACACTCCGTGGCGGAACTGAGCATCGACGTCGGCACCCACCTGCGCACCGTGCGCACCATGTACGGCCTGTCGCAGCGCGAGCTCGCCAAGCGGGCCGGCGTCACCAACGGGCTGATCTCGCTGATCGAGCAGAACCGGGTCAGTCCCTCGGTCAGCTCGCTCAAGAAGGTGCTCGACGGCATCCCGATGTCGCTCGCCGAGTTCTTCACCCTCGACCTCTCGGCCAGCCCGCAGGTGTTCTTCCGCGACGACGAGCTGGTCGACCTCGGCGACCGCAGCGTGTCGCTGCGCCTCGTCGCCGCCCGCCGGGCGAACCGCTCCATGTCCGTGATGCACGAGCGTTACGCACCCGGCTCCGACACGGGCACCGACATGATCCGCCATCCGGGCGAGGAGGGCGGCGTCGTGGTGCGAGGCCAGATCGAGCTCACGATCGGCGGCGAAACCCGCGTGCTCGGCCCGGGCGACGCGTACTATTTCACCAGCGCGATCCCGCACCGTTTCCGCAACGTCGGCAGCGAGCCCTGCGAGATCATCTCGGCGTCGAGCCCGCCGACCTTCTAGGACACCTGGACGCCCCATGACCGTCATCGGCACCGACCTCAGCTGGCACGACCGTGCCCGCGCCCTGAAGATCGAGGGGCAGGCCTTCATCGACGGCCGCTACGTGCCGGCCGCATCCGGCGAGCAGTTCGACTGCGTCAGCCCGATCGACGGCCGGGTGATCGCGCGCGTGGCCTCCACTGACCGTGCCGACGCGGACCGCGCCGTGGCCGCGGCCCGCCGCGCGTTCGAGAGTGGCGTGTGGTGCCGCCAGCCGCCGCGCGAGCGCAAGCGCGTGCTGCAGCGCTTCGCCGAGCTGATCCTGAAGCACAAGGAGGAACTGGCCCTGCTCGAGACGATCGACATGGGCAAGCCGATCGGCGACAGCCTGTCGGTCGACATCCCCTCGACCGCGCGCTGCATCGCCTGGTATGCCGAGGCGATCGACAAGGTATACGACGAGGTCGCGCCCACCTCGCACGACGCGCTGGCGCTGATCACCCGCGAGCCGGTCGGCGTGGTGGCGGCGATCGTGCCGTGGAATTTCCCGCTGATCATGGCGGCCTGGAAGATCGGCCCGGCGCTGGCGGCCGGCAACTCCTTCATCCTCAAGCCGTCGGAGAAATCCCCGCTCACCGCGATCCGGCTCGGCGCGCTTGCGGCCGCCGCCGGCCTCCCGGACGGCGTGTTCAACGTGCTGCCCGGCTACGGCCACACGGTTGGCCAGGCCCTGGCACTGCACATGGACGTGGACTGCATCGGTTTCACCGGCTCGACGCGCACCGGCAAGCTCATGCTGCAGTACGCGGGCCAGTCGAACCTCAAGCGCGTGTGGCTCGAGTGCGGCGGCAAGTCGCCCAACATCATCCTCGCCGACGCGCCGGACCTCGATGCCGCGGCCGCCACGGCCGGGGCCTCGATCTTCTTCAACCAGGGCGAGATGTGCACCGCCGCCTCGCGTCTCGTTGTCGAGGAGAGCGTGCGCGACCGCGTGCTCGAGGGCGTCCTCGCCGTGGCGAAGCGCATGCAGCCGGGCGACCCGCTCGACCCCGCCACGCGCCTCGGCGCGATCGTCGACGAGACCCAGACCAAGACGGTGCTCGGCTACATCGAGTCCGGCCGCCGGGAAGGCGCCCGGCTGCTCGCGGGCGGCCAGCGCGTGCTCGAGCAGACCGGCGGGTGCTACGTGCCGCCCACGGTCTTCGCCGACGTGAAGCCGGCCATGACCATCGCGCGCGAGGAGATCTTCGGGCCCGTGCTCGCCACGCTCACGGTCAAGGACGCCGAGGAGGCGGTGCAGGTCGGCAACGGCGTGGACTACGGCCTCGCGGCGGCCGTGTGGACCCGCGACATCACCCGGGCCCACCGCATCGCGCGCTCGCTGCGCGCGGGCATGGTCTACGTCAACTGCTACGACGCGGACGACATCACCGTGCCCTTCGGCGGCTTCAAGCAGTCCGGCACCGGGCGCGACAAGTCGCTGCACGCCTTCGACAAGTACACGGAACTGAAGACCACGTGGATCGACCTGTCACGATGAGCGCCTACAGCAACGTCACCTTCGCCGAGCTCGAGCCGGGCGCCACGGCCACCGCGAAGCGGACGATTTCCCAGACCGAGATCGAGGCCCTGGTGCTGGTCTCGGGCGACGTCGAGCCGTTCCACGTCGAGGAGGGCAGCCTCGAGGTCGCGGACGACCTCAGCGTCGATGCGGTCGCGGCGATCGCGATCATCGCAGGCATGCTCGAGCGGCGCCTGCCGGGGCCGGGCACGCGGATCGTCTCGCAGCAGCTCGCCTTCGACGGCCGCATCCGGGTGGGCGACGAGGTGGCCGCCACGGTCACGGTGAGCGGCAAGCACGAGGCGGGCGGCCTCGTGGACCTCGACTGCGAGGTCACGGCGGCGGGCCAGCGCGTGCTGCACGGCACCGTCGTGGTGGAGGCGCCGCACCAGAAGATCTCGCTGTCGGAGATCGCGACGCCGGAGATCGTGCTCCGGCGCAACGACGTGTTCGCCCGGCTGCTGAAGCGCTGCCAGCCGCTCGCGCCGGTGAGCTGCGCGGTCGTCCACCCGTGCGACCGGGACTCGCTGCTCGGCGCGATCGAATCGGCGCGCCGGCAGCTGATCATGCCGGTGCTGGTCGGGCCGCCCGCGCGCATCCGGGCGGTCGCAGCCGCCAACAACGTCGACATCACGCCCTACCGGATCGTCGCCACCGAGCACAGCCACGCGTCGGCCGCCGCCGGCGTCGCCCTCGCGCGCAACGGCGAGGTCGACACCCTGATGAAGGGCAGCCTGCACACCGACGAGATCATGGCCGAGGTGGTCTCGGCCCAGGCCGGCCTGCGCACGGAGCGGCGCGTCTCGCACGCGTTCGTGATGGACGTGCCGGCCTACGACCGCATGCTGTTCGTCACCGACGCGGCCATCAACATCGAGCCGACGCTGTACGAAAAGGCCGACATCCTGCGCAACGTCGTCGACCTCGCCCACGCGCTCGGCGTCGAGACGCCGAAGGTGGCGATCCTCTCGGCGGTGGAGACGGTGAACCCGAACATCCGCTCGACGCTCGACGCCGCCGCCCTGTGCAAGATGGCGGACCGAGGCCAGATCACCGGGGCCGTGCTCGACGGTCCGCTGGCGTTCGACAACGCGGTCAGCGAGCGCGCGGCCCGCGCCAAGAGCATCCGCTCGCCGGTCGCCGGCAAGGCCGACATCCTGCTGGTGCCCAACATCGAGGCGGGCAACATGCTCGCCAAGCAATTGCTGTACTTCGCGGGCGCGGACAGCGCCGGCGTCGTGCTCGGCGCGCGGGTCCCGGTGATCCTGACCAGCCGCGCGGACAACGTGCGCATGCGGATCGGGTCGGCGGCCGTGGCGAAGCTGTACGTGCACGCCCGGCGCGCCGGGCTCGTGCCGCAGAAAGCATGAATCCGGCCGACCGCGTCATCCTGGTGCTGAACGCGGGCTCCTCGAGCATCAAGTTCTGCGCCTTCCGCCGTTCCGGCGCCGGGCTGCAGCGCGACCTGCGCGGCCAGCTCTCCGGCCTGACCACGGCGCCACACCTCGTGGCGCGGCGCGGCGACGCCGTGGTGGCCGACCGGCGTTACGGCGAGGAGCCGATGACGCACGTGCGCGCACTCGGCATCCTGCTCGACTGCCTGCGCGGCGAGCTGGGCGCCGCCGTCCTCGAGGGCGTGGGGCACCGGGTGGTGCACGGCGGGCTCGAGTTCATGGCGCCGACGCGGGTCGATCCGGCCGTGCTGGCCCGGCTCACGCGCTACGAGCCGCTGGCTCCGCTGCACCAGCCGCACAACCTCGCGGCGATCCGCCTGCTGCTCGAGCAGTTGCCGTCGGTGCCGCAGGTGGCGTGCTTCGACACGGCCTTCCACCGCTGCATCCCCGACGTCGCCCAGCGCTTCGCGCTGCCGCCGCGCTTCGCCGAGGCCGGCGTGCGCCGCTACGGCTTCCACGGGCTGTCCTACGAGTACGTGGCGTCCGTGCTGCCCTCGCTCGACCCGCGGGCGGCCGGGGGCCGTACGGTCGTCTTCCACCTCGGCAACGGCGCGAGCATGTGCGCGATGCACGGCGGGCGCAGCGTCGCGACCACCATGGGGTTCACGGCGGTCGAGGGCCTGCCGATGGGCACGCGCAGCGGCTCGCTCGATCCGGGCGTCGTGCTGTTCCTGATGGACGAGATGAAGCTCGGCGTGCGCGAGATCGAGCGTCTCCTGTACCACGAGTCGGGGCTGCTCGGGATGTCCGGCATTTCGAGCGACATGCGCGACCTGCTCGGGCGCGACGAGCCGGCGGCTCGCCTCGCGGTCGACGTCTTCGTCTATCGGGCGGCCCGCGAGCTCGGTTCGCTCGCGGCGGCGCTCGGCGGGCTGGACGCGGTGGTGTTCACGGCGGGCATCGGCGAGAACCAGCCCGAGGTGCGGGCACGCATCTGCGAGCAGGCGCGCTGGCTCGGCGTCGAACTCGATTCGCAGGCGAACCTCGCGCACGGACCGCGCATCTCGACGCCCGGCTCGCGGGCGGCCGCCTGGGTGGTGCCGACGGACGAGGAACTGATGATCGCGCGCCACGTGTCGGGGCTGCTCGGGCCCTGAGCGCGAAGCGTCCCCGCCGTGGCCGGCGGGAACGCCTCCACGCGACGCGGTCGGGCCGCTCAGCGCACCGACACCTCGACGCGCCTCGCCTCCTCGAGCGAGCCGCCGCCCTCGGTGACCACGGGCTTGCGCATCTCGATGCGGTCCTCCGCGATGCCGGCCGCGGTCAGCGCCGCCTTGACGGCCATGGCGCGGCTCTTGGCCAGCTCGTGGTTCGCGGCCACGTTGCCGGTCGGGTCGTGGTAGCCGGAGACGACGGCCATCGCCGACTCATTGGCCAGCACGTAGCTCACGACCGGTTCGAGCACGGCGCCGGCGTCGGCTGCCAGCTCCGCCTTGCCCACGTCGAAGTACAGCGTGGCGACCGGCGTGGCGGCGGCCTGCGGCAGCTCTTCGACCGGCGCGGCCGCCGGCTCGGGCGCCACCGCGACCGGGGCGGTCGGCGCAGTCGCGGCGGTCGTATCGTCCTTGCGCGAGCAGTACGGCAGCATCAGGACCGCACCCGCCACGAGGAGCGCCGGCAGGAACCAGCTGCCCCGGGCGCTGGACGACTCGGCCGGCGGCACCGCGGCAGCACCCGCCGCATCGTCGAAGCCGTCGAACTTCTGCAGCGAGGCCGGCAGTGCCGCTGCGAACAGCTGGCGCTGGTTGCCGAGCAGGCCCGCGAGCGCCGCGGCGTCGAGCTTGCGCGAGGTCACGGCCTTGCCGAGCAGCGCGAGCACGACCGGCGCACCGAGGGCGAGCAGCGTGCCGCCGGTCGAACGCCTGACCTGCGCGTAGTCGGCGAGGGCACCGCCGGTGGCATCGAGCCGCGTGCCGAACAACGCCGACAGCAGCTGGCCGCCCAGCGCGCTGGCCGACGACGAGGTGCCCGGGGCGATCAGGCTGGCCGGGTTGCGCAGCACGCCGGGGTCGTTCGCCGGGCTGCCGACCAGCCCGAACAGCGTGGATGCGAAGCCGGCGTCGCGAGCGCGGTGCGCGATGCTGCCGAGCAGCAGCGGGGCCGTCGCTTCGATGCCGCGGGCGATGGCGTGCGGTTGCTCGCCCAGCGCGGCGGCGGCCTTGCCGACGAGTTCGGGCGTGACGAGGCCGGACAGGTCTTCGATGAGGGTCGCGGACATGGTGTCTCCTGACATTGGGTGGTTCCCTGTGCGATGGCGACTCGGGCCGCGTGCCGGCCGGACGGGCGGCCCACGGCAGCGGAATCGCGCCGCCCAGTTTGGATACAATTCGCCAGCCGCACCAGACCCCGGGCCGGAAATGAAAATCACCTTCGCCGCCACGCAGTTCGCCTGTTCCCCCGACCCTGCCGCCAACCTCGCCTCGGCGGAGCGCGCGGTTCGCGAGGCGGCCGGGCAGGGGGCACAGGTGATCCTGCTGCAGGAGCTGTTCGAGACGCCGTACTTCTGCAAGGACCACGACCCGGCCCACTTCGGGCTCGCCCGGCCGATCGAGGGCAGCCCGGTCGTCGCGCGCTTCCAGGCGCTCGCCCGCGAGCTGCAGGTCGTGCTGCCGCTGAGCGTGTTCGAGCGTCACAACAACGCGTACTTCAATTCGCTGGCCATGATCGACGCCGACGGCACGGTGCTCGGCGTGTACCGCAAGTCGCACATTCCCGAGGGGCCGGGTTACCACGAGAAGTTCTATTTCTCGCCGGGCGACACCGGGTTCCGCGTCTGGCGGACGCGCTACGCCACGCTCGGCGTCGGGATCTGCTGGGACCAGTGGTTCCCCGAGGCCGCGCGCTGCATGGCGCTGATGGGCGCCGAGGCGCTGCTCTACCCGACGGCGATCGGGTCGGAGCCGCAGGACGCGAGTATCGACTCGCGCGACCACTGGCAGCGCACCATGCAGGGCCACGCGGCCGCCAACGTCATGCCGCTCGTCGCCTCGAACCGCATCGGCGTCGAGCAGGGCCAGAAGTACACGATGACCTTCTACGGCTCGTCGTTCATCGCAGACCCGACCGGTGCGAAGGTCGTCGAGGCCGATCGCGGCACGCCGGCCGTGCTGACGGCGAGCTTCGACCTCGAGGCCGTGCGCGCCCAGCGCCACGCCTGGGGCGTGTTCCGCGATCGTCGCCCGGATCTCTACGGACCGATCCTGTCCTACGACGGCCGCACGGGCCGCTGACCGGTCCGGCATGCCCAGTCTCGCGGAGGTCGCGCTCGTGGCCCGCTCGCTGCAGGGCCCGGTGGCCTGCGTCGACCTCGAGACGACCGGCGGGACCGCGGCCCAGCACCGCATCATCGAAGTCGGCATTGTGCTGCTCGAGCGCGGGCGCGTGGTGGAGGAGTGGTCGACGCTCGTCCACCCCGGCGTGCGCATTCCGCCGTCCATCGTCTCGTTCACCGGCATCGACGACGCCATGGTGGCCGACGCGCCGCGCTTCGAGGACGTGCGCGCCGAGGTGCGCCGCCGGCTCGACGGCCGGCTGTTCGTCGCGCACAACGCGCGCTTCGACTACGGCTTCCTGCGCTCGGAGTTCCGGCGCGTCGGCGAGAAGTTCTCCGCGCCGGTGCTCTGCACGGTGCGGCTGTCGCGCACGCTGTACGCGGAGCACGCCCGCCACAACCTCGACACGCTGATGGAGCGCTTCGGCATCGACTGCACGGCCCGCCACCGTGCGCTCGGCGACGCGCAGGTGCTGCCCGGACTGCTGGCGGCGATGGAGCGCGACCGGGGCAGCGAGCGCCTCGACGAGGTGGTGGCGAGCGCGCTCGCCGAATCGCGTCTGCCGCCGCAACTGGCGGGCGATCTCGCCGACGACCTGCCCGAGGGGCCGGGCGTGTACCTGTTCCGCGGCGAGGACGGCGTCCTGCTGTACGTCGGCAAGAGCCGCAACCTGCGCAGCCGCGTGTTCGACCACTTCGCCGCTGCGCACCGCGACGGCAAGGAAGCCCGGCTGGCGCGCGAGGTCCGCGCGGTCGAGTGGATCGAGACGGGCGGCGAACTCGGTGCGCTGCTGCTCGAGTCGAAGCTGGTCAAGCAGATGTCGCCGACCGCGAACCGCCGCCTGCGCAAGACCGACACGCTGTGCGGGGTGCGGCTGGTGGAGCGCGGCGGCGCGCTGCGCCCGCAGGCGGGGCCGCTCGATGCAGAAGCATTCGACGGCGAGGTCGTCACCTACGGGCCGTTCCGCACCGAGCGCGATGCCTGGCGTGCGATCGAGGGCAAGGCGCGCGAGCACGGCCTGTGCCTGAAGGTGCTGGGCCGCGAGGCGGGCGAGGGTTCGTGCTTCGCCCACCAGCTCGGGCGCTGTCGCGGGGCGTGCGTCGGCAAGGAGGCGCTCGCACTGCACGACGCCCGCCTGCAACTCGCACTCGCCTCGCTGCGACTGCGGCCGTGGCCGTTCCCCGGCGCCATCGGCATCCGCGAGCCCGGGCCGGGCGGCGCGCCGGCCGTGCTGCACGTCGTCGACCGGTGGCAGCACCTCGGTACGGCGCGCGATCCGGGCGAGGTGGACGCGCTCGTGGGTGCGCACCGCCTCGACGGATTCGACGCCGACAGCTATCGCATCCTCGGTCGCTGCCTCGATCGGGTCGACCGGCGCCAGATCGTGCGGCTCGACGCCCGTGGCGCGCCATGACGGACGGCGCCGCGCTGCAGTTCTTCGCCGCGTGCCCGCGCAACGTCGCCGACCTGCTGGCCGGCGAACTGCGTTCGCTCGGCATCGAGCCGGGACGCGAGCACCCGGCCGGCGTGTCGTTCGCCGGTCCGCTCGCGCACGCGTACCTTGCCTGCCTGCACTCGCGTACCGCGAGCCGCGTGCTGCTCACGCTGGCAGAGGTGCCGGCGTCGTCCCCGGAGGCACTGTACGACGGCGTGCGCGACATCGACTGGCTGCAGCACCTCGCGCCGGAAGGCACGCTGGCCGTGGACACCGTCGGTGAGAGCCCGTCGTGGCTGCGTCACTCGCAGTTCGCCGCGCTCAAGGTGAAGGACGCGATCGTCGATCGCATCCGCGAGGCGGCGGGAACCCGGCCCTCGGTCGACACGGACCGGCCCGACCTGCGGGTCAGCGTCCGTTTCGCGCGCGAACGCGCGACCCTCGGCATCGACCTCTCGGGCGATCCGCTGCACCGGCGCGGCTACCGGCAGTCGGGCGTCGAGGCGCCGCTCAAGGAGAACCTCGCCGCTGCGCTGCTGCTGCGCGCGGGCTGGCCGGAGATCGCGGAGCGGGGCGGCCCCTTCCTCGATCCGATGTGCGGGTCGGGCACGCTGGTGATCGAGGCGGCGCTGATGGCGGCCCGCATCGCGCCGGGCCTGCTGCGCCGGCGTTTCGGGTTCGAGCGCTGGCGGCAGCACGACGCGGCGACCTGGGCGGCGCTGCGCGAGGCGGCCGAGGCGCGGCGCGATCTCGCCAGCCTGGGCGCGGGGCGGCTGCGCGGCTTCGACCGCGAACAGAGCGCCGTGCGCGCGGCAATCGCAAATGCGAACGCCGCCGGCCTCGGCGACCACGTCGTGTTCGAGCGTCGCGACCTGTCGAATCTCGAGAAGACGGCGCTGCCGCCGGGTCTGGTGATGGTCAACCCGCCGTACGGGGTGCGACTCGGCGACGAGGAAAAGCTCGCGCCGCTCTACGCCACGCTCGGCAGCCGGCTCATCGCCTGCTTCCCGGGCTGGGAGGCGGCCGTGTTCACCGGCAACCCGCCGCTCGGCCGCGCGCTGCGACTGCGCGCCTATCGCCAGCACGCGTTCTTCAACGGTGCGATCGAATGCCGCCTGCTGCGGTTCCAGCTCGACGCGAGCGCCGTCGAGCCCGATCCCGAGGAGGCGCGCCGGGCCCGGCTCGAGGCGGCGCGCGCGCGGCCCGGGGCGGCCATGTTCGCGAACCGCCTGAAGAAGAACCACGCGCACCTCGCGAAGTGGGCGAAGCGCGAGGACGTCGCCTGCTACCGGGTCTACGACGCCGACATGCCCGAGTACTCGTTCGCGGTCGATCTCTACGGCAACGACGGGCGCTGGGCCTGCGTGCAGGAGTACGCCGCGCCGCAGACGGTTTCACCCGAGGCGGCGAGGGCGCGACGCGACGAAGCGCTGTCGGTGCTGGCCGAAACGCTCGAGATCGCGCCGGAGCGCGTCGTGTTCAAGGTGCGCCGGCGCCAGAAGGAAGGCGCGCAGTACGAGAAGAGCGGCGAGGACGCCGAGTTCCACGCGGTGCGCGAAGGTCCGTACCGGTTCCTCG
This sequence comes from Pseudomonadota bacterium, assembly GCA_052035645.1. Lineage (GTDB taxonomy): Bacteria > Pseudomonadota > Gammaproteobacteria > Steroidobacterales > Steroidobacteraceae > RPQJ01. Next base: position 13,127 of record JBPOHK010000033.1, read on the forward strand.
TGAATTTCACCGACTACCTCGACACGGGTCTGTTCCTCGACCACCGTCTCACGCGCGCCCGGGTCGGCGAACTCGCGCGTGGCCGGCGCTTCCTCAACCTGTTCGCGTACACCGGAACCGCGACGGTGCACGCCGTCGGCGGCGGCGCGGTGGCCTCCACCACGGTCGACATGTCACGCACGTACCTCGACTGGGCGAAGCGCAACCTCGCGTTGAACGGTCTTGCCGGGCCGACCCACGGGTTCGTGCAGGCCGACTGCCTGCAGTGGCTCGAGGACGAGGCGGCCGCGCCGCGCCAGCGCTACGGCCTGGTCTTCGTCGACCCGCCGACCGTCTCTCGCTCCAAGCGCATGACGCGCGAGTTCGACGTGCAGCGCGACCACGTGCCGCTGCTGCAGCTGGCGGGTCGCCTGCTCGAGCCGGACGGCGCGCTGGTGTTCTCGAACAATTTCCAGCGCTTCCGGCTCGATCGCGACGCGCTGGCGGGCTTCACCGTCGAGGATCTCTCGCGCGCGACCCTGCCCGAGGATTTCAAGCGCAATCCTCGCATCCACGTCTGCTACCTGCTGCGCCCGAAGGGGCCGGCCCTTGCCGGGGCGTGATCGCTGCCGCAAGCTGCGCGCCCGTTCACCGGAAGAACCCATGGAAATCTTCAAGGCCTTCACTCTGGAATGCGCCCACCGCCTGCCGAACGTGCCGCCCGGGCACAAGTGCGCGCGGCTGCACGGGCACTCGTTCCGCGTCGAGTTGCACGTCGGCGGCCCGGTCGACCCGCAACTGGGCTGGGTGATGGACTTCGCGGACGTGAAGCAGGCCTTCGCGCCGCTGTTCGAGCGGCTCGACCACCACTACCTCAACGACGTGCCCGGGCTCGAGAACCCGACCAGCGAGCACCTGGCGCGCTGGATCTGGCGCGAACTGAAGCCGCGCCTGCCGCTGCTGTCCCGGGTCGTGGTGCACGAGACCTGCACCAGCGGCGCGACATACGCGGGCGACTGAGTCATCGCGGCAATCGCCGCCCGCGATCGCTGACGCGTAGGGCGGCGGTCGCTGGCGACGGCTCGCTCCGGCCGGGCCGGATTCGCTTCCGGGCGTTCTTTGGGGCACGATGGCGGCAGGTCCTTCGCGGACCACGGAGGCCGACATGCGCATTCCGATCCTCCTGGCCGCCCTGGCCATCGCCGGCGGCTGCGCCAGCTCGCCCGATCCTGCCGCGGACGCCAGCGCCGCGAAGCCGCGCGTTTCGTCGTCGTCCGCATCCTCCGCCGGCTCGAGCGCGGCGAAGACCGTGGTTTCCTCGACGGCGCGCAAGACGCCGGGCGGCTACCGGCTGGTACAGCGGGACGGGCAGGACTACTACTGCCGCAAGGAGAAGCCGCTCGGCTCGAACATCGCTCGCACCGTCTGCCTCACGCCCGACGAATACAAGGAAGTGCAGGCGCGGGCGGACGACCAGAAGCAGGAAGTGCGCAAGCGTACGATGATCTGCTCGTCGCCGTCGGGCGTCTGCGGCGACTGACGGCGCGTGCGCGGCCTGCGGGCTAGAGCAGGTCCTTCAGCCGGAACCAGAGCATCGCCAGCACCAGCGCCGGCATGCGGAGCATCCGGCCGCCCGGGAAGTCGCGGTGGTGCAGCCGCGCGAACAGGTCGAAGCGCTCGGCCTGGCCCGCCACCGTCTCCGCCACCAGCTGGCCCGCCATGCCGGTCAGCGCGATGCCGTGACCGGAGAATCCCTGCAGGTAGTAGACGTTCGGCGCGAGGCGGCCGAAGTCGGGCGCGCGATTCATCGTGATGTCGACGTAGCCGCCCCAGGCGTAGTCGATCCCGACGTCCGCGAGCTGGGGGAAGACCTTCAGCATCCGCGCGCGGGTCGCCCGGTGGGTGGTCGCCGGATTGAGGCCGGAATAGCTCACCCGGCCGCCGAACAGCAGCCGGTGGTCCGCGGAGCAGCGGAAGTAGTCGAGCACCCAGTTGATGTCGGTGACGGCGTAGTTCTCGCGCATCAGGCGACGGATGCGTTCCGCGCCGAGCGGCGCGGTGGCCACGATGTAGGTGCCCACCGGCATGATGCGGGCGCGCAGTCGCGTCGAGATCGTCTCGTCGAGGTAGGCGTTGCAGCACAGCACCACGTGCTGCGCGCGTACGCTGCCCGTCGCCGTGCGCACGGTGACGGTGTCGCCGTGCCCGATGCCGGTGACGAGGCTGTCCTCGTGGATCGTCGCGCCGGCCGCTTCCGCGGCCGCCGCTAGCCCGAGCGTGTAGTTGAGCGGATGGAGGTGTCCGCTGCGCCGGTCGAGCAGGCCGCCGAGGTAGCGGTCCGTGTCGAGCAGCGCGCGCACCTGCGACTGCTCGAGCCACTCGAGCGAGGCGTAGCCGTACTGGTCGACCAGTTCGTCGCGCCAGGCCTTCAACTCATTCTCGTGGCGGGGCTTGATCGCCACGTGCATCTGGCCCCAGTGCAGGTCGCAGTCGATGGCGTGACGCTCGACGCGCGCCGCGAGCAGGTCCAGGGCCTCCACCGACACGTCGAACATCTGCTTCGCCGCCGCCGGGCCCACCTGGGCGATCAGCTTGTCCTGCCCCGAGGCGAAGCCGAAGATCGCCTGGCCGCCGCTGCGGCCCGACGCGCCCCAGCCGACGCGCCGGCCCTCGAGCACGACCACCCGGTAGCCGCGCTCGGCGAGGTGCAGCGCGGTGGAGCAGCCGGCGATGCCGGCGCCCACGACGCAGACGTCGGCCGTCACCTCGCCGCGCAACGCGGGCCGGGACGGGCTCGGGTTCGCCGAGGCCGCGTAGTACGAACGGATGTGCTCGGCCATCGGCTCAGCTCGTCGTCAGGTACCAGGCGTAATCGAGCGCCGAGACGTAGGACTGGAAGTCCTGCATCTCGCCGCGGCGCGTGGCGGCGTACAGGCTCGCGAACCTCGGGCCGAGGTACTCGCGGGCGAACTCGCTGCGCTCGAACACGGCCAGCGCCTCGGGCCACGACATCGGGATGGTCGGCGTCGTGTCGCGATACGCATTGCCGGCGAGCACCGGACCCGGGTCGAGCCGCTGCGTGATGCCGCGGTGCATGCCCGCGAGCACGACGGCCGCGAGCAGGTACGGGTTGGCGTCGGCGCCGGCGACGCGATGCTCGACGCGCCGGCTCGCCGGCGGGCCGTGCGGCACGCGGAAGGCGACGCCGCGGTTGTTCACCGACCAGCTCGGGTTCAGCGGCACGTAGGCCTCGGGCTGGAAGCGCCGGAACGAGTTCGCGGTGGGCGCGCACACGGCCATCGCGTCGTTGATCGTCGCCGCGAGGCCGCCGATGGCGTGGTGGAGCTGCGCACTCCCGGTCGGATCGTCCGCCGCGAACACGTTGCGCCCGTCGGCGTCCACGAGGCTGACGTGCAGGTGCGCGCCGCTGCCCGCGTGGTCGCGGTAGGGCTTGGGCATGAAGGTCGCTTCCATGCCGTGCTGCAGGGCCACGCCCTTCACCAGCCGCTTGAGGCGGATCGCGTGGTCGCAGGCGAGGAGGGCGTCGTCGACGTGGTGCAGGTTGACCTCGAACTGGCCGGGGCCGTACTCCGCGAGCACGGTGCCGGTCGGCAGTTCCTGCTCGCGGGCCGCGGCCTGGATCGCATCGATCACCGCGGAGTACTCGTCGAGCTCCTGCATCGAGTTGATCTGGGTCCGGTTCTCGCGGCGTCCCGTCAGGGGCTGGCGGGGCGGCTGCGCCTGGCCGTCGGGCGTGCGTTCGCGGTCGACGAAGTAGAATTCCAGTTCGACGGCCATCACCGGGGTCAGGCCCATGGCGGCGTAACGCGCGACCACGCCCTCGAGCACGTGGCGCGGATCGCCGTGGAACGGCGTGTGGTCGTGCTCGTACATGCTGACCTGCATCTGCGCGACCTGCTCGCCGAGCCACGGCACCGGCACGAGCGTGCCCGGGATCGGCAGGCAGACGCGGTCCGCGTCGCCCTCGTCGAAGCCGAGCCCGGTGCACTGCACGGTGCCGCCGAGCACGTCGAGGGCGAACATCGAGCCGGGCAGCAGCAGTCCGTTGCGGTGCACGCCCTCGAGTTCGGCGACCGTGACGCGCTTGCCGCGCGGGATGCCCATCTGGTCGGCCAGCAGCAGGTCGATGAACCGGACCTGCGGGTTGCGGGAGAGCCAGGCGCGCGCCGGCTCGAAGTCCGCGATCTGCGGCATGATGACCCCGTATGTTTAAGATTTATCGACGGCGGAACCGTCTCGGTCGCGGCAGCATAGCCGGTCGGGCGCGCAGGCGGCAAGCTCATGCGGCGCGGGGATTGTCAAGACAAGCCTATGTTTAGGCTGATTTTTACCTCATTTGTTGCGCTGCGTGGCGACGTCCCCGGGGGCGCTGTGGTTTAATGCTCCCCGGTCCCCCACGGCGGCCCATCCGAAGCCGTCTAGGATCTTAAACGTGTCGCGCCGCACACCCCTGATCGGCATTCCCGCGGATCGCCGGATCCTCGGCCCGCACCCCTTCCACTGCGTGGGGGAGAAATACATTCTTGCCGTGGCCGAGGCGGCGGGCGCGCTGCCGGTGCTCATCCCGTCGCTCGGCGAGGACGGCCTCGACGAGCTGCTCGCGCGCGTGGACGGCATCCTGCTCACCGGCAGCCCCTCGAACGTGGAACCCCACCGCTACGCGGGGCCGGCGAGCGAGCCCGACACGCTGCACGACCCGCACCGCGACGCCACGACGCTGCCGCTGATCCCGCGCGTGATCGCGGCCGGCCTGCCGCTGTTCGCGGTCTGCCGAGGCTTCCAGGAGATGAACGTCGCCTTCGGCGGCACGCTCTGGCAGAAGGTGCAGGACGTGCCCGGCAAGCAGGACCACCGCGAGGACAAGTCGCAGCCCCTCGAGGTCCAGTACGCGCCGGCCCACGAGGTGGAACTCGCCGACGGCGGGCTCCTGCGCCGGCTCGCCGGGGCGCCGCGGGCCACGGTCAATTCGCTGCACGCCCAGGGCGTGCAGCGGCTCGGCGACGACCTCGAGGTCGAGGCCGTCGCGCCGGACGGCCTGATCGAGGCATTCCGCGTGGGCACGGCGCCGGGCTTCGCGCTCGCGGTGCAGTGGCACCCCGAGTGGCAGGTGATGCAGAACCCTTTTTCGCGCGCCCTGTTCGCCGCCTTCGGCGACGCGGCCCGGGCGCACCTCCAGGCACGGAAGTGACACATGAGTACCCCGATCCAGCAATTCTTCAAGGAACACGGCATCTCCGAGGTCGAGGCCGTCGTGCCCGACATGGCGGGCATCGCGCGCGGCAAGGTCATGCCCGCGGTGAAGTTCGCGGAGGACGAGGGCATGCGGATGCCCGAGAGCATCTTCCTGCAGACCGTCACGGGTGAGTACCCGGAGGACGACCGCGCGATCAGCCCGTCCGAGATCGACATCGTGCTGAAGGCCGACCCGGCCACCACGCGCGTCGTGCCCTGGGCGGCGGAGCCGACGGCGCAGGTCATCCACGACAGCTTCTACTCGGACGGCCGTCCGGTGACCATGGCGCCGCGCTACGTGCTTCGCCACATCCTCGACATGTACGCGGCCCGGGGCTGGAAGCCGATCGTCGCGCCGGAGCTCGAGTTCTACCTCGTCGAGCCGAACACCGACGCCGACTACCCGCTCAAGCCGCCGGTGGGCCGCTCGGGCCGCCCGGAGATCGGCCGGCAGTCGTACTCGATCGCCGCGGTGAACGAGTTCGACCCGCTGTTCGACGACATCTACGCCTTCTGCGAGGCGCAGGAGATCGAGATCGACACGCTGATCCACGAGGACGGCGCGGCGCAGATGGAGATCAACCTGATCCACGGCGACGCGATGTCGCTGGCCGACCAGGTGTTCATGTTCAAGCGCACGGCGCGCGAGGCCGCGTTCCGCCACAAGATGTACGCGACGTTCATGTCGAAGCCGATGGCCCGCGAGCCCGGCAGCGCCATGCACATCCACCAGAGCGTGGTGGACCTCAAGACCGGCAAGAACGTGTTCAGCGACAAGGACGGCAACCCGAGCCCGCTGTTCTTCTCGCACATCGCCGGCCTGCAGAAGTACCTGCCGTCGGCCATGTGCCTGTTCGCGCCGAACGTGAACGCGTTCCGCCGCATCATGCTGCGGCACATGGCCCCCATCAACACGCAGTGGGGCTACGACAACCGCACGGCCGGCCTGCGCGTGCCGATCTCGAACGCCGAGAACCGCCGCGTCGAGAACCGGCTCGCCGGTGCCGACGCCAACCCGTACATCGCGCTGGCCGCCTCGCTCGCCTGCGGCTACCTCGGCATGCTCGAGGGCCTGAAGCCCTCAGAGCCCGTGTCGGGGAGCGCCTACGACCTGCCGTTCGGCCTGCCGCGCAACCTCGAGGAGTCCGTGCGCATGCTGCGCGACTGCCGGCCGCTGATCGACATCCTCGGCGACCGTTTCGTGCTCGCCTACACTGCCGTGAAGGAAAGCGAGCACGACACCTTCCTGCAGGTGATCAGCTCCTGGGAGCGCGAGCACCTGCTGCTCAACGTCTGAGACCCCACCGACCCACGGCACGCGACCTCACACCATGACCTCCACCGCACGCACCACCGCCGACTGGCAGCAGCTCGACCGGCAGCACTACCTGCACCCGTTCACCGACTTCAAGCAGCTCGCCGCGAAGGGCGCGCGCGTGATCGTGAAGGCGGAGGGTGTCTACCTGTACGACTCCGAGGGGCAGCGCATCCTCGACGGCATGGCCGGGCTGTGGTGCGTCAACGTCGGCTACGGCCGCCGGGAACTCGCCGAGGCCGCGTACCGCCAGCTGCTCGAGCTGCCGTACTACAACAGCTTCTTCCAGACCGCCCACCCGCCGGCGATCGAGCTGGCGAAGCAGCTGGTGGACCTGACCCCGCCGCAGTTCAACCACGTGTTCTTCACCGGCTCGGGCAGCGAGGGCAACGACACCGTGGTGCGGCTGGTGCGGCGCTACTGGGACCTGCTCGGCCAGCCGGGTCGCACCGTCATCATCAGCCGGCAGAACGCCTACCACGGCAGCACCATGGCCGGGGCGAGCCTCGGCGGCATGGGCTTCATGCACGAGCAGGGCGGCCTGCCGATCCCGGACATCGTGCACATCCCGCAGCCGTACTGGTACGGCGAGGGCGGCGACCTCGCGCCCGACGAATTCGGCGTCAAGGTGGCGCGCGAGCTCGAGAAGAAGATCCTCGAGCTGGGCGTGAACCGGGTGGCGGCCTTCATCGGCGAGCCCATCCAGGGCGCCGGCGGCGTCATCATCCCGCCGGAAACCTATTGGCCCGAGATCCAGAAGATCTGCGACCGCTACGGCATCCTGCTGGTGGCCGACGAGGTCATCTGCGGGTTCGGCCGCACCGGCCACTGGTTCGGCTCGGAGCGCTTCGGCATCCGGCCGGACCTGATGACCCTCGCCAAGGGGCTGTCCTCGGGCTACCTGCCGATCGGCGGGGTCATGGTGGGCGACCGCGTGGCCGAAGTGCTGATCGACAAGGGCGGCGAGTTCGCCCACGGCTTCACCTACTCGGGTCATCCCGCGGCCTGCGCGGTCGCCAGCGCCAACCTGGAACTGATCCGCCAGGAGAAGCTGGTCGAGCGCACGAAGGACGAGACCGGTCCGTACCTCGCGGCGAAGTGGCGCCAGCTCGCCGAGCACCCGCTCGTGGGCGAGGCGCGCTGCACCGGCCTCATCGGCGCCCTGGAACTGGTCCGCGACAAGGCGACCCGCCGCTTCTTCGACAAGCGGGGCGAGGTCGGCACCATCTGCCGCGACTTCTGCTTCGCGAACGGGCTGATCATGCGCGCGGTACGCGACACCATGATCGTCTCCCCGCCGCTGGTGATCAGCCGCGCTCAGATCGACGAACTGGCCGAGAAGGCCTGGCGCTGCCTCGACCTCACGTACGAGCGCTGCAAGGCCGAAGGCCGGTACTAGCGCGTCAGCGGCCGGAGGGGCGGCCGCGCGCCATCGCGGTGCGGGTCGCCCCGGCGGCTGCCCCGTTTCGGGTCCTGGACGCGCGGGTCGCCGCGCGACGCTGGCGAGTGCGCACCGATTGCGCTATACAACGCGGGCACAACCGGCGCGGCCCCGGCCGCGCCCGTCCACATCGCAACAGGGGTATCGCACGATGACTATCACCATCCGCGCCGGGCTCATGGGGCTCCTCGCGGCCACCATGCTGATCGGCTGTGGCAAGAAGGCCGAGGAAACGACTGCCGGACCCGCCGAGTCCGCCTCCACCTCCGGGTCGGCCGTGCCGGCCTCCTCCGAGGAGAAGGTGGTCAACGTCTACAACTGGTCCGACTACATCGACCCGAAGACGCTCGAGGACTTCACCAAGGAGACCGGCATCAAGGTCAACTACGACGTCTTCGACAGCAACGAGGTCCTGCAGACCAAGCTGCTGGCCGGCAACACCGGCTACGACGTGGTGGTTCCGTCCGCGTCGTTCCTCGAACTGCAGATCAAGGCGGGCGTGTTCCAGAAGCTCGACCGCGCCAAGCTGCCGAACTGGAGCAACCTCGACGAGAACATCCTCAAGCGCGTCGCGCTGCACGACCCGGGCAACCAGTACTCCGTGAACCACATGTGGGGCACGGATGCGATCGGCTACAACATCAAGAAGGTGCAGGCGATCGACCCGCAGGCTCCGCTCGACAACTGGGACATGATCTTCGATCCCAAGGTGGCTGCGAAGTTCAAGGACTGCGGCATCTCGGTGCTCGACGCCCCGGACGAGGTCATCGGCGTGGCGCTCGCCTACCTCGGCAAGGACCCGAACAGCGAGAAGGCGGAGGACCTGAAGGCCGCAGAAGACCTGCTGATGAAGATCCGCCCGTACATCCGCATGATCCACAGCTCGCAGTACATCGACGCGCTGGCGAACGGCGAGATCTGCCTGACGCTCGGCTGGTCGGGCGACATCCTGCAGGCCAAGTCGCGCGCCGAGGAGGCCAAGCAGGGCGTGGAGATCGGCATGAGCGTTCCGAAGCAGGGCACCATCATCTGGTTCGACATGTACGCCATCCCGGCCGACGCGCCGCACCCGGACAACGCACACGCGTTCATCAACTTCATGATGCGTCCGGAGGTCGCCGCGGCGAACTCGAACTTCGTGCACTACGCCAACGGCAACGCCGCTTCCGTCGCGCTGCTCGACCCGGCCGTGCGCGACGACCCGGGCGTCTACCCGCCGAAGGACACCATGGACAAGCTGTTCCCGAACCTCGCCCGGAGCGCGGAGTTCACCCGTGAGATGAACCGCACCTGGACCCGGTTCACGACCGGCAAGTAAGCCCGGCCCAGCAAGCGCGGCAGGGATGCGTACCCGCGGGGCGGTCGGAGCACGAACTCCGGCCGCCCCGTTTTCGCGGGGCAACTACCCAGGATCGGGCGCGTGAGCTATAACCGTCGAAACGGCCGCGGCGTGCCCCAGGGGATGGCGGGCCCGGCGTTCATGGGAGCCCACATGCGCAACACGATCCGGATGGCCGCCCTGGCCGCTGTCGCCTTTCTCGCCGCCGCCTGCGGCAAGCAGCCCGCCGCCCCCGCCGGGGACGCCGGCGCCTCCCCGCCCGCGACCGCGGGCAGCGAGGAGAAAGTCCTCAACGTCTACAACTGGTCGGACTACATCGACCCCCAGGTGCTCGAGGACTTCACCCGGGAGACGGGCATCAAGGTCCGCTACGACGTCTTCGACTCCAACGAGGTGCTCGAGACCAAGCTGCTGACCGGCAATTCCGGCTACGACGTGGTCGTGCCGAGCGCGTACTTCCTCGAGCGCCAGATCAAGGCCGGCGTGTTCCGCAAGCTCGACAAGTCGAAGCTGCCCAACCTCGCGAACCTCGACCCGGAACTGCAGCAGCGCATGGCCGGCCACGACCCGGGCAACGAGTACGGCGTCATCTACATGTGGGGCACCACGGGCATCGGCTACGACGAGGCGCGGATCCGCAAGGCGATGCCGGACGCGCCGGTGGACAGCTGGCGGATGCTGTTCGACCCCGCGGTGATCGCGAAATTCAAGGACTGCGGCGTGTCGGTGCTCGAGGACCCGACCGACATGGTGTCCACCGCCCTGCTTTACCTGGGCAAGGACCCGAACAGCCAGTCCGAGGCGGACCTCAAGCTCGCCGAGGACCTGCTGGTGAAGGTGCGGCCGTACATCCGCACCATCACCAGCTCGCAGTACATCGAGGCGCTCGCGAACGGCGACATCTGCCTCGCAGTCGGCTACAGCGGCGACATCCTGCAGGCGCGCGACCGCGCCGCCGAGGCCGGCAAGCCGGTCGACATCCGCTTCTCGATCCCGAAGGAGGGCGCGCTGATGTGGTTCGACACGCTCGCCATCCCCGCGGACGCCCAGCACCCCGGCAATGCCCAGCTGTTCATCGACTACCTGATGCGGCCCGAGGTGGCGGCGAAGAACTCCGACTTCGTCAACTACGCCAACGCCAACCTCGCGGCGACGCCGCTGCTCAACGAGGGGCTGCGCAACGATCCGAGCATCTACCCGACGCCCGAGGTGAAGGCGCGGCTGCAGGCGAACCTCGCCAAGTCCGCGGAATTCACCCGCCTGCTCAACCGCTCCTGGACCCGATTCACGACGGGGCGCTGAGCCGCCCCGTCGCCGCCCGACCCCAGACACAGGGACGCCATGGCCACCTCACCGCGCGCTACGCAGCAGAAGTTCGAACCCTGGACGGACCCGGACGCCAAGCCGTACGTCCGCATCGACCGGGTGACGAAGAAGTTCGGCGACTTCGTCGCCGTCGACGACGTCTCGCTCACGATCTACAAGAAGGAGATCTTCTGCCTGCTCGGCGCGTCCGGCTGCGGCAAGACGACGCTCCTGCGCATGCTCGCGGGCTTCGAGCGGCCGACCACCGGCAGGATCTTCATCGACGGCGTGGACATGACCAGCATCCCGCCGTACGAGCGGCCCGTGAACATGATGTTCCAGTCGTACGCGATCTTCCCGCACATGAGCGTCGAGCAGAACGTCGCCTTCGGCCTGCGGCAGGAGGGGGTGCCCAAGGCCGAGATCGCCCAGCGCGTCGGCGACATGCTCGAACTGGTGAAGCTCGCGCCGTTCGCGAAGCGCAAGCCGCACCAGCTCTCCGGCGGCCAGCGCCAGCGCGTCGCGCTCGCCCGCTCGCTGGTCAAGAAGCCCAAGCTGCTGCTGCTCGACGAGCCGCTCGCCGCGCTGGACAAGAAGCTGCGCGAGCACACGCAGTTCGAGCTGATCAACATCCAGGAGACGCTCGGCGTCACCTTCGTGGTCGTCACCCACGACCAGGAGGAGGCCATGACGCTCTCCACGCGGATCGGCCTGATGAACCACGGCGAGATCGTGCAGACCGGCACGCCGAGCGAGATGTACGAGTACCCGACCTCGCGCTTCGTCGCCGAGTTCATCGGCTCGGTCAACACGTTCGAGGGCAAGCTGAGCGAGGACGAGCCGTCCTACGTGCGCATCGAGTGCGCCGACCTCGAGGCGCCCATCTACGTCAACCACGGCGTCAGTTCGGCGCCCGGCGCCACGGTGTGGGCGGCGATCCGTCCCGAGAAGATCAACATCAGCCGCGAGAAGCCCGGCGACGCGGACAACTGGGCGGTGGGTACCGTGCGCGACATCGCCTACATGGGCGACGTCTCGGTCTATCTCGTCCGGCTGGAGTCCGGGAAGATCGTGCGGGTCACGCAGCCCAACGTCTACCGGCACGCGGAAGACCGCATCACCTGGGAAGAGCGCGTCTACCTGCACTGGCACGGCGAGAGCCCGGTGGTGGTGACCAAATGATCCGCCGACTGAAGCGCCTCGCTCCGTCCGGCCGCACGCTGGTCACGTCGGTTCCGTACCTGTGGCTGCTGCTGTTCTTCCTGATCCCGTTCGTGATCGTGCTGAAGATCAGCTTCTCCTCGGCGCAGATTGCGATGCCGCCGTACGAGCCGCTGCTGCACTGGACGTCCGAGAAAGTCGTCCAGGTCAAGCTCAACCTCGGCAACTACCTGTTCCTGGTCGAGGACAACCTGTACTGGCGGGCCTACCTCAACTCGATCTGGGTGGCGATCGTCTCGACGCAGCTGTGCCTGCTGATCGGCTACCCGGTCGCGTACTCGATGGCCCGCAGCGCCCCGGCGACCCGCAACATCCTGCTGCTGCTCGTGACGCTGCCGTTCTTCACCTCGTTCCTGCTGCGCGTCTATGCCTGGATCGGCATCCTCAAGAACAACGGACTGCTGAACAACCTGCTGCTCTGGCTGGGCGTCATCGACCAGCCGATCCAGATGCTGCAGACCAATTTCGCGGTCTACGTCGGCATCGTCTACTCGTACCTGCCGTTCATGATCCTGCCGCTGTACACGAACCTCGAGAAGATGGACCTCACGCTTCTCGAGGCCGCGGCCGACCTCGGCTGCAAGCCCTGGCAGGCGTTCTACAAGATCACGCTGCCGCTGTCGGTGCCGGGCATCGTCGCCGGCTGCCTGCTGGTGTTCATCCCGGCGGTGGGCGAGTTCGTCATCCCCTCGCTGCTCGGCGACCCGGGCATGCTGATGATCGGCAAGGTGCTGTGGACGGAGTTCTTCAACAACCGTGACTGGCCGGTCGCGAGCGCCGTGGCCATCGCGCTGCTGCTGTTCCTGGTGATCCCGATCATGTACCTCGACCGCGCGCAGAATGCCGAGGCCGAGGAAGGAGCGCGCAAATGAACGCGGGACGTCCCTGGTTCCGCATGGTCGTCCTGTTCCTCGGGTTCGCGTTCCTGTACGTCCCGATCGGCCTGCTGATGTTCTATTCGTTCAACGCCTCCAAGCTGGTGACGGTCTGGGGCGGCTTCTCGACCAAGTGGTACGGCGCGCTGCTCGAGAACCAGCAGATCCTCGGCGCGGCGTGGCTCAGCCTCAAGGTCGCGGCGCTCTCGGCGACCATCGCGGTGGTGCTCGGCACGCTCGCCGGGCTCGTGCTGGCGCGCTTCGGGCCGTTCCGCGGGCGAACGCTGCTGTCGGGCCTGACCACGGCCCCGCTGGTGATGCCCGAGGTGATCACGGGCCTGTCGCTGCTGCTGCTGTTCGTGACCCTCGAGCAGCTGATCGGCTGGCCGGCCGGGCGCGGCCTCACCACGATCGTCATCGCGCACGTCACGCTCACCATGGCGTTCGTCACGGTCATCGTGCAGTCGCGCCTCGCGCAGATGGACGACTCGCTCGAGGAAGCCGCGATGGACCTCGGCGCCCGGCCCTACAAGGTCTTCTTCCTGATCACGCTGCCCATCATCGCCCCGGCGCTCATGTCGGGCTGGCTGCTCGCGTTCACGCTCTCGCTCGACGACCTCGTGATCGCGAGTTTCGTCGCGGGCCCGGGCTCGAGCACGCTGCCGATGGTGATCTTCTCGAAGGTGCGCCTCGGCGTCAGCCCGGACATCAACGCGCTCGCGACCATCCTGGTCACGATCGTGGCGATCGGCGTGGCCATCGCGGGCTGGATGATGACGCGGCAGATGAAGGCGCGCGAGCGCGACGCGCAGATGGCGCTCGCGTCCAACCAGCAGATGATCGAGAGTCTCAAGAAGGCCTGAGCGTGACCGCGGCTCCGATCCTCGCCTTCGACGTGGGCGGCTCGTTCGTCAAGGCCGGGCTGGTCGATCCGGCGGCCGCAACGGTCCTCGGCGAGGTGCTGCGCTGGCCGACGCCCGCGGACGCGGCGCCGGAGGACGTGATCGCGATGCTGGCGGCGATGGCGGACGAGTTGCCGTCGCAGGGACCGGTCGGCCTGGCGTTCCCCGCGGTCGCCAAGCAGGGCGTCGCATGGACGGCGGCCAACATCGACCGGCGCTGGATCGGCTTCCACGCGCGCGGCGAACTGCAGGCGCGCATCCAGCGCCCGGTGGCGTTCCTCAACGACGCGGATGCGGCCGGTGTCGCGGAGATGACGGTGGGGGCGGGCCGGGGCCGCGCGGGCACGGTGATGGTGATCACGCTCGGCACGGGCATCGGTTCGGCGCTGTTCGTCGACGGCCGCCTCTACCCGAACACGGAACTGGGCCACCTCGAGGTGGACGGCGAGGAGGCCGAGCACCGCGCCTCGGCGCGCGTGCGCGCGGACCGGCAACTGGACTGGGAGCAGTGGGCGGACGCGGTGAGCCTGGTGCTCGACGAATACCACGCGCTGCTGTGGCCGGACCTGTTCATCGTCGGCGGCGGAGTCACCGAGAACTGGCACCACTTCGGGCACCTGCTGCGCAGCCGCGCGGAGATCGTCCGCGCGCGCTTCGGCAACGACGCCGGCATCATCGGCGCGGCGATGGCTGCGGCGGCGCTGGCGACCTGACGTCCGACCGTGAGCGTGCGGCGGCAAGGACGATGTCGGCGGCCCGTCGGTCGGAATCCGGGGTCGTCCCGGGAGGCACGCCGTGACCGCGTTCCGGCGCGGGCGGCAAGCCCCGAACCGGGGCAATCCCGGGCGACACGCCGCAAGTACGTCCCTGTAGGCTCGCACTCGCCATCCATGGCTCGTGACGGTCGCCCGGAATTGCCCCGGTCCGCGTCTGCGCCCGCGCTGTCCGGCCGCGGCGACGGTGGACGGGATCCGGAGTCGTTTCGGCAGACCGTCACGCGGCATGGACGCCGCGTGCGAGCCTACAGGGACGTATTCACGGCGTGTCTGCCGGAACGCACTCCGGATCCCGGCCGACTCGCCGCGGCTGCAGCCGTTCGTCCACCCGGGCCATCCGCTCGCGGCCTCGACCGATGACACGGCTCGAATCGAAACTGCCGAACGTCGGCACCACCATCTTCACCGTCATGTCGCGCCTCGCGGCCGAGTGCGGCGCGATCAACCTGTCGCAGGGTTTCCCGGACTTCGATCCGCCGCCGCGCCTGGTCGAACTCGTGACCGAGCACATGCGCCGCGGCCTGAACCAGTACGCGCCGATGGCAGGCTGGCCCGCCCTGCGCGAGCAGGTGGCCGCGAAGCTGCGCGAGTACTACGACGCCACCGTCGACCCCGAGACCGAGGTGACCGTGACCTCCGGCGGCACCGAGGCGCTGTTCGCCGCCATCCACGCCGTGGTGCGGCCCGGCGACGAAGTCGTCGTGCTCGACCCGTGCTACGACTCCTACGAGCCCGCCGTTGCGCTCGCCGGCGGCCATACCGTCCACGTGCCGCTGCGGCGCCCCGGTTTCGCGGTGGACTGGGACCGCGTGCGCGATGCGCTGACGCCCCGCACCCGGCTGCTGGTCGTGAACTCGCCGCACAACCCGAGCGGCGCCGTGTTCGGCGCGGCCGACCTCGATGCCCTCGCCGAGGTGCTGCGCGGGAGCGGCGCGCTGCTGCTGTCCGACGAGGTCTACGAGCACATGGTCTTCGACGGCGGCGCCCACCAGAGCCTGCTGCGCCGGCCGGGGCTCCGGGAGCGCAGCTTCGTCGTCTCCTCGTTCGGCAAGACCTTCCACGCCACCGGCTGGAAGATCGCCTACTGCGTCGCGCCGCCGGCCCTCATGGCCGAGTTCCGCAAGGTCCACCAGTTCGTGCAGTTCGCGGTGGCGACGCCGATGCAGGCCGGGCTCGCCGACTTCCTGCGCGAGTGCCCGCAGCACGCCCGCGGGCTGCCGGCGTTCTACCAGGCCAAGCGCGACCACTTCGCCCGCATCCTGGCCCAGACCCGCTTCCGGTTCCGCCCGTCGGCGGGAACCTACTTCCAGGTCGCCGACTACTCGGCGATCAGCGACCTGCCGGACGTCGAGTTCGCACACTGGATGACGCGCGAGGCGGGTGTCGCCGTGATCCCGGTTTCCGTATTCTCCCAGGCACCGTCGCCCGAGCGGATCGTGCGGTTCTGCTTCGCCAAGCACGAAGCCACGCTCGATGCGGCGGCCGCCAAGCTGAGGCTGCTATGAACCCCCACCTGCGCGTCACGCTCATCCAGGCCGACCTCGCCTGGCAGGATCCGCCCGCCAACCGCGCGATGTTCGCGAGCCACTTCCGCGGGCTCGTCGGCCACACCGACCTCGTCGTCCTGCCCGAGATGTTCACCACCGGGTTCTCGATGGACGCCGAAGGGCTGGCCGAGCCGATGGACGGGCCGACGGTCGAGTGGCTGCGCGAGGAGGCCGCGGCGCTCGGCTGCGCGATCACGGGCAGCGTGATCGTCCGCGACGGCGACCGCCGGTTCAACCGCCTGCTGTGGGTGACGCCGGATGGGCAGTTGCGGCACTACGACAAGCGGCACCTGTTCCGCATGGCGAAGGAGCACGAGCACTACGCGTCCGGCGAATCGCGGCTGGTCGTGCGGCTCAAGGGCTGGCGCATCTGTCCGCTCGTCTGCTACGACCTGCGCTTCCCGGTCTGGAGCCGCAACCGCGGCGACTACGACCTGCTGCTGTACGTCGCGAACTGGCCGGGACGGCGCAGCGTGGCGTGGCGGACGCTGCTCAGGGCGCGGGCCATCGAGAACGTCAGCTACGTGGTGGGCGTCAACCGCGTCGGCAAGGACGGCAACGGCGCGACCTATCTCGGCGAGAGCGCAGCGATCGACTTCCTCGGCCAGGTCGTGGCCGGCGACCGCGGCGGCGACTTCGTCGAGACGGTGGTGCTCGACCGCGAGTCGCTCGACGCGTTCCGCCGCGACTTCCCGGCCCACCTCGACGCGGACGAGTTCGTGCTGCCCGGCGTGACCGCCCCGTGAAGAAGCGCACCCGCGTCACGCACCCGCGCGAAGTGACGGTGCCGGCCGACAACCGCCCGCTGGTCGGCCCGATCTACCAGTCCGTCAAGTTCACCTTCGACGACGTCGCGCAGACGAAGGCCTATTTCGCGCGCCAGCGCGACGGCTACTACTATTCCCGCGTCTCGAATCCCACGTTGCGCCAGCTGGAGCAGTTGCTGGCCGACCTGCAGGGCCGCGACGGCTGCCTGCTCGCCGGCTCCGGCGTGGCGGCGATCTCGATGCCGCTGCTGACGCTGCTCAAGTCCGGCGATCACGTGGTGCACTTCGCGGAGCTGTACCAGCCGACGCGCGCGCTGGTGCACGGGCTGCTCGGCCGCTTCGGCGTCACCAGCACGCTGCTCTCGATCGACGACCTCGCGGGCCTGGAGCGCGAGCTGGCGGCACGGCCGACGCGCCTGGTCGTGTTCGAGTCGCCCACCAACCCGGTCCTGAAGGTGGCGGACATCGCCCGCATCACGGCGGCGGCGCGCCGGCACGGGGCGCTCACGCTGATGGACAACACGCTTGCGGGGTTCCACCAGCACGGCCAGTACGACGTGGACATCTTCGCCCACAGCCTGACCAAGTTCGCCTCCGGGCACGGCGACGTGATGGGCGGCGCGATCATTGCGCGGCGCGAGCTGATCGACGAAATGTGGGAGGACTTCAGCCACCTCGGGCCGACGCTCGACCCGCACGCGGCCTACCTGCTGCTGCGCGGCATGAAGACGTACTGCCTGCGCCGCGACGCGCAGTGCGCCGCCGCGCTGCAGGTTGCCCGCTTCCTGCAGGGGCATCCGGCCGTCGCGCGCGTCCGCTACCCCGGCCTGCCGGAGGATCCGGGCCACGCGCTCGCCCGCGCGCAGATGGAGGACTTCGGTTCGCTGGTGACCTTCGACGTGCGCGGCGGGCTGGAGGCCGGCAATCGCGTCGCGGAGGCGCTCGAGCTGTTCGCCATCGCCGCGAGTCTCGGCTCGACGGAGTCGCTCGTGCTCGCGCCCGGGCTGTTCCAGCCGCGCGGCCTCACGGAGGAGCAGCGCGCCTGGACCGACATCCGGCCGGGCACGCTGAGACTCTCGATCGGCATCGAGGATGCGGACGACCTGATGGCCGACCTGGACCAGGCGCTGCGGTCCTGCGGCGGCGGTTAGCCGGCCCGAGGCGTCTCGCTGCCGGGAGACCGGCCGCAGGCGAGGCTGTACAAAGCTTGCGTCCGGGTCGCGCGTGGGTATGATCGGGCAGTGGTCCACGATGACCATGGAGGCGGACCGGACCCGTGCCGGCGGCGTCTCGCGAAGAATGAACGAGTACGAGGGGGTTTCACGTGGCGGGTGTCGCACGACGGGGTCGTGAGCCCACGGTCGTGCGGATGCGGGCGGCGTGATCCTCGCCGCCGCGATCGTCATGGTCGGCGGCGCGGGTGAGCGAGGGAGAGGTTGAGCATGTCAGAGGTCAAGCGGCCGCGTCCGGGGGAGGACGTCGCCGACGAGCAGCGGACGGACGAAGGGTGCACCGAGCAACTCGAGGTCGGGCAGGTGCAGGCCGGGACTCCGGCGCGGGACGGACTGTGGGCGTTCGCGGAACTGGACCCGGATCGTCGCCACCTGTCGGAGGAACTCAACGCCGTGGCGCTGAGCCGGGAGGAATTCGCGGCGCTGGGCGAGGCGATCGTCGCCCGGCTGGTCGCGGCCCACAAGCGCGTGCAGTGACCCCGCGCCCCGGGTGAGCCAGCACGGCCAGTTCCACCTGTTGTCGGAGCGGCGCTTCGGCCCGTTCTTCGTCACGCAGTTCCTCGGCGCGTTCAACGACAACCACTTCAAGAACGCGCTGGCGCTGCTGGTCACCTTCCACGCGACGTCGCTCACCACCCTGGCGCCCTCGACGGTGGTGAACCTCGCGGCCGGGCTGTTCATCCTGCCGTTCTTCCTCTTTTCCGCCACGGCCGGCCAGCTGGCGGACAAGTACGACAAGGCGCGCATCATCCGCGTCGTGAAGGCGCTCGAGATCGGCATCATGGCGGTCGGCGCGCTCGGCTTCGTGTGCGAGAGCCTGCCCGTGCTGCTCGCGGCGCTGTTCCTGATGGGCGTGCACTCGACGGTCTTCGGCCCCGTGAAGTACGCGCTGCTGCCGCAGACGCTGCACCCGCAGGAACTCGTGGGCGGCAACGCGCTGGTCGAGACCGGCACGTCGCTCGCCATCCTGCTCGGCACGATCCTGGGCGGCGTGCTGGTCGCGCTGCCCGGCGGGCCGACGCGCTGGGTGCCGGCGGTCGGCATCGCCATCGCCGTGGCGGGCTACCTCGCCGCACGCTTCGTCCCCAGTGCGCCGGCCGTCGCGCCCGGACTCGCGATCCGGTGGAACCCGCTCGCCGAGACGCTGCGCAACCTGCGCTTCACCGCCACGGACCGCACGCTGTTCCTGTCCATCCTCGGCGTGTCCTGGTTCTGGCTCTACGGGCTCGTGTTCCTGTCGCAGTTCCCCGAGTACGCCCGCACGAGCCTCGGCGGGACCGAGCACGTGGTCACGCTGCTGCTGACCGTGTTCTCGGTCGGCATCGCGGTCGGCTCGCTGCTGTGCGAGCGCATGTCCGGGCGCAAGGTCGAGATCGGGCTCGTGCCGTTCGGGGCCATCGGCCTGACCGTGTTCGCGATCGACCTCGCGTTCGCGACGCCCGCCCTGCCGCCGGGCACCGTGCGCGGCGCACTCGGGTTCCTGCGGGCCGACGGCAGCGCCCGCGTGCTCCTCGACCTGGCCCTGATCGGCGTGTTCGGCGGCTTCTACATCGTGCCGCTGTATGCGCTGATCCAGAGCCGCGCCGAGCCCGGCCACCAGTCGCGCATCATCGCGGGCAACAACATCCTGAACGCGCTGTTCATGGTGGCCGGGGCCGCGCTGTGCGCGCTGCTGCTCGGCCGCGGCCTCACGATCCCGCAGCTGTTCCTGGTGGTCGCGCTGATGAACGCGGCCGTCGCGGTGTTCATCTTCCTGCGGGTGCCCGAGTTCCTGATGCGCTTCCTGGCGTGGCTGCTCGTGAAGGCGATCTACCGGGTGCGGGCCACCGGCCTCGAGCAGGTGCCGCAGGACGGTGCGGCGCTGGTCGTGTGCAACCACGTGAGCTTCGTCGATCCGATCGTGCTGATGGGCCTGTCGCCCCGTCCCATCCGCTTCGTCATGGACCACCGCATCTTCCGCATTCCCGTGATGAACTTCGTCTTCCGCACCAGCCGCGCGATCCCGATCGCGCCGCGCAAGGAGGATGCCGCGCTGATGGAGCGTGCGTTCGGCGAGGTCGACGCCGCCCTCGCGCAGGGCGACCTCGTCGGCATCTTCCCGGAGGGTGCGATCACCCGCGACGGCGAAATCGCGCCGTTCCGGCCCGGCATCGGCCGCATCCTCGCGGCCCGGCCCGTGCCGGTCGTGCCCATGGCGCTGCAGGGCCTGTGGGGCAGCTTCTTCAGCCGCGTGGGCGGCAAGGCGATGACGCGGCCGTTCCGTCGCGGCGTGTTCACGCGCATCGGGCTGGCGGTCGGCAGGCCGCTCGCGCCGGCGGATGCGACGCCGGAGGCGCTGCAGGCGCGCGTGCTCGAACTGCGCGGCGACGCCCGCTAGCGCCCGGCGCGTCTCAGCCGACGGACCACTCGCTCGCCTCGCGCAGCAGGTGCGCGTGGAACACCCGCGCGATCGGCGAGAGCTGCTTCGCGCGCGGATGCACGACGTGCCACTGCGAGCGGATCGGCAGGCCGGTCACCGGCAGGACGCACAGGTCGCGGCGCGGTTCGGTGCCGCGCAGTGCGTGCTGCGAGAGGATGGCCACGCCCAGGTGGCCCGCGACCGCTTCCTTGATGGCCTCGTTGCTGCCGAGTTCGAGCCGGCGGGCCGGCGCGAAGCCCTGCGCGTCGAGGAAACGGTCCGTGGCGAGCCGGGTGCCGGAGCCGCGCTCGCGCAGGATGAAGCGCTCGTCCTCAAGCAGGCGCAGCGCGACCCGGCGGCGGCCGGCGAGCGCGTGGCCGCGCGGCGCGACCATCACCAGCGGGTTGGCGAGGAAGACGCGGTCCTCCAGGTCCACGTCGGTCGGCGGCATCGACATCACGTACAGGTCGTCGAGGTTGTCGCGCAGGCGCTGCACGACGCCGTCCCGGTTCAGCACCTCGAGCGAGATCTCGATGCCCGGGTGCCGCGCGCAGAAGCTGCCGAGCAGGCGCGGCACGAAGTACTTCGCCGTGCTCACCACGGCGACGCGCAGCCGGCCGCTCGTCAGCCCGCGCATGGCGGCGACCGTCTGGCCGTAGCGTTCCCATTCGTCGACGATCGCCCGCGCGGTGCGGGCCAGCTGCCGGCCCGCCTCGGTCAGGTGGACCTTGCGCGCCACGACTTCGTACAGCGGCAGGCCCACCGCGGCCGCGATCTCGCGCAACTGCATCGAGGCCGTCGGCTGGGTGACGTGCATGGAGCGGGCGGCCGCCGTGACGCTGCCGGTGTCGGCGAGGGCCACGAACAGGCGCAGCTGGCGGAAGGTGACATTCATAGAAAAAGACTTATGGAGACGTTGCATAAAATCGATTTTACCAGATGAGCCTGACTGCCTAGGATGCGCCGGCCCCGGCCACCCTGCGGAGCGCCATGCACAACCTGATCGATCCGGCCATTCTGTTCTTCGTGCTCGGAGTCTTCGCCGGGCTCGTCCGCTCGAACCTCGAGATCCCCGCGCCGATCGCGCGCTTCCTGTCGCTGTACCTGCTGATGGCGCTCGGGCTGAAGGGCGGATTCGCGCTCGCGCAGTCGGGGCTGACCGCCCAGGTCGCGACCGGGCTGGGGCTGGCGGTGCTGCTGGCGCTCGCGATCCCGGCGATCGGCTACGCGGTGCTCGTGCGCATCGTCCCGCGCTTCGACGCCGCGGCCCTCGCGGCCACCTATGGCTCGGTGAGCGCGGTGACCTTCATCACCGCCATCGGTCACCTCGAGCGCTCCGGCACGCCCTACGGCGGCCACATGGCGGCGGCCATGGCGCTGATGGAGTCCCCGGCGATCATCCTGGCCGTGCTCGCGGCCAATGCGCTGCGGCGGCGCGAGGCGGCGGTCCCGCCTCCGCAGTCCGGGCCCGCCGCGGCGGTCGCATTGCCCGCGGGCGGCCTGTCGCCCGGCAAGGTGCTGCACGAGTCCTTCACGGACGGCGCGCAACTGCTGCTGCTCGGTGCGATGGTGGTCGGCATGGTGAGCGGCGACGCCGGTCACCGCGCGATGCAGCCGTTCTCCGGCGACCTGTTCAAGGGCATGCTCGCGTTCTTCCTGCTCGACATGGGGCTCATGACGGCGCGCAACCTGCCGGGCCTGCGCCGCCACTCGCCGTGGCTGATCGGCTACGGCCTGCTGGCGCCGCCGGCGCATGCCCTGCTGGCGCTGGCGCTCGGCGCATCGGCCGGGCTCCCGGTGGGCGATCTCACGCTGCTGATGGTGCTGGCCGCCAGCGCCTCGTACATCGCCGTGCCGGCCGTCGTGCGCTACGCCATCCCCGAGGCCAATCCGTCCCTGTACTTCGGGCTCTCGCTCGGCCTGACCTTCCCGTTCAACATCCTCGTCGGCATCCCGGTGTATGCGGGACTCGCGGCGCGGTTCGGCAGCTGAGGCCGGGCCCGGTCGCTCAGGAGCCCGTGGCCGCCGCCGGCGTCGGCGCGAGGAGGGCATCCCGTCGCAGCAGGATCGCGTGCCGGGCATCCTCGTCGAGCAGGTCGCCGACGCTCGTCGCCAGCGAGGCCGGGTCGAGGCCCGCGAGACGACGACGCAGTTCGGATCCGTCCGCGGGCCGTTGCGCGCCCGGCGCGGCGGGCGGCCGCGGCGTCGTGCCGAAGGCCTGGGCGTGGCCGGTGGCGTACAGGCGCCACTCCTCGCTGTCGTACAGCACGCGCGCGGCCGTGCGGCCCGGGTCGCCGATCAGGGCGTCGAAGGCCGCGAGCAGTCCGTACTGCGGTTCCAGCGCGCACCAGCCGCCGCCGCCAGGGGCGCCGGGCCCCGCTTCGGCTTGCGTGATCCAGCGCGCGGGCCGGGCCTGCACGTAGCCCGCCTGCCCCTGGACTTCCCGCGCCACGGTGACCGGGACGAGACCGAGCTGCAGCTGGCGGTCGAGGCGGTAGGCCGCGAGTTCGCGACGGACCGTCGCGTCGTCGGCGGCCACGAACACGCCCGGCAGCTTCGCGCCATCGAGTTCCGCCACGATCGCCAGGGTGCCCGGCGAACGCGGGCCGGTGACCGTGACTGCGCCGCGCGTGAACGCATCGGCCACCGTGGCGTCGGCGACGTCGAGCGGCGCCACGCGCAGGCCCTCGGGCACGATCGCGGCGCGCAGGCCGTCCCCATCGTCGCCGTAGAGCACCGACAGCCGGCCGTCCTCGACCAACAGCGCGGCCGGATGGCCCTGGTAAGCTGCCCGGTTCATGCCGGTGTCGAGCTTGATCACGCGCCCGTCGAACCGTGACGCGACGCGCCGGTCGTCCGTCGTCGTGTGCCCGAGCACCACGCGCTGCACCCCGAGGCCGGCCAGGATGGGCACGAGGATGTCGGTCTCGGTCGCCTCGTGGCACAGCGCGGCACCGCGGTACCAGTTGGGCCCGCCGGTGCGCAGCAGCGGGTTCGCCGCCGCCGCCGTGAAGCGCTGCACGGCGCCCGCGAGGCGCATCTGCATGGCCTGGTCCGGCTCGGGCCTCGCGGCCAGTCGTCGCGTCGCGATCGCGGCCCGCTGCGCGTAGGGGTCGTCGTCGCGCACCAGGCCGGCCTCCTCGAGCGCGGCCAGTGCGGCGAGGTACTCCAGCAGCGCCGAGCGGTAGCGCAGGTTGATCCCGGCGAGGTCCATTCCGCGCAGCAGCGGCGACGGGCCGCCGTGCATGTACAGCGTGCCGTCGACGGCGACGGCCACGGGCAGGGCGAGCAGCCAGCGGCCGTAACGGCCCGCCGGCGCGAACGCCGCGCGGTGCGCGAAATAGCCCGGCGGAAAGCGCCGGTCGAACTCCGCCTCCGACCCGGCTCCGTGCGTCGCCACCCAGTTCTCGCGCCGGGCACCGCGCTCGGCGGCGCTCTCCCCGGCGGCGAATGCGGCGTATTCGCCCGGCGAGACGTAGCGCAGGTCGCCCAGCAGGTTCATCGCCTCGTGGTTGCCCAGCACCACGTGGACGCGGCCGCCCGCGGCCCGTGCCTCGGACTGCAGGCGCATGAGCAGGTCCATGACCTTGCGCGAATCGGCGCCGCGGTCGAGCAGGTCGCCGAGGCTCACGAGTTGCGTGCGCCCGCCGATCCAGCGGTCCGCGTCGTCGATCACGCCCGCGCGGCGCAGCAGTCCGGCGAGCTCGGCGTGGCTGCCGTGCACGTCGGCGAAGGCAACCACCCTCACGGCGTGCGACTGGGCCGCGGCTTCGCGCGCGTCCAGGGTTCGCGGGCCGCAGGCGAGCAGGCAGGCCAGGCCCGCGACGGCGACGGATCGCAATCCCGGGATGCGGATGAGGTGCATGCAGTCCTCCAGGGCCGCCGCGCCGGGCGCGCCGGCCCGTCAGTGGCCGGCCGGCGGTCGTGCCGTGTACACCGAGAGCGGGTTGCCGTCGCCCGTGAACGTGCCGATCAGCGTGGGCGCCACGCCGTCGCAGCGCCCGACGGCGGCCACGAAGCGCTCGGCCGCCCGCCGCTTCATGACGTACACGTTGCCCGCGTCGTGCTGCAGTTCGGCGCAGACGTCTTCCTCGGCGACGTAGCGCGAGTACTCGAACCTGCGCTCGGCGATCTGCACGCCCTCGACGCGCGGCTCGAGGTAGACGTTGAGACCGTAGAACGGCCGCATGCCCACGAACACGATCTCGTCGATGCCGTGCGGCTCGATGATGCGCGCCAGCTGCCGGGCCATCTCGCGCGAGTCGCGGTCGGACGGCGTGTAGGCGAGGCCGGCTTTCAGGACGATCAGGACGGCCGCGGCGAGCGCGCCGGCGACGACGGCGCGCCGGTCCGTGAGCCAGGCCCGGGGCGCGAGCGCGCGGCCGGCGAGCAGGGCCAGCGGCACGAACAGCGGCAGCACGTAGAGCTGCAGGCGCGAGCGGGCCGCGAAGAACACCAGCGCCGGCACGACGAACCAGTACACGAGCAGCAGCACCTGCGGCTCGCGCCGGCGCACGGCGTCGCGCAGGCCCGACCAGGCCGGGCGCGGCCCGCCGCGCGCGACCAGCGCCAGCACCCACCAGGGCAGGAAGCCGACGACGAACATCGGCAGGTAGATCAGCAGCGCGCCGTACCACTGCGCGTTGCGGTCGTGCGTGGCCGTGAAGACGCGGTCGTACACCTCGTAGCCGAGGAAGTAGCGCAGGCGGTCGGGCTGCTCGGCGATCAGCATCGTGAACCAGGTGCCTGCCACGACGACGAACAGGAGCAGCCCCGGCGGGTGGAAGAGGGCGGCCAGCCGCCGCCGGTCGTGCAGCGCGAGAAAGGCGATGGCGCCGCCGAGCGGCAACAGGCCCGGCGGCCCCTTGGTCATGAACGCGAGGCCCCAGGCCACCCACATCAGCACGATCCAGCGGCGGGCCGCGGCCGGCGGGCGGCTCCACGCCTCGACGAAGGCGTACATCGCCGCGGTCTCGAAGAACACCAGCAGGCTGTCGGTCGAGACGATGTTGGCCGCGATCATCGGCGCCAGCGAGGTGCTCCAGGCGAGCGCGGGCAGCCAGGGGCGGGCCGGGACGAAGCGTCGCCCCAGACCGAACACCAGCAGGCCCGTCCCGACGAAGGCCAGCGCGCCCGGCAGCCGTGCCGCCCACTCGTTGGCCCCGAGCAGGGCGAAGCTCGCCGCGAGCGCCCAGTACGTGACGGGCGGCTTCGTGAGGTGCGGGTGCTCGCCGTCCACGCTCGGCACCAGCCAGTCGCCGCTGTCGAGCATGTTCAGCCCGGCCGACGAATAGCGCCCCTCGTCCGGCTCCCAGATGCCGCGCGTGCCCTGGAAGGCGAACGCCAGCAGCAGCAGCAGCGCCAGCACGGCCCACAGGCTGCGACGGTCGGTCTCGCTCATGGCGTCGGTCCTAGATGCTGCTGAACACGCGGACGCGGTGCCGGTGGTAGGGCAGGACCTCGAGCAGGTCGCCCTCCTGCAGCCGGCGCTGGGTCGCGCGCCACCACTCGGCGGTGAGGATCTCCGCGTGCGCCTCGAGGAACACCTGCCTGAGGTGCGGATCGAAGCCGAGGAAGTTGATGAACGTCTCGGGGAACACGTCGCTCTCGCCGACGTAGAACCACGACTCGGCGCGCATGTCGTCCTCGTCGTGCGCGGACTGCGGCACCTCGCGGAACTTGCAGTCGGTGACCAGGCACAGCTCGTCGTAGTCGTAGAAGATCACGCGCCCGTGGCGGGTGACGCCGAAGTTCTTGAGCAGCAGGTCGCCCGGGAAGATGTTGGTCGCCGCGAGGTCGCGGATGGCCTGGCCGTAGTCGAGCACCGCCTTCTCGGCCTGCTCGCGGGCCGCGGTGCGCACGTACAGGTTGAGCGGCGTCATGCGCCGCTCGATGTACATGTGGTCGAACAGCAGGTCCTCGCCCTCGACGTGCACGGTGCGCGAGGCCTCGCTCATCAGCTCTTCGAGCAGCTCGGGCGAGAAGCGCGCCTTCGGGAACTTGATCCGCTTGAACTCCTGCGCGTCGACCAGGCGGCCCGCGCGGTCGTGCTTGAAGACCAGCTCGTACTTCGAGAGCACGTCCTCGCGCAGGATGTTCTTCTGGTACGGGAACTTGTCGCGGATCAGCTTGAAGACCACGTCGTAGGAGTCGAGCGTGAAGCAGATCATGACCAGGCCCTTCTCGCCCGGCGCGAGCACGAACTGGTCCTGCGACTGCTGCAGGTGCGCGACCAGCTCGCGGTAGCGCTCGGTCTTTCCCTGCTTGGCGCGGCCGAGGACGATGAACAGCTCGCTGATGTGCTTGCGCGGCAGGATCGACTTGAGGAACTTCACCGCCTCGCCGACGTGCCCGAGGTCGACGTGGAAGTAGGAGCGCGTGAAGCTGAACAGCACGCTCACCGAGCCCTCGTCGAGCATGATGGCGTCGACCACCACGCCGCTGTCGGTGTTGCGGAAGGCGATGACGAACGGCTGCACCCACCCCCGGCCGCTGATGCGTCCGACGAGATAGGCGCGGGTCATCTGGTAGAAGATCTCCTTGATGAACTCGATCTTCTCGAGCTGGCGCCGCTCGGCGGACGACTCGAGCGAGGCCTTCAGCTCGTGGGCGACCATGTGCACGCTGCGCTCGAAGTCGCGGTAGGGCGTGCGGAAGCGGAAGTCCGTCAGCACGTCCTCGATCAGCAGGTCGAGGTCGCCGCGGTTGACGTAGACCTTGGTCTCCACCTGCGTGGCGACGCTGCCGAGCGGGTCGAGGTCGATGGCGACGAACTCGACGGCCGGGTCGACGCCGACCGTGGCGAACGTCTTGCGGGTGACCGAGGAGAAGAAGGTCTTCTTGAACTCGTTGTCCGGCAGCGGCGCGATGATCTCGTCGAAGCGCCGCCGGATGGCCGACCAGATCGCGCGCTCGTGCACGTCCTCGCCGAGCCGCTCCTGCATCAGCGCGACGCTGCTGTCGACGTACCGGACGTAGAGCTCGATTCGCTCCACGGCGTCGCGCTGGCTGCCGCGCCAGTCGCGTTCCTCGAAGCGCTGGCGCGCCCGCTGCGTGACGGCGCGGAACTCCGCGTTGTACGACGCGAACGCGTCGACCAGGGCCTGCGCGCAGTCCTGGACGAGCGCGTCGCGCGTCGTCGGCGTCGAAGCGGGTGCGTTCACGCCCTTAGAGGTTGCGGATCAGGGCGTCGCCGAACTCGCTGCACTTGACCTCGGTGGCGCCTTCCATCAGGCGGGCGAAGTCGTAGGTGACCGTCTTCTGGCCGATGGTCTTGTCCATCGCGGAGATGATGGCGTCGGCGGCCTCGGTCCAGCCCATGTAGCGCAGCATCATCTCGCCGGAGAGGATGACCGAGCCCGGGTTGACCTTGTCGAGGTTGGCGTACTTCGGCGCGGTGCCGTGCGTGGCCTCGAACACCGCGTGGCCGGTCAGGTAGTTGATGTTGCCGCCCGGCGCGATGCCGATGCCGCCCACCTGTGCCGCCAGTGCGTCGGAGAGATAGTCGCCGTTGAGGTTCATCGTGGCGATCACGTCGAACTCGTCCGGCCGCGTGAGCACCTGCTGCAGCGTGATGTCGGCGATCGCGTCCTTGATGATGACCTTGCCGGCGGCCCGGGCCGCGTCCTGCTCGGCGTTGGCCGCCTTCTCGCCCTTCTCGGCCTTGGTGCGCTCCCACTGGTCCCAGGTGTAGGTCTGGGCCACGAATTCGCGCTCCGCGAGCGCGTAGCACCAGTTGCGGAACGCGCCCTCCGTGAACTTCATGATGTTGCCCTTGTGCACGATCGTCACGCTCTTGCGCTTGTTGTCGATCGCGTACTGGATGGCGGAGCGCATCAGGCGCTCGGTGCCCTCCGAGGAGATGGCCTTGATGCCGATGCCCGAGGTCTCCGGGAAGCGGATCTTGCCGTACAGCTTCGGGAAGGCCTCCTTGAAGAGCTTCTTGAACTTCTCGTTGTCGGCGCTGCCCTGCTCGAACTCGATGCCGGCGTAGATGTCCTCGGTGTTCTCGCGGAAGATCACCATGTCGACCTTGCCCGGGTTCTTCACCGGGGAGGGCACGCCGGCGAACCAGCGCACCGGGCGCAGGCAGACGTACAGGTCGAGCATCTGGCGCAGCGCGACGTTCAGCGAGCGGATGCCGCCGCCGATCGGCGTCGTGAGCGGGCCCTTGATGGAGACGAGGTACTCGCGGCAGGCCTCGACGGTCTCGTCGGGCAGCCAGGTGTTGAGCAGGTCGTTGGCCTTCTGCCCGGCGTAGACCTCCATCCAGTGGATCTTGCGCTTGCCGCCGTAGGCCTTGTGGACCGCGGCGTCGAGCACGCGCACGGAGGCGCGCCAGATGTCCGGGCCCGTGCCGTCGCCCTCGATGAAGGGCACGATCGGCTGGTCGGGAACCGACAGCCGGCCGTTGGAGATCGTGATTTTCTGGCCCTGGGGGGGCACGTTCAGCTTCGCCGCGGTGGACATGGACCTGGCTCCGGATGGAATTCCATACGTCGAAAACGGGGCGCAAATCCTAGCACAGCGGGGGGTGCCGGTTCTCCCCGGGAATGGTTCAGGGCAGCGGTGCGAATGCCGTGTGCACGGCCGGAGTCGTGCCGGTCGCGGTCCACGCGAAGAGCAGTCCGCGGCCGGTGGCGATCATCTGGGGGAAGCCGCTCGCCCGGGCCTGGCCGACCCGCGCGACGGTGACCGCGGCGCCGGCGGGCCCCTGTTCGGTGTACGGGCGCGCCCGGAGTTCCGCGTCGCGCCCGGCGTGGGCCATCCAGCTCACCACGGCGCGTCCTTTCGAAATGAACGCGACGTCCACGCGCCCCGCCACCTGGCCGCTGTCGACTTCGAGCGCCGGGCCGAAGGTGCGCGCCCCGTCGGAGGAGAACGCCAGGCGGACGCGCGGCACGTCGGCCGCGGTGAACCAGGCGACCGCCACGTGCTGGCCCTGCGCCGCGATGGCTGGGCCGTTGACCGGGCAGGCCGCGATCTTCCAGCCGTCGTCGTGCACCGGTGCGGACGCCAGCCGGTCGCCCGGCTCGATGCGCAGCGCCCGGATGTTGCGCACCTCCTCCTCGTCGCGGTCGCGGAACACGACGACCGTGGCGTCGCCGACCGCGACGGCGTCGGTCTGGCAGCAGTCGCAGACGCGCCCGTCGAGTTCGGCGTCCGGGGCGACGAGGCGGCCGGGCGCGGCGATCTCGGCGCTGCGCAGCGTCATTGCGCCGGAGCCGCCGCCGTGCCCGGAGTCGTGGTCCTGCTCGCCGGGCGTGCGCCGCCCGTCCAGCCACACGGCCCGCACGTGATCCTCGCCGGTGCGCAGCAGGCTGACGAAGCCGTGTTCGGTCGGCGTGCCGTCCGCGTGCGGCGTCAGCGCCGGCGACCAGCGGCGGCCGCCGTCGTCGCTCACCGAGATGCGCACGTCGTAGGAGTAGACGCTGCCGGGCTTCTGCTGCAGCCAGTGGGCCGCCCAGACGCGTGCGGTGACCGGCACGACCGAGGGGAAGTCGGCCCAGTTGACGAACCAGTCGCGGCCCCGCGCGACCTCGCGCGGCGCGCTCCAGGCCTGCGCGGCGCCGATGTCCTGGTCGCGCCACTCGGCGTGCTGCAGCGAGAACTCGTCGCCCGCGCCGGCCTGCAGCCAGCTCATCACGACGGGCAGGTCGCCGCCGCCGGCGAGATTCGGGAACCGGCTGCCCGGCGGCGCAGGCGAATCGACTTCCTCGACGGCGCCCAGCCACGGGGCCGGCGGGGCGGGGTGGTGGCAGGCGCCGAGCAGCAGCGCCGCGCACAGCGGGAGGGTGCGTCGCATGGCCCGGATTGTGCCGCGGAACGTTAAGTGTTTCCCGAAAATCGCCCCCGGCCCCGCCCGGGTGCCTTGTCCGCGCGGACGCTTCGGCGTAGCTTGCGGCGCCAGGAACGCCGAGATGACGACTCGCCACGCATTGCACTGGATCCGCGCCCGTCAGCGCGACCTGACCCGGGTCGTGCTGGCGCTGTTCTGCCTGGCGTGGCTGCAGACGGCGGCGATGCCGTGCGCCATGGCGGACGACGTGCGCGTCGCGCCGGCGCACGACTGCGCGTATTGCCCGCCGCCGGCCCCCGACGCGAACGCCCACGATGCCTGTGCCTATCCGCACGGACCCCAGGTCGACGCGCGCGCGACGGCCCCGATGTTCGTCGCGCTGCCGGCCACCCCGGTCATCGCGACCGTGGCGATCGTCGCGGACGATCGCGCCGCGCCGCCCGTGGCCGTCGATCCGGGCGTGCCGCGCCCGCCGGTCGCCGTCACGTACTGTCGCTTCCTGTTCTAGCTCGCTCCCCAGCGTGTTCCCCGTCGCCTCGTCCGGCGACGCGTGCCCTGCTGCGGGAGATGAGCCATGTCGAAGTGCCTGCCGGCGCCCGTCCGCCGGTTCCTCGAATCCACGTTGATCGTGCTGGCGTGCGCCGGCCCGTTGCCCGCGGCGTCGGCCGCGGGCCTGACCCTGGCCGAGGCCGAGCGCCTGGCGGTCGAGCGCGACGCCCAGGTGCGCCAGCTCGGTGAGGAGGCGCGGGCGATGCGCGAGCGCGGCATCGCGATGTCGCAGCTGATGGACCCGAAGCTGCGCGTCGGCGCGGTCAACGTACCGGTCGATTCCCTCAGCCTCGCCACCGAAGACATGACCATGCTGGAACTCGGCGTCAGCCAGGAGTTCCCGGCGGCCGGGGTGCGCCGGCTGACGCGGCAGAAGATGGACCAGTCGGCCGCCGCGGCCGAGGCCATGGCGGCGGACCGCAGGCGTGCCGTGCAGCGGGAAGTGCGCCGCCTCTGGACCGAGCTCGCCTACGTCGCGGGGGCGCGCGAGTTGCTGCAGTCGCAGTCGGCCTGGGTGGAGCAGATGCGGGCCTCGGCGCGCGCCCGCTACGCCTCGGGCGAGGGCCGGCAACTCGACCTGCTGCAGGCCGGGCTCGACGCCGCCATGCTGCGCGAGCAGCAGCTCGACCTCGACCGCGAGGAGGCGATGCGTCGCGCGCAGCTCGGGCGCTGGCTGGGCGAGGCCGCCGCCGCCGCGGGCCCGTTCTCGCTCCCGGCCCGCGCCGAGATGCCGGCGCTGGCCGTGCTCGAGGAACGGCTCATGCGCCACCCCGCGCAGGTCGACTACGAGCGGCGCATCGAAGCCGCGCACACCGACGTCGAACTGGCGGAGAAGAGCAAGCGGCCCGGCTGGATGCTCGACCTGAGCTACGGCCTGCGCAGCGGCGAAGACCCTGCGGGCATGCAGCGTGCCGACATGCTGAGCGCCATGGTCACGGTCGACTTGCCGCTCTTCCGCGGCAACCGCCAGGACCGCGTGGTGGCGGCGGCGCTCGCGGAGCAGCGGGGCCTGCACGAGCTGCACGACGACCACCGGCGCGAGATGGCCGCGATGCTCGAGGAGGCCTGGTCGACGGCCCGCCGGACCGGCGACCTCGAGGCGTTCTACGAGAGCGACCTGCTGCCGCTCGCCACGCAGTCGGTCGATGCGGCGCTGCTCGCGTGGCGCGGCAATCGCGCCATGATCGACGACGTCGTCGCGGCGCGCCGCGGGGCCCGCGACACCCGCCAGAAGCACCAGCGCCTCGCGGCCGATCGCGCCCAGGCGCAGTACGACATCGACTACCTTGCCGGAGACGCCCCATGAGGTTCGCACCGATCCTGCTCGCTGCGCTTGCCGCGCTCGTCGCGGGTTGCGCGCGGGATGTCCCGCCGGCGCCGGCCGCCGCGGCTGCCCACGCGCACGCGCACGTGAAGTACCACTGCCCGATGCACCCGCGCATCGAGCGCGATGCGCCCGGAGAGTGCCCGGTCTGCGGCATGACCCTGGTGGCGTCGGAATCCCCCGCCGCGACCGCATCGGCCTCCGCCGCTCCGGCCGCGGACCGCAAGCCGCTCTATTACCGCAATCCGATGGATCCCGCCGTCCGCTCCGACAAGCCGATGAAGGACTCGATGGGCATGGACTACGTGCCCGTGTATGCCGAGGACACCGGGGCGGAGGTGAAGATCTCGCCGGCGGTCGTGAACAACCTCGGCGTGCGCACGGAGGCGGCGGTCACGACTCCGCTCGGGCAGCGCATCGACGCCGTCGGTTACGTCGGCTTCGACGAGCGGCGCGTCCGGCAGGTGCGTCCGCGGGCCGGGGGCTGGGTGCAGGGTCTCGCGGTCCGTGCGATGGGCGAGACGGTGAGGAAGGGCCAGCTGCTCTTCACGCTGTACTCGCCGATGCTCGAGACCGCGCAGCAGGAGTACCGCGACGCCCGGAAGATCGGCAATCGCGAACTCATCGAGGCCTCGCGCGACCGGCTCGCGGCGCTCGGCATCCCGCCCGGCGGCGGGCAGGGACGCGTGCCGTTCTACGCGCCGGTCTCGGGCGTCGTCACGACGCTCGAGGTCCAGGAAGGCGCGATGGTGACGCCGGAGATGCCGGTGATGGCCATCACCGAGCTCGGCAGCCTGTGGGTCATCGCCGAGGTCCCCGAGTCGCAGTCGGGCGTGCTGCGCACGGGCATGCCGGTCGAGATCCGCTTCCCGTCGCTGCCGGGCGAGACCGTGTCGGGCAAGGTCGACTACGTCTACCCCGAGCTCAGCATGGAGACCCGGACCGTGCGGGCGCGCGTCACGCTCGATGCGCCGCCGGCGACGATCCGGCCCAACATGCTCGCCTCGGTGAGCCTCGGCGGCGCGGCCGGCGCGGCGGTCGTGAACATTCCGCGCGGCGCGCTGATCCGCAGCGGCAGGGAGGAGCGCGTGGTGGTCGCGCTCGGCGACGGGCGCTTCGTCGCGCGCAAGGTCCGGGCCGGCGCCGAGGGCGGCGAACGCGTGGCGATCCTCGAGGGACTCGCCGCGGGCGAGCACGTCGTCGTCTCCGGCCAGTTCCTGCTCGATTCGGAAGCCAACCTGCGCAGCGGCCTCGACCGCCTGCAGGACTGAGCGAGGCCCGCCATGATCGACTGGATCATCCGTGCGTCGCTCAACAACCGCGGCCTCGTGCTGCTGCTGGCGGCCATGCTCACGGCGCTCGGCGCCTATTCCTTCCTGCGCACGCCCGTGGACGCACTGCCGGACCTCTCCGACGTGCAGGTCATCGTGCGCACGCCGTTCCCGGGCCAGGCGCCGCGCGTGGTCGAGGACCAGGTGACCTACCCGCTCACGACCGCATTGCTGTCGGTGCCGGGCGCGACCACCGTGCGCGGCTACTCGTTCTACGGCGACTCGTTCGTCAACGTGCTGTTCGCCGACGGCACGGATCCCTACTGGGCCCGCTCGCGCGTACTCGAGTACCTGAGCCAGGCGGCGGCGCGCCTGCCCGAAGGCGTGCGTCCGGCGCTCGGGCCCGACGCGACGGGCGTCGGCTGGATCTACCAGTACGCGCTCGTCGATCGCAGCGGCCGGCACGACCTGGCGCAGCTGCGCTCGCTCCAGGACTGGTTCCTGAAGTTCGAGCTGCAGGCGCTCGACGGCGTCGCGGAGGTCGCGACCATCGGCGGCATGGTCAAGCAGTACCAGGTGGTGGTCGACCCGGTGCGCCTGCGCGGCTACGGCATCCCGCTGATGATGGTCGAGCAGGCGATCCGCGGCGGCAACCAGGAAGTCGGCGGCTCGGTCGTCGAGATGGCCGAGGCGGAGTACATGGTTCGCGCCACCGGCTACGTGAAGAGCGTGGCGGACCTCGAGCGCATCCCGGTGATGGCGACCCGGGGCGGCACGCCGGTGCTGCTGCGCGACGTGGCCGAGGTGCGCATCGGCCCCGAGATGCGTCGCGGCATCGGCGAGCTGGACGGCGAGGGCGAGGCCGTGGGCGGCGTGGTCGTGATGCGCAACGGCGACAACGCGCGCGACACCATCGTCCGGGTCAAGGCCAAGCTCGAGGAGCTGCGCTCGGGCCTGCCGGAAGGCGTCGAGGTCGTCGAGGCCTACGACCGCTCGGCGCTGATCCAGCGCTCGGTCGACAACCTCAAGCGCAAGCTGCTGGACGAGTTCATCGTCGTCGCCATCGTGTGCTTCGTGTTCCTGTTCCACGCGCGCTCGGGCCTGATCGTGGTGATCGTCACGCCCATCGCCGTGCTCTCGGCGTTCACGGTGATGCACCTGCAGGGCATCAATGCCAACATCATGTCGCTCGGCGGCATCGCCATCGCCATCGGCACGCTCGTGGACGCCGCGATCGTGATGATCGAGAACGTGCACAAGAAGCTCGAGCACGTCACCGGCGATGCCGGGCGCATGGAGGCGATCTTCGAGGGCTGCCGGGAAGTCGGCCCGTCGCTGTTCTTCTCGCTGATGATCGTGGCGCTGTCGTTCCTGCCGGTCTTCACGCTCGAGGCGCAGGAGGGGCGCATGTTCGCGCCGCTCGCCTACACCAAGACCTACGCGATGATCTGGGCCTCGGCGCTCTCGATCACGCTGGTGCCGGTGCTGATCTGGTTCCTGGTGCGCGGCGAGATCAGGCCCGAGGCGGCCAATCCGGTGAACCGCGCGACGATGGCCGCCTACCGGCCGTTCCTGGAGCTGGCGCTGCGCCGGCCGTGGGCGGTGACCGTCGCGGCGACCGTGCTGGTCTGCGCGACCCTGTGGCCGGCCTCCCGCCTCGGCACGGAATTCATGCCGGAGCTCGACGAGGGCGACTTCCTCTACATGCCGACGACGTTGCCGGGACTCTCCACGGATGCGGCGCGCGCGCTGCTGCAGCAGACGGACAAGCTGATCAGGACCGTGCCCGAGGTCGAGCGCGTGTTCGGCAAGGCGGGCCGCGCCGAGAGCGCCACCGACCCCGCGCCGATCGAGATGTTCGAGACGGTGATCAAGCTCAAGCCGCGCGAGCAGTGGCGGCCCGGCATGACGCCCGGGAAGCTGAAGGCCGAGCTCGACGCGCGGGTGAAGTTCCCGGGCGTGTCGAACGCGTGGGTCTATCCGATCAAGACCCGCATCGACATGCTCGCGACCGGCATCCGCACGCCGGTCGGCATCAAGATCATGGGTCCCGACCTCGGCGTGATCGAGGAACTCGGCCGGCGCATCGAGCAGATCGTGCGCGCGGTGCCGGGCGCCACGTCGGTGTACGCGGAGCGCACGGCGACCGGCCGCTACGTCGACGTGGACATCGACCGCGTGGCCGCGGCGCGGTACGGGCTCAACATCAAGGACGTGCAGGACATCGTCGCCAGCGCGGTCGGCGGCATGAACGTGAGCACCACCGTCGAGGGCCTCGAGCGCTACCCGATCAACCTGCGCTACCCGCAGGACTACCGCGACTCGCTGCCGGCGCTGCGCGAACTGCCCCTCGTGACGCCGACCGGCGCCAGCGTGACCCTGCAGGACGTGGCGCGCGTCGAGGTCGCGGACGGTCCCGGCATGATCCGCAGCGAGAACGCCCGGCCGTCCGGCTGGGTCTTCGTCGACCTGCAGGGGCGGGACCTCGGCGGCTTCGTCGGCGACGCGAAGGCCCGGATCGCCCGCGAACTGCGGCTGCCGGCGGGCTACAGCCTCGGCTGGTCCGGGCAGTACGAGTACCTCGAGCGGGCGCTGGCCCGGCTGAAGGTCGTGCTGCCGCTCACGCTGTCGATCATCGTGCTGCTGCTGTACCTGAACTTCCGCAACGCGCGCGACGTCCTGCTCATCCTCGGGGCGCTGCCCTTCGCGCTGGTGGGCGGGGTGTGGCTGCTGTACCTGCTCGACTACGACCTGTCGATCGCGGCGGCGGTCGGCTTCATCGCGCTCGCGGGCGTCGCGGCCGAGACCGGGGTGGTCATGGTCATGTACCTCGAGCAGGCCTGGCGCGAGCGTCGCCGCCTCGCCCGCAGCGCAGGCCGCGAGCCCACGCGGGCGGACCTGCGCGCGGCAATCGTCGAGGGCGCCCTGCTCAGGCTGCGGCCCAAGCTGATGACCGTGGTCACCATCATCGTCGGCCTGCTGCCGATCATGTGGGGCTCGGGCACGGGCTCCGAGGTCATGCGCAGGATCGCCGCGCCGATGGTGGGGGGCATGGTCTCGGCCACCGTCCTTACCCTGGTGATCCTCCCGTCGCTCTACCTGATCGTGAACGGGTGGCGGCTGCCGGCGGCCGAGCGCTGAGCCGGCGCGCGGAACTGGCCCCGGGCGGCCCGGGGCCGGTACCATTTCGGCTCAGGCGTGGCCCGCCGAGGCGAAATCCCCATGACCCGTACCCTGCAGTCCGAGCCGCGACGCGACGGCTATCGCATGCCCGGCGAGTTCGAGCCGCACGACGGCTGCTGGATGCTCTGGCCCGAGCGGCCGGACAACTGGCGCCTCGGCGCCAAGCCCGCCCAGCAGGCCTTCGTCGCGGTCGCGACGGCCATCGCCGGCAGCGAGCGCGTCTCGGTCGGCGTGTCGGCGGCGCAGTACGCGAACGCGCGCCGGCGGCTGCCGGCGGCCGTGCGGGTGGTCGAGATCTCGAGCAACGACGCCTGGATGCGCGACGTCGGCCCGACCTTCGTGGTCGACGGCCGGCGCAGGCTGCGCGGCGTCGACTGGGGCTTCAACGCCTGGGGCGGCCTCGACGGCGGGCTCTACTTCCCCTGGGACCGGGACGAGGCGGTCGCGCAGAAGGTGCTGGAGGTCGAAGGCTGCGACCGCTATCGCGCACCGCTGGTCCTTGAGGGCGGATCGATCCACGTCGACGGTCAGGGCACGGTGATCACCACCGAGGAGTGCCTGCTCAACCCGAACCGCAATCCGGGGCTCTCGCGCGCGCAGATCGAGGACTGCCTGCGACGCTATCTCGGCGTCGAGTGCGTGATCTGGCTCGGCAAGGGCGTGCACGGCGACGAGACCGACGGCCACGTCGACAACCTCTGCGCGTACGTGAAGCCGGGCGAGGTCGTCCTGACGTGGACCGACGACCGGCGCGATCCCCAGTACGCGATCTCGCGCGACGCCTATGACCGGCTGCGGCAGGCGCGTGACGCGCGCGGCCGCCGCCTGCAGGTGCACAAGCTCGTCCAGCCGCGGCCGCCGGCGATGACGAAGGCCGAAGCCGGCGGCGTCGACGTGGCGGAGGGGACGCAGCCCCGCGAGGCCGGGATGCGGCTCGCCGCTTCGTACGTGAACTTCTACATCGGCAACCGCCGCATCGTGGCGCCGCTGCTCGATCCGAAGCGCGACGGCGCGGCGCTGCGCAAGCTGCGGGCGCTGTTCCCGGGCCGCGAGGTGGT
The DNA here is from genome assembly GCA_052035645.1 of Pseudomonadota bacterium. Taxonomy (GTDB): domain Bacteria; phylum Pseudomonadota; class Gammaproteobacteria; order Steroidobacterales; family Steroidobacteraceae; genus RPQJ01. Next base: position 50,661 of record JBPOHK010000033.1, read on the forward strand.
CGGCGTGCCGGGCCGCGAGATCCTGCTCGGCGGCGGCAACATCCACTGCATCACGCAGCAGGTACCGCGCCGTGCTGCATGAGGTGCTCTCGGGCCGGCGCCTGACCCGGCTCGAATACGCGCACGAGCTGCCGAAGCTGCAGGACCGGCTGCTCGACGCGCAGTTCGAGCTGCGCAAGGGCGGGGCCCGGGCGGTCGCGCTGATCGTGACGGGCATCCCGGCCGCCGGGCGCAGCGAGGTCGCCAACGAGCTGCTGGGCTGGCTCGACCCGAAGTTCGTGACGGTCTACGGGTTCCGCGAGCCGAACGAGGTCGAGCGCGAGCGCCCGAGCCTGTGGCGCTACTGGCGCGTCATGCCCCCGAAGGGGCGCATCGCGATCCTGCACTCGGGCTGGTACGACGAGCTGCTGGAGGCGTCGGCCCTCGACGGCAGGCGCTCGCGGGCCCGCGTCGACCGGTCCGTGGAACGCATCGTGCGACTGGAGCGCATGCTGGTCGCCGACGGCGTGACCGTCGTCAAGATCCACCTGCACGTCGCCCCGGAGACGCAACGCAAGCGGCTGCGCAAGCTCACCCGCGAACGCACCACGCGCTGGCGGGTGTCGGACGAGGATCGCTGGCTGGCGGCCCACTACCGCCGGGTCGAGAAGGCGTACGAGCACGTGCTGCGCGCGACCGAGCAGCCCGCCGCGCCCTGGCGGCTCGTCGACGGCACCGATCGCCAGCACCGCGCACTCGAGGTCGGGCGCACGCTGCTCGCGGGCATCGCCGGCACGCTCCAGGGCGAGGCGAAGCGCGCGAGGGCCGTGCGGCTGCGGCCGGTCGCGGCGCCGGTCAGGCTGCCGACGAAATCGCGCGGCGCGCACCCGTCGGACGACGAGTACGAGGGCGAGCTCGAGGGCCTGCAGGGCCGCCTCGCGCGGCTCTCTCGCCGCCGTCGGTTCGCGCGGCACGCCGTCGTGCTCGCCTTCGAGGGCATGGACGCGGCCGGCAAGGGCGGCGCCATCCGCCGCATCGCCGCCGCGCTGGATGCCCGCCAGTACCGCGTGGTGCCGATCTCGGCACCCTCGGCGGAGGAACTGGCGCGGCCCTACCTCTGGCGCTTCTGGTTCCACCTGCCGCCGCGCGGGAATTACACGATTTTCGACCGCAGCTGGTACGGGCGGGTGCTGGTCGAGCGGGTGCGCGGCTTCGCGGCCGCCGCCGACTGGCGGCGGGCCTACGACGAGATCAACGAGTTCGAGCGCCAGCTCGCCGAACACCGCGTGATCGTCGCCAAGTTCTGGCTCTCGGTGAGCCGCCGCGAGCAGCTCGCCCGCTTCGAGGAGCGCGACCGCAATCCGCTCAAGCGCTTCAAGGTCGATCCGGAGGACTGGATCAACCGCAGGCTCTGGAACGGCTACCAGGCGGCGGCCCGCGAGATGATCGCGCGCACGGACACGCCGCACGCGCCCTGGGTCGTGCTGCCGGCGGACGACAAGCGGCACGCCCGCCTCGCGGTGCTGCGCAGCCTGTGCGACCGGGTCGAGGAGCAGGTCGCGTGAGCGCGCCGGCCATCGCGCTGGTCAGCGCCGCGGCGGCGCTGCCGCTCGACGAGGACATGCCGGCGCTCGTGGCGGCGCTCGAGGCCCTGGGGGCGCGGGTGGCGACGCCGTGCTGGGACGACGGCCGGGTCGACTGGTCGGGCTTCGACGCCGCCGTGCTGCGCTCGACCTGGGACTACGTCGAGCGCATCGACGAGTTCCTCGACTGGGCGGAGCGCTGCCGGCGGGCGACCCGCCTGTTCAACCCGCCCGAGGTCGTGCGCTGGAACACCGACAAGCACTATCTCGCGCACCTGGCCCGGCAGGGCGTGCCGGTGGTGCCGACGCGCTTCGTGGAGGCCGGTGCCGATGCGCCGGCGGAACTCGCGGCCTTCCTCGGCGGCGGCCCCGCGTCGCTCAGCACCGGCGCGCCGGTCGAGTTCCGCGACTTCGTCGTCAAGCCGGTCGTCGGCGCGGGCTCGCGCGATGCCGCGCGCTACCGGCGGGGCGACGCGGAGGCGTCGCTCGCGCACCTGCGCCGGCTGGTGGAAATCGAGCGGCGCAGTGCCCTGCTGCAGCCCTACCTCGAGCGGGTCGACACCGCGGGGGAGACCGCGCTGCTGCATTTCGCCGGCCGCTACAGCCATGCGATCCGCAAGGGTCCGCTGCTGCGCGTCGGCGCCGGCCTCGTGGAGGGCCTGTTCGCGCCGGAGGAGATCACGGCCCGCGAGCCGGATGCGGCGGAGCGCCGCGTCGCGGCTGCGGCGATCGCCGCGCTGCCGTTTCCGGCGCCGCTGTACGTCCGCGTCGACCTCGTCCGCGGCGCGGACGACGCCCCGGTCGTGCTCGAGATCGAGATGACCGAGCCGTCGGTGGTCCTCCCGCACGCGACGGGCGCGGCCGAGCGCTTCGCGCGGGCCATCCTCGCGGCCGCCGACGGCGACGCCGCCGGGGCGGTCCGGCCGTGACGGCCGCCCGGCGCGGCGTGCTGGCGAGCCTGCGCCATGCCCTGCGCGTGACGTTCGCGCTCGAGGCCGCGCCGCACGCCAAGCTCGTGCGCACGGCGACCTTCGCGGTGCTCTCGCTGCTCGCGTTCGCGCTGGCCGGCAATGCGGCGTTCGTGAAGCCCCTGCGCCACGCGGCGGAGAAGCCTTTCGAGTTCGACTGGGCGCTGCGCACACTGTCGCTTGGGTGGTTCGACGCGGGCCGGCGCACGCTCCCGATCGCGATCGTCGAGGTGGACGAGGCGACGTGGCGCAACTGGGGGTCGCCGCCGATGACGCCGCACGCGGACCTCGCCCGCATGCTGGCGATCGTGACGCGGGCGCGGCCGGCCGCCGTGGTCGTGGACATCGACCTCGCCTACGGGGCGGATGCGCTCGGCGACCGGCTGGGCCAGTTCCTGCAGGCCTACGACGGCGAGGCGCCCATCGTCTTCCCCCGGCGCATCGAGCCCGGCCCGCGCAACGAGCGTCGGCTCGCGGCCACGCCGTTCGACGCGCTGTTCACCGGCAACCCGCGGCTGCACTGGGCGCACGCGGGGTTCGCCGGCGCGCAGGGCGTGGTGCGCGAGTGGGATCCCTGGCTGGTGGTCTGCGGGCCGCACGGTCCCCAGCCGATGCCTGCCGTGGCGACCCAGGTCGCGCTGGTGCTGCCCGCCGGCTGGCACGGCCTGCCGCTCACCGCGGCGCCGAACGCGCGCGGCGAGTGCGACGACGAGCCGGCCGAGCCCGAGTCGCTGCTGATCGGGCCGCGCCTGACCGGACCCGCGCACCCGCCGCTGATGGAGGAGGCGAAGCTGGTGTCCGCGCTCGCACTGCTCGACCCGGCGCTCGAGCGCGACGACGCGGGGCTGTTCGCCGGCCGCATCGTGTTCGTCGGCGCGACCCATTCGGGCACGGGCGACACGTGGGTGACGCCCGTCGGCGTGCTGCCGGGCGTCGAACTGCTGGCCAACACCGTGCGCTTCCTGCCGCTGCAGAGCACGTCGGGCGGGCGCGCGGAGCTCGCGTACCGCGCGACGACCGTGCTGTCCTTCCTGCTCATCGGCCTGCTGTTCTGGCTGTTCCGCCCGTCCGTGGCGCTGCTCGCGCTGGTGCCGGCGCTGCTGCTGGTGGTGGCCTGCGCCGTGGGGATCTGGGACTACTTCCGCGTGTTCGACGCCTTCACCGCGGCGCTGCTGCTGCTGGTGCAGGTCAAGGCGCTGGAGACGGCCCTGACGCTGGTCGCGGACTGGCGTCGATACGGCTGGCGACGCACCATACTGGCGAAGCACTTTCGCGGCGGGGGCGGGGACGATGACTGAACGGGAGTGGACTCCAGCCTACGGTGTCCGCGCATGGAGCGCGGCGGCAGCCGTCCTCGTCGCACTGCTGGCGCCGGTGGCCGCGGCCCGGGCGCCGGCGCCGGAGCCGATCGGCGTCGTGTCCGAGTACCGGCCGGCGTTCGCCCGCTACTCGCTGCAGCGCGGCCGGGACAAGGCCGCCGTGCCGGCCCGGATCGGCACGGTGGTGATGGCCGGGGACACGGTCACGCTGCCGAAGGACGGCGTGCTGGTCGTGCAGCTCGCGGACCAGTCGTCGCGCCGCTACTCGGGGCCCGGCACCTACACGCTGCCCGCGGTGGAGACGAGCCACCCGCTGCTCGCGGTGCTCGAGTCCATCCCGGCGCTGTTCGAGGACCAGCAGCGCCGCTACGGCAATGCCGCGTCGCGCGGCAGCGCCCAGTGCGGCGCGGCGGACGCCGAGCCCGAACCGATCTTCGTGCCCATCGTCGGCGAGGGTGCGCGCGTGGGCGCGGGCCGGCGCGACCTGCAGCTCGCGTGGCGGGGCGGGTGCAGGCCGTTTGCCGTGCGGATCGTCGCGGAGGGCGGCGGCGCGGTGCTCGAGCGCACCGGCCTCGCCGACCGCCGGCTGCGCCTCGGCGGCGTCGAACTGCCCGTCGGGCGCTACGTCCTCACGGTGAGCGACGAGGGCGGCCGTCGCTACGAGGCCCCGCTCGAGGCGGTCGCGGCCCCGCCGGCGCCGCCCGTGGAGGTCGCGAGCGCGACCGGCGCCGTGGGCGACGTGGCGCGCGGCGCGTGGCTGCTCTCGCAGACGGATGCGAACTGGCGACTGGCGGCCTACGAGGCGCTGCGTCCGTCGATCGACGCCGGGGACGGCCTCGCCGTCGCGCTGGGCGACAGCCTCCTCACGGGGCGCAGGCCGCCCTGAGGCTCAGAACCAGCCGGAGAAGAACAGCCGGTAGACGTCCGCGTCGAAGCTGTACAGCGGCTCGGTGCCCGGCGCGCCGCCCTCGAGCAGGTTGCGGAAGTCGTCGTAAGCGTAGTGGATGCGGTCGTAGTAGAAATTGACCGTCGTCTTCTCGAGGTACTTCCAGCCGAGCGGCGGCAGCTCGTAGGTCACGCCGAGCGTGAACATCTGGCTGCTGAAGCTGCTCAGCTCCTTGTCGCGCGCCAGGAAGTTCTGCGCGTTGCGGAAGGGATACAGGTCGGCGTAGAAGTCCGCGGCCGACTGGTCGTACCAGCGGAAGCCCGCCTCGAAGATCCACTGCTTCCACGGGTGCGTGTAGCCGACCTCGATCGAGTTCGCGTCGATGCCCCAGTCGTCCGTGTAGTAGCGGTACTGGCCGTGCACGGCCGCGCGGTACGGCAGGTAGTAGCGCGCGTCGAGCGAGACCGAATTGCTGGTGTGCGTGCGCGGATAGCGCTCGGGCTCGTACGCGTAGCCGACCGGGCTCGTCGGGTCGAGGTAGCGCACCGAGCGGTAGGGGTTGTTGAGGAAGCCCTCGTCGGTGATCAGCTCGTAGTTGAGGCCCATCATCAGGGAGGGCGTCAGGATCTGGGTCACGCCGAAGCGGTAGTTGCGACGGTCGATGTCTTCCTTGAACGCGGTGTCGCCGCGCCGCCTGACCTCGTCCCAGCCCTGGCTGTAGCCGAAGGAAACCGTGGTCAGGTCGCCGAAGAGGTCCTGGCTCAGGTCGAACGTCGCCGTGTTGGCGGTGTAGTCGTTCTCCTCGCTGCGGGTGTAGCCGAGGCTGTACTGGGTCTTGCCGTTCAGCATGTCGAAGCCGAAGCTGCCCTGGTGCCGCTCTTCCTTGTACGGGCTCGCGGTCGTCATCACGTCGATCGACGCGCTCGACACCATGTCGACGTAGGCGCTGCCCGAGAAAGCGTACTTCTCGTCGAACTTGGTGCGCACCAGCAGGGCCGGCCCGTCGATCGTGACGCCGCCGCCCTCGTAGCGGTGGTACATGATGTCCGCCCGGTCCTCCGGCAGCACGGCCGCGCCTGCCGGCAGCGCCGCCACCGCCAGTGCCGTGCCCAAACCCGCCCAGGTGGCCTGCCGTCGCATCCTGTCAGCCCTCAGTTGCATCCGCAGCCACCGCCGTGGCTGCCGTCCGCGCCGCGCGCGCCCTCGCGCGCTTCCTTCACGTGGTTCATGTACGACGACTGGATGGGATTGCGGTCGTTCGACATGACGATGTCCGCGAAATGCTGCCGCTCGTAGGGCTTCACCCAGGGCTCGATGTTCGAGCAGCCCGTGAGGGTCGCGAGCAGCACGGCGAAGGCGGCGATGCGGGCGGCGTGCATGGTCACTCCCTGGCGAGGCTGCGGATCATGTCCGCGTATTTCGACTCGTCGCCGGGCGCGTAGCCGCGGTGCACGTAGCGCACGTTGCCGTTGCGGTCGATGAACACCGAGCTCGGCATGCCCTCGACACCGAAGCTCTGCGCGACCGAGTTCTTGCGGTCGAACAGGATCGGGAAGCCGACCGGCACGCCCTTCAGCCAGGTCACGGCGGCGGCGCTGTCCGGCTCGACGTTGACGCCGAGCACGGTGAAGCCGAGCGGCTCGTATTTCGACTGCAGCTGGCCCAGCAGCGGCATCTCCTGCCGGCACGGGCCGCACCAGGTGGCCCAGAAGTTCACCATCACGACCTGCCCCTTGAGTTCGCTCAGCCTGACGGTCGAGCCGTCGCGGGCGGGCAGGGAGAAATCGGGGGCTGCGCTGCCGGCCGCCCGGGCGCCCGCGCCGAAGCCGGCGGCGAGCACCCCGGCGACGAGCACGCTGGCGATCCGCAGGGTCGGGCGCATGCGTGTGTCTCCGGTCAGAAGAACGAGGTCGCGCCCAGCGTGAACTGCAGGTTCTGCGTCAGCTTGTCCTTGCCGAGCAGGTCGCTGCGGAACATGTGGTCGCGAGCGTCGACGTGCAGCGCGAGCCACTTGTTGACGACCAGCCGCAGGCCGGCGCCGATGGCGACGGTGAAGTGGTCGTCGGACGCGAACCGCGTGCTGCCGACGCCTGCGGAAACATACACGGATGCCGGCATCGCGCGGTCGCGACCGAGGAAAACCTCGCCGGGGAGCACATTCCAGCCGGCGGAGATGTCGTAATAGGTAAAGTCGCGCTCGCTGTCGGTGAGCAGCTGCGCGGAGCCGCTCAGGTCCTCGTAGCTGGTCTTGCCGGCCTTCGAGCGCCCGATGGTGGCCTCGGCGAAGAGGTCCTCGGTGAAGTGGTAGGCGATGCGCCCGCCGTAGACGAGGCTCGAGCCGAAGTCCTCGATGCCGATCGTGCCGACGTACACGCCGACCTCGAAGTTCTCGGTGGGGACCTTGACCGGCTCGACGGTGCGGCGCTCGACCTGGGGTTCGACGACCTGCGGCGACTGCGAGGAGCCGCCGACGGCCTCGGCCTGCGCCTGGGCCTGTGCCGCGCCGCTGCACCAGCCGCAGCCGGCCAGCGCGCTCAGAAGAAGTACGTGAACCCTACGAGCCATTCGTCGTTCTCCTCGTTGTCGTCGCGATCCGTGAACACGACGAAGCCGCGGTACTCCGCCTGCAGCAGGAATCGGTTCGTCAGGTAGCCGCGGAAGCCGGCCGCGCCATAGGCCGCGGTGTCGGTGCGGTCCTGGGTGTCGATCAGCGTGGTCTTGGGCGTGGTGCGGATCACGCCGACGCCGAGGCCGATGAACGGCGACACGCGCCACTCGGGCTTGATGAGGTGGGCGAGCCCCGCGCTCACCATCCACGAGTTGGACGAGTTGCCCATGATCTGCGAGGCGTCGGCCCGCAGCATCAGGCTGTCGCTCATCAGCCAGGCGCCGTTGACCATCACCACGCTGGCGCCGGACATCTCGCCGGAGGCCACGCCGACCTCCCAGTCGTGCGCCGTGCGGGCGTCGGGCCCGGGACCCGCGATCTTCACGTCGGCGCCGCCGGTGGTGAGCGTGCCCGCGAGCTGCGAGCGATGCACCCAGCCGCTCTGGCCGCGTTCGGTGCGCACCTCGACCCAGTCGGTGCGCTGGCGCACGAGCGTGACGGTGACGCCGCGCTCGAGCGAGACGGTGATGGGAAAGCCCCGGCCCGGCCCGGTGTGCAGGTCGATGTAGGGGTCCTGGACGACGACTTCGATCGGCTCGGAAGAAGCGCCCGCCGGCGTACCGGCCAGCGCGGCCAGCAGCAGGCACAGGGCGAGCAGCCTTCCTAGCATGTGCTCAATCGAGAGGGGCCGCGAACGGATCGTTGAAGTATTGTGCACCAGAATCGACCCACTCCGAGATCAGCTTCAACTCCGCGGGCGTCAACCGCCCGGCGTGGCTCCCACCGGGAGCGAACAGTGCGAAGAATGCCACGGACTCGCCCGCATTGCCTGCCCTCAGTGAGGGGGGGACCGGGATGCCGACGAACTGGGGCTCCCCGGTGACCGGGTCCACGCCCACCTGTATCAGCTTGTCCTGCAGGACGCCGCCGACCAGTTCCTGCTCGTTGTCGGTCGCCAGCAGTTCCCGGTAGGCCCGGAAATGGTCGGGCTCGTCGTCCGACGGGCCGTCCGTCAGCTCCAGCTGTCCGGCCGGCAGCTGGACGGCCCCGGCCGCGCTGCGATTGTTGTGGCAGACGGTGCACGTGTCGTCCTGCAGCACCGAGCCGTCCGACCCCAGGGTCTGCCGCGGCTTGGCCCACAGCGGGTGGATGTGCCGCTCGTAGTGGATCGTCACCCGGCAGCCCGACCGCCAGCCGACCACGCAGTCGCTGCTGGTCGGGGCGGGCGTCGTGAGGTCGGCGTAGTTGTAGTCGAACGGGGCGTCGGCGGGCCGGCCGGCCGCGACCGGGTCCGTCCAGACGTCCTCGAACACGAGGTTGTTGTCCGGACGGAGGTACGCGCAGTCCGTCTGGCAGCTGATCCGCGCCCGCACCTGGGCCATGGTCTCGCCGGCATCGGCGAAGAGCGCCGGACTGGTGCCGGGGAAGGGCAGGCCGGTGACCGGGGCCCCGGCCCAGGCCGACTTGAACAGGTCCGGGCGGCCGTGCGAGAGCCCGCTCTCCGGGTCGTGGCAGCCGTTGCACTCGAGGACCTGGCCGGGCCGTACTTGCAACCAATTCTCATGTCGGGGACCGATGCGACGGCCGTTCGCATCCACCACGGTGATCGCGAACGGCACGTTCGCCGGCACCTTGACCTTGACCGAGCCGTCCGGCTCGACCGGCGCGTAGCCCAGGATCTCGCGCATGCCGAACTGCCGCGTCACGCCGAAGGCGCTGCCGCTGAAGTCGAGCGTGTCGCGGTCCGGCAGGCTGACCGGCTTCTCGATGCGCAGGAAGCGGGCGGGGCGCTGGTCGGCCGTCGTGAGCGCCGGGTTGGCGACCGTGGCGATGCCGCCCGGCGCCGTGTCGGTGCCGTCCATGTCGTACACGCTGCGGATGTCGATCACGCCGACACCCTCGGTCTGGTACTCGGGGTCGTAGTCGACGCCCGCGACGCGATCGAGCAGCACCGGCGGCAGCCGCCGCGGCTGCATCGCGACGATGTCGGTGTAGATGATCCCTTCCTGCGGGCTCGCGATCGGCTGCTGGGTCCGGTTGACCGGGTCGTAGACCCACAGGCCGTACAGCGGCGGGGCCTCGACGGGGTCGGCGGCCGCCAGCGCCTTGTCGGTGCAGGGCTTGATGCGCTGCTTCTCCATCACGCGGCAGGGCGTCCAGCTCACGAGGATGCGGCCGGTGTTGTCGTCGAGCGGGTAGGCCGAGCTGAAGCGGCCGCCGGGGGACGGTCCCTCGACCGTGCGCACCTCGTTGACGGTGGCCGGCTTCTGCGCCGGGCCGCCGAGCGTGCCGGTGTTGGCGAGGTTGGGCTGGGTGTTCTCGACGTAGTCGCGCACGTTGACGAGCAGCAGGTTGCCGCCGTCGTAGGGCGCGTCGAACGGCTGCGCGCGCACCAGCAGCTCGCCGTTCGCCATCGCGCGCGGGTCGAGGAACTGGATCGTCGAGTCCTCGGTGCCGGTCTCGTGGCTGTGCACGCCGTACAGCAGCTGCAGGTCGGTGCCGTCCGGGCGCATCGCGTAGAGGTTGAACTCGTCGTGCCCCGGGGCGTTGTCCCAGCGGGTGAACACCACCCGGCCGTCGAGCAGCACGGCGGGGTCGAGGTCGTGGCTCTGGTTGAACGACACCTGGTGGATGTCGCTGCCGTCGGCGTTCATCACGTGCAGCACGAAGGCGGGCTCGTCGCGGTCCTCGTCCTGGGCCGCGTACTGCGGCTTGCCCTCGTCGAGCAGGATCGCGCGCGACTGGCGCTGGCGCGTCGAGCTGAACACGATGCGGCCGTCGGGCAGGTAGTGCGGCGCGACGTCGGGTCCCTCCTCGGCGATCAGGTCGGAGGGAATGACGCGGCGCAGGCTGGCGGTCGTGCGGTCGTACTCCCAGATGTTCCAGGTCGGCTGGTCCTCGGGTTCCGCGTCCTCGATCAGCGGCAGGCGCAGCGCGAAGATCAGCTTGTTGCCGTCCCAGGACGACTCGACGTCGCGCACGTCGCCCTTGCCGCCGGTGACCTGCACGGTGACGTTGCGCTCGACCGCGGACGGAGCGGCCTTCTCGCGCAGGTACAGGTCCGCGCCGACGCGCACGTCGAGCAGGTGGCGCGCGTCGACCGCCTCCTCGCCGGCGGGCGGCACGGGCCGCTTCACGTAGGCGACCGGGAAGTCGATCACGACGGGGTCGGGACCCTGGCTGTCGTCGGCGCCCGCGCTGCCGTCGCTGCTCAGGCAGCCCGACAGCGGCAGCGCAAGGGCGGCGACCGCGAGCAGGGCGACGCGGCGCGTTCGCCACGCGCGATGAGCGGACCTCGTGCGCATGCCACGATCCTCTGTGCAAGAAATTCCGCGGCGCAGGCTGCCGCGGCCGCACTATTCCTCACAACCCGGCCCTCGCACCACGCACGCGCGCCAGTTGTGTGATTCGACTCTCACAACCCGGCGCGGCGTGACTACGCTCACATTCGCCGGCGTTGTGTGATTCGAATCGCACATCGCGCCGATCGGCTTGGCTCGCGGTTCACGACACCGCACATTCCACGGGCACGCCGGTAGCGACCGGCCCGGGGAGAGTCAGGATGCGCCTCATTTCGCTCGCAAGGGACGGGCTCGCGAAGCTGCGACCGCAGTGGTTCGTCGCGTGCGCGGCCGCGCTGCTGCTGCCGGTGCTCGCGCATGCCGACGCGCGCTCGCAGGCCAAGCGCATGCACGACCGCCTCGCCGGCGTGCCGCCGAGCGAGTCGGTGCTGAGCGCGATGGCGGCGGACATCGCCGCCGGCCGCCCGACCGACGCCGCGATGACGGCGATGGACAACCGCGCGTTCTACGACGTCACGCTCAAGAACTTCGCGATGCCGTGGACCAACCGCGACCAGACGGTGTTCGCCCCCCTCAACGACTACGTGGCCACCGTGATCGGCATGGTGCGCGACGACGTGGCCTTCGACCGGGTCCTCTACGACGACATCCTGTACGTCGGTCGCAGCGGCGGCGGCATTCCCGCCTACTCGCCGGCCAGCAACGATCACTACGCCGCGCTCGAGTCGCAGGGCGCCAACCTCAAGGAAGACCTAGTGCAGACCTCGCAGTCGTCCGCGAGCGGCATCGCGGCCGACGCGACCGCCGGCGTGCTCACCACCCGCGCCGCGGCCGAGGCCTTCCTCAAGGCCGGCACCAACCGCGCGATGTTCCGCTACACGATGCTGAACCACCTGTGCAGCGACCTCGAGCAGGTGATGGACACGACCCGGCCGCCCGACCGCGTGCGCCAGGACGTGAGCCGCAGTCCCGGCGGCGACAGCCGCATCTTCCTCAACAACTGCGTGGGCTGCCACAGCGGCATGGACCCGCTGATCCAGGCGTTCGCCTACTACGACTACGACGAGACCGCGGGCCGGATGCTCTACACGCCGGGCGTGGTGCGGCCGAAGTACTTCCACAACAAGGACACCTTCCCGCCGGGCTACTCGACGCCGGACGACCACTGGGACAACTACTGGCGCAAGGGCCGCAACTCGCTGCTCGGCTGGGACCCGTCGCTGCCCGGCAAGGGGCAGGGCGCCAAGTCGCTCGGCCGCGAGCTCGCGCGCACCGACGCCTTCGCGAGCTGCCAGGTGCAGAAGGTGTTCAAGACCGTCTGCCTGCGTGCGCCCAGCGACGCCGAGGACCGCGCCCGCGTCCAGGCGATGGTGGGCAGCTTCAAGTCGGGCGGTTACCAGCTGAAGCGCGTGTTCGCGGACGCTGCCGCCTATTGCATGGGTGACTGAGGGAGCCGCCATGGACGTCGCCACTTTCGCCGCCCGACTGCGCGCCTGGGTCGCCCGCATCGCCGCGCTCGGCGCGGTCACGCTGCTCGTCGCCGGCTGCGGCGGCGGCGCCGACACCGTCGCGAACCCCGACGTCTCCGGCGGGACGCCGCCCGCCTACAGCGGGCCGCCGCCGGCCACGGCCGACGTGCAGGCGTTCAAGATCAACCTGTGGGACAACGTCAAGGCCTCGAACCGCTGCGGCGGCTGCCACGTGGCCGGCAAGCAGTCCCCGCTGTTCGCGCGCGCCGACGACATCAACCTCGCCTACTCGGCGGCCAACGGCATCGTCGACCTCGGCTCGCCGCGCGACTCGCGCATCGTGCAGAAGGTGGCCGGCGGCCACAACTGCTGGCTGGCGAGCGCCGACGCCTGCGCCGACATCCTCACCACCTGGATCACCAACTGGGCCGGCGCGACCGCCAACGGCGGCACGCAGGGCGTCGTGCTGCAGGCCCCGGCGATCAAGGACGCCGGCGGCAGCAAGAGCTTCCCTGCCTCGGCGTCGCTGTTCCAGTCGACCGTCTACCCGCTGCTGACGCAGTACTGCTCGCGCTGCCACACCTCCTCGTCGGCCTCCGCGCAGTCGCCGTTCTTCGCCTCGGGCGACGTCAACGAGGCGTACGCCGCGGCGATGGTCAAGATCAACCTCGACCAGCCGGCGCTGTCGCGCCTGGTGGTCCGCCTGCGCAACGAGTTCCACAACTGCTGGAGCGACTGCACGGCGAACGCGAACACCATGCAGGCCGCCGTCGAGGCCTTCGCCAACCAGGTGCCGGTCACGCAGATCGACGCGTCGCTGGTGCTGTCGAAGGCGATGACCCTGTACGACGGCATCGTCTCGAGCGGCGGCAACCGCTACACGGCGAACCTGATCGGCCTGTGGGAGTTCAAGACGGGCCGCGGCTCGGTCGCGTACGACACGAGCGGCGTCGAGCCGGCGCTCAACCTGAACCTCTCCGGCGACATCGCCTGGATGGGCGGCTGGGGCATCAACGTCCGCTCCGGCAAGGCGCAGGGCTCGACCACGGCCAGCAAGAAGCTCGCCGACATGATCCGTTCGACCGGCGAATACAGCATCGAGGCCTGGGTCGCGCCGGCCAACGTCGCGCAGGAGGATGCCCGCATCGTCGCCTACTCGGGCGGCACCTCGGTGCGCAACTTCACGCTCGCGCAGACGCTGTACAGCTACGACTTCTACAACCGCTCCTCGCGCACCGGCGTCAACGGCGATCCGAAGCTGATGACCAGCGCGGACGACGAGGACCTGCAGGCGACCCTGCAGCACGTCGTGGTGACCTTCGACCCGGTCAACGGCCGGCGGATCTACGTCAACGGCGTGTTCACCGGCGACGTCGACCCGACGCCGGGCGGCACGCTGGCGGACTGGGACGACACCTTCGCGTTCGTCCTCGGCAACGAGGTGTCGGGCGACCGGCAGTTCCAGGGCGTGCTGCGCCTGGTGGCCGTGTACAACCGCGCGCTGTCGGCGCAGCAGGTGCAGACCAACTTCAATGCCGGCGTGGGCGAGAAGTACTACGTGCTGTTCTCGATCAGCCACCTGGTCGACATGCCGCAGGCCTACATCCTGTTCACGGTCAGCCAGTACGACAGCTACAGCTACCTGTTCGACAAGCCCACGTTCGTGAGCCTCGACTCGTCGGCCAAGCCGGGCAACATCCCGCTCGCGGGCCTGCGCATCGGCGTGAACGGCAACGAGCCGGAGGTCGGCCAGGCCTACCGGACGCTCGACACCGCGGTCACCGACTCGCAGTACGGGCCGTTCGGCCAGCCGCTGTCGGTGATCGGCACGGTGGTCGGGCTCGAGAAGGGCCCGCAGACCGACGAGTTCTTCCTGACCTTCGACCGGCTCGGCACGCACACCAACGTGCGCACCGACCCGGTGCCGCTCGCGCCGGCGCCGCCGCCGGACGTGCCGCGCCCGGCCGACGTCGGCATGCGCACGTTCGACGAGATCAACGCGACCATGAGCGTGCTGACGGGCGTGAGCCCGCAGGTGCCGGGCGTGAAGAACACGTACGAGAGCATCAAGCAGTCGCTGCCGACGATCGAGAACATCGACACCTTCGTGTCGGCGCACCCGGTCGCCATCGCCCAGCTCTCGATCCAGTACTGCGACGCGCTGGTCGAGGACACGGGCGCCCGCTCGAGCTACTTCCCGGGCTTCGACTTCAACGCGGCGCCGAACGTGGCGCTGGGCGCGGCCGGTCGCACCGTCGTGCTCGACGCGCTCGTCGGCCGCATGCTGCGCACCGGCGTGGCGACGGAGCCCGCGGCCGCCGGGGTCCGCAGCGACCTCGACGGCCTGATGACCCAGCTCGCCGCCTGCGGCGGCTCGTGCCCCGCGGGCCGCACCGAGATCGTCGTGAAGGCGACCTGCGCGGCCATGCTCGGCAGCGCCGCGACCCTGATCCAGTGATGCGCCGGCCAGACCCGAGGAAGGAACCATGATCATCCGCCGCGCCCCGCCCCGCACCCTCCGGCCGGACCAGCCGATCCTGCACGAGGCGGCGCACAAGCGCCCGCGCACGCGCCGCGACTTCATCGCCCAGGGCCTCGCCTCCGGCTTCGGCACGGTGATCGCGCCGACCGTCTTCAGCCTGTTCGCGAACCCGCAGGCGGCGCGGGCCGCGCTCTCGCCGGACCTGCAGACGCTGCGCTCGAGCTGCGGCATCGACGTGCAGGGCGCGGGCAAGATCCCGTTCATCTGCATCGACCTCGCCGGCGGCGCCAACATGGTCGGCTCGAACGTGCTGATCGGCGGCGCGGGCGGCCAGCTCGACTTCCTGAGCACGCAGGGCTACGCCGCCCAGGGCCTGCCGGGCGACATGCTGCCGGGCATGACCGACGCGCAGACCGGCCTCAGCTTCACCAACACCCAGCTCGGCCTCGCCTTTCACTCGGACAGCGCCTTCCTGCGCGGCATCCTCGATCGCATCTCGCCGGCGACCGCCGCCTCGATCAACGGCGCGGTGATCGCGGCGCGCTCGGAGAACGACACCGGCAACAACCCGCACAACCCGATGTACGGCATCTACCGCGCGGGTGCGGACGGCTCGCTCGCGACGCTCATCGGCTCGCAGGCCTCCGACTCGGGCGGCAATTCGATGGCGCCGGCCGGCCTGGTCGACCTATCCGTGCGGCCGACCAAGATCGATCGCGCGAGCGACGTCACCGGCCTCGTCGACACGGGCCAGCTCGCCAGCCTGCTGAGCGTGGACGACACGGTGAAGGTGATGGAGGCGATCGAGCGCATCTCCCAGCGCAAGATGGCCGTCATCGACCCGAAGCAGCCCTGGATGGACCCGAAGAAGGGCACGGTCACGCGCGACGAGGTCGTCCGCGAGCTGGTGACCTGCGGCTACGTGAAGGCCGCGGACGTGGTCGACCGCTACGGCGACCCGAGCAGCCTGAACCCGGACCTCGACCCGGACATCGTCGGCCCCGGCGGCATCTTCAGCCAGGCGGAGTATTCGAGCGACGGGGAGTTCCGCAAGACGGCCGCCGTGATGAAGATGGTGCTGTCCGGCTACGCCGGCGCCGGCACGATCACCATGGGCGGCTACGACTACCACGGCCAGGGCCGGGCGACGGGCGAGCTGCGCGACCTGCGCGCCGGGCGCTGCATGGGCGCCTGCCTCGAGTACGCGGCGCGCCGCGGCATGCCGCTGATGCTGTACGTCTTCTCCGACGGCTCGATCTCGGCCAGCGGCCAGGTCGACAACTCGGCGGACGGCCGCGGCAAGTTCATGTGGACCAGCGACAACCAGGGCACGGGCGCGGCGTTCTTCCTCGTCTACAACCCGTCGGGTCGCCCGAGTCTCGTCAGCACCGGCGGCGGCGGGGCGGCGCGCCACCAGCAGCTCGGCTATTTCCGCGCCGACGGCTCGGTCGACACCAGTTCCAGCCCGGCGGCCAACAACGTCAACCTGCTGGTCGAGACGGTCGTGCTGAACTACATGGCGCTGCACGGCGAGCAGGGGCAGTTCACGGCGAAGTTCCCGACCACGGGCCTGGCCTCGGCCTCGCTGCGCGACAGCCTGGTCGCGTTCAACCCCATCGTGAGCGGCAAGATCGGCTAGCATGCCGGCGCTTGGAACCATCGCGCCCCGACCCGCCCGCTGACGTCCTCGCCTGTCCCCGTTGCGCGGGGGCGCTGGCCTGCGCGCCCGCCTGGCGCTGCACCGCCTGCGGCGCGGACTTCCCCGTCGTCGACGGACTGCCCTGGCTGGTCGCGGAGCCCGCGCTGCTGCTCGCCGAGTGGCGGGGCCGGCTGCGGGCGCTCGCCGCGGAACTCGAGGCCCAGTCGTCCGCCTACCGCGCCGCGCTGACCGGCGAGGTCGCACGGGCCGCGACGCGCAGCCGGCTCAAGCTGATGGCCGGCGCCTGCCAGGACCACGCACGCCGCCTGCGCGCGCTGCTCGCGCCGCTCGGCGTCGCCCCGGCGGCGGCCGCGACGGAAACCTACCGGGCGCTGCACGGCGCGCTGCCGGCGGGGCAGGGCCTCACTTCCTACTACGCCAACCTGCACCGCGACTGGTGCTGGGGCGATGCGGAGAACTCGGCGGCCGCCGATGCGGTGGAAGCGGCCCTCGGCGTGGCGGCTCCCGGGCGCGTGCTGGTGCTCGGCGCCGGCGCCGGCCGCCTGGCCTACGACCTGCACCAGCGGCGACGCCCGGCACTCACCGTCGCCGCGGACCTCAATCCCCTGATGCTCGCGGTCGCCCGTCGCCTGTACGCCGGCGAGACCGTCGAGCTGTACGAGTTCCCGCTCGCTCCGCGCGACCTCGCGAGCCAGGCGCTGCTGAGGGAATTGCGCTCGCCGGGGCCGTCGGCGCCGGGCCTGCACGTCCTGCTCGCGGACGCGAGCCGCGCACCATTCGGGTGCGCCGCCTTCGACACCGTCGTCACGCCGTGGCTGATCGACATCCTGGACGAGGATCTTCCCGCGTTCGTGCAACGCGTCCGCCACTGGCTGCGGCCCGGCGGGCGCTGGCTCCACAGCGGGTCGCTGTTCTTCCAGCACCCGGACCCGGCACGGGCCTATGCCACCGAGGAAGTGGAGGGCATCGTGCGCGACGCGGGCTTTTCGATCGAGTCCTGGGACGAGCGCGTCGTGCCCTACCTGGCCTCGCCGGCCAGCCGCAACGTGCGCCACGAGCGGCTGGTCACGTTCGCGGCGGTTCGCGGCGAGGGGCCGGGCGCGCTGCCGCCGCCCCACCTGCCGTCGCCCGACTGGCTGCGCGACGCGACACGTCCCGTGCCGCTTCTGCCGGAGGTCGCCAGCCGCGTGCTCGCGATGCGCGTCTACGCGTTCGTCGCCTCGCTGGTGGACGGGCGACGCTCGCTGCGCGAGATCGCGGCGGTGCTCGTGCAGGAGCGCCTGATGGCCGCGGACGAGGCCGAGCCCGCCGTGCGCGACTTCCTGCAGCGGCTGCACGCGGAGGCGAGACAGCCCCTGCGCGCGTGAAGCGCGTTGAGTTGTGGCCCGCGCGCGGCTAGTCTCGGCATCTCGTCCCTGGTCCCCGGTCCCGACGATGTCCCGATTCGCCTGCCTCCTGCTGGCCGCCGTGCTGTTCGCGTCGTCCGCGCGTGCCGACTGGTACGAGCGCGAGGAGGCGATCATGGGCACGCGGGTGGCGGTGCAGCTGTGGTCGGACGACGCCGAACTCGCGGTCCGCGCGCTCGACGCCGTCATGGAGGACATGCACCGCACCGACGAGCTGATGAGCACGTACAAGCCGGAGAGCCAGCTCTCGCAGGTGAACGCGCACGCCTACGAGCGGCCGGTCGCGGTCGACCCGACGATCGTGGACGTGGTGACCAAGGCGATCGAGTACTCGAAGCTGAGCGACGGGGCGTTCGACGTCACCTATGCCAGCGTCGGCTACCTGTACGACTACCGCCAGCACGTCCACCCGAGCCAGGCGCAGATCGACGCGGCGCTGCCGGCGGTCGATTACCGGCAGCTGCGCGTCGATCCAAAGACGAACACGATTCGTTTCCTCAAGCCCGGCATGCGCATCGACCTCGGCGGCATCGCCAAGGGCTGGGCGGTCGACCGCGGCGCCGACATCCTGCGGCGCATGGGCATCCGCCACGCCATGGTGAATGCCGGCGGCGACACCTACCTGCTCGGCGACCGGCGGGGCAAGCCCTGGATCGTCGGCATCCGCGACCCGCGCCGGGACAACGCGGTGGTCGCGCGCATTCCGCTGCAGGACCAGGCCATCTCCACCTCGGGCGACTACGAGCGCTACTTCGAGGAGGACGGCGTCCGCTACCACCACATCCTCGTGCCCGGGACGGGCAAGTCGCCGGGCCTCGTGCGCAGCGTCACGGTGATCGGCCCGACGGCGACCCGCACCGACGGCCTGACCAAGCCGATATTCATCTGGGGCGTGGAGAAAGGCATGGACTTCGTGCGGCGCGTCAAGGACGTCGAAGCCGTGATCGTGGATAACGAGGGCCAGGTCTATTATTCGGCCGGCCTGGCGCCCGCCCCCGGGGGCGGAAGCCCGTGACGGCGATTTGTGACGCATTGCCGGCCGGAGGGGCCGGAATGCGTCGTTCGTTGACAGGTTGAGGTCGTAAAGACAAGGATGCCGGTTCAGGAAAGGGCAAACCCGCTGAAAGGCGGGGACGCAAAGCCACCGGTCTTCGGGTATTCCCATGACAGCGGGGTTGCCGACGTGCAACGCAAGGATCGATTCGAACAGGCCCGACGAAGGGCGAAACTGGAAACCCTGGCCCTGCTGGCCGCCGCGATCGCGGGTGCGCTCGCGTATCCGCTGCTCGCCAGGGCCGAGGTGCCCGCGCGCGGCGCCGCCGCGCCGGACTTCGTGCTCAAGGCCACCGACGGGCGCAACCTGCGCCTCTCCGAGTACCTCGGCGAGCCGGTCGTCATCACGTTCTGGGCCAGCTGGTGCGGCCCGTGCCGCGAGACCCTCGTGCACCTCGCCGACCTGCCGGCCGACCCGGCCGCGGGCGGACCGGTCGTGCTCACGGTGAACCTCGGCGATGCGCCCGAGCGCGCCGCCGCGGTCGCGCACTCCGTGAAGCTCCGCTACCCCGCCCTCATGGACCCCAAGGAGTCCGTGGGCCGCCTGTATGATGTGGACAAGTTGCCGCTCACGCTGCTCGTCGATCCCGACGGGAGGGTCCGCGGCGCATGGACCGGGGACGCCAACCCGGTGCCCGAGTTGACGCAGCAGATCAAGGAGCTGCAACGCCGATGACTTCGCACACGCTGGACTCCCGTCGATCCTTCCGCGCGGCCTTTGCCGCGTGCCTCGTCCTGCTCGCCGCAGCCGTCATGCCTGCGGCCCGGGCCCAGGACACCCCGGCGGCCGATCCGGCCGTCGCGACCTCGCCCACGGCGGCGCCCGCCGCGGCCCCGGCCGAGGCGGCGCGCAGCGTCGACCAGGACGTGCAGACCCTCAAGAAGCAGCTCGTGGACCTCAACCGCGACCTGTTCAAGCTCGAGGAAGAACTGCTCTACCCGGCGAGCACCCAGGTCGCCGTGTTCGTGTCGGTCGACGTGGGCACGTTCTTCGCCCTCGACTCGATCACGCTCAAGGTCGACGACAAGGAGGTCGCGCACTACCTCTACACCGACCGCGAGGTCGAGGCGCTGCACCGCGGCGGCGTGCAGAAACTGTACGTCGGCAACCTCAAGGCCGGCCCGCACGAGGTCGTGGCGTTCTTCACCGGCAAGGGCCCGCACGGCCGCGACTACCGCCGCGGCGCCACGCTGCAGCTCGACAAGGAGGTCGGCGCCAAGTACGTCGAATTGCGCATCAGCGACCGCGTGGCCTCGCTCGAGCCCGAGTTCGTCGTGCGCCAGTGGGAGTGAGCCGGCCGCGCCGCCCGTACCACGCGCCATCCACGGTTTTCCCGATGACCCAGAACCGCATTCCCCGCTGCCTGGCGCTGCTCGCCGCGGCGTCGCTCGCCTGTGCCTCGGCGACCGCGCAGGAGCAGCCCTCGCGCGACCTGCCGCCGCCGACGCAGTTGAAGGATCTCGACTACGGCGACGTGCTGTTCTACTTCTTCCAGGACGACTACTTCGACTCGCTGGTGCGGCTCGAGGTCGACCGCGACTTCCAGCGCATCCCGCACCACGAGGCCGAGGCCGAGCTGCTCTCGGGCGGCCTGTACCTCTCGCTGGGCCTGTACGCCGAGGCCGAGCGGATCTTCAACAAGCTGCTGGCCGGTCCCGTGCCCCAGGGCGTCGCGGACCGCGCGCACTTCTACCTGGCGCGCATCGGCTACCAGCGCGGCTACTACGACAACGCGTGGAGCTGGCTGCAGCGCATCCGCGGGCCGCTGCCGGGCAAGCTCGACCCCGAGAAGCGCCTGCTCGCCTCGAACGTGCTGATGGCGCAGGGGCGCTACGGCGAGGCGATCGAGCAGCTGAACGCCTGGACCGAGAACACCACCTGGGCCAACTACGCGCGCTACAACCTCGGCGTGGCGCTGCTGCGCACCAATGCGTCGGCGCAGGGCCGTGAGTTCCTCGGCCGCGTCGGCACGATCGAGGCCGCGAGCGAGGAGCAGATGTCGCTGCGCGACCGCGCCAACCTCGCGCTCGGCTTCGCCGCGATCCAGGCCAGCGACGCCGACGGCGCCGTGACGGCCCTCAGCCGCGTGCGGCTCGACGGTCCGTTCACCAACAAGGCGCTGCTCGGCCTCGGCTGGGCCCAGACCGACGCGAAGCGCTACGAGCAGGCGCTCGCCCCGTGGCTCGAACTGCGCAGGCGCGCGGTCCCGGACGCCGCGGTGCAGGAGTCCTTCCTCGGGGTGCCCTTCGCCTACGCGCAGCTCGGCGCGAAGGGCCAGGCGGCGGACGAGTACCGCAAGGCCGTGCAGGCCTACACCGACGAGAGCACGCGCATCGACGAGTCGATCGCCGCGATCCGAGGCGGCGGCTTCCTCGACGCCATCCTCGACGCCGTGCCGCGCACGGACGACATCGGCTGGTTCTGGCAGCTGCAGAAGGTGCCGGACGCGCCGCACACCCGCTATCTCTACCAGCTCATGGCCTCGCACACGTTCCAGGAAGGCCTGAAGAACTACCGCGACCTGCGGATCATGCAGCACAACCTCGACGGCTGGCGCACCTCGCTCGACGCCTTCGACGCGATGATCGTGGCCCGCGGCGAGGCCGCGGCGCAGCGCGAGCCGAAATTGCAGGCCGTGCTCGCCAGCACCGACCTCGGCGCGCTCGAAGCGCGGCAGATGGAACTGGCGGCCCGGGCGCAGGTCATCGCGGCGGACCACGACGTGGGCGCGCTCGCGACCGGCGAGGAGGCCCGCCAGTGGCAGGAGCTGCAGGCCGTCGACGCCGCGGTCCGCTCGCTGCCCGCGGGCCCGCAGCGCGACGCGCTCGCCGAGCGTGCACGCATCCTGCGCGGCACGCTGCAGTGGCGTTTCGACGCCCAGTACAAGCCGCGCCTGCGCGCGCTCACCAGGGGCGTGGACGACAGCGCGGACCAGCTCGCGGAGGCGCGCCTGCGCCTCGGCCTCGTGAAGGAAGCCGCCGAGACGGCGCCCCGCAACACGGCGGCGTTCGCCGCGCGCGTGGCCGAACTCGCGGCGCGCATCGACGATCTCACGCCCCGGCTCGCTTCGGCGGCCACGGCTCAGGAGCGCGTGCTGGCGGACATCGCCGTCGGCGAGCTCGAGGCGCAGAAGCAGCGCCTCGCCAGCTACGCGACCCAGGCACGGTTCGCGCTGGCGTCGCTGTACGACGAAGCCGCGGCGGGGAGTGCCCCGTGAGGATCCGCCTGGCCGCCGCAGTCGTCGCGGCGCTCGGTCTGGCCTCCCTGCCCGCCGAAGCCCGCAAGCCGACCCCGCCGCCGACCATCGGCGACCTCGCCAAGGTGCCGGTGACGGTCGATCGCACGGCGCCGGTGCAGTCGGACGCGACGCAGGCGGCGCAGAGCTACGAGGAATTCCTCAAGATCCCCGATTCCGATCCGCTGCTGCGCGCGCAGGCGCTGCGCCGCCTCGGCGACCTCAAGCTCGCCGCGGCGGAGACGCTGCGCGGCGAGGAGGGTACGGCCAGTGCAGCGGCGTCGGCCGCCGCCCGCGAGGCGGTCGCCGCCTACGAGCGGCTGCTCAAGGACTATCCGCAGGCCCCGGGCACGGACTCGACGCTCTACCAGCTCGCCCGTGCGTACGAGATGGCGGGCGAGCCCGCCCGGGCCATGGCGACCCTCGACGACCTCGTGCGGCGCTTCCCGGGCGGATCGCACTACGACGAGGCCCAGTTCCGCCGCGGCGAGACGTTCTTCAGCGCCGGGCAGTACCTCGATGCCGAGCGGGCCTACGCCGCCGTGCTCGGCGTGGGGCCGAAGTCCGAGTTCAACGAGCAGGCCCTCTACAAGCAGGGCTGGTCGCTGTTCAAGCTGTCGCGCAACGAGGAGTCGAGCGAGTCCTTCCTCCGGCTGCTCGACCGTCTGCTGATCGCCGACGGCAAGCTGCGCCCGGCCGCGCAGCTCTCGCGCCCGGAGCGCGAGCTCGCCGACGACGCGATGCGCGCCCTGAGCCTGATGTTCTCCGGCTCCGAGGGCTCGAAGTCGCTGGTGGCCGCGCTCGAGGCGCACGGCGCGCAGGCGCCGTACGAGGCGCAGCTCTATTCCGCGCTCGGCGACCTCTACCTCGAAAAGGAGCGCTACCAGGACGCCGCGGAGACCTACCGCGCGTTCTCGCGCCGCCAGCCGATGAGCACCGACGCCCCGCTGCTGCTCGGCAAGTCCGCCGACGCCTACGCCAAGGGCGGGTTCACCTCGCTGGTGCTCGAGTCCAAGGCCGAGATGGTCGAGAACTACGGCCCGAAGAGCGCCTTCTGGGCCGCCCACCCGACCGACCTCGACCCGCAGGTCAGCAACACCGTGCAGGCCAACCTGCTCGACCTGGCGCGTCATCACCACGCGCTGGTGCAGAAGGGCGGCACGCCGGCCGACCGCGATGCCGCGGTGCGCTGGTACCGCGAGTACCTCGACGCGTTCGACGCCGCACCGCAGGCGGCCGCGACGCGCCTGCTGCTCGCCGACCTGCTGTTCGACAGCAAGCGCTACGTCGAGTCGGCGCAGGAATACGAGGCGGCGGCCTATTCGTACGCCAACGCCACCGAGGCGGGACGCGCCGGCTATGCCGCGCTGGTCTCCTACGACCGGGCGGAGGCACAGGTGCCGGAAGCGGAGCGGGCGGCCCTGCGCCTGAAGGCCATCGATTCCTCGCTGCGCTTCGCCAGCACCTTCCCGGCCCACGCCGAGACGCCGGGCGTGCTGACGCGCACGACCAAGGCGCTGTTCGACGCCGGCGACCGGCAGCGCGCCGAGTCGGTGGCGCAGCAGGTGCTGGCGCTCGGGCCGCGCGCGGATGCCGGGCAGCAGCTCGTCGCCTGGACCGTGCTCGCGCACACCTACTTCGACTCCGGCCGCTTCGCGGACGCCGAGAAGGCCTACGGCGAGGTCGCCAAGCGCCTGCCGCCGAACGACCCGCTGGTCGCCGAGATCACCGAGCGCCGCGCCGCGTCCGTGTACCGCCAGGCGGAGGCACGCCAGGCGGCGGGCGACACGGCCGGCGCCGTGGGCGAGTTCCTGCGCGTCGCCGCCGTCGCGCCGAATTCGCCGGCGGCCGTCAAGGCGCAGTACGACGCCGCCACCCTGCTGCTCAATGCGAAGAACTGGACGCAGGCCGCGACGGTCCTCGAGAACTTCCGCCGCGCCTACCCGGACAACGAACTGCAGCCGGACGTCACGCGCAAGCTCGCGGTCGCCTACCTCGAGAGCGGCCGCAAGCGCGAGGCCGCCGCCGAGTTCGAACGCGTCGCTGCCCGCGAGGCCGAGCAGCCGGAGGTCCGCCGGGCCGCACAGTGGCAGGCGGCCGAGCTGTACCGCTCGAGCGGCGATGCCGCCGGCGCGACGCGCGCGTACACCGACTACGTCCGGCGCTTCCCGGTGCCGTTCGAGGTCGCGCTCGAGGCGCGCCACGAACTGGCCGACCTCGCGCTGCGCGGCGGCGACACGCAGGCGCGCAAGCGCTGGCTCGGCGAGATCATCGCGGCCGATGCCTCGGCGGGCGCCGGGCGCACCGACCGCAGCCGCTTCCTCGCGGCCAACGCGGCCATCGAACTCGCCGCGCCGCTGGACGCCTCGTCCCGCGCCATCCGCCTGGCGATTCCGCTCGACAAGTCGCTGAAGGCGAAGCGCAAGGCCATGGAGGCCGCGCTCGAGGCCTACGCGAAGGTCGAGGACTATGGCGTGGCGTCGGTCTCGACCCAGGCCACGTACGCGATGGCCGACCTGTACCGCCACCTCGGCAAGTCGCTGCTCGAGTCGGACCGCCCGCGCGGCCTCAAGGGCGACGAACTGGAGGAATACAACGTGCTGCTCGAGGAGCAGGCCTTCCCGTTCGAGGAGAAGGCGATCGGCATCCACGAGAAGAACGTGAAGCGCGCCGTCCAGGGCACGTGGGACGCCTGGGTCGAGAAGAGCTTCGCCGACCTCGCGGCCATGAATCCGGGTCGCTATGCCCGTGCCGAGATCGTGGAAGGGCCGGATGCCCCGGCGGGCGCCGGCGCGGCCGCGGTCGCGCAGTTCTCCGCCGCGCGCGTCTCGCTGGACGCGGGGCGCTACGAGGAAGCGCGGCAGATGTTCGAGGCCGGCCTGGCCGCATTCCCGGGCAACCCGGCCGGGCTCAACCGGCTCGGCTACGCGAACCGCCGGCTCGGGCGCTTCGCCGAGGCGCAGGGCGCCTACGAACGCGCGCTCGCACTCGATCCGAATTTCGCCGACGCCGAGCGCAATCTCGGCATCGTGCTCGACCTGTACCGTGCGGAGCCGGCTGCTGCACTGCCGCATCTCGAGCGCTACCAGGCGCTCACCAGCGGGGCGGACCAGGAAGTCGCCGGCTGGATCAAGGAACTGAAGACCCGTCTCGGCCAGTCCGAGCGTAAAGTGGAGGGCAACCCATGACACGCGCGCTGGCCTTGGCGCTGGTCGCCGGACTGCTGGTGCAGGGCACGGCGCGGGCTGCGGACCCGGCCCCGGCGGCCGAATCCCCGGCGCCCGCTCCCGCGAAAGCGGCTCCTGCACCGCGGCGCACCGTCGACCGCCTGCAGCTCGAGCAGACGACCATCACCGGCAACCGGGAGTTGCCGAAGGTCATGAACATCGTCCCATGGAAGGCGGCGGAACCACCGACGGGCCCCGACCGCCCCCTGAACAGCCTCGTCGAAGAGGTGCTTTCGCCGCTGGATCGTGACGAATTTCGGCGCGAAATCACGTATTACCGCGATCTGACGGGGCAGAGTACGCCCGTCGTTGCCCCTGGAGCCACCCAACCATGAGTTCATTCGATCTGGTCGTCAATTTCTTCAAGCAGGGTGGGGCGTTCCTGTACCCCATCGCTGCCGTGTTCGCGATCGGCCTCGCGATTGCAGCCGAACGCTTCATCTACCTGACCCGCGTCGCCGCGGGCAACCGCCGCCTGTGGGCGGAGCTGGCCCCGCTGCTGCAGTCGGGGAGCATCAACAAGGCCATGCAGGTCGCCGAGGGCACCGATTCCGCGCTCTCCACGATCATGCGCTACGGCCTCTCGCGCATCGCGACGGCCCGCCGCCGCGACGACATCGAGAAGGCGATGGAGGAGAGCCTGATCGAGGTGATCCCGCGCCTCGAGAAGCGCACGCACTACCTCGCGACGCTCGCGAACATCGGCATGCTGATGGGCCTGCTCGGCACCGTCATCGGCCTGATCCGCGCGTTCGCGGCCGTGGCGAGCGTGAACCCGGCCGAGAAGGCCAGCATGCTCTCGGCGAGCATCTCGGTCGCCATGAACAACACGGCGCTCGGCCTCGGCCTCGCGATCACGCTGCTGCTCTGCCACATGTACCTCGAGACCAAGACCACCGAACTGGTCGACAGCCTCGAAGTGGCGACGGTCAAGTTCCTGAACACCGTCGACGAGGGCCGCATGGCCAGCGAGACCGGCACGTACAAGCCGCATGAAGGCGTCCGCGGGGCGGCGCACGCATGAAACACGGCTCCAGGCTCGCTCGCCGCCAGGCGCGCAATCATGCGCGCTACCGCGGTCGCAACGACCTGAACATCGTGCCGATGCTGGACGTGATGGTGATCCTCACGTTCTTCCTGATCTTCACGGCCGTGTTCTCCAAGACCAGCGTGGTCGAGGTGAACCTGCCCGGTCCGGGCGTGCAGGCTCCGCCGCCCGTGCCGACGCTGGAGCTGGAGGTCAACCTCCGGCGCAACGGCCTGGAGGTCGCCGACCGCAACGTCGGCGTGCTGCAGACGATCCCGCTGACCGCGACGGGGTTCCAGGACCTCCCGGCACTCTCGCGCTACCTCATGGGCGTGAAGACGCGCTTTCCGCAGAAGCTGGATGCGACGCTGCTGGTCGCCGACGACGTCGACTACGACACGATCGTGCAGGTGATGGACGTGATCCGCTCGCGCCAGGACGTCGAGGGGACCAAGGTGACGACCACGCAGCTCTTCCCGCAGATCTCGCTCGGCGACGTGCCGGTGCCGGAGGAGGCCAAGCCATGATCCGCACCGGACTCAGCCGGCACGCGCGCCACGGCAAGAGCGGCGGCGGTCACGGGCCGCTGGCGCTGATCCCGATGATCGACATGCTGACCATCCTCGTCGTGTACCTGCTGGTGCACACCGCGGACATGGAAGTGCTGCCGAACTCGAAGAACATCCAGATCCCGCAGTCGAACTCCGAGCAGAAGCCGAACGACACGACCGTCGTGATGGTCACCAAGGACATGCTGTTCGTGAACAACGAGCCGGTGCTGTCGGTCGCCGACCTCGGCGCCGCCCCGGACCCGGTCGTCGAGCCGCTGCGCGCGGCGCTCGACCAGGAGGCCAAGGGCGTGCTGCCGGGCTCGGAGGCCAAGCGCGAAGTGACCGTGATGGCCGAGAAGAGCCTGCCGTACTCGATCCTGCGCAAGATCGTCGCGACCAGTTCCGCGGCCGAATACACCAAGGTGTCGCTGGCCGTGGTCGAGCGCGAGATCGCGTACAACGGCCCGGCGACCGGAGGCTGAGGACGGCACGATGAGCAGCGTCGCGCGCAACTACCGCAGTTTCATCCTGCCCTGGACGCCGTCCGAGGAAGAGGAGCGCCTGTTCCGCCGCATCACGGCGGCGGTCATCGGGCTCTTCATCGCCTTCGGCATCGTCATCCCGCTGCTGCCGAACCCGCCGAAGCCGGCGGTCGAGCAGGCCGTGCCCGAGCGCATCGTCGAGTTCATCCTCGAGCAGAAGAAGCCGCCGCCGCCGCCGCCCGAGGAAAAGCCGATCGAGGTGCCGAAGCCCGAGCCGACCGTCACGCCTTCGCCGGCGAAGGTCGTGCCGAAGCCGGACCCGCGCAAGAAGGCCCAGCAGAGCGGCCTGCTGGCCCTGCAGCAGGAACTCGCCGACCTGCGCAACATGGACGTGGACCGCGACGTCGACGACACGCCCCTCAACCAGGGCGTGGGCGAGAAGGCCAGCGTCGATCGCAGCATCCTCACCGCCACGGTCGGCAACAACGCCGGCCCGACGCTCAAGACCGGCAAGGTCTCGAGCGGATTCGGCGGCGGGTCGACGGCCCTCAAGGGCAACTCGACCTCGCGCGTGAACTCGCCGCTGCCGACCCGGCCCGTGGCCGAGGCGACCCGCACCGGCAGCGGCAAGCAGGCCTCGCGCTCGCGCGAGGAGGTCGAGCTGGTCTTCGACAAGAACAAGTCGGCGATCTACGCGCTCTACAGCCGCGCGCTGCGCGACAACCCCTCGCTGCAGGGCAAGGTGGTCCTCGAGGTCACGATCTCCCCGGCGGGCGACGTGACGGCCTGCCGCGTGGTGTCGAGCGAGCTGAACGACCCGGAACTCGAGCGCAAGCTGGTCGCGCGCGTGAAGATGTTCAAGTTCGAGGCCCGCGACGTGGCCACGATGACGACGGTCAAGCCGATCGAGTTCTTCCCCGCCTGATTATGAGGGGATAACCACCCGGCCTTTCCGCCCGGTGGCCCCGCTTCCCTAGCATGACCCCCGTGCCCGATCCCGGGCACGGGGGTTTTTCATGAGTGCCACGCCGATCGCCGTCCCGTCGCCAGCGCCGCTCGACCCGGAGCGGTCGGAACTGCTCGCGCGGCTCGTCGACGGCCTCGATCCGGCCGCCCTGCAGTGGGTGTCGGGCTTCGCGGCCGGCGTGGCGCACGAGCGGGCCCAGGCCGGCCGGGGCGCGACGCTGCCGGCCGCGGC
>JBPOHK010000065.1:0-10106 GCA_052035645.1 Pseudomonadota bacterium
TCACCTCGGGCGCGCAGGCCATCTGGGTCGCGGCGAGCGAAGGGGGAATCGAGAGCCGGTCGCCCTCGGCCTGGAACGGTCCCGCGTAGCGGTTGCAGCCGTCCGAGCCGGAGAGCCGGCCGTCGGCGAACTGCGCGGTGACGGCGACGCCCGGCAGCAGCGTGCAGCCCGGCAATTCCATCAGCACCCAATGGGTGCCGTCGAGCGTGGGGCCGTCAGCCGCCACGGCGCCTCCCCCGGTGCCCGCCAGGCACCCTGCCAGCAGCACGGCGCCGATGCAGGGGAGCACGAGTCGGGGCATGGGCAGGACCTCGCATTGACGGCACGCCCGCTATCTTCGTGAAATCACGGCCGATGCGCTACCATCCCCGGCGCCCCGCGGGGCAAACGATGCCACAAGCTGCCCGCAAACCCGCCGGTCGGGCCTGACGCGAGGAACGGCGCCGGTGCTGTTCGATCCCGCGGTCAATCCGCTCGCGCTGCGCAATCCGCGGCACTGGCTCGCCTTCGGCCTGGGCAGCGGCCTCGCCCGTCGCGCGCCGGGCACCTTCGGGACGCTGGCCGCGATCCCGCCCTACCTGCTGCTCGCCCAGCTGTCGCCCGCGGCCTATGGCCTCGCCGTGCTGGCGGCGTTCGGCCTCGGCGTCTGGCTGTGCGAGACGGTGGCGCGCGACCTCGGCGTGCACGACCACGGCGGCATCGTCTGGGACGAGTTCGTGGGCTACTGGATCACCATGTTCCTGGTGCCGCTGCGGTGGGAATGGGTGCTGGCCGGCTTCGCCCTGTTCCGGCTGCTCGACATCTGGAAGCCCTGGCCGATCCGCTGGTTCGACCGCCGCGTGGGCGGCGGCTTCGGCATCATGCTGGACGACGTGCTGGCCGGTGCGGCCGCCTGCCTCGCGCTGCACGCGCTCCGGGCCGCGAGCGGCTACTGATTCCGGACGGCCGACTCGCGCATCGGCTGCAGCTGCGCCGTGCGCTCCTCGCGCGCCTCACGGACGAATGCCACGTCGAGGTACTGCACGACGATCTCCATCAGGCGGTCCCGCACGGCGGGGGGCGGACCGGCCGGAGTCGTCTCGACCGCCTGGGCGACGGGGGGCGCATCGACGGGTGCAGCCGCGGGGTCCGGCGCATCGG
Organism: Pseudomonadota bacterium; assembly: GCA_052035645.1. GTDB lineage: Bacteria > Pseudomonadota > Gammaproteobacteria > Steroidobacterales > Steroidobacteraceae > RPQJ01. The sequence goes on from JBPOHK010000065.1 coordinate 1,141, forward strand.
CACCTGCCGGGCCCCCGACGAGCAGTGCGCACGCGAGCGCGAGACGCGCCGCGCGGACCCAGTTTGTCCGCTCCCTTGCCATGACCTTCCCCTTCCCCACGGACATGGTACTGCGGGGAGCGGGCGCTCAACCAGAGGCCCCGGATCCGGGGCTCGCGCGGGGAAGGTCAGGTTGTCAGCCGGGGACTGACCTTGAGGGCCTCGAGGTAATAGCCGAGCTTGCGGTCGCCCCGCATGCAGGCCCGGACCGCCTCGGCGCCGGCGGACTCGAACAGCTCGATGAGGCGGGCATTGGCATCGACCGGGTTGACGGGGGACTGCACGCCCTGGCCGAAGATCAGGTCGACCACCTGGCGGAAGATGCCGTCGTGCTTCGAGGCATCGCGGCGGTGGGCGTAGCGACCGATCTCGTCCGTGGCGCCGATCGCGAACCAGAGCAGCCAGACCTGGCCGGGGTCCTGGGCCTTGACGAGCGCCGGCTCCTCAAGCCGGGCGAGCATGCGCTCGGACTCGATGAGCTGGATCAGGGCCTGCGCAGCCGGGTCTTCGGGACCTTCTGCCAGCGGCCCGCCGAAGGGGAAACGTCTGGGATTGCGGGGTTCCATGGCGGCGCGAACTCTAGGGACCGGGCGGCCCGGCCTCTGGTCCGGGCACGGCAACCCTTGGTCCGACCGCATCAGGGCGGCCGGACCGCTGCCGCGCCTGGTCGCATCGCGTCAGCTCATGGTTCTTATCGGTCAAACCAAGGCGGGACTTGAATTATGATGCCAGGGGAGACAGGGACGACTGCCACATGCCGGATTCCCCGACGACGCTCGCCGTAACGCTCGTGCCGGTACAGGAAGTGCTGCGCGACTACGGGCTGGACTTCGCCCGGCTGGCCCGCCAGGCCGGGGTGGACCCGGACCTGCCCAGCCAGCCGAACGCACGCGGCGCCGTGCCGCGGCTGCAGAAACTCTGGCACCTGGCCTCGAAGGCGTCCGGCGACCCGCTGTTCGGCCTGCGGGTCGGCCAGCGGGCCCGCCCGGCGGTCTTCCACGCGCTCGGCCTCGGCATCATGAGCAGCGGCACGCTGCTGGCGGCCCTGCGCCGCGTGGAGCGCTACAGCCGCGTGCTGAGCACCAATGGCCGGCTGGTCGTCGTGGAGAGCGGGTCGCGGGTGCGCCTCGAGGGACGCGCGACGGCCAATACCGTGCGGCCGTCCGTGGCGACGTTCGACGCCTTCGCCGTCCTGCTCTGTCGGCTGCTGAAGCTCTGCGCCGGGGCGAACGGCGTGCCGCTGCGGGTGTGCCTGCCGCACCCGGCGCCGCCGGACGTCGCGCCGTTCGTCGAGGCGCTCGGCTGCCCGGTCGATTTCGACGCGCCCACCATCGCGTTCGAGTTCGACGCCGACACGGCTCGCGGGCCCGTGCCGAGCGGCAACACACTGCTCGCGGCCGAGGCCGACCGGCTCGCCGAGCGCTACCTCGAGCAGATGCAGCCGGACACGGTCGCCACCCGCGTGCGCACGCTGCTGCTGAAGTCCATGCCGTCGGGGGAGATCGACCAGGAGACCATCGCCCGCGCGCTGGCGCAGAGCACCAGCACGCTGCAGCGCCGCCTGCGCGACGAGGGCACGAGCTTCCAGCAGGTGCTGGACGACGCCCGCCGGGACCTCGCGCTCGACTACCTGCGCGGTGGCGAGCACAGCCTCGCCGACATCACTTTCCTGCTCGGCTTCGCCGACCAGAGCAATTTCACGCGGGCCTTCCGCCGCTGGACCGGGCGGACACCGCGCCAGTTCCTTTCCTGAGCGCCGGTCAGTCCGGCAGCAGCGAGAAATCCGCCTTGGGAGTGCCGCAGAGCGGGCAGGCCCAGTCGTCCGGCAGGTCCTCGAAGCGCGTGCCGGGCGCGACGCCGTACTCCGGCAGTCCCCTGGCCTCGTCGTAGATGTCGCTGCAGGTGTTGCACTGCCAGCGGCGCTGTCCGGGAGCACGCATGGACGGCGGCCCCCTCAGTTCATCCGGTAGCGGATCGGCACGGACTTCGGCCCGCACACGAATTCCGACTCGGCCATGCGACCCTCGTCGGCCATCTCGACCGCCTCGAGCCGCGGGATCAGCTCTTCCCAGAAGGCGCGCATCTCGCGGCGTGCGAGGTGCTGGCCGAGGCAGACGTGGCCGCCGTAGCCGAAGCCGATGTGGCGGTTCGGCGTGCGCTCGGGCCTGAACTCGTAGGGGTCCTCGAACACCTCCTCGTCGCGGTTCGCCGAGACGTAGGAGAGATAGAGCAGGTCGCCGGCGCGGATCTGCTGGCCGCGCAGCACGTAGTCCTCGGCCGCCGACCGCACGAACTGCTGCACGGGCGTCGCCCAGCGGATCGACTCCTCGACGAAACCGGGGATCAGCTCCGGCTTCGCCTTGAGCCGCGCCAGCAGCGACGGGTTCTCGGCCAGCACCCACATCGAGGTGGCCGTGGTCGCCGAGGTCGTGTCGTGGCCCGCCGTCGAGGCGATCACGAAGTACGAGATCATCGCCCGCTCCTGCATCGGGCAGCCGCCGACGAGGCCGTTCGCGATCAGCGACGCGACGTCGCCGCGCGGGCAGGCCTGGCGATCGCGGATGATGCCCTCGTAGTAGCCCTTGAACTCGTCGTACACGACGTTCCAGGTCTTGATGATCTCGGCCGGGTCCGTGATGTTGGCGCCGGGCCGGCAGAGATCCGGGTCGGCGTAGGTGAACAGCCACTGCGTCAGGCGCAGCATCTTCTCGTGGTCGGCCTTCGGCACGCCGATCAGGTCGAGCACGACCTCGAGCGGGTACAGGAACGCGATGTCCGTGGCGAAGTCGCAGCGGCCGCCGAGCGCCGCCATGCGGTCGATGTGCTTGCGCGCGGTGGCGCGGAACTGCCCCTCGAGCGGATCGAGCGCCTGCGGCGTGAACTGCCCCTGCGTCACCTGGCGATGGGCCGCGTGCTCCGGCTCGTCCATGTGCACCAGGGTCTTGAAGACGTGCGGGGCGCCGCCCGTGTAGTCGCGCATCAGCTGCTCGGCGATCTGCGACGCGAGCGTCTTCGAGCGCACCGAGTTGAGGAACAGGCGGTCCTGGCGCGTGATCTCGCGCAGGTCGGCGTGGCGCGTTACGACCCAGTGCGGGTCGAAGCCCGGCACCTCGGCCACCGCGAGCGGATACTCGCGGCGCAGGCGGCGGAAGATCTCGTGCACGGCGCCGCGCTGCCCGAACGTGGCCGGGTTGAAGGCGGGCGCGATCAGTTCCGTCGGGATGCGCGGTGCGTCCATGGGGTCCCCCTGCGGCCGGGCCGGCCGTCGCGTAATGCGTATACACGATACGCAAACGGCCCGGGACCTGCAACGTGCTACGCTCGCCCCGCCACCGGGGACTGCCACCATGAAGATGCGAGAACTCGAACGCCGCACCGGCGTGCACCGCGAGACCATCCGGGTCTACCTGCGCCAGGGCCTGCTGCCCGAACCGCGCCGCTCGGCCCGCAACGTGGCGGACTACGACGAGGCGCACGTGCGCGGCATCCAGTCGATCCGCCGCCTGCAGCAGGAGCAGCGGCTGCCGCTGGCGCGCATCCGCCGGGCGCTGGAAGGGGATCCTGCCGCGGTCCCGCGCGACCCGGGCGCGCTCGCGCAGATCGAGCAACTGGTGAGTGCCAAGCTCGGCGAGGGCGAGGGGCACGTCACCCTCGCCTCGCTCGCCAGGCGCAATCCGCGGGCGGCGTCCGACGCCCGGGCCCTGCAGCGCATCGGCGCCGTGCGCCTGCAGCGGCGCGCGGGCCGCGCCGTGCTCGGCCGGGTCGACGCGCAGCTCGTCGTGCTGTGGGGCGACATGCGCGCCGCCGGCTTCACGGAGGAGCGGGGCTTCGAGCCATCGGTCGCCCGCATGTACGTCGAGGCCGCCGACCAGCTGGCCCGCCGGGAAGTCGGCGCGTTCCTCGAGGGCCTGGCCGGACGCGAGGACTCCGCGCCGGCGGCCGCGATGGTGGACGCGGCGCTGGCGACCATGCTCGCCTTCTTCGGGCTGCTGAGGACGAGGTCGGTGCTGGCCGAGTTCCGCGCGCGTCAGCGCGGCGTCGCGCGCAGGAAGGCGGCGAACAGGAGCGCGAAGACGAGGTCCACCGTCACCAGGGCCGCGAGGCGGGGCGAGGCGTCACCCGCCAGGAAGTGAGCGTAGATCGCGACGACGAAGGCACTCTTGCCGAGGATGCCGAGCACGACGTAGGGGCGATTGCACACGGGGTCGCGCGCGATCTGCGCGTATGCGTAACCGAACACCAGGACGGTGGCCGCCGCGAGATGGAACCAGACGGTGGGCGGGCCCGCAACGTCGAGCAGGCGGGCGGTGAACGGGTAGGCGAACACCATCGACAGGCCGACGACGAAATTGAACAGCGCCGCCGAGCCGAACAGCCAGCGGGCGTTCACGCGTCGGGCCTGCGCAACCGCTCGACGACGGCGCGGCCCGTCAGGACGCGCCACGGAAAGACCAGCCCGCTGCGCGCCTTGTAGTCCGCCCAGCCCGGGTAGCGCGACAGCGAGACGTCCTTCAGCAGCATGCGCGGCAGGAACACGCCGAGCCAGCACCACAGCACCACGACCCAGCCCGCCCAGTGCGCCGCGAGCAGCGCGTAGGACGCGTAGATCATGATCTCGCCGAGGTAGTTGGGATTGCGCGTGTACGTGAACACGCCGTCGGTGATCAGGCCGCGGCGCAGGCGCAGCACGAGATTCTTCTGCAGGTCGGCCGCCACCATCAGCACGCAGCCGAGCGTGTGCAGCGCGACGCAGAACCACAGCAGCACGCCCGGTGGATCGACGTGGCGCGACAGGAACAGGTACGGCAGCAGCCAGTACCACGCCACCAGTCCGACGTAGGTAAACAGCACGCCGCCGAACGTGACGCGCCGGTCGAAGTAGATGTCGCGGAACGAGAAGTCCTTGATCAGCCAGCAGTAGCCGTAGGTGCCGTGCAGCGCGAGGTAGATCCACGCCGCGGTCGAGAAGTTGTCGAACCACTTCATCATGCCGAGGATGAGGAACGCGGTGATCACCTTGTGGAAGTTGACCATCTGCGCGATCTTCACGACCTTCGGCCCGCCGCCGAGGTCTTCGGTCAGGTAGCGCACCCAGCGGTCGGCGACGAGCGCCCAGCCGGGCGCCGTTTCCCGACCCGTCCCCGCGACCGCTCCGGACACCGTGCTCATGCCGTTCTCCCCTGCCCCCGCCCGAGACTACTTCGCCGTGTAGCCACCGTCGACGACCAGTTCCGCCCCGGTGACGTAGCTCGCCTCGTCCGAGGCCAGGAACAGCACGGCCTGGGCGATTTCGCGCGGCTCGGCCATGCGACCGAGCGGAATGCGACCGATCAGGTCCTGCTGCAGGGCGAGCGCCTGCTCCGGGGGCAGGACCGCAATTGCATTGGCCACCAGCGGCGTGCAGACGTACCCGGGATGCACCGAGTTGACGCGGATGCCGTACCCGGACTGCGCGCAGTGCAGCGCCGCCGACTTGGTGAACAGGCGCACGCCGCCCTTCGAGGCGTTGTACGCGGGCACGTGCGGCTCGCCGATGAGGCCCTCGATGGACGAGAGATTGACGATGGACCCGCCGCGGCCCTTCATCGCCCGCACCGCCTCGCGCGTACCGAGGAACACGCCCTCCATGTTGACGGCCTGGATGCGGCGCCAGCCCTCGAGCGTCTCGTCCTCGAGCGGAGCGATGTGCGCCACGCCCGCGTTGTTCACCACGACGTCGAGGTGACCGTGGCGCGCGACTACGGTATCGATCACTCGTCGCCAGTCCGCCTCGCTCGTCGCATCCTGCGGCAGGAACTCGACGGCGAGGCCCTCGCCCGCGAGACGACGCGCCTGCGTCTCACCCTCCGCGGCATCGACGTCCGTCAGCACGACCCGCGCGCCGTCCCGGGCACAGGCCTCGCCGCTCGCCAGCCCGATGCCGCTCGCGCCGCCCGTGATGAGCACGACCTTGCCCGCCATCCGCTCGCCCATGCGTGACTCCCTCGCCTCAGTCCGGCAGCGCGCTGCAATAGCCGAGCGCGTGGAACGTGGTGATCAGCTCGCGGTGACCGAATGCCTGCGGCGCGGACTGGAAGCCGGTCTTCTTCAGCTGGCCGTTCAGCAGGCGCTGCGCGCCGTCGGCACAGACCTCGCCCGTCCACGTGTACGCCGCCGACAGGTTCATCACGTACTTCGTGGTGACGCGCCGGCCCTGGCCGTACACGACGATCACGCCGCGCTGCACGTCGACGTCGTCCTTCGGCGGCTCGCCCGCCGCGAGCTGGCCGGCCATCTGGTTGGTGACGGCCTCGCGCTGCTCGCGCGTGAGTCCCGCGGACGCGGCGTTGAAGCCTTTGATCGCACTGATGATCGGGTCGATCATGTGCTCGCCGATCGCCGTGAGCACCTTGCAGTTGCGCACGCGCGGGTCGTCCTTGTACCAGACCGGCTCGCAGGCGCCGCCCCACGGATGTGCGCGCAGTTTGGCGTTGCGGTAGGGCACGAACACGTCCCAGGCGACGTCGTTCGGCCACGGCTTGTATTCCTTGTGCTCGAGGTAGAACTGCGAGGTCTCGTTGCAGACCATGCGCAGGAACGACTGCGTCGAGGCCACCGACGGCAGGCCGTTGTCGATCTGGTAGAGGATGTCGAGGCTGTCCACCTCGCGGTTCTCGAGCACCACTTCGGCCGCCATCGCGCCCGCGGACCACATGAACGAGGTCGCCGGCGCCATGAGCCTGCCCTTCGCCGCGAACGCGGCGCCGTATTTCGCGCCGATCGCGATGACCCAGTCCTGCTCGCCCGTCGTGTCGAGGTAGTGGCACCCCGCCTCGAGCGCCGCCTCGACCACCGGCCACGCCACCTGCATGAACGGCCCGGCCACGTTGATCACCACGTCGACCTGCCGGAACAGCGGCAACAGGGCCTCCTTCGTGCTGTCCGCCACCACGATCTCGGCATCGACCGGCCCGCCGCGACGCTGACGCACGATCTCGAGGGCAGCCTCGAGCCGCGCACGCGTACGACCGGCGAAATAGAAGGGAATGCCGCGCTGCGCGAGCGCCTCGGCCACCAGCTTGCCGGTGTAGCCGCTCGCGCCGTAGATGAGAACCTTGCGTGAAGACATCTTGGCTTTCTCCTCGGGAATCGGTTCAGGCCTGCTCGCGGTGCACCGCGTGCGGGTCGTTCTGCAGCGCCTCGACCAGGAAGCGGTCCTGCGGTTTTTCGGAAGCGGTCTTCGGGATCTGCGCCAGCACCTGGATCAGGCTCGGCACGGCATTGGGCTCGAGCAGGCGCCGGCACGCGCGGAACAGCGCCTGGGCGTCGAAGGACGCCGGGGCCTTCGGCACCACGGCCGCCACCACGTCCTTCTCGCCCGGCGCGCCGTTCGCGGCCGGGATGCCGTAGACGTAGACGTCGTCGACCTCGGGCTGCTCGGCGATCGCCTTCTCGACGAAGGCCGGGTTGATGAAGTCGCCGTTGCGGCGGATGCCGCCGCCCTTGCGGTACAGGAAGAACAGCCAGCCGTCGGCGTCCTCGACGACGACGTCGCCCATGTGCAGCCAGCCGCCCGCGCACTTGCGCGCCGAGGCCTCCGGGTTGCGGTAGTACTCGACCACGTAGGGCGAGCCGTCGGCCGCCTGGAACAGCAGTTCGCCCGGCGTGCCGAGCGGCACGTCGCGACCGTCGTCGTCGACGATGCGGTGGCGCAGCGTGGGCACCGGCTTGCCGATGCTGCCGATCGGGCCGATGCCGATGGGCTTGAACGTCATGCCGCCCTCGGCCGCGCCGTAGAACTCGAAGACCTTCAGGTCGAAGCGGCGCTCGAAGTTTTCCCAGATCGCCGCCGGCATGCCCGCCGACAGCACGAAGCGCACGGGATTGTCGCCGTCGTCGGGGCGCGGCGGTTCGCTGTAGATCGCGGTCGTCATGCCGCCGAGCAGGTTGAAGGTGGTGCAGCCGTGCCGGCGCACGATGTCCCAGAGCCGCGACTTGGTGAACCGGCGCGAGAGCACGCAGGGCACGCCGTTCGCGAGGCAGGCACCCAGCGTGAGCACCTGTGCATTCGCGTGGGTCAGCGAGAGACCGGAATAGGGCTTCTCGCCGGGCTGCCAGCCGCTCACCTTCGGCACGACCAGCGCGTTCTCGACCCAGCGCCGGTGCGGCATCCGGATCGCCTTCGGGTCACCGGTCGTGCCCGAGGTGAACAGCAACTGCATCGGATCGTCGGCGCTCGCGGCCGTGAACGGATCCTCCGGCACCGGTCCCGCGACGAGGTCGTCGTAGGGCCGGACCGACGCCGGCAGTCGGCGACCGTCCTCGGGCGTCGACAGCCCGACCACCCATTGCAGATCCGGCAACCCGCCGCGCAGCTCGTCGAGGTTCGCCAGCGCGTAATCCGCGGCGATGACGCCCCGGCACTCGGCATGCGCCAGCATGAAGCGCAGCTTGTCGCCGCGCGTGCGGGGGTCGATGGGGACGAACACGGTGCCGGTGAGGCAGGCCGCAATCATCGCTTCGACCGCGGCCGGATGATTGGCCATCAGCAGCGCGAAATGCTGGCCGCGCTCGAGGCCGAGGGACTGCAGCCCACGCGCCAGGCGGCGTGCGTCGTCCCACAGCTGGCGGTACGTGCGCACCTCGTCCGCGTGACCGGGACCGACGTCCACCGTCAGCACCGCGAGCTCGGGCGCGCGCGCGGCCCAGCCCGCGATGAGATCGCTCAGCACCGGGAAGGCGGCGGCCGTCATGCGTCAGTCCTCGCGCGTGAGCACGGTCACCACGGTCGCGGCGGCATCGAGCCCGATCGCCCCGCCGCCGTTGTGGGCCAGCCCGACGCGCGCGCCCTCCACCTGCCGGGCGCCCGCGCGTCCCTGCAACTGCTCGGTGAGTTCGACGATCTGCGCGCAGCCGGTGGCGCCCACGGGATGCCCCTTGCGCAGCAG
>JBPOHK010000041.1:0-15137 GCA_052035645.1 Pseudomonadota bacterium
TGTACAAGAAGACCTATCAGGCGACGCATCCCGACATGATGGAAGGCGCCGACAACGAGCGCCTGCGCGACCGCTATCTCGTGCAGAACCTCTTCGCGCCGGATACCTGGACCATCGCCACGATTTCCCCGGCCTCCGGCACCCTGCCGGTGCAGATGCAGGGCGGCGGTGCAGCCGAGGGAACGGCGTCTTACATGTCTCATTACACCCGGTTTTTCTACGTGCCGCCGCTCGGTGCCTTCGCCTGGGTGGCGGGCGGTACGCGCAAGGTCGCGCTCTGGAAGCCCTGACCGGCAGGAGCGGCGGCCCGACTCGCCCGGACCGCCGGCCCGATCTGCTACATTGAGCGTCCCGGAAGGACTGCCGAGACGAGCCGATGAGATTCCAAGCCTGGATCGCGGTGGTTTTGCTCGCGGGCACGGTGCCCGCCTGGGGTGACGTGCCCTACAACGCCGACTGCACGCCGCTGCACGGCGTGGAGGGCAAGGACTACTTCGACTTTCTCAATCCGGCCAGCAAGCAGCGCCTGGACATCGTCGAGGAATACCACTTCACGCCGGAGATCGAGAACCTGCAGCACGGCCTCACGGGCTACATCCCGGGCGAACTCGATTTCGTGCTGCGCGCACTGCCGAACCACTATCGCGCGCTGGTGGCGATGGGGCGCTGGCAACAGATGCACCCGAAGATGCCCGATTCGCTGGAAGGGCGGGTCTATACGGCGGATTGCTACTTCAAGCGGGCGATCTGGTTCCGTGGCGAGGATCCGAACCTCCACGCGCTCTACGGCATCTACCTGCACCAGACCGGCAAGCTGGACGAGGCCGAGCGCCAGTACGACCAGGCGGAGAAGCTCGGCAGCGACAATGCAGAGCTGTACTACAACCGCGGCCTGCTGAAGCTCAAGAAGGGCGACCTCGAGGCCGCCCAGGCCTATGCGGACAAGGCGTACGCCCAGGGCTACCCGCTGCCGGGGCTGCGCGACCTGCTGGCCAAGGCCAAGGCCAAGGCCGGGGGCAAGGCGGGTTCGGGTCCCTGACGCCCGACGGCGTCGATTCACTCCGGTTGAACAGCGAGCATGGGGCCTGGCGCACGGTTTCGCCGGCCCGCCTGGGCAATGCTTGCGCAGGTGGCCTTCCCGGAGGGAGGGCGGTGAAGTCTTGCCCCGGGCACGGGGCCGCTGAGGGGTCGAGGACAACGTGAGCCTGACGGGTCTGGCGTTCATGGCGGCGTTCGCGGCGGGGTGCTTCATGGCGCTCGCCCGTCACCCGATCTTCGGTGCGTTGACCTACGTCGCCATGGTGTTCCTGGACCCGCCGTCCCGCTGGTGGGGCGAGTCGCTGCCCGACCTGCGCTGGAGCCTGATGTCGGCCCTGGTCGCGCTGCTCGCCATCGCGATCCATCGCCCGCCACCGCATGCCATCCGGCTCGGCCGGCACGGTGCGTTCATCCTGCTGGCGACGTTGCTCGTGTACGCGCTGCTGCAGTTCCCCATCGCGCTCGACGTGGAGGAGCACCAGCGCTTCATCGAGTACTACTTCAAGTACGCCATCGCGATCTTCCTGCTCTATCGCTCGATCGACACCGAGGAACACTTCAGGTGGTTCCTCGGCGCCTACATCGCCGGCTGCGTCTATCTCGCGTGGGTCGCGTTCTCGAGCTACGAGGGCGGACGGTTCGACAGCTTCGGCGGCTCGGGCATCGGCGACGCCAACGCCGGCGCGCTGACGCTGGTGACGGGCATCTTCCTGTCGGCCTCGCTGTTCCTGTACGCCGACAAGAAGTGGCGCATCGTGCTGCTGTTCGTCGTCCCGTTCCTGATCAACTCGCTGGTGATGACGGTCAGCCGCAGCGGGTTCCTCGCGCTCGCGGTCGGCGGCCTGGCGTTCAACTGGTTCACCCCGGGCAAGTTCCGCGCCCGCGTCATGGCGCTGTCGGTGCTCGGCGTGCTCGGGTTCCTGATGCTCACCAACCCGTTCTACTGGGAGCGCATCGAGACGGTGAAGTACCAGGGCAAGGACGTGGCGGGCGTGGACACGGGCGGGGCGCGCAGGCGACTGTTCTTCGCCCAGTTCAAGATGTTCCAGCAGCATCCGCTCGGTTGCGGGCACCTGTGCACGGAGTTCCTCAGCCCGTCCTACCTGCCGCCACAGGACCTGAACGTCGGAACCGGCAGGCGCGCTTCGCACAACACGTTCCTGAGCCTGCTGGTGGACCACGGCGTGGTCGGCGCCGGCTCCTACGTCCTGACGCTGCTGTGGATCTACGTGGGCGTGCGCAGCCTGCACCGCCAGGCCCCGAGGTTGCCGCGACTGCAGGCCATGCTCCTGCCCGGCATCGCTGCATCTCTGGTCGCGCTGACGATCTCCGACCAGTTCGTGCCCAACGTGAAGTACGAACTGCGTTTCTGGCTGATGACCATCCTGATGCTGATGCTCAGCTTTGCCGCGCGGGCGGCGGCGCAGCCGCCCGTATCCGCGGCCCCGCCTGGCGGCGCGACGACACCGCCGCGCGGCTGAGGGGGACGAGCGATGGCGGCAGGGGAGAACGTCCGGTTCCGGACCGACATCCAGGCGCTGCGCGGCGTGGCGATCCTGCTCGTGCTCCTGTACCACGCCGGCCTGCCGTTCGCGCCGTCGGCCGGCTATCTCGGCGTGGACGTATTCTTCGTGGTGTCCGGTTACCTGATCACCGGCATCATCAGCCGCGGCATCGCGCGCGGAAACTTCAGCTTCAAGGCCTTCTATTTCCGCCGCGCCAAGCGCCTGCTCCCCGCTGCCTACCTGACGTTCCTCGGCACGGCACTTGCCGCGACGCTGTTCCTCACGCAGTCCGAGTTCCACGACTTCGTCGTGCAGCTGGTCGGCGCGGTCACCTTCACGGGCAACGTGGTGCTGTGGCGCCAGACCGGCTACTTCGAGGGTGCCGCCGAACTGAAGCCGCTGCTGCACGTCTGGTCACTTTCGATCGAGGAGCAGTACTACCTGCTGCTGCCCGCGACGCTGGTGCTGGTGCCCGCGCGGTTCTGGCGCGCCGGTGCCTGGGCCGTCGTGGCGCTGAGCCTCGGCCTGTGCCTCGCCTACGGCCGCATCGATCCGAGCGCCACGTTCTACCTGCTGCCGACGCGGGCCTGGGAGCTCGGCATCGGCTCGCTGGGCGTGCTCGCGCTGGAAGGCCGCGCGGACGGTGCCTGGGTCCGACGCCTGTACTGGCCCGCCCTGGCCGCGCTGCTCGTCGTGCCCTTCGTGCCGGTGGGCGGGGCGCATCCCGGGGCGGATGCGATCATCGTCTGCCTCGCGACGCTGGTGGTCATCCTGCGCAACCACCCGGTCGTCGGTGCGAGCGCGCCGATGCGCGGCCTCGCCTGGTTCGGCGACATGTCCTATTCGCTCTACCTCGTGCACTGGCCGCTGTTCGCGCTGGCGGCGAGCGCCTGGGTGATCGACGTCCCGCTGCAGGTGCGCGTCGCCCTGGCCGCGGCGTCGGTCGCCATCGCGTGGGCGATGTACAACTTCGTGGAGAACCCCGTACGGCACGCCGACCTGCCGATGAACCTCAGGTCGGCGGGAGCGGCGCTCGCAGGTTCGGTGGCGGTGATCGGCATCGGCATCGCGCTCGGCGCCTGGCAGGCCCGGGGGAGCGTCGACTACGAGCAGGTGAGGCGGCCGAACGTGGGTTTCGACCCGGCCTGCGAGTACCGCGAGCGCTTCGAGTCGCGGCCGCAGTGCCGAAATTCGGAGCGGCCCCAGATCCTCGTGTGGGGCGACTCGCACGCGATGCACCTCGTGGATGCCATCGTCGCGACGACCGACCGGGGCGTGGAGCAGGCGACCAAGAGTGCGTGCGGACCCTACGTGCGCCTCTCGTACTGGAGCGACGAGGGCTCGCACAACCGGAACTGGGCGGAGGGCTGCATCCGCTTCAACCAGTCGGTCCTCGACTACGTGGCGGCCACGCCGAGCATCGAGGTCGTGGTGCTCGCGAGCGTGACCGACCAGTACCTGCGCGGCAACCACGTGCTCGTGGCGCGGGACGGCGGAAACGTCCTCGACCAGGAAGGCTCCGAGGACGTCGCGGCCCGGGCCCTGGCCGAGACCGCGGCGGCGGTGCGCGCGCTCGGCCGGCGGGTCGTCTTCGTCAGCTCGATGCCGATGGCCGGCTACGACGTCGGGCGCTGCCTGGAACAGCGTGCCCTCGGCAAGTTCGCGTTCGGGGCCGACCGCGAGAACTGCGCCATCGACGAGGCGCATTTCCGCGAGTTCCGGGCCGACGTGCTCGCCCTGCTGGACCGGGTCGAGCGGCAGGCCGGCCTGCCGGTCATCCACATCGACGATTTCGACTGCCACGACGGCACCTGCGACGCCCAGATGGGTGGTACGTTCCTGTACCGGGACAAGGCCCACCTGACCCACGACGGCTCGCGCCGGCTCGGCGAGGCCATGGGACTGGGGCGCCGGGTCTGGGACGAGGCCCGATAGGACCCGAAACGAGTCCGGATCGACGTTTTCGGGTCCCCGACTGTGACAAAATCCGGCCCGTCGCGACAGGACGGTGATGGACCGATGGCCGAGCATTACAAGGACTTGCACGCCGATCGGGGTGGGCACTACGACGCCGCCCTGGCCGCGTCGGCTTTCGACCACTACATGTCGGAGTGGGAGGAGAGGCACGTCCGCGAGCTGCTGCCGCGCGTCTATCCGGGCGGCATCGACCGCTACCTCGACTTCGCCTGCGGCACCGGCCGCCTGACCCGCATCGTCGCCGGGTTCGCCCGCGAGACCGTGGGCGTCGACATATCGCCCACGATGCTCGAAGCAGCCCGCCCCAAGCTGCCTCAGGCCCGCTTCGTGCTGGCCGATCTGACCTCCGAGTCGGTCGAGCTGGGCCAGTTCGACCTCGTCTCCTCGTTCCGCTTCTTCGGCAATGCCGAGCCCGAGCTGCGCGCGGCCGTGCTGCGCGCGCTCAGCCCGCTGGTGAAGACCGGCGGCCACCTGCTGGTCAACAACCACCGCAATCCCTGGGCACTGATGAACGTGTTCGACCGCCTGACGGGCGGACACACGGAAGTCCACCTCACTCCGCGGATCTTCCGCCGCATCCTGGCCGATGCGGGTTTCGAAATCGTCGAGACGCGGCCCATCGCCGTGTGGCAATACCGCTCGCGGCTGGCCGCGCAGGCGGGCAGCCGGCCTCAGCGCGAGGTTCAGCTCGAGCGGCGTTTTTCCAGCAGCGTCTGGACGCCGATCGCACCGGACGCGGTGATCCTGGCCAGAAAGGTCAGGCCGCACGTGTGAGTGAGAACGAGTCGACGGCCGAAACGGCGGTCATCTACCAGTCCGTCGCCGCGCGCATCGCTACCCTGTACCGGATGGCGTCGCTGCCGGCCGCCTGCCGGACATTGCTGCTGACGGTCCCGGGGCGCGACCTGCTGGCAGCCGAAGGCTGGGACGGCGAGGTGGTCAGCGACTTCGTCGGCTACGCCTGCGACGGCCTGTACCGCCACGCCGACGCATCCTTCGACCGAGTCGTGCTGCACTGGTCGCTCGGCGAGTTCGTGGCCCTGCCGCCCCGGCGCCGCTCGGCGGCGCAGCGGGCCGAACTGCTGCGCGAGGTGCGCAGGATCCTCGTGCCCGGCGGCGTGCTGGCCGGCTGCGTCGAGAATTTCCTCATCCCGTCGGCGGGCCTGCGCTGGCCGCTGTTCGGCTGGACGGGCGGGCGCGTGCAGCGCGAGCTCGCGGCCGCGGGCTTCGGGCAGATCCAGGTCGGAACGGTGCTGCCTTCGGCGGACGTGCCGTGGATGCTCATCAGCCAGGACCGTCGCGCATCGCTGAACTACTTCCGGCTGCACCTCGCGCGCAACCGCGACGCCCTGAACCCGCTGAGCCGCGCCCTGCGCCACCTGCTCGTGGAGGCGGGCATCGTGCCGCACCTGCAGGGGTCGCTGATGTTCTCGGGGCACGCGCCATGCTAGACGCCGTGCTGGTCCACCTGCGCGAACTGGGCCTGCTGAAGGACGAGCGGGCGGCGCGCTGCAACGTCTTCGTCCGCCTGGACAACGTGCTCGTCAACGTGTTCGACGGCGACGGCCGCTATTACTACCTGCGCATGGCCGAGGCCTATGACCTCGAGCGGGAATACGAGGTCTCGCGCTCCGTCGCTGCGCTGGTCGGACGGTTCGTGCCGCAACCGCTGGCGTTCTTCCGCATCGGCAAGCTGAGCTGCATGGTGGCCGAAGGCGTGGATTTCCGCATCGTCACCGGCCCGTCGCTGCTGAAGGCGACGGCCGCGACCCCGGTCGTCCGGGAGCTGCTCGCATTCTTCGACTATGCGGCCGGGGCACTCACGGCGCCGGGCAGCCTGGCGCGGGTGGACGATCTCGGCGAGATCCTCACGGCCCGCTACGTCGGCACCGAACAGGAGCCGCTGTGCGCCCGCGTGCTCGAGTCGAGCGACCTGGCCGCCCTGCGCGCGTTGCCGGCGCAGCGGCAGCACGGCGACTTCGTGCCGAACAACTTCGGCATGCGCGACGGCCGCCTGGTCATCTTCGACTGGGAGGACTTCGGCAAGGTCGACGTGCCCGGGGTCGACCTCGCGGTCCTGCTCGGCTCGCTGGTCGACTTCCACCCGGTGCGCCTGCGCGCGATGCGCGACGCCTGGCTGGCCCGGGTGCCCGACGCGCCGGCGCCCTGGCTCGACGAGGCCTGCCGGCGGTCGCGCATCGACACCTGCCTGTTCCTGCGCTCGTTGCCGTTCTACCTGTCGCTGTTCATGTGGCTGAAGGACCGTTATTCGCCCGCGATCCGCCTGAAGGTGAATCGCGCCGTGGTGGCGCTGCTGTGAGGCGGTCATGACGGTCACCGCGAAAAAGGGCAGTGTGGTCGGCGGCGCCGCCTGGATGGTGGCGGCCCGTTTCGCCGAGCGTGGGCTCGGCTTCGTCAGCACGATGGTGCTGGCCCGGCTGCTCGCGCCCAGCGACTTCGGACTCGTGGCCATGGCGATGGTGTTCGTCGCGGCCGCCGACGTGCTGGGCGCGTTCGGCCTCGACTGGGCGCTGGTGCGCCAGCCGGGCCTGGAACGCCGCCACCTCGACACGGCCTGGACGATCCGCGCGCTGCTGGGCATCACCTCGGTGCTGGTGCTGGCGCTGGTCGCCGTGCCCGCGGCGGACTTTTACCGCGAGCCCCGCATCGTCGCCATGATCATGGTGCTCGGGCTGAGCCTGCTGGTCGCCGCCGTCGAGAATCCAGGCGTCATCCACTTCCGGCGCGACATGGACTTCAACAAGGAGTTCCGGCTGCGCACGGCCTCGAAGGTGGCCGGCGCGTTCGTGGCGGTCACCGCGGCGATCCTGCTGCGTTCGTACTGGGCGCTGCTGCTCGGCACGCTCGCGAGCCGCTTCACGTCCACCGCGATGAGCTACGCGATGCACCCGCACCGGCCGCGGCCGACGCTGTCGGCGCGCCGCGAGCTGCTGGGCTTCTCGATCTGGCTGTGGCTCGCCAACATCCTCACCTTCGTGCGAACCCGTTCCGTCGAGATGGTGCTGGGCCGCCTGGACGGCGCGCGCGATCTCGGCCTGTTCTCGGTGTCGAACGAGCTGTCGCAGCTCGCCTCGACGGAACTCGCCGCGCCCATCAACCGGGCGTTGTTCTCGGCCTATGCGGCCCAGGGAGACCGGGCCCAGGCCGTCGGCGAGTCCTACCTCTACGCCAACCCGCTCATCTGGCTCATCTCGCTGCCGATCGCGGTCGGCACGTATCTCTGCGCGTCGCAGGTCGTGCTGCTGGTGCTCGGCGAGAACTGGCACGACGCGATTCCGCTGCTGCGGACGCTCGCCATCGCCGGCTTCGCCGGCCTGCTGAGCTCGGGTGCGATCCACGTGTACTGGGCGATCAACCGGGCCCGCCTCGAGACTTTCGTCGAGGCGTTCTGGGTGACGATGCTGCTGACGCTCGTGCTGACCCTCGTGCCCCTGCGGGGCGTGGCAGGCGCAGCCGAGGCCGTCCTCATCAGCAATGTCGCCCTGGTGCCGATCACCATGCTGCTGCTGCGCCGCTTCGCCGGCGTGTCGATCCGTACGACGGCGAAGCGCACGTGGCGGGTCATCGTCGCGTGCGTGGTGATGTACTTCGTGGTGGACTGGCTGACTCACGGCTGGGTGCCCACCAGCACCGGCCAGTCGGTCCTCCAGTTGCTGGCAATCACGGTGTTCGGTGCGTTGACCTATTTCGGCACGCTCTACGGCCTCTGGGCCGTGCTCGGCCGCCCGCAGGGGCCGGAGGCGGACCTGCTCGAGATCCTCCGCTCCCGCCTGGGCGGACGCGCGCCGGGCAAGGCCGAGGACGTGCACGCCCTGCGGGACGTGGCCGACCCGTCGCCACAGAAGGCGCCCGCGATCGCCGCCCGGGCCCGCCCGTCCCGGCAGTCCGCGGCCGCCGGCGGCCCCGAGGTCCGGCCGACGGTCTCGGTCGTCATTCCCGCCTACAACGATGCGCGCTTCATCGGCCAGGCGATCGGCAGCGTGCTGGCCCAGACGCACCGGCCCCTCGACATCATCGTCGTGGACGACGGCTCGCGCGACGACACGGCGGAGATCGCCGAATCGTTCGGCCCGCCCGTGCGGGTGTTCCGGCAGATGAATGCCGGTGCCGCGGTGGCCCGCAATGCCGGGATGCGCGAGGCGAGGGGGGAGTACATCG
This sequence comes from Pseudomonadota bacterium, assembly GCA_052035645.1. GTDB lineage: Bacteria > Pseudomonadota > Gammaproteobacteria > Steroidobacterales > Steroidobacteraceae > RPQJ01. Next base: position 8,700 of record JBPOHK010000041.1, read on the forward strand.
CTTTCCTGGACGCCGACGACTTCTGGCACCCGCGCAAGACGGAGATGCAGGTTCACCACCTGCAGCACTGCACGGAGTGCGTCGCCGTCTACTGCAACAAGGTCGAGTTCCGCGAGGACGCGGCCCAGCCCGCCTGGCACGAGCCCGACCGGGTCGAGGACCTGCACGCGCTGTCGCGCGACACGCGGGCGTCGGGCTGGCTCTACCTCGAACTGCTGCGGGCCTCCATCCTGCACACCTCGACGCTGATGGCGCCGCGCGCGGTTCTGCAGGAGATCGGCGAGTTCGACACCACGCTGCGCAAGGGACAGGATCTCGACTTCTGGCTGCGGCTGTCGCGCCTCGGGCCGATCCACATGCTCGACAGCGTCCTGTCGGCGTACCGGATCCACCCGGCCAGCATCAGCCACCGGGCCATGGCGACCAACTACCACGCGCTGGTCGTCGAGCGCGCGGTCGGTCGTTTCGGCCCCGCGGACCCGGCCGGCAACCGGCTCGCGGACGGCGAACTGGCCCGGATCCTGGGCGCGTCGTGGCTCGAGTTCGCCTACCAGCATTTCCGGGCCGGCGCCCCGCGGCTGTGCCTGCAAAGCCTGCAGCGGTCGCTAGACTATCGCCCGGCGCGCATGAGCGCCTGGCGGCTGCGCCTGCGGGCGACTCTGGCGGCGGCGCGGTCGCGCGGCCCGTGACGGATCCGGCTGTATCGAGGAGACGGTGTGATGGCTGACGAGATCGTTCGTGAACTGGTCCAGGTCCTGCGCGACGTGCTGCGCCTCGGCGCACGCGCCGACGGCATGGACGCGTCGACCGCGCTGCTCGGGGGGCTGCCTGAGTTCGACTCCATGGCGGTGGTGTCCGTCGTCACGGCGCTCGAAGAGCACTATGGATTCGCGTTCGACGACGACGAGATCCGCGGCGAGGCGTTCGAGACCGTCGGCAGCCTCGCCGAGCTGGTGAGGAGCAAGCTCGCGGCATGAGCGGCGGCGCGGCGCTGAAGCCCGAGGTCTTCCTCCTCCAGGGCACCTGCGGGCCCCTGTTCGCGGCGTACTTCCCGCCGGCGGCGGGCGTGCCGCCGCGCGGCGACGTGCTGTACTGCCCGCCGTTCGCCGAGGAAATGAATCGCTGCCGCGCGATGGTGTCGCTGCAGGCACGTGCGCTGGCGGCGGCCGGTGTCGGCACGCTGGTCCTGGACCCGCACGGGACGGGCGACAGCGCCGGCGAATTCGTCGACGCGAGCTGGACGCAGTGGCGCGAGGACCTGGCCTGCGGCATCCGCTGGCTGCGGCGGCATGGGCATGGTTGCGCGGGGCTGTGGGGCGTGCGCCTCGGCGCCGTCATGGCGGCCGAGCTCGCCGTGCGCGACGGCGCCATTCCCAACCTGCTGCTGTGGCAGCCGGTGCTGAACGGCAAGCAGTTCTACACGCAGTTCCTGCGCATCCGGATCGCCGCGGAGATCGAGCAGGCGGACGGCATCAAGTCCACGGACGAGTTGCGCCGCCACTCGGCGGCGGGCGAGTCGATCGAGGTGTCAGGTTACGTGGTCTCGCCGCGGCTGGCGGCCGAACTCGACGCCGTGGTGATGCCGAAGGCGGCGTCGCTGGCCGGCCTCACGGTGCACTGGTTCGAGGTGCTCGCGAGCGCGGAGGCCGTGGTGCCCCGGGTGAACACGAAGGCGATGGAGGACCTGCAGGCGGCGGGCGGCGCGGTCAAGAGTACCAACGTCATCGGCCCGCCGTTCTGGCAGGTGCACGAGCGCGAACTCGCGCCGGACCTGGTCACCGCCACGGTGGCCGCGATTTCCGATTGGCGGCGGCCCGCAGAGGCGAGCGAGCCGGCCGACGCCTCTCCGACCGTTCCGGCCGAGGCGACGCGCGAATTGCCGCTCACCTTCGCCTGCGAAGGAGACGAACTTGCGGGAATGCTGCACCGGCCCGAAGGCCGGCCGTCGCACCGCGGCGTCGTCGTGGTCGTGGCCGGCGGCCCTCAGTACCGCGCCGGGGCCCACCGGCAGTTCGTCAATCTCGCACGCAAGCTCGCCCGCGCGGGTCACCCGGTGCTGCGCTTCGACCTGCGCGGCATGGGCGACAGCAGCGGCACCTACCGCGGCTTCGAGCACTCGGCACCCGACATCCGCGCCGCGATCGACACGCTGCTCGCACGCCAGGGCGGCGTCAGCGAGGTCGTGCTGTTCGGCGAGTGCGAGTCGGCGAGCGGCATCCTGTTCTATGCCTGGCGCGATCCGCGCGTGCGGGGGGCGGTGCTGGTCAATCCCTGGGTCCGCACCCAGGAAGGCCAGGCCCAGGTGATCATCAAGCACTACTACCTCGACCGGCTGCGGTCGCCGGATTTCTGGAAGAAGGTCCGCGCCGGGCAGTTCGACGTGCGCGGATCGTTCACGTCGCTGCTCGACGTGCTGCGCGCGTATCTGCGCGGCCGCCGGCAGATGGCGAAGGCGAGCGCGAGCTCCGCGGACGACGACATCTCCGGGCTGCCGCTGCCGGCCCGCACGGCCGAGGGCCTGCGCCGCTTCCGCGGACGCGTGATGCTGCTCATGAGCGGCCGCGACTACATCGCGCGCGAATTCGACGAGGTCACCGCGGCGTCGCAGGCCTGGCGAGGGCTGCTCGACGATCCGCGCGTCCAGCGCCGCGACCTGCTCGAAGCCGACCACACGTTCTCGCGCGTGCCGTGGAAGGCCCAGGCCTCCGACTGGGTCGTGGAATGGGTGGCGGCAAGCGTCACGGAATCGTCACATGACTGAGACAAGCTGGCCGCCCGCGTCGCACTCAACCGACATGGCTGCGCCCGCCCGCAACATCATCATCCTGACGCACGGCTGGACGGGCAGTTCCGTTTTCTCGGCCCTGATGGGCCGGGCAGGCTGCTGGCTCGGCAGCGAGACCGTGGTCAAGACCGACTACGACACGTACGAGAACGCCGACCTGGTCGAGTGGAATCGACGACTGCTCGCCAGGCTCGCGCCAGGCCTGGACCACGAGCACCATTTCGATCCGGCGGACGTGACGCGCATCGAGCGGGCGGCGGACACGCTGGACCTTGCGCCGCTGCGAGACTTCGTGGCCCAGTGCCAGGCCCACGGCGCCTTCGTCTGGAAGGACCCGCGGCTGACCTGGACCATCCGGGTCTGGGCGCGCGTGCTGGACCTCGAACGCACCTCGTTCCTCGTCCTGACGCGCGAGGACCTGCAGGCATGGATCTCGGCGAATTCGCGCCGGCACATCCAGAGCTGGGGTTATACCCGGCGCTACAACCACGGCATCACCGAGTCCAACAGCGTGTTCGTGCGCGGCCTCGGGCGAGCCGTGGTGCGCATGAGCTTCGAGGACCTGCTGCTCGAACCCGAGGACACGCTGGCCCGGCTGAACCGCAGTTTCGGCCTGGCCCTGTGCCTGTCCGATCTCATCGACGTCTGCCGGGAACCGCTCTATCGGCGCAGCCGCGGCTGGGGCGACCTGCTGCGGGCCGCGGCGATCCATCTCAAGAATTTTCCGGAGCGCGACGGACGCGGGCGAGCCCGCGCAGGGATTCAGACGTCGAGTGCGGCCAGTTCGCTGTAGATGTCGCGGAACTGGGGATCCGCCAGGGTTTTCGACTGCACGAGCTTCGGCTGCAGGCGCGTGCGCAGCACCGCCAGCGGCGGGGCGGACGAGACGAAGCGAGCCTCGATTCGGGAGGTCGGCAGCCCGTGCCGTAGGAGCAGGTGTCGACCGACTGCGCGACCGTGACGCTGCAGGGCGGCCGGATCGCTCAGGTGGATGATGCGGGCGCAGGGCAGCTTCTTCGCCACGTCACGCTTGAAGATCAGCAGGCACGGGTCCTCGGGCGTGCCGAACGCCACGAAATTCAGCCAGGGAATGTCGCGGTGCGCCTCGAAGTCGCGCAGCATCCGGCCGTCCAGGCGTGCGGCGATGCGAGCGACGTCCGATTCCACGAAGCCCGAGCGGGCAAGTCCGCCGGGCAGCGGGAGGTTCGGGAAGTAGTACAGCCGGTCGTCGAGGTCGCGGAACTTCAGGCCCCGGAAGATCTCCGCGACCTTCGGATTGGGCGTGTACATCGTGAAGTGGTAGCCGGGCTGCCTGAGCAGCGGCAGGATCAGGCCGATGCTGTGGTTGCGGTAGTCGTTGAGCACGCACCAGCTGTGGGGATTGCAGAAGCGCTCGAGGCGTCCGTCGATCCACTGCTCGGAGTAGATGGCGCAGAAGACGCCGACCAGCCGGCCGTCGTCGCGAATCTGCATGCCGTGGTTCGGCGTCGACTCGGCCCAGCGGTGCGAGAGCGAGCCGATCCAGTCCGCGGCGGAAATGCGCGGATTGAGGTGGGTGTTCAGGAAGGCACCCACTTCCGCAAGGTCGGCCGCCGTGATGGGCGAAGGGCGGATCATGCGGCGTACAGGCGCAGCACGCGCTCGAGCACCGGGAACGGGTCCTCGACGCCTGCGTCCATCAGCGCGCTGGTCTGGTCGGTCCGCATGCGGGGCAGACGCGGCGAGCGCACCTCGACGGCCAGCGCCTGCATCATGTGTCGTCCCGCCGCTTCGCCGGCGGCCTTTGCGGCACAGTATTCACCAAAGCCCGGTTCGTCCGTGTCCAGGAACACCGAGGAAGGATACAGCACCTGCAGGGCCGCATCCCGTCCCTTGCGGCGGTCCCCGACCGCGGCGCCGACCACGTCGGCCAGGCCGTGGACGTAGACCCGTGCAAAACGCTCGAAGAGGGCGGCGTCCCAGTGTCCGGTCGAGTTCTTCTCGATGTGGGGCGAGGCGAAGTAATACAGGTGCGTGTAGCGGGCGGCGGCCAGGGAATCCCGCAGCGACGACGGCAGCGGCTCGGAGGCGTCCAGTGCCTCGATCCGGCACGACCGGCCGGCGGCCTGCGCCTGTGCCTGCAGCGCCTCGGCGTCCGGGCGTCCGCGGGCATAGGTGACGGTGACATCGGCGCCGCCCGCCAGCAGGATCTTGGCGGCGATCTCGCCGAGTCCCCGCGAGCCGCCGATCACGAGCGCGCGCTGCCCCGCGTGGCGGCCGTCGGGCACCTCCCGACAGACGTCCCGCAACGGGCGCTGCGCCACGGCCGGCGGCCGGAAGAACGTGTCGAGCGTGCCGGCCAGCCGGCGGCCGCTCACGGCGAGACGCGCCAGCCGGAAGCGCGGGTCGGTCCGCTCGATCCGGTACGTCATGCCGCTCGCGGGTGGCGCGAGCTCGGGCCGGGCGAGCTTGAAGCCGGAATAGATCGAATCGAGTCCGGGGCACTCCATGCCGACGATGTTCGTGGTCGCCGCCAGTTCGGCCACCCAGGCCGCGGCGCCGGCCCGGCGCAGCGCCGGCAGCAACCGCTCGAACAGCGCGTCGTCCAGGCACAGCGGCACCTCGCCATCGACGCGATCGGGCGGGAACGGCAGCGCCCGGGGTGCGCGCACCGGTGGGCGGCCGGGCGCCGGCACCGCCGGCGCGGGCCCGGTGCCCGGCCGGAACGTGAGGGTGAAGGCCGGACGGCCGCCGGACTCGGCCTGCAGGCGCCAGCGACCGTCGTCGGCGACCGTTGCCGTCACGACGGCGGTCGCGTGGGTGCGGATGGGATTGTGGAAGGTCGCGTTCAGGGCTTCGACGTCGCCACCGATGGCCGCCCAGCGAGGCGCGAGTGCGTCCATCGCCTTGAGCACTGCGTGTATGCCGTGCACGACGGTGGAGCCGAACTGCGTGCGGCGCGCGGCCACCGGGTCCACGTGCAGCGGATTGCGGTCGCCCGACAGCGCCGCGAAGGCGAGGCTGTCCTCGAGGGAGATCGAGAATTCCGCGCGCACTGCTTCGTTCACGGCGTGACGCGGGTCGGCACGTCGAAGGGCGTGAAGCCGTCGAGGTCGAGGCACCAGCGGCTGCCGGGGCCGTCCGAGTCGAGCAGACGGAAGCCCAGCTTCGGGTACAGGTCGGCGACGATGCCGTTGCGGTCGGTCGGCACGTACTCGCCGACCAGCCGGTGCGCGCCGGCGGCGAGCGCATCCCGGGCGAGCCGGTTGCAGATGGCTTCCTCGATCTTGCGATTGAGCACGCGGCAGCTCATGAGCCAGCTGTCGATGCGCCATTGCTCTTCGCCGCGCTCGCAGATCACGACGCTGATCATGCCATTGTCGCCGAAGCGGTCGCGGGCCGAGACCTGCAGCGTGTGGTGCCGGGGCGAGGCCTCGAACTCGGCCACCTGCGCCTCGGTATAGCGGCGCGTCGTGACGTTGAACTGGTTGGTCTTGTTGATGAGCTGTGTGATGCGCTTGCGGCCGGTCGCGTTGAACGGCGCGATCGCGACCTCCATCTCGAGCGACCGCAGGAACGCGTCGAGGTCGCGCGAACCCTCGAGCAGTTCGGCACGCTGGGCATTCTCGCGATACTGGTTCGCGCGTACCAGGTCCTCGGCCGTCAGCGCGATC
>JBPOHK010000126.1:0-1812 GCA_052035645.1 Pseudomonadota bacterium
ACCTCGACATGACGCTGATCGCGCGCTGGCCGCGTCTCGATGCCCCGGCCGGCGTGATCGGCAGTCGCGGCGGGTCGCAGGAGCTCAACGAGATCGTCGCCTCCGACGTTCGCGCGCAGTCCTTCTATAGCGCGCGCACGGCCGACGGCGTGGCGCGCATCAATGCCTACCGCCGGCTCGAGCGCCTGCCGGCCTTCGTCGTCGTCGGCTGGGGCGAGAAGGACTACCTCACCCAGTGGCGGGACGACGTCGGCAAGGCGATGCTGCTGTGGGTGCTCTTCCTGGGTGTGACCGGGCTGGCGGCGTGGCTCCTCTACCGGCTGGTCGCCGCCAACGACCGCGCCAACGAACGCAGCCGCATTCTGCTGCAGAACGCCAGCGACGGCATTCACATCACCGATGTCGACGGCGCCGTCATCGAGGCCAGCGACGCCTTCTGCCGCATGCTCGGGCGATCGCGCAGCGAGGTCGTCGGCATGCAGGTCGGGAGCTGGGATGCCTGCCGTTCGGAGGACGAGCTACGCGCGCAGATGAGCGAGCTGTTCGCGTCGAGCGAAGTCCACACCTTCGAGACGGCGCATCGTCGCAAGGACGGGAGCGTGTACCCGGTCGAGGTGACCTCGTTCCCGCTCGAGGTGGACGGCAGGACGGTGCTGTTCAACTCGGCGCGCGACATCTCCGCACGCAAGTCGGTGGAGGCCGAGGTGAGGAAGCTGGCCTACTTCGACTTTCTCACCGGGCTGCCCAACCGGCGGCTGCTCATGGAGAGGCTGGAGCGGGCACAGGCGAGCTGTGCGCGGCAAGGGACGGTGGGCGCCTTGCTCTTCATCGACCTCGACAACTTCAAGGCGGTCAACGACACCGTCGGCCATCAGGAGGGGGACCGGCTGCTCGTGCAGGTCGCCGCGATCCTCGCGCGCTGCGTGCGCAAGGACGACACCGTGGCCCGGCTCGGTGGCGACGAGTTCATCGTCATGCTGGAGGCGCTGGCCGGGGACGGGCGCGAGGCGGCGGAGCAGGCCTCGGCGGTGGGCAACAAGATCCTCGCGGCGCTGAACCAGCGTTTCCAGCTCGGCAGTTCGGAACATCGCACGTCGGTGAGCATCGGCGTGAGCCTCTTCGGCGAGCTGGCCGACGAGCCGGTCGACGAGCCCCTCCGACGCGCCGACATGGCGATGTACCGGGCCAAGCTCGGCGGACGTAACGCGGTGTGCTTCTTCGATCCCTCGATGCAGGCCGACGTGCACGCCCGTGCCGACGTCGAGGCCGGGCTGTGGGTCGCGCTGGAGCAGCGCCAGTTCGTGTTGCATTACCAGCCACAGGTCGCTGCGGACGGGACGGTGCTCGGCCTGGAGGCGCTGGTACGCTGGCAGCACCCGGTGCGCGGCCTGGTGCCGCCGGACGAGTTCATCCCGCTCGCCGAGGAGTGCGGCTTGATCCTGCCGCTCGGTCGCTGGGTGCTCGAGGCCGCCTGCGCGCAGCTGGCGGCGTGGGCGGATCACCCTGAGCGCAGCCGGCTGGTGATCTCGGTCAATGTCAGCGCGCGCCAGTTCCTGCACGAGGACTTCGTTGCCGGCGTGGTCGCCGCGCTCGAGCATTCGGGGGCCGATCCCCGCCGGCTCGACCTGGAACTCACCGAGAGCTCCCTCGTGACGGACATCGACAGGGTGAGCGAGAAGATGGAGGCGCTCAAGGCGCGCGGCGTGGGCTTCTCGCTGGACGATTTCGGGACCGGCTATTCCTCGCTCGCCTACCTCAAGCGCCTGCCGCTCGACCAGCTCAAGATCGACCGCAGCTTCGTGCGCGACATCC
>JBPOHK010000120.1:0-16215 GCA_052035645.1 Pseudomonadota bacterium
GAGACCCCGGCCGTCGTCGACGTGATCCGCTTCATGGCAGGCGCCGCCCGCGTCGTCCCGGCCTCGGCGGCGGGCGAGTACCTGCCCGGCTACACCTCCATGGTCCGCCGCGATCCGATCGGCGTCGTCGCCTCGATCGCGCCGTGGAACTACCCGCTGATGATGGCGGCCTGGAAGCTCGGCCCCGCGATCGCCGCCGGCAACACCGTGGTGCTCAAGCCGTCGGAGCAGACGCCGCTCACCGCGCTCAAGCTCGCCGAACTGCTGGCGGAATTGCTGCCGGCCGGCGTCGTGAACGTGGTCACCGGTCGCGGCCACACCGTCGGCGCACCGCTGACGAAGCATCCGCGCGTGCGCATGGTCTCGCTCACGGGCGACGTTGCCACGGGCGAGAAGATCCTCGCGCAGGCCTCGTCCGGCATCAAGCGCACGCACCTCGAGCTCGGCGGCAAGGCGCCGGTGATCGTGTTCGACGATGCGGACCTCGAGGCGGTGGTGTCCGGCGTGCGGACCTTCGGCTACTACAACGCCGGGCAGGACTGCACGGCGGCCTGCCGCATCTACGCGGGCGCGAAGGTCTACGACAGGCTGGTCGCAGACCTTTCGTCGGCCGTGAGCAGCATCAAGGTCGGCCCGCAGACCGGGAAGGACGTCGAGATGGGCCCGCTCATCAGCGCCGAGCAGCGCGATCGCGTCGCGGGCTTCGTCGCGCGCGCGAAGAAACAGAAGCACATCGAGATCACGGCGGGCGGCAAGGCGGGCACGGGCGGCGGATTCTTCTTCGAGCCGACGGTGGTCGCGAACGCGAAGCAGAGCGACGAGATCGTGCAGCGCGAGGTGTTCGGGCCGGTCGTGTCGGTCACGCGGTTCAAGGGCACGGACCAGGCGATCGCGTGGGCAAATGCCTCGGAGTACGGACTCGCGTCGTCCGTGTGGACCAGCGATGTCGGTCGCGCGCTGACCGTGGCGTCGCGCCTGCAGTACGGCTGCACGTGGATCAACACGCACTTCATGCTGGTGAGCGAGATGCCGCACGGTGGGCTGAAGCGCTCGGGCTACGGCAAGGACCTCTCGGCGTACGCGCTCGAGGACTACACCGTCGTGCGCCACGTGATGGCCAAGCTGTAGGACGCAGGGGGACTGTCCCCGCACGGGGACTGTCCCCTTGCCTCGCCGCGAATGGGGACTGTCCCCGCATGGGGACTGTCCCCTTGTCTTGCGCTGACTGAGGACAGTCCTTAGTCCGCGTGGAAACTGCTTATTTGGCTGTTTTTCCAGTGTGCTCGGTCACTTGCACGACGCACTTCGACCGGGCCTCACGAGATGCCTTCCAGAAGTCATCCCCGGTTCACATTAATCGCGATATGGTTCTGCCAGCATCGAGCCGTCAAGAGAGTTCCCCCGCGATCTTGACGGTGTGACCGAGGCGACGAGGCAGCATCAGCCGAATTAAGGCAGCAAGGACGGATGCGCTAAGCCCTCAACGCCGATGACCGTCGCCGGAACAGGAATCCCCCCCTGTTCCGGCGTTTTTCTTTGCGGCACCCCGGGCACTGGAGTCAGGCCTCAGAGACCCTTCATCAGCTCGCAAGAGTTGGACTGACGTGCGGCCTGAGCCGGGACTGATGTGGCGCTGCCTGGTCTAACGAGGGGGCCGCCCGGGGTGATAGGTTTCCGTCGCGTACCTTGCGATGTCTTCTGGGTAGAAGTGGATATCGCGCAAGGTTCCCTGCGCATACCGCGTCGCCTGATCGAAGAAATGCGGCGAAGCCGGCGCCCCGCTTTGACCTCCAACAAGGATGGCCTTGGCCTTTACTTTCCGCCCGAACTCGACGGCGGCCACGAAGCTGTTGCCGCTCGCTCCATAGCGGCGCACGGTGCCTGGGTACGTCTCCGCTTCAAATGCGGCCAACGAGCCCCAGCGACCCGAGGTAAAACCGACCGCGGTCGAGGCGGCCGCGTCGTCGAAGCGCTGCACGATGTCGCCGGTCCTGCGCTGGAGCCGGTTGACCTCGCCCCAAGGCGTCCGCCAACGGCCGAAGTCCTGCTGCAGCCATTCGACCGCCGTCAGTAGCGCCTGCAAGCGCTGCGCCGGGGTACTCGAGGAAGCAACCTGCTTGAACAGCGGCCAGGCGCGGCCCTTCGGATCGGCGCCCACCAATCGCCAGAGTTCCTCGGCCCAGTAGATAGCCACGGTCGTCGCCACCGAATCCGCAGCCCAGCGCCGGTCCCATCCCTGCAGCAACGCAATCGGCTCGGCCAACGGCGCGCGCAACGCACTTTCGTCCGGCAAGCCCTGATACGCCTCGAACAGCGGCGGCAGCAGTACATCGAACGCAGGGAGATCGGGGTCGTACGCGGCTGCGATGAGAGTGTCGAGCGTGAACTCATCGCGACCGGATAGCACTCGGACGGCGTGGACACCGCGCGCGTTCTCACCGACCTGGTCCATGTACGCGGGGTAGTCCTCGGGCCTGGGGCTGCTGGTCCCTGCCGCGGAATACGGCCAGTTATTGGTGTTCTGGATCCAACCTGTCGCTGGATCGATCACGTTCGGCCCCTCGTCGACCCCGTGTACACCCTGCCACTCGGTCGCCGGGTCGGAGCCATCGACCGGCCGCGTCCAGTCGAATCCCGAGCCACGGCGCGGGACAAAGTTCGCGTGGAAGTAAGCGATTCTGCCGTCCGCGTCGGCGTAGACGGTGTTGTTGGAGGAGTTGGTGTGCAGGTTGAGCACCGACCGAAAGGCCGCCAGATCGCGGGTCTTGGTCCGCAGGTACGACTGCATCAACGCGTTGACCGGATCCTGCATCAGGCGAACTGCGATCCACTTGCCCTGCTCAGCGCGCACGATCGGACCGTGATGTGTCGACAGCACCTTGAACGGACGCTCCAGCATCTCTCCGCCCGGCGTGCGATATCGGATCGTGACGGTGCGCGAGCGAACCGGCCGCTGTGTACCCGCATACAGGTACGTCGCGTCGCCGCTTTCGGTGCGCACGACCGTCTCGGCATACTCGTCGAGGAAATCAGCACCCGTCGAAGTGTGCATCCAGCCGAGCCGCTCGTTGAACCCCTGGTAGATGAAGAACTGCCCCCAGGTCACCGCCCCGTAAACGTCGAGTCCGGTGTCGCTGCGTACGTGGGCCTCCGCGCGGAAATAGAACGAGGTGTGTGGATTGATCAGCAGCAGCGCGTGCTTCGACCGCGTGACCGCGCCCGACAGTGCGATGCCGTTGGAACCGCCTTGGCCGTCACTCGTGGCGGGCGCGAGTGCCGCCACCTTTCCCGTGCCGTAGAACTGCTCGAGCCCGCCGAGTGAGACGCGCTCGATGTCCCAGCCGATGCTGCCTTCCGAGAACGCGAGCGTCATCCACGGCTCGAACCGTTGCAGCACCTTTGGTCTCACCTGCGGATGCGTGGCGAGGTAATAGTTCAAGCCATCGGCCCAGGCATCCGTCAGCCTGCGCAGCCATTCGGGGCTCGCGGCGTAATGCGAGCGCAGCGTGTCCTCGTCCGCCACGAGCCGCATGCGCAAGTCCTGGAAGATCTGCGCCTCACCGTCGACCTCGGCCGTGCGGCCGAGGGCCCTGAGGTAATTCATCTCGATGCGATCGAAATCATCTTCGGCCTGGGCATAGATGAGGCCAAAGACCGCGTCCGCATCGCTCCTGCCGTGGATGTGCGGGATGCCCCATTCGTCGCGCGTGATGGTTACGCTCTCCGCCCGCTGCTGCCATGCGGCGAGTTCCGTGGCGCCCGGCGTCGTCGACGCCCAGGCAAGAGTGGGTGCCGCCAGGCAGATCGACAGCAACGTCGAAAAGATGCTCAGTCGCGCGCACTGCCCGGACACGCGGCCTCGCCGGGCGACCCCGTACGTGGCGGCGGGATGGGCGATCCACGCAGCGAGCGGCTTCCGGCGTTCATGCGCGGCTGTGAGAGGAAATGACGGCAATCTTCGTTCCTCTGTCGGTCCAACGGTAGCAAGTGGGCGCGGGCGACTATCGCACCGCGGGCCTGCCCCGTAAACGACGGGGCCTGCGACGTGCAGCTGACGACCTCGCGTGCGGTGCGCCCGGCGCCCCGCCGGGCCATCCTGGAAGGCAGTTTGCGCGGCTGGTTAAGAATCTGCAGAGGCGCGAACCGCGCCGCCGTCGCGCCGGTCTTCGCTGGAAGCGGACGTTGTACGGTGAAAATGACCCAAAGAAGACGGTCGTGCTCACCCCAATCGGCCTCGCGGTGGCAACGGCAGACGCACCAGGGCACCGCGATCAGTGTGCCTTTCCAGCGCGCTGAGGCAAGGCCGCAATGAGAATGCCGATGGCAACCAGGAGGACGAGTGTCGCTGCAGGCCGGCTGAAATCCAGCCCGCCGCTGGCAACAGGCTTGTCGAGGAAATCTCCCACGGTAGCGCCGAGGGGACGGGTCAGGATGAATGCCGCCCAGAAGAGGCCGGCACGTGAGATCGATGTGAGTCGATACAGCGCGGCGATCACCGCCAGCGCGGCGAGGAATACTAGCGCGCCCAGCACATAGCCCGACTCGAGGCCCATGAAGGTCGAGTCACCAAAGCTGTCTGCTGTCCAGTCGCCCAGAGCCGTACCCAAGGTCTGCGAGAAAGTGATCGTGATCCAATAGAACCACTCCGCTCGCGGTTCGCTCACGCTCGCGACACTGACCGTGCCGAGAGTTCGTTTCCACGCGACAAGCGAGCCGATTACGCACGCGAATAGCGCAAGTGATCCGAGCAGGTAGGACGTCGCTTGGTCGACGTGGCCGAGTTTCGTAAAAAGCGTTCGGGTGAAGAAGTCGGCCAGCGTCGTGCCTGCCGTGGTGGACGCGATGATCGTCGCCCAGTAGAGCCATGGTTTGAAATGCGTTGCGCGGATCTGCGCGAGTATCAGCAGGACCAGCGGCACCACGAAGATGAAGGTGCCGATGAGGTAACCCCACCCCGTGGCCGCGCTGGAGGTCTCGCCCAACCAACTCATGCTGACCGAATCGCCAGCGGTCTCGCCCAACGTCGTCGCAAGAATCTTGATGACCCAGAAGCCGAGCGTGACGGCCGGGACTTTTGCCACGGCATCTTCGTAAGGTGCGCGATTCATCGTCTACGACCTGACTCCGTGACCTGTCAGCACGAGGGGCGGAAATTCGACGGTCCGTTCTTGGCCGATCTTACCCCTCCGCCAGTGTCCGCTTTCCCGTGTACCGGCCGCGCGCGCGACGAAGGCGCACCCTGGTATTTCCGGCCTCCTGGGTGCCGTGCGATGTCAGCCGACCCGGTGACCGGACTCGGGGCGCCTGGCTGCCTTTGCGGCTCGGTGCGGCGGCATTTCTGTGCAAATTAGCAGGCAACCGAATTGTCTTAACGTATTGACTATACGTCGTTTTGTTATATCATGACTGTATATATAACCAGTCTTGGAGCGCGCCATGGACAGCCCTCCCGACCCCGCCTTCCGCGAGCTCTCGAACCGCGATCTGGCGGCCTCGATCACCGAGCTGATGGGTCATCTCAACGCGGCCAACCGTCGCTGGCTGGCGATGCTCGCCGAGTTCGATCGCCGCAAGGGCTGGTCCGATTCGATGACCCGATCCTGCGCGCACTGGCTCAACTGGCAGTGCGGCGTCGATCTCGGTGCGGCCCGGGAGAAGGTGCGAGTCGCGCGTGCGCTCGAGGCTTTGCCGCTGATCGGTGCCGCCATGGGCCGCGGCGAGCTGAGCTACGCGAAGGTGCGGGCGCTCACTCGCGTGGCCACGCCCGAGGACGAGGCGTTCCTCGTGCAGATCGGGCTGCACGGCACCGCACATCACGTCGAAGAGCTGGTGCGGAAGTATCGGCGGGTGCAGCAGGCCGAGGCGTTGTCGCGGGAGGCGCGCCAGCAGGCCAATCGCTCGGTGACCTATTCCTATGACGACGACGGATCCCTGATCTTGAAGGCGCGGCTGCCCGCCGAGGCGGGGGCAACGCTGCTGAAGGCGCTCGAGATCGCGCTCGACGACTTGCCGCTACCGGACGAGAAGCGGACCACCTGCCGAGTCCATGAGCCGTGCTGCGACGGTAGCGCTGGGCATGGTCATGCCACTGACGTTGGGCATGGTCATGCCACTGACGTTTCCGCGGAAACGTACATCACGTACCAGGAGCGCACGCCGGTCTCGACCCGTCGCGCCGACGCGCTGGCCATCGTCGCCGAGAGCTTCCTGGCCCACGGCGCCGAGGCGATGAACGGCGGCGACCGCTTCCAGATCGTCGTGCACGTCGATCACGACACGCTCAAGGACTCCGTGCCCGGCCGCAGCGAACTGGCAGACGGCCCGGGCGTTTCCGCGGAAACGTCCCGAAGGTTCTCCTGCGACTGCAGCTACGTGAAGATCACCGAGGACGAACAGGGCGAACCGCTGAACATCGGCCGCAAGACCCGCTCCATCCCGCCCGCCCTGCGCCGGGCACTCCTGGCTCGCGACCAGGGCTGCGCCTTCCCGGGCTGCACCTGCCGCAAGTTCGTCGACGGGCACCACGTGATCCACTGGGCCGAGGGCGGCGAGACCAGCCTCTACAACCTCGTCGCGCTCTGCCGCTTCCACCACCGCCTCGTGCACGAAGGCGGCCTGAGGATCGAACGCCTGGACGACGGCGCGTGGCGATTCTTGAAGCCCAACGGGGAATCGATCGTCTCCACCGCGCCCGGCCACACCAGGCCCATGAGTGGGGACTGGCAGACGATCGTCCGGCAGCACGCCGAGCGCGACGTCGCCATCGATACGCACACCGCTCGCACCGGCTGGCGCGGCGAGGAGATGGACTACGGCATCGCCGTCGACATCCTGCTCAGCAAGAACCATCGCGCGCGGGAGGCCTGTTCCGTCGGCACGGGCGCGCCGGTCAACTGAGTCCTGCCGCCGCGCTCGCGTATTGCGAGGCGTCGATGGCTACACCAGCAGCAGCACCAGCCCGACCGCCGCCGGCACGGCCTGGATGAAAAGGATGCGCTTGTTGGCCGTCGCCGCGCCGTACAGGCCGGCCACGAGCACGCAGACCAGGAAGAACACCTTGATCGAGTGTCCCGCCTCGCCCAGCGAAAGCCCCCAGAACAGTCCTGCCGCAAGAAACCCGTTGTAGAGCCCCTGGTTCGCGGCGAGCAACTTGGTCTGCGCCGCCTGTTCGGGCGTCAGGCCGAACGCCCTCAGTCCGCGCGGCTTGTCCCAGAGGAACATCTCGAGCACGAGGATGTAGACGTGCAGCACGGCGATCAGCAGGACGACGACGTTCGCAGCCATGGATCCGTGCCTCCCCGGGGGCGTCTTGCGCAGATACTACACGGCGCGCCTCACCGCGACCGGCGAACCCACGGCCGGCGCATTGCAACCCTTTGCCCGCCCTGCGCATCCAACCTCGACAGGCCGCCCTTTGCCCCGAATCGCCACGGCCTCAGGAGAACTCCATGACGACGAAGCCTCGCCGGGCGACTCGCGCCCTCGCCCTGTTCCTGCTGACGGCGGCGGGCCCCGCGCACGCCTGGGACGACGACTCGGGCTGCAGGTACTCGGCCGACCGATCGGTGTCGATCGACACGACCGGTGCCGAGCGCGTGGAGATCGTCGCGCGGGCCGGCGACCTCGCCGTGCACCCGGCAGGCGGCGCGACCCTGACCGGCTCGGGCAAGGCCTGTGCGTCGAAGCAGGAATTCCTCGCGCAGACCCAGTTGCGCGTGAAGCGTGACGGCACGGTCATCCGGGTCTGGGCCGAGGCGCCCGACAGCTTCAGCGGCTTCGGCCTGTTCTACGCGTCGCTGGACATGACGGTGAACGTACCGGCGAGCCTCGCCGTGACGATCACGGACAGCAGCGGCGACGTGCAGGTCGACGGCGTGCGCGTGACCCGCATCGACGACAGCTCGGGCGACGTGGTCGCGACGAACCTGCGGGGCGACGTCGAGATCAGCGACAGCTCGGGTGACGTGCGCGTCGAGAACGCCGCCGGCAGCGTGACCGTGAGCGACAGCTCCGGCGACATCGTCGTGCGCGGTGCGACGGCGGTCCATATCGGCAGCGATTCCTCGGGCGACATCGTGATCGAGCGCATCGCCGGCGACGTGAAGATCGACAACGACTCCTCGGGCGACATCACGGTGCGCGACGTCGGTCACAACCTGACGCTGCTGGCCGACACCTCGGGCGAGGTCAACGTGTCGAACGTCCGCGGGGTCGTGAGCCTGCCGAAGGACTAGAGGCCGGCGAGCAGCTGATCGATCAGCTGTCCGGCCTGCGCCCCGTAGCCGCCGCCGAACAGGTTGTAGTGATTGAGCACGTGGTAGAGGTCGTAGAGCGGCCGGCGTAGGCGCGCCCCGGCATCGAGCGGCCAGGCCTGCTCGTATGCCGCGTAGAACGCCGGCCCGAAGCCGCCGAACAGCCGCGTCATCGCCAGGTCGGCCTCGCGATCACCGAAGTACACCGCGGGATCGAACAGCACCGGCGCGCCACTCGACCGCTCGACGGCCCAGTTGCCGCCCCAGAGATCGCCGTGCAGCAGCGAGGACGCCGGCCGGTAGCTCGTGAAGAATTCGGCGCAGCGGTCGGCCAGCTGGCGACCGCGCGCGACGGTGCGTGCCGGCAGGCCATTGCGCTCGGCGAGCCGCAACTGGAACCCCAGCCGATGCTCGGCATAGAACCGGGGCCAGTCGTTGGCCGGCGTGTTCACCTGCGGCGTGCGGCCGATGGTGTTGTCGCGATGCCAGCCGTAGGCCTTTCCTTCCACGCGATGCAGGGCTGCGAGCTGCTGCCCAAGCCGAGCCTCGGCTCGCGCGTCCGTGTCGCCGAAGTCGAGCCACTCGAGCACCAGCGCGGCCTCGGTGTCCGTCGTCACGGTCGCGATGACTTCCGGCACTCTCACGGCACGCGCGTCGGCCATTGCGCGCAGGCCGTCTGCCTCCGCCGCGAACAGGTCGGCCTCGGTGGCCGACGCGAGCTTCACGAACACCGGGCCGGCGTCCGTCTCCCAGCGCACGCAGCGATGGATGCTCCCGCCGTGCACGTCCGCGCCGGGCGCCCGCGCGAACTGCCGTCCGGTCGCGCGCCCGAGTGCGTCCGCCAGCATCGCCGTCAGAGCTTGCGCGCCTGCTCGCGCAGCATGCGGCCGAAGCCCTGCGCGTCGTAGAAGGCGTCGAGCGTCGAGAGGTCGGGCCGGCCGCGTTCGAGCTCGTCGAGCGTCGCCTCCAGCGGCATGTCGCAGGCGATGCCCGTGAGCTGTCGCGACAGGAATGCCGAGTCGCGGTGCTCGCGCAGGCTCTCGGCGACGAAGGCCGAGCCGCGGAACTTCAGCCTGGGGATCTCGGCGAGGTTGTCGTACACGCCCGGCAGCGTGTGGAAGTGCTTGAGCAGCGTCGCCGCCGTCTTGCGCCCGACGCCCGGCACGCCGGGAATGTTGTCGACCGCATCGCCCATCAGCGCGAGGAAATCCGCCATGCGCTCGGGGATCACGCCGAAGCGCTCCTCGATGTCGTCGTAGCCGTAGCGCACCTCGGCGATGGCGTCGTAGTACGTGTCCTGCGCCGAGATGAGCTGCGTGAGGTCCTTGTCGCGGCTCACGATCGTGACCGGCCAGCCTGCCGCGCGGGCGCGGGTGGCGAGCGTGCCGATGATGTCGTCCGCCTCGTAGCGCGAACTGCCGTACTGCGCGACGCCGAGCGCGTCGACGACCTCGCGGCACAGCGCGAACTGGCGCTTCAGCTCGACGGGCGCCGGCTCGCGGTTGGCCTTGTAGGCCGGGTAGATCTCGTTGCGGTAGGACTGCTCGAGGCTCTCGTCGAACGCGACGGCGATGTGCCGCGGCTTCTCCTTCTGCAGCAGCTCGCCGAGGAAGCGCGCGAAGCCGTGCACGGCGTTGACCGGGTTGCCGTCGGGGTCGACCACGTCGATCGGCACCGAGTAGTAGGCCCGGAAGATGAAGACACTGGCATCGACAAGGTAGAGCACGGACGGCATTCTGCGTGAGGGCGGCGGCACGCGCCACCGCGGGAGCGCCGTAGCCATGTCGATCGAGATCGTGCCCCTGCAGCGACGCCACATCGGCGAATTCCACGCGCTGCTGGACGCCGTGGCCCGCGAGCGCCGCTATCTCGCGTTCCTGGAAGCCCCGCCCCTCGCGCAGGCCCGCCGCTTCGTGCTCAACAACCTGCGCAACGGCTGCGCGCAGTTCGTCGCGCTCGACGGCGAGCAGCTGGTCGGCTGGTGCGACGTGGTGCCGAAGACCCACGAGTCGCTGCGGCACAGCGGCGTGCTCGGCATGGGCGTCGCCGCGACGCATCGCGGCCGGGGCATCGGGGGCCGCCTGATGGACGCGACCCTCGACGCCGCAAGGGCGAACGGACTCTCGCGGATCGAGCTGGTCGTGCGGGCCGACAACCAGCCCGCGATCGCCCTCTACGCAAGAAAAGGATTCAAATTGGAGGGAACTCTGCGCCGCTACCTGCGGGTGGACGGCGAGTGGTTCGACGCCCTCCTGATGGCGAAAATAGGGGACACTCACTAATTTTCGAGGAGGGGACAGTCCCCGTCGAAAATTAGTGAGTGTCCCCTATTTTCGCTTTCAGGCGCTGGTGCAGCGGGCTCGAGCGCGGGAAGTGCGCGAGCAGGTACTCCATCTGGTCGGCCAGCACGCGGCGGCCCTTCAGGTAGATGTACTCGGCATAGCTCGGCGTGAAGGGGATGGCGATCAGCTGCAGCTTGGCCTGCTCGGGCGTGCGCCAGGCCTTCAGGTTGTTGCAGCGCCGGCACGCCGTAACCACGTTCTTCCAGGTATCCGAGCCTCCCCGCGACAGCGGCGTCACGTGGTCCCGCGAGAGCTGGCTCGACGGGTAACGCTGGCCGCAGTACATGCACACGTGCGCGTCGCGGCGGAACAGGGTTTCGTTGTTGAGGGGCGGCACGTAGCCGCTGTGGATGTTGCCCGGATTGTGGCTGTGGCCCGTCGTCGCGATGATCGAGCTGACCTGGACCACGGTCCGGGAGCCGGTCCGGGCGTTCACCCCGCCCCGCAGGCGAAACAGCGTCTGGCCGAAGGCGTAGGCCACCTGGCCCATGAAGTGCAGCCGGACGGCGTCCCGGTAATCGATCCACTCCAGTGGCATTCCCGAGACATCCGTGCGCAGGACCTCCTGGGCAAGGGTGTGCATGTGCTGAAGATACGGCACCCCTGTGCAATAATTCAACGGTTTATCCGGCTGGACCAGAAACAGAAACCCCTGCCGCCACAACCGGTTACGGTTGCCGGCGCCCGGGCGCGAACAGACGAGGACCAGACATGTCGCTCACGATCGGTGTGCCGCGCGAAATCTTCCCGGGCGAGAAGCGCGTCGCCTGCGTCCCTGAAGTGGTCGAAAAGCTCGTCAAGCTCGGGTTCGGCGTGCGCGTCGAGTCCGGCGCGGGGGCTGCCGCCAACTTCGACGACGCGTCCTACGCCGCCGCGGGCGCGCAGGTGGCCGCCTCGGCCGCCGAGCTGTACGCCGCTTCGGACATGGTGTTCAGGGTCCGCCCGCCGACGGCCGACGAAGTCGCCGCGCTGAAGCCCGGCACCACGCTGATCGGCTTCATCTGGCCTGCGCAGAACCCGCAGCTCATGCAGGCGATGGCGGAGCGCAAGCTCACCGTGCTCGCCATCGACTCGCTGCCGCGCCAGCTCTCGCGCGCGCAGAAGATGGACGCGCTCACCTCGATGGCGAGCATCAGCGGCTACCGTGCCGTGATCGAGGCCGCCAACGCCTTCGGCCGCTTCTTCAACGGCCAGGTCACGGCGGCGGGCAAGATTCCGCCGGCCAAGGTGTTCATCGCGGGCGCGGGTGTCGCCGGCCTCGCCGCCATCGGCACGGCCGCCAACCTCGGCGCCATCGTGCGCGCCAACGACACGCGCGCCGAAGTCGCCGACCAGGTGACCTCGCTCGGCGGCGAGTTCGTGAAGGTCGACTACGAAGAGGAAGGCTCGGGCGGCGGCGGCTACGCCAAGGTCATGAGCGAGGGCTTCCAGGCCGCGCAGCGCGCGATGTACGCGCAGCAGGCGCGCGAAGTCGACATCATCATCACGACGGCCCTGATCCCGGGCAAGCCGGCGCCGAAGCTGATCACCGCCGAGATGGTGCGGACGATGAAGCCCGGCAGCGTCATCGTCGACATGGCCGCCGAGCAGGGCGGCAACTGCGAACTCACGGTGCCGGGCGAGGCGGTCGTCCGCCACGGCGTCACGATCATCGGCTACACCGATCTCGCCAGCCGCCTCGCCAAGCAGTCCTCGACGCTCTACTCGAGCAACCTGCTGCGCCTGACGGAAGAGCTCTGCAAGACCAAGGACGGCACGATCAACGTCAACTTCGAGGACGACGCGATCCGCGGCCTGACGGTGATCAAGGACGGCGCGGTCACGTGGCCGCCCCCGCCGCCGAAGATCCCGGCGGCACCGGCCGCGAAGCCGGCGGCCGCGGCCGCCGCACCGGCGGCGAAGAAGTCGGGCCACGGGCACGGCGACAGCGAACCGGCGTCGGCAAAGAGCCTCGCCGTCGTCTTCGGCGTCGGCGCCCTGCTGTTCGCGCTGGTCGGCGCCTTCGCGCCCACCACCTTCCTCGCGCACTTCACGGTGTTCGTGCTGGCCTGCTTCATCGGCTACATGGTGATCTGGAACGTCACGCCGTCGCTGCACACGCCGCTCATGAGCGTCACCAACGCGATCTCGAGCATCATCGCGGTCGGCGCGTTGATCCAGGTGGCGCCGCCCCTCGGCGACGCGGTGGAGGGCCGGCCCAACGGGCTGATCCTCGGCCTCGCGGTGATCGCGCTCGCGCTCACGGCGATCAACATGTTCGGCGGCTTCGCCGTCACGCGTCGCATGCTTGCGATGTTCCGGAAGTAAGGGGAGCGCAGGCATGTCCACCAACCTCGTCACCATGGCCTACATCGGCGCGGCCATCCTGTTCATCCTCAGCCTCGGCGGCCTGTCGAATCCCGAGACGTCCCGCCGCGGCAACCTGTACGGCATCATCGGCATGGCCATCGCCGTGCTGGCGACGGTGTTCGGTCCGCGCGTCACCGCCGGCGGCATCCCGTACATCGTCGGCGCGCTCGTGGTCGGCGGCTCGATCGGCCTGTACGCCGCGAAGAAAGTGCAGATGACGCAGATGCCGGAGCTGGTCGCGCTGATGCACAGCCTCGTCGGCCTCGCGGCCTGCCTGGTCGGCTTCGCCAGCTACGTCGACACGTCGATCGTGTTCGAGGGCGCGGAGAAGGCGATCCACGAGATCGAGATCTACATCGGCATCCTGATCGGCGCCGTGACTTTCTCGGGCTCGGTGATCGCCTTCGGCAAGCTGAACGGCAAGATCAGCGGCAAGCCCGTGCTGCTGCCCGCCCGCCACTGGATCAACCTCGCCGGCCTGCTGGTGGTGATCTGGTTCGGCGCGAAGTTCCTGCACGCGGAGACGATCCAGGCCGGCATGCTGCCGCTGACCGTCATGACCGTGATCGCGCTGCTGTTCGGCGTGCACATGGTGATGGCGATCGGCGGCGCCGACATGCCGGTGGTCGTCTCGATGCTGAACAGCTACTCGGGCTGGGCGGCGGCGGCGACGGGCTTCATGCTCTCGAACGACCTGCTGATCGTCACCGGCGCGCTGGTCGGCTCCTCGGGCGCGATCCTCTCCTACATCATGTGCCGCGCCATGAACCGCAAGTTCCTCGCGGTGATCGCGGGCGGCTTCGGCACGGGCGGCGGCGCCCCGGCCCCGGCGGCGGGCGGGGCGCAGCCGGCGGGCGAGGTGACGGCGATCAGCGCCGCCGAGACGGCCGACCTGCTGCGCCAGTCGAAGAACGTGATCATCGTGCCGGGCTACGGCATGGCGGTCGCGCAGGCGCAGCACACGGTCTACGAGATCACCAAGCTGCTGCGCGAGAAGGGCGTGACGGTGCGCTTCGGCATCCATCCGGTGGCGGGCCGCATGCCCGGCCACATGAACGTGCTGCTGGCCGAGGCGAAGGTGCCGTACGACATCGTCCTCGAGATGGACGAGATCAACGACGACTTCCCCGACACCGACGTCGCGATGGTCATCGGCGCGAACGACATCGTGAACCCGGCGGCCGAGGACGACCCGACCAGCCCGATCGCCGGCATGCCGGTGCTGCAGGTCTGGAAGGCGAAGACCTCGATCGTGATGAAGCGCTCGATGGCCTCGGGCTACGCGGGCGTCGACAATCCGCTGTTCTACAAGGAGAACAACCGGATGCTGTTCGGCGACGCGAAGAAGATGCTCGACGAGGTGCTCGGCACGCTCAAGGCCTGACGCAACCGCGGGCGCCTCCCGGTGCCGCGCACGGCGGCCCGGGAGGGGTCAGGACTCCAGCCCCTGCGAGTCCAGGTACTCGTCGTAGCTGCCGGTGAAGTCGGTGATCGTGCCGTCGGGCCGCAGCTCGATCATGCGCGTCGCGAGGCCGGCGACGAACTCGCGGTCGTGCGAGACGAATACCATCGTGCCGGGGTACTTCTCGAGGCCGATCTGCAGCGACTCGATCGTCTCCATGTCCATGTGGTTGGTGGGCTCGTCCATGAGCATCACGTTCGGCCGGGTCAGCATCAGCTTGCCGTAGAGCATGCGGCCCTTTTCGCCGCCTGACAGCACCTTCACCGATTTCTTCGTCTCGTCGCCCGAGAACAACAGGCGACCCAGCGTGGCTCGCACGATCAGGTCGTCGTCCGCCTTGCCGCTCCAGGTGGACATCCAGGTCATGAGGTCGGCCTTCTGCTCGAACTCGGCCTGCGGGTCCTGCGGCATGTAGCCCGGCTGCGCGTTCTCGACCCAGCTGATGCGACCGGTGGTCGGCGTCAGCTCGCCCGCGAGGCAGCGCATCAGCGTGGTCTTGCCGATGCCGTTCGGACCGATGATCGCGACGCGCTGCTCGGCCTCGACCGTGAAGTTGAGGTTCCTGAAGATGTCGCGATCGGTGCCGGGGTAACGGAACGACAGGTTCTCGACCGTGAACGCCGAGCGGTAGAGCTTCTTGCCCTGCTCGAACCGGATGTACGGGTTCTGGCGCGACGACGGCCGGACTTCCTCGATCTTGATCTTCTCGATCTGCCGCTTGCGCGAGGTGGCCTGCCGCGCCTTCGAGGCGTTGGCCGAGAAGCGCCGCACGAACTCCTGCAGGTCCGAGATCTGCTGCTTCGCCTTCGCGTTGGCCGCCTCGACCTGCGCACGCGCCTGCATCGAGGCCAGCATGAAGTCGTCGTAGTTGCCCGGGTAGATCTTGAGCTGCTGGTAGTCGAGATCGGCGATGTGCGTGCAGACCTGGTTCAGGAAGTGCCGGTCGTGGCTGATGATGATCATCGTGGCGTCGTAGGCGTTCAGCACGCGCTCGAGCCAGCCGATCGAGTGGATGTCGAGGTTGTTGGTCGGCTCGTCGAGCAACAGCACGTCGGGCCGCGAGAACAGCGCCTGCGCGAGCAGCACGCGCAGCTTCAGGCCCGGCGGGATCTCGCGCATCTTCAGCTGGTGCTTGTCGAGGTCGATGCCGGCATCGATGAGGATCTCGCCCGCACGCGCCTCGGCCGTGTAGCCGTCGTACTCGGCCACCCTGGCCTCGAGCTCGGCGGCGTGCATGTAGTCCTCGTCCGTGGCCTCCGGGTTCGCATAGATGCGGTCGCGCTCCTGCATGGCCTTCCACATCTCGGCGTGGCCCTGCATCACGACGTCGAGCACGCGCTCGTCCTCGTACGCGAACTGGTTCTGGTTGAGCTTGCCCATGCGCAGGCCGGCCTGCAGGACCACGTCGCCGGCGCTCGGCTCGATCTCGCCGCCGAGGATCTTCATCAGGGTCGACTTGCCGCAGCCGTTGGCGCCGATCAGGCCGTAGCGGTTGCCGTCGGCGAACTTGACGCTGACGTGCTCGAACAGCGGCTTGGCTTCGAACTGGATGGCGAGGTTGGTCGTGGACAGCATGGATACCGCTCGGGCCGGTGGGCCGCGGGCCAGGGGGTCGAGGGTGGGGGTCGGTGTGGCAGGGCTCTCGATCCGGCCCTGCATCCGCCGGCGGTCGCTGCCGCCTGGAATGTGGAAAACGTCGGCAGAACAATAACTTATTGCAGCCAGAACCGCAACCCGAAGCGCCCGGCGGCGGCCTCCGGCAAGAAAAAGGCGCCCGCGTCGAGGACGCGGGCGCCACAGTCAACTCATC
>JBPOHK010000194.1:0-13095 GCA_052035645.1 Pseudomonadota bacterium
TGATGCCCGGCGACAACATCAAGATGACGATCGAGCTGATCAGCCCGATCGCGATGGAGGAAGGCCTGCGCTTCGCCATCCGCGAGGGCGGCCGCACGGTCGGCGCCGGCGTCGTCTCCAAGATCCTCAAGTAAGGCGGTACGACCATGGCACGCCAGAACATCCGCATCCGCCTCAAGGCCTTCGACCACCGCCTGATCGACAACTCGGCCCGCGAGATCGTCGAGACGGCCAAGCGCACCGGCGCCACGGTCCGTGGCCCGGTCCCGCTGCCGGTCAAGATGGAGCGCTTCACCCTGCTGATCGCCCCGCACGCCGACAAGGACGCGCGCGACCAGTACGAGATGCGCACCCACAAGCGCCTGATGGACATCCTGAACCCGACGGACAAGACGGTGGACGCGCTGATGAAGCTCGAGCTGCCGGCCGGCGTGGACGTCCAGATCAAGCTCAACTGATCCGGTAGTTGCAAGGTTCGCAGGAGCCGCTATAATTGGCGGCTCCTTCTCGCCGAGGCCTGGCCGGCTTTGCCGGTACCGCTCGAGCGGCGCAGCCCCCCAGGGCGGCTGCACCACTCAGCCTTCCTTGACGAGTTCCTGCCCGGGCAGCCCCCGGGTCGGGGAGTGGTTTTTTTCAGCCGCGGCCAATCGCAGCCTCGGCGGTGCAAGAGGACAAACAGATGACGATCGGTCTGATTGGCCGCAAGGCCGGCATGACGCGCGTCTTCACGGACGCGGGCGAATCGATCCCGGTGACGGTGATCGAGGCCCTGCCGAACCGCGTCACCCAGGTGAAGACCGCCGACGGCGAGGGTTACCGCGCCGTGCAGGTCACCTACGGTGCCCGCAAGCCCTCCAGCCTCTCCCGCGCACTGGCCGGCCACTACGGCAAGGCCAAGGTCGCCCCGGGCAAGTCGCTCGTGGAGTTCCGCCTCGCCGACGGCGAAGGCGCGGACCTCGCCGCGGGCTCCGAGCTGAAGGTCGACCTGTTCGCCCCGGGCCAGATCGTGGACGTGACGGGCACGACCATCGGCAAGGGCTTCGCCGGCACCATCAAGCGCCACCATTTCGGCGGCGGCCCCGCCTCGCACGGCGCCTCGGTGTTCCACCGGGCCCCGGGCTCGATCGGCCAGCGCCAGACGCCGGGCCGCGTGTTCCCGGGCAAGCGCATGTCGGGCCACCTCGGCACCGACCGCGTCACCACCGAGAACCTCAAGGTCGTCGAGGTCGACGCCGCCCGCAACCTGCTGCTGATCCGCGGTGCCGTCCCCGGCGCCGCCGGCAGCGAGGTCATCGTGCGCCCGTCGCTGAAGGCCGCGCGCCTCGCGAAGCGCAAGACGCTGGCGCCGAAGGCCGTCACCCCCGCCAAGCAGGGCAAGAAGTAACCGACCATGGCAACGCAACTGAAGCTCCAGAAGGGCGGCTCTGCCACGGGCAGCATCGAAGTCTCCGAGAAGGCCTTCGGCCGCGAGTTCAACGAGGCGCTGGTCCACCAGGTCGTCACCGCCTACATGGCGGGCGGTCGCGCGGGCACCAAGCGCCAGCTGAGCAAGGCCGAGGTCCGCGGCGGCGGCATCAAGCCGTGGAAGCAGAAGGGCGGTGGCCGCGCCCGCGCCGGCTCGATCCGCAGCCCGATCTGGGTCGGCGGCGGCCGCGCCTTCGCCGCGCGCCCGCGCAACTACGAGCAGAAGGTCAACCGCAAGATGTACCGCGGCGCGCTCTCGGCGCTGCTGTCCGAGCTGGCCCGCCTCGAGCGCCTGACGGTGGTCGAGTCGCTGGCCCTCGAGGCGCCGAAGACGCGCCTGCTGGCCGGCAAGCTCAAGGAGCTGGGCCTCGCCAACGCGCTGATCCTCGTCGAGGCCTATGACGAGAAGCTGGACCTCGCCTCGCGCAACCTCCACGGCGTCGCCGTGGTCCCGGTCTCGGCCGTCGACCCGGTCAGCCTGCTGCGCCACGACCACGTGCTCGCGACGGTCGGCGCGATCCGCATGCTCGAGGAGAAGCTGGCATGAGCAGCAAGGAAAGACTGATGCAGGTGCTCGTTGCGCCGCACGTCTCGGAGAAGGCCGCCCGCGTGGCCGACCAGGGCAACCAGATCGTGTTCCGCGTGCTGCGCGACGCGACCAAGCCCGAGATCAAGGCCGCGGTCGAGCTCATGTTCGAGGTCAAGGTCGACTCGGTGCAGACCGTCAACGCCGCCGGCAAGGTGAAGCGTTTCGGCGGCCGCATCGGCCGTCGCTCGGACACCAAGAAGGCCTACGTGAAGCTCGCGGCAGGCCAGACGATCGACTTCGCCGGCGTCGAGAAGTGACGGCGGCGGTCAACGGACGAAAGGCGTAACCATGGCTCTCATCAAGACCAAACCGACGTCGCCGGGCCGGCGCTTCGTCGTGAAGCCGGACCGCTCGCACCTGCACAAGGGCGAGCCGGTGCATGCGCTCACCGTCGCGCAGAAGCGCACGGGCGCGCGCAACAACATGGGCCGCATCACCACGCGCCACAAGGGCGGCGGCCACCGCCAGCGCTACCGCGTGGTCGACTTCCTGCGCGACAAGGACGGCGTGCCGGGCAAGGTCGAGCGTCTCGAGTACGACCCGAACCGCACCGCGCACCTCGCGCTGGTGCTGTACGCCGACGGCGAGCGCCGCTACATCCTCGCCCCCAAGGGCGTGGTGGCGGGCGATGTCGTGCAGTCGGGCACCGAGGCGCCGATCAAGGCGGGCAACGCGCTGCCCCTGCGCAGCATCCCGATCGGCTCGATGGTGCACAACGTCGAGATGAAGCCGGGCCGCGGCGGGCAGCTCGCGCGCAGCGCGGGCAGCTCCGTGCAGCTGGTCGCGCGCGAGGGCCTGTACGCCACGATCCGCCTGCGCTCGACCGAGATGCGCAAGGTGCACGTCGACTGCCGCGCCACCATCGGCGAGGTCGGCAACGACGAGCACAACCTGATCGTCTACGGCAAGGCCGGCGCCATCCGCCACCGCGGCATCCGCCCGACGGTCCGCGGCGTGGTCATGAACCCGGTCGATCACCCGCACGGCGGCGGTGAGGGCAAGTCCGGCCAGGGCAACCCGCACCCCGTCTCGCCCTGGGGTTGGAAGACCAAGGGCAAGAAGACC
Organism: Pseudomonadota bacterium; assembly: GCA_052035645.1. Taxonomy (GTDB): domain Bacteria; phylum Pseudomonadota; class Gammaproteobacteria; order Steroidobacterales; family Steroidobacteraceae; genus RPQJ01. Next base: position 3,119 of record JBPOHK010000194.1, read on the forward strand.
CGCACCAACAAGCGCACGGCCGGACTCATCATCCGCCGCCGCAACTGAGCCTGAGAGGAGCGAGCAGTGCCCCGTTCAGTCAAGAAAGGCCCGTTCGTCGACCTGCACCTCGCAAAGAAGGTGACGGTCGCCGCGGAGAAGAACGACCGTCGTCCGATCAAGACGTGGTCGCGCCGCTCCATGATCCTCCCGGACATGGTCGGCCTCACCATCGCGGTCCACAACGGCAAGCAGCACATCCCGGTGCTGGTCTCCGAGAACATGGTCGGCCACAAGCTGGGCGAGTTCGCGCCCACCCGCACGTTCCGTGGCCACTCGGGCGACAAGAAGGCGTCGGCGGAGTAAGCCATGCAGGTCGCAGCCAAGCTCAAACACGCGCGCATCTCCCCGCAGAAGTGCCGCCTCGTGGCGGACATGGTCCGCGGCAAGCCGGTCGGCCAGGCGCTGGCCACCCTGCGCTTCACCCCGAAGAAGGGCGCCGAGATCGTCTGCAAGGTGCTGGAGTCGGCGATCGCCAACGCCGAGAACAACCACAATGCGGACATCGACACGCTGAAGGTCGACCGCATCGAGGTCAACGAGGCGCCGCGGTTCAAGCGTTTCCACGCCCGCGCCAAGGGCCGCGGCAACCGCATCGTCAAGCGCAACAGCCACATCACGATCCTCGTCGGCGACGGCCGCCAGGACTGAGGGAGCAGCGTCTCATGGGTCAGAAGGTCAATCCGGTCGGCATCCGTCTGGGCATCACCCGCGACTGGACGTCGACGTGGTACGCGAACAAGCGCAACTTCCCCGCCTACGTCTACCAGGACTGGCAGGTGCGCGAGTTCCTGAAGAAGAAGCTCGCCGAGGCCTCGGTCAGTCGCATCAACATCGAGCGCGCGGCCCGCAAGGCCAACATCACGATCCACACGGCCCGCCCGGGCGTGGTGATCGGCAAGAAGGGCGAGGACATCGAGCGCCTGCGCGGCGAAGTGGCGAAGCTGATGGGCATGGGCGTCAACGACGTGCGCCTCAACATCGCCGAGATCCGCAAGCCGGAGCTCGACGCGACGCTGGTCGCCGAGGGCATCGCGCAGCAGGTCGAGCGTCGCGTGATGTTCCGCCGCGCCATGAAGCGCGCCGTCATGAACACGATGCGCAGCGGCGCGCTCGGCGTGAAGGTGCGCCTCTCGGGCCGCCTGAACGGCTCCGAGATCGCGCGCACGGAGTGGACCCGCGAGGGCCGCATCCCGCTGCACACCTTCCGCGCCGACATCGACTACGGCACCGCCGAGGCCCGCACGACCTACGGGGTGATCGGCGTGAAGGTCTGGATCTTCAAGGGCGAGGTCTTCGAGCGGAGCGAAGCCGCCCCGGTCGAGGCCGAGTCCGCCCCGGCCGCGGAGCAGACGGCGTAAGCCGGCCGCACCGAGGAGAACACCGCCATGATGCAACCGAAGCGAACCAAGTATCGCAAGCAGTTCAAGGGCCGCAACGCGGGCCTCGCCCAGCGCGGCAGCAGCGTCGCGTTCGGCGACTTCGGCCTGAAGGCCACCAGCCGCGCGCGCATGACCGCGCGCGAGATCGAGGCCGCCCGCCGGGCCATGACGCGCTACGTGAAGCGCGGCGGCCAGGTGTGGATCCGGGTCTTCCCGGACGTGCCGATCAGCAAGAAGCCCCTCGAGGTCCGCATGGGCTCCGGCAAGGGCAACGTCGAGTACTACGTCGCGCGCATCAAGCCCGGCAAGGTGCTCTTCGAGATGGAAGGCGTGACCGAGGACATCGCGCGCGAGGCGTTCCGCCTGGCCGCGTCCAAGCTCTCGGTCGACACGATGTTCGTCAAGCGGCAGGTGCGCTGATGAAAGCGAAGGAACTGAGGGCGAAGAGCCCGGCGGAACTGCGCGAGGAACTCCTCAAGCTGCGCCGCGAGCATTTCAACCTGCGCATGGCGCAGGCCTCCGGTCAGGCCGCCAAGGCCGACCAGTTCGGCAAGGTGCGCCAGAACGTCGCGCGCATCAAGACCGTGCTCGGCGAGCAGTCGCGGGCCACGAAGGGAGCCAGGAAATGAGCGAGCAGGCCAAGGCCGCCGAGGGTGCCGAACGCACCGTGACCGGCACCGTCGTCAGCAACAAGATGCAGAAGACGATCACCGTCGCCGTCGAGCGCCTGGTGAAGCACGGCCGCTACGGCAAGTACGTGCGCCGCACGACCAAGCTCATGGCCCACGACGAGCAGGGCGAGTGCCGCGAAGGCGACCTCGTCGACATCGCGCAGTGCCGCCGCCTGTCGGCGCGCAAGGCGTGGAAGCTGGTGCGCGTCGTCAAGCGCGCCGCCACCGTCTGACGCCGCCGCGAGGAGAGGACCCATGATCCAGATGCGTACCATGCTGCAGGCCGCCGACAACAGCGGCGCGCGCAGCCTCATGTGCATCAAGGTACTCGGCGGCTCGAAGCGCCGCTACGCCACGGTCGGCGACGTCATCAAGGTGAGCGTCAAGGACGCGATCCCGCGTGGCAAGGTCAAGAAGGGCGAGGTGTACGACGCCGTCGTCGTGCGCACCGCGTTCGGCGTTCGCCGCCCGGACGGCTCGCTGATCCGCTTCGACGGCAACGCTGCGGTGCTGCTCACCAACAAGCTCGAGCCGATCGGCACCCGCATCTTCGGACCGGTCACCCGCGAGCTGCGCACCACGCAGTTCATGAAGATCATCTCGCTCGCGCCGGAAGTGCTCTGAGCGCCGCGCGAAAGATCGAGGAACAGGGCATGAACAAGATCCGCAAGGGCGACGAAGTCGTCGTCATCACCGGCCGCGACAAGGGCCGGCGCGGCACCGTCATCCGCGTCGCGGGCGAGCAGGTGCTGGTCGAGAACGTGAACATGGTCAAGCGCCACACGCGCCCCAACCCGCAGAAGGGCACGCAGGGCGGCATCGTCGAGAAGGAGGCGCCGCTGCACCTCTCGAACGTGCTCCTGTGGAACCCGGTTGCGAAGAAGGGCGACCGCGTGGGGATCCGCACCCTGGCCGACGGCCGGCGCGTGCGCTACTTCAAGTCCAACGACGAAGTCGTGGACGCCTGATAGAGGTCGCCCGAGATGGCCAGACTGCAGACGTACTACCGGGACAAGGTCGTGCCCGAGCTCATGAAGTCGCTCGGCGCGGCGAACCCGATGCAGGTTCCGCGCATCACCAAGATCACGGTGAACATGGGCGTGGGCGAGGCCGTGGCCGACAAGAAGGCCATGGAGGGCGCGGTCAGCGACCTCACGGCGCTCACCGGCCAGAAGCCCGTCGTGACCAAGGCGCGCAAGGCGATCGCGGCGTTCAAGCTGCGCGCGGGCGTGCCGGTCGGCGCGCGCGTCACGCTGCGCGGCGCCCGCATGTACGAGTTCCTCGACCGCCTGATCAACGTGGCGATGCCGCGCATCCGCGACTTCCGCGGCGTGTCGGCCCGCGCCTTCGACGGCCGCGGCAACTACACGCTCGGCGTCAAGGAACAGATCATCTTCCCGGAGATCGCGTACGACCAGATCGACGCCATCCGGGGCATGGACATCACGATCACCACCACGGCACGCGACGACCGGGAAGGCCGGGCGCTGCTCGAATCCTTCAACTTCCCGTTCCGCAAGTAAGGACCGGCAAATGGCGAAGACCAGCATGATCGAGCGCGAGAAGCGCCGCGCCAAGCTCTCGGCGAAGCACGCGGCCAAGCGCGCCAAGTTCAAGGAAACCATCCGCAGCCCGAAGTCGACGGATGCGGAGCGCGAGGAGGCGCAGCGCAAGCTCGCCGCCCTGCCGCGCGACTCGTCGGCGTCCCGCCAGCGCAACCGCTGCGCGATCACCGGTCGTCCCCGCGGCACGTACCGCAAGTTCGGTCTCGCCCGCCAGAAGCTGCGCGAGGCGACGATGCGCGGCGACATCCCCGGCTTCGGCAAGGCCAGCTGGTAAGCCGGGCACTGGAGCAACAGCATGAGCATGACGGATCCCATCGCGGACTTCCTCACCCGCATCCGCAACGGGCAGCGCGCCGGCAAGGTCGAGGTCGCCGTCCCGGCGTCGCGCCTGAAGCTGGCGCTGGCGAAGGTGCTGAAGGAAGAGGGCTACATCGAGGATTTCGTGGTCGCGCGCGACAGCGCCAAGCCCACGGTCACGGTGCGCCTGAAGTACTACCAGGGCCGCCCGGTCATCGAGCGCCTCGAGCGCGTCAGCCGTCCGGGCCTGCGCGTCTACAAGGCCAAGGACGACCTGCCGAAGGTCCTCGGCGGCATGGGCGTGGCCATCATTTCGACGTCCCGCGGCCTCATGACCGATCGTCAGGCGCGCGCTGCCGGCCACGGCGGCGAAGTGCTCTGCATCGTGTCCTAAGCGGCCGTCAGGAGCAGATCATGTCGCGAGTCGCAAAGAATCCGGTCGCACTGCCGCAGGGCGTGACCGCCACGGTCGACGGCAGCTCCGTCACCGTGAAGGGCGCCAAGGGCGCGCTCAAGCTGCCGCTGCGCGCCGGGCTTTCCCTGGTGCAGGAAGGGCAGTCGGTGCGCGTCGAGGTGGCCGAGCGCAGCAAGGAGAACCTGATGCACGCGGGTTCGCTGCGTGCCCACCTCGCCAACGTCGTCGCCGGCGTGTCGAAGGGCTACGAGAAGAAGCTCGAGCTGGTCGGCGTCGGCTACCGCGCCGCCGCGGCGGGCAAGAAGCTGAACCTCACGCTCGGCTTCTCGCACCCCGTCGAGTACGACGTGCCCGAGGGCATCACCATCGAGACGCCGTCGCAGACGGAAATCCTCGTCAAGGGCGCGGACAAGCAGCAGGTCGGCCAGGTGGCCGCCGAGATCCGCGCGTATCGGTCCCCGGAGCCCTACAAGGGCAAGGGCGTTCGTTATTCCGGTGAGCGTATCGAGCTCAAGGAAACGAAGAAGAAGTAAGGGTGGCGCAAATGGAAAAGAAAGTCAGTCGTCTGCGCCGCGCCCGCCGGGGCCGCGCCAAGATCCAGGAGCTGAAGGTGATGCGCCTGTCGGTGCACCGCACCGCGCAGCACATCTACGCGCAGGTCTTCGACCCGCAGTCGCACGTCGTCGCCGTCGCCTCGACCGTCCAGAAGGACGTCGCGGCGGGCCTCAAGGGCACGGGCAACGTCGATGCGGCCAAGGCCGTGGGCAAGGCGATCGCCGAGCGCGCGAAGGCCAAGGGCATCACCCGCGTCGCCTTCGACCGTTCGGGTTTCAAGTATCACGGGCGCATCAAGGCCCTCGCCGAGGCCGCGCGTGAAGCGGGCCTCGAGTTCTGAGCCGGGCACCAGGAGCAGCAATGGCGAGAATCGAGAAAGTCGCTGCGGCGGACGAGTTCATCGAGAAGCTGGTGACCGTCAACCGCGTGGCGAAGGTCGTCAAGGGCGGCAAGCAGTTCGGGTTCACCGCGCTCACCGTGGTGGGCGACGGCAACGGCCGCGTGGGCTTCGGTTACGGCAAGGCGCGCGAAGTGCCGGTCGCGATCCAGAAGGCCATGCAGCAGGCCCGCAAGAACTTGGTGAACGTCAACCTTCGCAACGCGACCCTGCACTTCGCGGTCACCGGCAAGCACGGCACCTCCAAGGTGTACATGCAGCCGGCCGCCGACGGCACGGGCGTGATCGCGGGCGCCAGCATGCGCGCGGTGTTCGAGTGCGCCGGCGTGCGCAACGTGCTCGCCAAGAGCTACGGCTCGCGCAACCCGATCAACGTCGTGCGCGCCACCATGAACGCGCTGACCTGCATGCCCTCGCCGGACCGCATCGCGGCCAAGCGCGGCAAGTCGGTCGCCGAGATCACGGGTTGACGGACATGAGCAAGAGCACTCCAGCAAAGAGCGTCAAGGTGACGCTGGTGAAGAGCCCCTTCGGGGAACTGCACCGTCATCGTGCCACCGTGCGCGGCCTCGGCCTGCGCCGCATGCACCAGACGGTGACCGTTGCCGACACCAAGGAGGTCCGCGGCATGATCAACGCCTCGCGGCACCTCCTGCGCGTCGAGGAAGCGTGAGGTCCACATGAAGCTGAACACCATCGGCCCGGCCGCGGGCAGCAAGAAGGCCCGCACCCGCGTCGGTCGCGGCGCGTCCGCCGGCCAGGGCAAGACCTGCGGCCGCGGCGTCAAGGGCCAGCGCGCGCGCAAGGGCGGCTACCACAAGGTCGGCTTCGAGGGCGGCCAGATGCCGCTGCAGCGCCGCCTGCCGAAGATCGGCTTCCGCTCCGCGATCGCGCGGCGCGTCGCCGAGGTGCGGGTCAGCGAGCTCGGCAAGGTCGCCGGCGGCGTCGTCGACCTCGCGGCGCTCAAGCTGGCCAGCCTGGTCCCGAACGACGCGCTGCGCGCGAAGATCGTGCTCTCGGGCGCCATCGCCACCGCGGTGACGGTCAAGGGCGTCGGCGTGACCAAGGGCGCCCGGGCGGCCATCGAGGCGGCGGGCGGCAAGGTCGAGGCGGCCTGAGCGGCCCCCAACCCAGCAGGAAACCACCGCAGTGGCCAACACGCAGACACCGGGATCGCTCGCCGCATTCGCGGAAGCCGGCCGGCTCACCGAACTGAGGAGCAGGTTCCTGTTCCTCATCGGCGCGCTGATCGTCTACCGCATCGGCACGTTCATCCCGGTGCCCGGCATCGACCCGGTCGCGCTCGCGCGGTTCTTCCAGGACCAGCAGGGCACGATCCTGAGCATGTTCAACATGTTCTCGGGCGGCGCGCTGCAGCGGCTGTCGATCTTCGCCATGGGCGTGATGCCGTACATCTCCGCCTCGATCATCGTGCAGATGATGGGCGTGGTGGTGCCGAGCCTGCAGGCCCTGCGCAAGGAAGGCGAGGCCGGGCGGCGCAAGCTGACGCAGTACACGCGCTGGGGCACGGTCGCCCTGGCCGCGTTCCAGGGCGCCAGCGCGGCGGTCGCGTTCCAGAACCAGGGCGTGGTGATCACGCCGGGACCGCAGTTCGTGTTCATCGCCACGGTGACGATGATCGCCGGCACCATGTTCCTGATGTGGCTCGGCGAGCAGATCACCGAGCGCGGCCTCGGCAACGGCATCTCGATGATCATCCTCGCGGGCATCGTCGCGGGCCTGCCGGCCGCGATCGGCGGCTCGCTCGAGCTCGTGCGCAACGGCGAGATCAACCCGGCGCTGGCGCTGATCCTGGTGCTGATGGTCGGCGTCGTCACCGGCTTCGTGGTGTTCATCGAGCGCGCCCAGCGGCGCATCCCGGTCAACTACGCCAAGCGCCAGCAGGGCCGCCGCGTGTTCGCCGGCACGTCCACGCACCTGCCGTTCAAGCTCAACATGTCGGGCGTGATCCCGCCGATCTTCGCCTCGAGCCTGCTGCTGTTCCCGGCCACGATCGCCAGCTGGTTCGGCACCAGCGAGAACTTCGCCTGGCTGCAGAACGTCGCGGCGAGCCTCGGCGTCGGCCAGCCGGTGCACATGGTCCTTTACTCGGCGCTGATCGTGTTCTTCTGCTTCTTCTACACCGCGCTGGTGTTCAACTCGCGCGAGACGGCGGAGAACCTGAAGAAGTCCGGCGCCTTCATCCCGGGCATCCGCCCGGGCCAGCACACGGCCGACTACATCGACAAGGTGCTCACCCGCCTGACGGTGTGGGGCGCGGCGTACGTGACGCTGGTCTGCCTGATCCCCGAGATCCTGATCTCGAAGTTCCACGTGCCGTTCTACTTCGGCGGCACCTCGCTCATGATCATCGTGGTGGTGATCATGGATTTCATCGCCCAGCTGCAGGCGCACCTCATGTCGCACCAGTACGAGGGGATGATGAAGAAGGCCAACCTGCGCGGCTACGGCCGGCCGGGCCAGGTGCGCTGAGCGCCTGGCCGCTACGGAGAGAGACCCATGAAAGTTCGTCCCTCGGTGAAGAAGATCTGCAAGAACTGCAAGGTGGTGCGGCGCCGGGGCGTCGTCTACGTCATCTGCAGCGACAAGCGCCACAAGCAGCGGCAGGGCTGACCGCCTTTTCCGCATTGAGCGACACTGGTTTTTCTGATATTATTCGGCGCTTTTCGCGCCTCGGAGTGAGCCAAAAATGGCCCGTATTGCCGGCATCAACATTCCGATGAACAAGCACGTCGTGATCGGCCTGACGGCCATCTTCGGCGTGGGTCGCACCCAGGCGAAGATCGCCTGCGAGGCGGCCGGCGTGAAGCCCGACACCAAGGTGAAGGACCTGACCGAGGCCGAGGTCGCGGCGCTGCGCTCGCAGATCGCCCGCCTGCCGGTCGAGGGCGACCTGCGCCGCGAGGTGTCGATGAACATCAAGCGCCTCATGGACCTCGGCTCGTACCGCGGCCTGCGCCACCGCAAGGGCCTGCCCATGCGCGGCCAGCGCACCCGCACCAACGCCCGCACCCGCAAGGGCCCGCGCAAGGCGGCGGTGAAGTTGAACGCTCCTCCGGGCAAGGCGTAAGCCACCCGCTCTGAACCAGACAGGTTGAACTCGAATGGCTGACGACAAGAAGCAGTCCGGCGCGGCCTCCGGCGGCGCCAAGACCCGCAAGAAGGTGAAGCGTTCCGTGTCGGACGGCGTGGCCCACATCCACGCATCGTTCAACAACACGATCGTGACCATCACCGACCGGCAGGGCAACACCCTCTCCTGGGCCACCTCGGGCGGCTGCGGCTTCCGCGGCTCGCGCAAGAGCACGCCGTTCGCCGCGCAGGTCGCGGCCGAGAAGGCGGGCGTGGCGGCGCAGGAGTACGGCCTGCGCACCGTCGAGGTGAAGGTCCGCGGGCCGGGCCCGGGCCGCGAGTCGGCCGTGCGCGCGCTGAACGCGGCGGGCCTCAAGGTCACCAGCATCGAGGACGTGACGCCGATCCCGCACAACGGCTGCCGTCCGCCCAAGAAGCGCCGCGTCTGACGCCGCGCTCCCAAGGAAACAAGCAATGGCACGGTATCTCGGTCCCAAGTGCAAGCTCTCGCGTCGCGAGGGCACCGACCTGTTCCTCAAGAGCGGCGTCAAGTCGCTCGAGTCGAAGTGCAAGCTCGAAGTGCCGCCGGGCGGCATCAAGGGCGAGCGCCGCGCGCGCGTGTCGGGCTACGGCCTGCAGCTGCGCGAGAAGCAGAAGCTGCGCCGCATGTACGGCGTGCTCGAGCGGCAGTTCCGCAGCTACTACCAGAAGGCCGCGGGCCGTCCGGGCGCCACCGGCGAGACGCTGCTGCGCCTGCTCGAGGCGCGGCTCGACAACGTCGTCTACCGCATGGGCTTCGCCGTGACGCGCAACGAGGCGCGCCAGCTGGTGAGCCACGGCGCGGTCACCGTCAACGGCGCGCGCGTCAACATCCCCTCGTACGAGTGCAAGGCCGGCGACGTGATCGGCCTCGGCGAGAAGGCGCAGAAGCAGGCCCGCGTCGCGCAGGCCCTCCAGATCCGCGGCCAGGTCGGCTTCCCCGACTGGGTCGAAGTCGACGAGAAGAAGTTCTCGGGTGTCCTCAAGTCGCTGCCCGAGCGCGGCGACATCCTGCCGGACATCAACGAGAGCCTCGTCGTCGAGTTGTATTCCAAGTAAGCAACCCGGCCCGGGCAACCGGGCCCTCCGCCCACTGGGCAAGGTGACTTCCATGCAGTCAGCCGTCGCGGAATTCCTCCGTCCGCGCGTGGTGAAGGTGACGCCGACGTCGCCGCGCCACGCCCGCGTCGTCATCGAACCGTTCGAGCGCGGCTTCGGCCACACGCTCGGCAACGCGCTGCGGCGCGTGCTGCTTTCCTCGATGCCGGGCAGTGCGATCACCGAGGCCGAGATCGACGGCGTGCTCCACGAGTACACCAGCATCGAGGGTGTGCAGGAGGACGTGGTCGAGATCCTGCTGAACCTCAAGCAGGTCGCGATCCGCCTGAACGCCCGCGACGAGTCCGAGCTGCGCCTCTCGAAGAAGGGCCCGGGCCCGGTGCGCGCCGGCGACATCCAGGCCGACCACGACGTCGAGATCCTGAACCCCGAGCTCGTCATCGCCAACCTGACCAAGGCCGGCGA
>JBPOHK010000141.1:0-1864 GCA_052035645.1 Pseudomonadota bacterium
AGGTCTACGAAGGTCCGGTCGTGCGCCTGCTCGACTTCGGCGCCATCGTGAACATCATGCCGGGCCGCGACGGCCTGCTGCACGTGTCGCAGATCGCCAACGAGCGCGTGAACAACGTCTCGGACTATGTCAAGGAAGGCCAGGTCGTGCGCGTCAAGGTCCTCGAGACCGACGAGCGCGGCAAGATCCGCCTGAGCATGAAGGCGCTGCTGAACGAAAACGCCGGCTGATGCCGGTGCGGCGGGCTGCGGCTCGCCGCGCGTAGCAGCACGGCGCGCAGCCAACAAAAAAGGACGCTCCCGGCGTCCTTTTTTGTTGGCGGTCCCGGCCGCAGCCGGGACCGGGCGATCACTTCGCGACCTGGCGCTCGCGCATCTCTTCCAGCGTCTTGCAGTCGATGCACAGGGTCGCGGTCGGGCGCGCCTCAAGGCGCTTGAGGCCGATCTCGACGCCGCAGCTGTCGCAGTAGCCGTATTCGCCGGCCTCGATGCGGCCGATCGTCTCGTCGATCTTCTTGATCAGCTTGCGCTCGCGGTCGCGGTTGCGCAGCTCGAGCGCGATATCCGACTCCTGGCTGGCGCGGTCGTTGGGGTCGGCGAACACGGTCGCCTCGTCCTGCATCGTGTGCACCGTGCGCTCGATGTCATCCACCAGCTCGCCCTTGAGCGAATCCAGGATGGCGCGGAAGTGGGCCAGCTGCTTCTCGCTCATGTATTCCTCACCTGCGGCGGGAACGTAGGGCGGAAATTGCTTGTGCAGGGTATCTTCAGCCATGGATCGACTTCCGTAGATGGGTGTTGATTGGTGAGGTCCGACTTAATAACAGAATCAACCGGGTGCAGCAAGCATAGCCCGGATCGTCGGCGTGTGCCCTGTTGTCGTCCTCTCTCGTCGTGGGCTCTCGTCGTGCTCTCCGTCCCGGCAGCACGCGCCCGGCGGGCATCGCCCGGCCGGCCTGACGACGCCGCACAGGGCGCCACGCTTTCCGCCAGCCGCGGCGATCAGTGCTCCGCGCCGGCCTTGCTGCCGAACTGCAGCAGCAGGTCGCAGCTCTTGCCGCCGGCGAACCAGCGCGACACCACGCGCACTTCGCCCGCGAAGGGAAACACGAACTCGAGCGAGACCGGCCGCTCGCGCACCGACCAGGCGAGCGCCTCGCCCAGCCGGGGGGCGAGCCGGGCGGCGAAGGCCGCGCCGTGCGCGCGGCAGGCCTCCGCATCGACCAGCGTGACCGCGCCGGCGCCGTCCGCGGGGACGGCGAGGATCTCCTCGATGGCGGCGTTGGTGCCGGCCATCGCCATCACCGACAGCGACTCCCCGGCGGCGCGCAGCACCACGCTGATCTGGTCGCGCTCGTCGCAGCCCGGCCCGATCTGCCCGGCGGCGGGATCGAAGCGCTGCGTGTCGCGTGCGGCATCGGCGAGCGGAACGCCCAGCTGCATCGGCCCGATGCCGCGCGGCGTGAGCGCCGCTTCGCCGGCGGTGGGCGTGCAGCCCGCGCCGCCGAGCGAGGAGAGGAGTAGCGCGAGCGCGCACGCGAGCATGCCCGCGAAGGGTGGCCGCTGCCGCGCTCCGTCGGTACCGAGGGGTGCGCGCTCCGCCGTGCTCACTGCGCTCCGATCACGCCGCAGAAGAAGCGCCCGCCGGCGCCGCCGATCGGTTGGCTGGCGTGGTCGTCGCGGTTCTCGTGGATCACCAGCGCGGCGCCGTCGGCGTCGAGGATGTTCGCGCGCCCGCCCGCACCCGAGAGGCTGGCGAGGGTGGTGAAGAACTCCGCTTCGACGCTGCCGTCGGCATGCACGAAGAGGTTGGGCAGGTCGCCGGCGTCCGGACCGTCGGGGTTCATGAGCCCGTGTGGCTTCGC
>JBPOHK010000025.1:0-81205 GCA_052035645.1 Pseudomonadota bacterium
CGGGCGGGGCGGGCCGCCGGGGGCACCTCCGCGTCGGCCGCGGGCGGCGCGGGCAGTTCCGGCCCGGCCTCGAGGGAGTGGCCGCGGCGCACGTACACGTCGACGCCGAGCGCCGCGAGGTACGGGAGGTGGTGCGCCTGCGGCATGGCTCAGCTGCGCCTGGACGGCGGACGCTGGCCCCGGCGCGTGCGGTGCCACAGCCAGAGCGCCGGACCGGACAGGGCGAAGATCCCGAACAGGCCGAACAGCATCTCGGGCGGGCTCGAGCCGACCAGCACGAAGCCGAGCGGGATCAGCACCAGCACCGCGACCGGCACCCGCCGGCTCCAGTCGAAGTCCTTGCCGCTCACGTACGGGAAGCGGCTGACCATCAGCGCGCCGGCCACGAAGGCCACCACGAAGGCCAGGATGAGGGCCCGGAGGCCCTCGCGCTGCAGGTCGTTCAGCATCCACACGAAGCCCGCCAGCAGCGCGGCGCCCGACGGGCTCGGCAGGCCCTCGAAGTAGCGCTTGTCGGTGACGGCCGCGCGCGCGTTGAAGCGGGCGAGCCGGATGCCGGCGCAGGCCGCGTAGAAGAACGTCGCCAGCCAGCCGAAGCGGCCCCAGAGCGGGCCGTATTCCGCGATGCGCGCGACGCCCCACTGGTAGGCGACTACGGCCGGCGCGAGGCCGAACGCGACCATGTCCGAGAGGCTGTCGTACTCCTTGCCGAACTCCGACTGGGTGTTCGTCCAGCGCGCGATGCGCCCGTCGAGCCCGTCGCAGACCATGGCGATGAAGATCGCGATGCCTGCGCGGTCGAAGTTGCCGTCGGTCGCGGCCACGATGGCGTAGAAGCCGGAGAACATCACCGCCGTGGTGAAGATGTTCGGCAGCAGGTAGATGCCGCGTCGGCGCGGACGCGGCGGCTCGGCGTCCGGCGTGGTCGAGGGATCGGTGGTCATGGAAACCCGTGGCGCGGTCTGGTGGAGGCCATGATAGGTACGGCCAGCCGCGCGCACAACGGACGGCCCGTCGCTCCCGGGGTCCCGCGCCCCTTCCTGCTAACATAGCCGGCCGGTTTTCCCTCGTCTTGGACGCGAAATGCGACTTTCCAGCTATCCCGTGAATACCCTGCGCGACGTCCCGGCGGATGCCGAGGTCGTCAGCCACCAGCTCATGCTGCGCGCCAGCCTGATCCGCCGGCTCGCCGGCGGGCTGTACACCTGGCTGCCCATGGGCCTCAGGGTCCTGCGCAAGGTCGAGCGCATCATCCGCGAGGAGATGGACCGGGCCGGGGCGCTCGAGCTGCTGATGCCGACGATCCAGCCGGCCGAGCTGTGGCAGGAGTCGGGCCGCTGGGAGCAGTACGGTCCGGAGCTGCTGCGGGTGAAGGACCGGCACGAGCGGCCGTTCGTGTACGGCCCGACGCACGAAGAGGTCATCACCGACATCGCCCGGCGCGAGCTGAAGAGCTACCGCCAGCTGCCGGTCAACTTCTACCAGATCCAGACCAAGTTCCGCGACGAGATCCGGCCCCGCTTCGGGGTGATGCGCGCGCGCGAATTCACGATGAAGGACGCCTACTCCTTCCACCTGGACGAGGCCTCCCTCGAGGCGGGCTACCAGGCGATGTACCGCGCCTACACCCGCATCTTCGAACGCCTGCAGCTGCGCTTCCGCGCGGTACGGGCCGACACGGGCAGCATCGGCGGCAACGCCTCGCAGGAGTTCCACGTGCTCGCGGACTCGGGCGAGGACGCCATCGCCTTCTCGGACGCCGACGACTACGCGGCCAATGTCGAGCTGGCCGAGGCGGTCGCGCCGGCGGAGCCGCGGCCGGCGGCCGCCGGGACGCTGCAGAAAGTCGCGACCCCGGGCGCGAAGACCATCGCCGACCTCGCGGCCTTCCTGACGATCCCCGCCTCGCGCACGCTGAAGGCGCTGTTCGTGGAGTCGACCACGGGCGGCGTGGTGGCCCTGCTGGTGCGCGGCGACCACGAACTGAACGCCATCAAGGCGCAGAAGCTGCCCGGCGTGCACTCGCCCATCCGCATGGCGACGGCGGAGCAGGTGCGCGCCGCGACCGGCTGCGAGCCGGGCTACCTCGGCCCGGTCGGGCTGCCCGACGGCATCCGGGTGTACGCCGACCGAGCCGCGGCGCAGATGGCGGACTTCGTCTGCGGCGCCAACGAGAAGGACATGCACCTCACGGGCGTCAACTGGGGCCGCGACCTGCCGGAGCCGGAGGTCGTCGACATCCGCAACGTCGTCGCCGGCGACCCGAGCCCGAGCGGGCGCGGCACCCTCGGCATCGCGCGAGGCATCGAGGTCGGTCACATTTTCCAGCTCGGCCGCAAGTACAGCGAGGCGATGAACGCCACGGTGCTCGACGAATCCGGCCAGTCCGTGGTCATGTTCATGGGCTGCTATGGCATCGGTGTGACGCGCGTCGTGGCGGCGGCGATCGAACAGAATCACGATGAGCGCGGGATCATCTGGCCCGAGCCGATCGCCCCGTTCCACGTGTCGCTGATACCGATCAACCTGCAGAAGTCCGAGCGCGTCCGCGCCACCGCCGAGCGGCTCTACGCCGAGCTGCAGGCGGCGGGCTACGACGTGCTGCTCGACGACCGCGACGCGCGCCCGGGCGTGAAGTTCGCGGACGACGAGCTGGTCGGCATCCCGCACCGCATCGTCGTCGGCGACAAGGGCCTCGAGCGCGGCGTGGTCGAGTACAAGCGCCGTCGCGACGGCGACGCGGCCGAAGTGCCGGTCGACGCCGTGGTGGCGCACCTCGCGGCCCGGAGCGGCCCGCGCGCCTGAGTCCAGCATGCGCCGTCCGCTCGCCGCACTCGCCGTCGTCGTGCTCGCCGCCCTGCCGGCGGCCGGCGCCCGGGCCGACCGGCAGATGGACCCGGAGCTGCGCGGCGTCGTCGCCGCGGCGATCAGCCCGGCGCAGTGCTTCGAGGACAAGTACGAACGCGCCGTCTGGTTCGCCGCGATGGGCCCGCGCCTCGCCCGCTACGTCAAGGACGAGAAGGAGCGCGAGCAGATCCTGCACAACGTCCACTGCGAAGCCAAGCGCGTCGACCTGCCGCCCGAGCTGGTGCTGGCGGTGATGGACGTCGAGAGCCGCTTCGACCGCTTCGCCGTGTCCTCGGCCGGCGCCGTCGGCCTGATGCAGGTCATGCCGTTCTGGCCGGGCGAACTCGGCATGACCAACGACCAGCTGGTGCGCATCCCGGACAACGTGCGCATGGGCACCACGATCCTCGGCTACTACCTGCGCAAGGAGCGAGGCAACTACCAGCGCGCCCTGCAGCGCTACAACGGCAGCCTCGGCCGGCCCAACTATTCGGATCTGGTGCTGGACCGCCTCGTCTCGCGCTGGCGCTACGACCACTAGCGCGGCGCGCGGCTCAGCGTTTCAGGAATTCCGTCGGCGGCGGCTGCAGCGCCTCGAGCGCGACGCCCGCGGACTCGACGCGGCTCACCTGCGCGCTCGGCGGACCCTGCCACAGCCACTCGCAGAGCGCCTGCACCGCCGCGTCCGGCCCGACCGCGAGCACCTCGACCCGCCCGTCCGGCAGGTTGCGCGCGTAGCCCGTGAGCCCGAGGTCCAGCGCGCGCTGGCGCGTCGAGGCACGGAAGAACACGCCCTGCACGCGGCCGGAGACGTGGCACAGCCGGGCGACGCGTTCGCTCATCGGCAATACCCGGCCGTCTCGCGTCAGGGCCGCGGCTTGCCGGCGGCCGCCTCGGCCTGCCGCCGCGCCTCGATCGCCTTCTCGCGGGCGATCTGCGCCTCGTCGCGGGCGACGCGGTACTCCTGCGCGTGCAGGTTGCTGCGGGCGGTCTTGAGGTGCGCCTGCGCCTCGGCATACAGGTCGGGCGCCAGTTGCGCGGCACCGGCCTTCTGCGCCGCACGGACCGCCTGGTTGGCGTCGTACATCTCCTGCACCGGCGCGCCCGCGCAGGCGGCCACCGCCGCCGCGAACAGCAGCAGGCAGATCGGCCGGAGCGATGACAGGCGACGTGGCACGGGCGTTGATTCCGGGGCGCGGACCCGTCCGACCGTAACAACTGCACCCTGTACCGTCAAGGCTCGCGGCCCTAGAATCCGCCCGCCCGACGCGGACTTACGCGCGTCGCAGTGACCCGGAATGGTGCAATGAGCGAAGTACTGGTGCTCTATTACTCGCGCCACGGCGCGACCGCGGAACTCGCCCGGCAGGTGGTTCGCGGCGTGGAATCCGTGCCGGGCGTGACCGCACGCCTGCGCACGGTGCCGGCCGTCTCGCCGGTGACGGAGGCCACGGAGCCGTCGGTGCCGCCGGACGGCGCGCCGTACGCGAGCCACGACGAACTGCGCGACTGCGACGGGCTGGTGCTCGGCAGCCCGACGCGCTTCGGCGCCATGGCCGCGCCGCTCAAGTACTTCCTGGACGGCACGAGCTCGCTGTGGCTCAACGGCGCGCTCGACCGTAAACCCGCGGCGGTGTTCACCTCGACCTCCACCCAGCACGGCGGGCAGGAGTCGACGCTCATCAGCATGATGCTGCCGCTGCTGCACCACGGCATGTACATCGTCGGCCTGCCGTTCACCGCCCCGGCCCTGTCGCGCACGACCTCCGGCGGCTCGCCGTACGGCGCGAGCCACGTGGCCGGCACGCACGGCGGGCCGGTCCGGCTCAGCGACGACGAGAAGGAACTCGCCCGCCTGCTCGGCCGGCGCGTGGCCGAACTGGCGCTCGCGGCGCGGGCCGTGCGCGCGTGAGCCCCGACGGCTTCGATCCGGGCCGCGGCGCGGCGCTGGCCCGCCAGGCGACGCTCTGGTCGATCGCGCTGCTCGCGGCCTGCGTCGCCTTCGCCACCGTGCGCACGGCCGGCTGGGCCAAGGGACTCGGCCTCGCCGCGGCCCTGCTCTGGCCGTTGCTGCTGCCGCTGCCGGGACTGCTGCGCCGGCGGCGGCGCACGTTCGCGTGGGCCACGCTGTGCGTGACCCCGTATTTCATCTACGGCACGACGGAGGCCGTGGCGAACCCGGCGGTGCGCGCGCTCGCCGCCGCCATCCTGGTGGCGAGCCTCGCGCTGTTCGTTGCGCTCGTCGCCTACCTGCGACTGACGCGTCCCGGCCGCCGGCCTCAGCCGTCCTGAGCGAGCCGGGCCTCCAGGGCCTCGCGCAGGAACGGGATCGTCAGGCGCCGCTGCGCGGCGAGCGAGGCCTCGTCCAGCCGGTCGAGCACCCCGAACAGCACCTGCGGTTCCCGCGGCAGGCGGTGCACGAGGTACAGCGCCGCCTCGTGCGACAGGTCGAGGCCGCGGCGGGCCGCCCGCCGCTGCAGCGCCTCGACCTGCCCGGCTTCGTCGAGTTCGTGCAACTGGTGCACGGCGCCGGCGCGCAGCCGCGAGCCGAGGTCCGCGAGGGCGAAGGCGAGCGCGGCCGGCGGCGAGGTCGTCGCGCACAGCAGCCGTCCGCGGCCGTCCTGCAGCAGCGTGTGCAGGCGGAACAATGCGGCGTTCCAGTCGGCGTCCGCCGCCGCCGCGTCGAGATTGTCGAGGCAGACGAGGTCGAAGGCCTC
Organism: Pseudomonadota bacterium; assembly: GCA_052035645.1. Classification (GTDB taxonomy): domain Bacteria; phylum Pseudomonadota; class Gammaproteobacteria; order Steroidobacterales; family Steroidobacteraceae; genus RPQJ01. The sequence continues at coordinate 5,565 of JBPOHK010000025.1, forward strand.
GCAGCCTTCGAGCAGGTCCGGCGCCGCGGCCGCGGCGAGGTCGAGGTAGGTCGTCGCGTCGCCCCGCGCGGAGGTGTCCGCGCAGGCGGCCTGCAGCAGGTGGGTCTTGCCGCTGCCGGGTCGCCCCCAGAGCCAGGTCGTGCGCGGCAGGCGCGACCAGCCGCCCGACAGCAGGGCGAAGGCCTCCTCGTTGCCCGCGGGCACGAAGTTGGCGAGGCGCGCCGCATCGCGCAACGGCATGCGCAGGGGCAACTGGCGCATCATGGCGTCAGCCGCGGGCCGCCGCGGACTGGCGGGCGCGCACGACCCCGGCCGCGCGGCGCGTGTAGATGAGCACGTAGTCGATGCCGCTCACCCACGTCGAGACGAACGCGAGCGCGCCGAGCAGGGTCAGCACGGAGGCCGGCGGCAGGCCGTACGCGACGTGCGCGAGCACCGAGAGCGCGTACAGCACCTGGCAGAACGTGTTGATCTTGCTCGGGACGGTCGGGCGCCCGTGCATGCGGCCGAACAGCGCGCGGTAGGTCACGGCGCCGCCCGCGATCACGAGGTCGCGGCCCAGCACGGTGAGCGTCAGCCACCACGGCACCAGCCCGACCCAGCTCAGGCACAGGTAGACCGTCACCAGCAGCACCTTGTCGGCGAGCGGGTCGAGGTAGCGGCCGAGTTCGCTGGTCCAGCGGAACGTCTTGGCGAGGAAGCCGTCGAGACCGTCGGTGAAGGCCGCGACGAAGAACAGCGCGAGCACGAACGGGAAGTCGCCGCGCAGGATGCCGAGGGCGACCGGGTAGACGAGCAGCAGGCGCAGCAGGCAGAGCAGGTTCGGCAGGAAGCTCAGGTTCATGGCTGCCAGGTGAAATCGGTGCCGGCGCCGCCGGCCGCGGCCTCGGGCGCCGGTCCGGCCCGCAGGCGCGCATCGAGCGCGGCAACGCGGGCCAGCAGGTCCAGGTCGCCGCGCAGCGTCAGCCCGAGCCGCACGGTGTCGCCGGCGACTTCGTCGACCTGCACGCCGCGCACGAGGCTGAGTGTCTGGAGGTATTCGAGCAGGGCGGCATAGGCGCCGAGGTCCGCGACCCCGCCGACGCGCACGGTGACCGCATTGGTCGTGCGGGTCGACGGCGGCGCATAGCGGGCCGCCAGTGCGTCGGCCGCGAGGTCTGCGCCGGCCGCGGCCGGCCCACGGCCCTGGTTGCGCGCGTCGAGGTGCGCGAACGACCAGTCCAGCCCGGCGGCCGCGCCCGCGCCGAGCAGCACGGCCTGTGCGGCCGGCCCCGGCGCCGCGAGCTTCGCCCGGGCGGCCGGCAGGTCGACCGGCTGGTGCGGCCAGGCGATCGGCAGGCCGCGCGCCTGGGCCGCGCGCTCCAGCGCGTCCCGCTCGGGCGGTCGCTCGGACGCCAGCACGGCGCGTTCGCCGCCGGCCACCGAGGGCACGAACAGCAGCACGAGGGTCGCCGGGCGCTCGGCGGGCCACAGCGGCAGCCCGGCCTGCTGCAGCAGTTGCTCCACGGCCCGCCCGTCGAAGCCGACCTTGAGCAGCCGGTCCGACGTCGTCGAGTATTGCTGGACGTAGCGGGCCGGACTGGCGGCCGCGGCGACGATCGCGGCATTGGAGCCTGCGTCGCGACGCCCAGACGCGCGCACCGCGGCCGCGCGCAGGGCCTCGCCGAAGCCGGCCGTGCGGTCGGCCTCCGAGGCGCCCTTCAACGGCACGCTCGCCTGGTACAGGCTGACATCCGCACCGGCGTACCCGGGCAACAGGCAGGCCCAGGCCAGGACGGCGCAGGCGGCGGACCGGAGCGACTTCGGCATCCTGGCGGTTGACGGGAAATTCTTCATGATTCAGGCAGTTCGGCGCCGGCAGGCGAGCGTGTAAAATACCACAGCCTCGCGCAAGACCCCGGGGCGAACCACCGCACGGGAGCAGCCGATGGCCGAGTCCAAGCCGACCACTACCTATCGCGACGCCGGCGTCGACATCGAGGCCGGCGACGCGCTGGTCGAGCGGATCAAGCCGGCGGTCAAGCGCTCGATGCGCCGCGAGGTCCTCGGCGGCATCGGCGGCTTCGGAGCGCTGGTCGAGGTCCCGCTCGATCGCTACCGGCGGCCGGTCATGGTCTCCGGCACCGATGGCGTCGGCACCAAGCTGCGCCTCGCGATCGAGACCGGCCGGCACGACACGATCGGCATCGACCTCGTCGCCATGTGCGTCAACGACGTCGTGGTGCAGGGCGCCGAGCCGCTGTTCTTCCTCGACTACTACGCCACCGGCAAGCTCGACGTCGGCACGGCCGAGCGCGTGATCAAGGGCATCGTCGAGGGCTGCCTGCAGGCGGGCTGCGCGCTCGTGGGCGGCGAGACGGCCGAGATGCCAGGCATGTACGAGGGCGACGACTACGATCTCGCGGGCTTCTGCGTCGGGCTGGTCGAGAAGGACGCGATCATCGACGGCACGCGCACCCGCGCCGGCGACGCGATCCTCGGCCTCGCCTCCTCCGGACCGCACTCCAACGGCTACTCGCTCATCCGCCGCCTGCTGGCGATGAGCCACGCCGGCCCCGGGACGCAGCTCGACGGCCGCCCGCTGTACGACGCGTTGCTCGCGCCGACCCGCATCTACGTGAAATCGATCCTCGCGCTGCTGGCGCAGGTGCCCGTGCACGGCATCGCGCACATCACCGGCGGCGGACCGACCGGCAACATCCCGCGCGTGCTGCCCGCGGGCCTCGAGGCCCACATCGACGCGCGCCGCTGGCCGCGCCCGGCGGTGTTCGACTGGCTGCAGCGCGCGGGCAACGTGTCGCGCGACGAGATGTACCGCACGTTCAACTGCGGGCTCGGCATGACGGTCTGCGTGCCGGCCGAGCGGGCCGACGAGGCCGTGCGCATCCTGCGGGGCTGCGGCGAAACCGTGGACGTGATCGGCGAGGTGCGGAGCGGCGACCGAGAAGTCGTCATCCACGAATGAGCCCCACGCCGCTGCCGGTCGTGGCGTTGATCTCGGGCCGGGGCAGCAACCTGCAGGCGATCGCGGAGCGCGCGGAGCGGGGCGAACTGCCGGTGGACGTCCGCGCCGTGGTCAGCGACCAGCCGGCGGCCGGCGGCCTGGCGTGGTCGGCCGCCCGGGGGCTGCCCACCGCGGTCCTGCAGCCGAAGGATTTCCCCGACCGCGCCGCCTACGGCCGCGCCCTCGCCGACCTCGTCGAGAGTTTCGGGCCGCGGCTGGTCGTCCTGGCCGGCTTCATGCGCATCCTCGACGAGAGCTTCGTGGACCGCTTCGCGGGCCGGCTGCTGAACATCCATCCCTCGCTGCTGCCGCGCCATCGCGGGCTGCACACGCATCGACGCGCGCTCGAGGCGGGCGAGCAGGAGCACGGCGCGAGCGTGCATTTCGTCACCCGGGAACTGGACGGCGGACCGGTCGTCCTGCAGGCACGGGTCCCCGTCCTGCCCGGCGACGACGAGGCGGCGCTCGCCGCCCGCGTGCTCGCCGAGGAGCACCGCATCTACCCGCAATGCATCGAGTGGTTCGCCGCCGGTCGGCTCGAGCACCGCGACGGCGCGGCGTGGCTGGACGGCCGGCGGCTCGAGCAGCCGGTCAGCATCGACACGAGGCCCGGACATGCGTCGGCGGCTCGCTGACACGCTGGTGGCGGCGGCTGCGCTGCTGGCCGCCGCGGCGCCCGCCGCGGCCCAGACGGTGCCGATGAAGGCGTACACGGCCCGCTACCAGGTGAGCTACCGCGGCCTGAGCGGCGGGCAGATCGAAGCGACCTTCCGGCCGGGCCCGACCGCGGGCCTGTGGATCTACGAGACGCGCGCGTTCCCGAACCTGCTCGGCAAGCTCGCCGTCAGTTCGGCTGCCCACGAGCGCAGCACCATGCTCATCGGCCCCGGCGGCGTCGTGCCGCTGGAGTTCACCTTCGACGACGGCTCGAGCACCTCGGAGAAGGACGTGAAGCAGACCTTCGACTGGTCCGCGAAGAAGGTCACCGGCGCGTCGAAGGGCAAGCCCTTCGTGCTCGATCTCACCCCCGGCGCGCAGAACACGGCCTCGGTGCAGGCGGCGATGATCGTCGAGCGTCTGAACGGGCGCATGCCGACGGTCTTCCGCATCCTCACCGGCAATCGGATGCACGACTACCGGTACTGGATGGAGGGCCGGCAGCAGGTCCTCACGCCGTACGGGCAGGTGGAGACGGAGGTGTGGGCCAACCAGCGGGCCGGGTCGGATCGCGTGTCGAAAGTCTGGCATGCGCCCTCGCTCGGCTTCGTGCCGGTGCAGGCGATCCAGTACCGCAAGGGCACGCCCGAGGTGCAGATGAAACTCGTGAGCCTGCAGAGGTAGGCCCGCCATGAGCCCGGCCGAGACACCGACGGACGGTTCGCAAGGCACGCCGCCACGGGGCGGCGGGCGGGCGCGATTCGCAGTCATCCCGGGGGTCGACACCGCCAGCGGCCTGCGTCGCATGTCCGGCAATGCCGAGCTGTACGCATCCGTGCTGCGGATGTTCGTCGACGGCCACCGCAACGACGCCGAGGAAATCCGCCGCGAGGCGGCGGCCGGCGACTGGAACGCCGCCGTGCGCCGCGCGCACACGGTGAAGGGCCTGGCCGGCACCATCGGCGCCGATGCATTGCAGGAACTGGCCAGGGCGATGGAGGCCTGCCTGAAGCAGCCCGAGACCCGCGGCAGTGCCGAGGCGGCGATCGCGGCCTTCGCCGCGGTCCTCGCCGCGGTGACCGCCGGCATCGAGGCCGCCCTGCCCTCGCCGGCGCGCCCGGCGCCGGCCGCCGACGCCCGGCCGGTCGATTCCGCTCGTCTCGGGCAGGCCTGCCGTGAACTGCAGACGTTCCTCGACACCGACGACCTGAGCGCACAGGAGTGCCTGGAGCGTCACCGGGAACTGCTGCAGGCCGCCTTCGGCGCACGCGCGGACGCGATCGCCGCGGCCGTGGAGGGCTTCGATTTCGCGGCGGCGCGCCGGGCGCTGGCGGACGCCTGCGCGGCGCAGGGGATCGCCGCCGGGGCGCCGGGGGCCTAGGACGCGATCCGGCCCGCCCGCACCGCGGCCTTGCGCTCGAGGATCTCGGGCGTATCGGCCAGGCGCTCGGCGATCTCGGCGAAGCGGCCGCGCACGGCCAGGAATGCGTCGACCACGGCGGGGTCGAAGTGCTGGCCCCGGCCCGCGACGATCATTTCCGTCACCTTCTCGAGGCTCATGCTCTCCTTGTACGGGCGCCGCGTGCTGAGCGCGTCGAACACGTCCGCGAGCGCCATCAGGCGCGCGCTCAGCGGGATGGCGTCGCCCACGAGACCGGCCGGGTAGCCGCTGCCGTCCCACTTCTCGTGGTGGCAGCGGGTGATCTCCTTGGCGATGGCCAGGAACTCGATCGGCTGGGCGACGTCGCGCTCGGCGGCCTCGATGGCCTCGCTGCCGAGCCGGGCGTGCGTCTGCATGATCGCCCACTCGTCGGGCGTGAGCTTGCCCGGCTTGAGCAGGATGTGGTCCGGGATGCCGACCTTGCCGATGTCGTGCAGCGGCGCCGACTTCGCCAGGCTGTCGATGTAGCGCGGCGTGAGCTGCGCCGCATCGCGCGGGCTGAGGCGCAACTGCTCGGCGAGCGTGCGCACGTAGCCCTGGGTGCGCAGCAGGTGGTTGCCGGTTTCCGTGTCGCGCACGGAGGCGAGACTCGCCAGCGCCATGATGCTGGCGTCCTGGATCATCAGGTTCTCGGCCATGCGGCGGTTGACCTCGGCCTCGAGGAACGCGTTCTGGTCCTTCAGCCAGTCGCGCGCCTGCTTGAGCTCGAGCTGCGTGCGCACGCGCGCGAGCACGATCGCCGGCTGGAACGGCTTGGTGATGTAGTCGACCGCCCCGAGCTGCAGGCCGCGCTCCTCTTCGGAGGACGCGCCCATCGAGGTCACGAAGATCACCGGGATGTCGCGCGTCGCGGCCTGCGCGCGCAGGCTGGTCAGCACATCGTAGCCGTCCATGTCCGGCATGAGGATGTCGAGCAGGATCAGGTCGGGGCGCGGCTCGCTGTCCGCGACCTGCAGGGCGCCGCCACCCGAGTTGGCTACGCGGACGCGGTAGTGGGGGCGCAGCAGTTCGCCGAGCACCCGCAGGTTCGCGGGCTCGTCGTCGGCGATCAGCACGGTAGTGGCGGGCTCAGCCATCGGCATCCCTCCCGGTCTGCCCCGCCGACAGCCAGTGCGAGACCGTCGCGTACAGGAGCTTCGGGTCGACGGGTTTCACCACGAAATCGTCCATGCCCGCCAGACGGCAGCGCTCGCGGTCCTCGGCGAAGGCGTTGGCGGTCATGGCGACGATCGGCACGCCGGCGCGCTGCGGCATCTGGCGGATGCGCCGCGTCGCCTCGAGCCCGTCCATCACCGGCATCTGCATGTCCATGAGGATGAGGTCGTAGGGCGCGGCCGCCAGCTTCTCGAGCGCCTGCGCGCCGTCTGCCGCGGTCTCGAGCACGAGACCGTAGGGCTCGAGCAGCGCGAGGGCCAGTTCGAGGTTGAGGTCGTTGTCCTCCACGACGAGGATGCGGGCCCCGGCGTGCGCGTGCAGCGGGCCGGGCGGCGCGGCGGCGCGCGCCGTCGGCTCGACCCGCGGCAGCCGGGCCGAGAACCACAGCAGCGAGCCGCCGGCGGGCGTGGCGATCGCACCGGCATCGCCGAGCATGAGCCGCGCCAGCCGGCGAGTGACCGCGAGCCCGACGTCGGTCCCAGGCCCCGGCGGGTCGCTGCCCGCGGCCTCGGGATCGCAGCACGCGAACTGCCGTTCGAGGACCTCCGGGTCGAGGCGACCGTGCGGGTCCTCGACCGTGAAGCGCACCAGCAGCCCGAGTTCGGACTCGTTCTCGACCCGGCAGCCGAGCGTGAGTCCGCCCGCGGGCAGCGCGCGCAGCGCGTGCATGGCCAGTGCCAGCAGCGACTGCCGCAGGCGCAGCGGGTCGCCGAGCAGGTCGCCGGTGTCCGCGGGCAGCTCGGCGCGCAACTCGATCCCGCAGTCCCGCGCACGCTCGGTGAGCATGGAAATGACGTCCGTCACGACCGGGCCCGGCCGCAGCGCCACGGCGTCGAGATCGAAGCGTCCCGCCTCGATGCGGGCGAGATCGAGGATGCCGTTCAGGATCGCCAGCAGCTGGCCGGCCGCGGCGTCGATCTCGCTCAGGCGCTGCTCGTGCTCGGCCGAGGCGCCGGAGGCGCGCAGCTCGCGCACCATGCCGGTGATCACGCCGAGCGGCGCCCGGATCTCGTGCCCCATGCCGTCGAGCAGCATGGCGCGCTGCCGACCGGTGGCCGCGGCCTGTTCGCGGGCCCGGCGAGCCTGCTCCTCGCTGTCGAGCCGCAGGCTGAACTCGCGGGCGAGCTGCACGGTGCGCGCCGCGAGGCGGTCGTACATCTGCATCAGCGCATCGACCAGCGCGCGCGAAGACCCGGACATGGCGCGCTCGGCCACGATCTTCGCGCGATCGATGCTCAGGCCCGAGCGGCGGGCCTGCACCGCCATCGCGAGGCGGCGGTCCGACTCGAGGATGTGGATCGCGAGCCAGTGGGTGAGGAAGGTGATGATGTCCGCGACCACGTCGTCGAAGGGGCGCTGCAGGTCCGCGGGCGACAGCGCCTGCACGCGGGCCGTGAAGTCGGCGTGCTCCGCGAGGTGCTCGGCCTCCCAGGAGTCGCCGCCGAGCTGTTCGTGCCAGACCCGTTCCTCGGTCCGGAAGTGGTTGACTGCGTAAGCCTTCAGGTCGTCGAAGACGCGGCTGCGGGTGGGTGCGTCCGACTGGAACGCGAGGTGGTTGACCAGCACGTTGAGCAGCGAGACCAGGCCGCGGTGCTGCTCGTCGATCTCGGCGATGCCGGTCTCGAAGCTGGCGGTCCAGGGGAAGACGTCGGCGGGCGCAACCATGAGTTCGCAAGCATGATCCGGCCGCCCGGGACGGTCAACGCGACATGGACGTAATACGGCTGGAATGATCCTGAACGGAGCCAATCCGGCCCGGCTTCAGGCCTTCGGCAGCGTCACGCCCCGCTGGCCCATGTACTTGCCGCCCCGGTCCTTGTAGGAGGTCTCGCACACCTCGTCGGACTCGAAGAACAGCATCTGCGCCACCCCTTCGTTGGCGTAGATCTTGGCCGGCAGGGTGGTCGTGTTCGAGAACTCGAGGGTCACGTGCCCCTCCCACTCCGGCTCGAGCGGCGTCACGTTGACGATGATGCCGCAGCGAGCGTAGGTGGACTTGCCGAGGCAGACGGTCAGCACGTTGCGCGGAATGCGGAAGTACTCGACCGTGCGCGCCAGCGCGAACGAGTTCGGCGGGATGATGCAGACCTCGCCGCCGAAGTCGACGAAGGAACCGTGGTCGAAATCCTTCGGGTCCACGATCGTCGAGTTGATGTTGGTGAAGATCTTGAACTCGGCCGCGCAGCGCACGTCGTAGCCGTAGCTCGAGGTGCCGTAGGAGACGATGCGCTGGCCGTTGGCGACGCGCACCTGGCCGGGCTCGAACGGCTCGATCATGCCGTGGGTCTCGGCCATGCGGCGGATCCAGCGGTCGGACTTGATGCTCACGCTCAGGTTTCCTCGACGGTGATCTTGGGGAAGGCGGGGCCGGCCGCGGCGGCCAGAGAGAGCTGGGCGGCGGTGCACCGCGCGAGTTCGAGGTAGGCCCGGCCGACGGGGCCGTCCGGCTCGACGACCACCGTGGGCCGCCCGTCGTCCGTCTGCTCGCGGATGCGGATGTCGAGCGGCAGCGAACCGAGCAGCCGCACGCCGTACTGCGCGGCCATCCGCTCGCCCCCGCCGCTGCCGAAGACGGGCTCCTCGTGGCCGCACTTCGAGCAGACGTGGGTGCTCATGTTCTCGACGACGCCGAGCACCGGGATCGCCACCTTCTGGAACATGCGCAGCCCCTTGCGCGCGTCGAGCAGCGCGATGTCCTGCGGCGTCGTGACGATGACCGCGCCGCTGACCGGGACGCGCTGGGACAGCGTGAGCTGGATGTCGCCGGTGCCGGGCGGCATGTCGACCACGAGGTAGTCGAGTTCGCCCCAGTTCGTGTCGCCGAGCAGCTGCACCAGGGCCGAGGTGACCATCGGCCCGCGCCAGACCATCGGCTGCTCCTCCTCGATCAGGAAGCCGATGGACATGACCTTCAGGCCGTGGGCGCGCAGGGGCTCGATGCGCTTGCCGTCCTGGCTGGACGGGCGCTCGCCCTGCAGGCCGACCATGCGCGGCTGGCTCGGCCCGTGGATGTCGGCGTCGAGCAGGCCGACCCGGGCCCCGTCCAGGGCCAGGGCGGCGGCCAGGTTGACGGCGGTGGTCGACTTGCCGACGCCACCCTTGCCCGAGGCGACCGCAATGACGTTCGCGATGCCGGGCAGCGGCTGCAGCTGGCCCTGCACCGGCTGGGCCTGCACCCGCCAGCGCACCTCGACCCTCGCCCCGCCCGGGCCGATGCGCGGGTCGGCCGCCAGCAGGGCCTCCAGGGTCCGGGCCAGCTCCGGCTGCCAGCGCCCGGCCGGGAAGCCGAGCTCGACTTCGACGACCGCCCGGCCGCCGTCGACGTGGACGGACTTCACAGCTTTGGCGTCCGCCAGAGGTATCCCCAGGTGGGGTTCGACATAATTCCCGACCAGCAGGCGGGCAGCGGAGGCGCGATCGTCCGTCATCGTGGGGCCGTGGGGAGAGGAAAACGGCATGAGCCGCAAGGGCGCAATTGTAGCGGAAACGGATGGGCCGCAGCGGCCGCGGGGGGTTGCGGGAAACGCCAGCGGACGGGCCGCGGGTGCGTGGCATAATCCGGACAACCTGCACCGGGGTCGTCCCTCCGGGCGGGAACCGGGGATTGCCGAGGCGTGAGCACAGCAGCGGATCGCCAGCGAGGCGGATGACGCATCGTCCATGAGTTTCATCACGAACCTGCGGGCCGACCGGCTGATCGCCGAGATCAAGGCGACCGATCCGTCCGGCGAGACCGACAACGCCAAGGCGCTCGAGAAGCTCGCGAAGCTGGGCCCGTCCGCGATTCCGCGCATCATCGACGCGCTCGCGAGCGCGGGCAAGCAGGAAACCGCCGGGTTCGTCAGCGTGCTGTCGGCCCTGCTCGACCATCGCACTTTCCCCGCCATCGCCGCGGGGCTCGTCGACGGCAACCAGCGCACGGTGGCGGCCGTCACCTGGGCGCTGTCGACCGGCCGCAACTACCCGACCGGCCTGCTGCTCGCCCTGCTCGAGAACCCCGAGATGCCGAAGAGCCAGGTGGTCAGCATCCTGGCGGCGCAGAAGCAGCGGCTCAACGCGCGCGATGTGCTGCAGCGGGCCTACGGCCAGGAGCCGGCCGAGAAGGCCGCGATGTTCCGCATCGTCGGCGAGATCGCCGACGAGACCCTGGTGCCCGAGCTGCTGAGCCGCCTCGAGGGCAAGGACCCCATCGCGCGCACGCACATCATCAACATCCTCTCGCGCTTCAGCCGTCCGGACGTCGCCAAGGCGCTGCAGCTGCAGTTGCGCGACACGAACAAGTTCATCCGCCAGGCCGTGCTGAACGCCCTCGCCCACATGGAGGGCCACCAGGACATCGGGCTGCTGTGCGAAGTGCTGCGCGACCCGGACGTCGAGACCCAGCAGAAGGCGATCGACGCGGTGGTGCGCGCCAACCACCCCGACACCATCCTGCACCTGGCGAACGTGCTGCGCGACGAGAACGAGTCGTCGCGGCGCGCGGCCGTCGAGGTCCTCAACGAGATCGGCACGCCGCAGCACGTCAAGCACCTGCTGCAGTCGATCAAGGACGCCGACTGGTGGGTGCGCAGCCGCGCGGCCGACGCGCTCGCCAAGATCGGCGGCCCGCGCGTGATCGAGGCGGCGCTCGAGCTGATCCGCGACCCGGACGAGGACATCCGCCGCGCCGCGATCGAGATCCTCAACCAGACCAAGGACGAGCGGGCGGTCGACTTCCTGATCGAGGCGACGCGCGACAAGGACTGGTGGGTGAAGGAGCGCGCCGTGGACGCGCTGGCCGAGATCGGCAGCAAGCGCGCGCTGCCCTCGCTGCTCGACCTGGCGCGCTCGAGCGACCCGCGCTCGCTGCCGACCGTCGTGCGCGCGATCGGGCGCCTCGGCGACCACACCCAGGTGCCGACGGTGCTGCCGTTCCTCGACAACCACGGCAAGGAAGTGCGGCTCGAGGCGATCACCGCCCTCACCCGCCTGGTCGACGACTCGAACTCCGACGACGTGCGCGCGCGGCTCGAGATCGTCGGCGCGCAGGCCGACGACCAGACGGTGTGCCACGCCGCCATGCGGGCCGTGGAGGACCTCGACGCCCGCTTCTCGACCACCGCCGCCGCCGCGCTCGACGGCGGGCGCCGGCTGGCCGAACCGGCGCGCACGCTGCTGGTCGAGCGCCCGGACATCGAGGGCCTGATGCGCCAGGGCCGCGAGGCGCCGCGGCTCGACATCTCCACGCTCAAGCCGGGCGACGTGCTCGAGGGCCGCTACACCTACGTCCAGAAGATCGGCAAGGGCGCCTTCGGCACCGTGCTGCTGATGGAGGACAAGGTCGTCGACGAGCAGCTGATCCTCAAGTTCCTGAACCCGAACGTGTCGCAGGACGAGGAGATGATGAAGCGCTTCGTGCACGAGCTGCGCTACTCGCGCAAGATCACGCACCGCAACGTCATCCGCATCTACGACTTCCTGTTCATCCGCGGCAACTACGCGATCTCGATGGAGTACTTTCCCTCGCACACCCTCGGCGGGGAGATCGCCGAGAAGCCGCTGCCGGTCGGGAAGGCCGTGCGCTACGCGACCGACGTGGCGACCGGCATGGCCGTCGCCCACCAGCAGGGCATCATCCACCGCGACCTCAAGCCCGCCAACGTGCTGATCAACGACGAGGGGCTGGTGAAGATCGTGGACTTCGGCGTGGCCGCCGCCCAGCACCAGGGCGACACGCAGCTCACCAAGACCGGCTACGTGATCGGCTCGCCGAAGTACATGGCGCCCGAGCAGATCCTCGGCAAGAAGGTCGACGAGCGCGCCGACATCTACAGCCTCGGCATCATCCTGTACGAGATGCTGACCGGCGAGCCGCCGTACCACCGCGGCGACCACATGGCGGTCATGTACCAGCACGTGCAGGGCAACGCCCGCGCGCCGCTGGAAGTGAACCCGAAGATCCCGCCCGGCCTCTCGGAAATCGTCATGCGCACCATGGCGGTCGACAAGACGCGCCGCTTCCAGTCGATGGACGAGCTGCGGGCGGCCCTCGAGAAATACCTGTGAGGCGCGCATGGCACGCATCGACGCATTCCTGAAGCTCGGCGCCTCGCAGGGCTGCTCGGACGTGCACCTCGCGGTGGGCGTGCCGCCGATGCTGCGCATGAACGGCGACCTGCTGCCGATCAAGTTCCGCAACCTCGCCGACGCCGAGCTCGAGAGCTACGTCAACGAGATCCTGAAGCCCGCGCACCAGGAACAGTTCCGCAAGGGCCACGACATCGACTTCTCGTACGTGTCTGAGGACGGTGCGCGCTTCCGCGTCAACGTGTTCCACAAGGACACGGGCGTCGGCGCGGTGTTCCGCGCGATCCCCTCGGACGTGCCCTCGATCGACTCGCTCAACCTGCCGCCGATCGTCAAGAAGTTCTGCGACTACCACCAGGGCATGGTGCTGGTGACGGGCTCGACCGGCACCGGCAAGTCGACCACCCTCGCGGCGATGATCGACATGCTCAACCGCACGCGCAAGCTGAACATCATCAGCCTCGAGGACCCCATCGAGTTCGTCCACCACAGCAAGCAGGCGCAGGTGATCCAGCGCGAGCTGCACACGCACCTGCCGTCCTTCGCCGAGGGCGTGCGCGCCTCGCTGCGCGAGGACCCGGACGTGATCCTGGTCGGCGAACTGCGCGACGCGGACACCGTGCGCTGGGCGATGACCGCCGCGGAGACCGGCCACCTCGTGCTCGGCACGCTGCACACGACCAGCGCCGTGAAGACCATCGACCGTCTGGTCGATGCGCTGCCCGCCGAGGAACGCGAGCAGACCAAGAGCTTCATCTCGCAGAGCCTGCTCGGGGTCGTGACCCAGGTGCTGGTGCGCACGCCCGACCTGCGCGGCCGCCGCGCGATCTGCGAGGTCATGGTCATGAACCGCGCGATCGGCAAGCTGGTGATGACCGACCAGACCCACATGGTTCCCTCGCAGGTGCAGACCGGCAAGGAGCTCGGCATGCAGACCATGGACCAGGCGCTGCTCGCGGCCGTGCAGGCGCGCGAGATCGACCCGGAGGACGCCTACATCTACGCGGTGGACAAGCGTCCCTTCACCCGCTACATCGCCGACGGCACGGCCGTGCTGAAGGCGGACATCATGCAGGGCAGCTGACGTGGCCACCGACAGCACGACCGCGACCACGGGCGAGTCGCCCGCCCCCGCCCGGCGCATCGACGCCTACCTGCGCGAGGTGCTCGCGAGGAACGGCTCCGACCTGCACTTCGTGGCCGGCGACCCGCCGCGCATCCGCCTGTACGGCGAGCTGACGGCGCTGCGCGACGAGCGCCTCGCGCCCGACGACGTGAAGTCGATGCTCGAGGAGATCATGACCAAGCGCGCGCTGAAGTTCCTCGAGGAGAAGGACGGCGCGGACTTCGCCTACATGATCCCCGGCGTCTCGCGCTTCCGCGTCAACGTCTTTCGCCACATCGCCGGCCTCGGCGCGGTGTTCCGCGCCATCCCCTCCAAGGCGCTCACGCTCGAGCAGCTCAACATGCCCGAGGCCGTGCGCAGCCTGTGCCGGGTGAACAACGGCCTGATCCTCGTGACCGGCAAGACCGGCTCCGGCAAGTCCACGACCCTCGCGGCGATGCTCGACGACCTCAACGCACGCCTCAAGGGCCACATCCTCACGATCGAGGACCCGATCGAGTTCGTGCACCCGCGCAAGAACTGCCTGGTGAGCCAGCGCGAGGTCGGCGTGCACAGCCCGGGCTTCGCCGAGGCGCTGTATTCGGCCCTGCGCGAGGACCCGGACGTGGTGCTGGTCGGCGAGTTGCGCGACCTCGAGACCATGAGCATCGCGGTCACGGCGGCCGAGATGGGCATCCTCGTGATGGGCACGCTGCACACCAACGGCGCGGCGGCGACCGTCGACCGCATCGTCAACGCCTTCCCGGCGGACAAGCAGAGCCACGTGCGCACGATGCTCTCGACCTCGCTGCGCGGGGTGATCTCGCAGCAGCTGATCCAGCGCACCGACAAGCGCGGCCGCGTCGCCGCACTCGAGATCCTGATCAACATCCCGGCGGTGGCCAACATGATCCGCCAGGGCAAGCTCGACCAGCTCGAGAACGCCATGCAGAGCGGCGCCGCCCACGGCATGCGGACCATGGACTCGGCGATCCAGGAACTGCTCGAAAAGGGCGTGATCACCGGCCGCTCGGCCTACGAGAAGTCCATCAACAAGCAGCGGTTCGAGCACCTGAGGGCGGTGGGCTGACCCCCGCCCGCCCCGGCCGGGCCGGCCGGGGGCGCGCATGGCATAATTGCGGGCCTTTCTCGCCCGTTCCCCGCGAGCCATGACCGCACCGAAGCCCCGCACCCTCCTCGTCACCAGCGCCCTGCCCTACGCCAACGGGGCCCCGCACCTCGGCCACATCGTCGAGTACGTGCAGACCGACATCTGGGTCCGCTTCCAGCGGATGCGCGGCCACGACTGCTTGTTCATCTGGGCGAGCGACGCGCACGGCACGCCGATCATGCTCAAGGCGCGCCAGGAGGGCATCGCGCCCGAGCAGCTGATCGAGCGCGTCGCCGCGGAGCAGCGCCGCGACTTCGGCGAGTTCGACATCTCCTACGACAATTTCCACACCACGCACTCCGACGAGAACCGCGAGGTCACCTACGCGATCTACGAGCGCCTGAAGGCGGGTGGCCACATCCGCCGCGAGTCCATCGTGCAGGCCTACGACGAGCAGGCGAAGATGTTCCTGCCCGACCGCTACGTGCGCGGCACCTGCCCGAAGTGCGGGGCGCTCGACCAGTACGGCGACAGCTGCGAGGTCTGCGGCGCGACGTACACGCCGGCGGACCTCCTGAACGCGGTATCGGTGGTGAGCGGCACGGCACCCGTGCAGCGCGAGTCCGAACACCTGTTCTTCCGCCTGGGGGACTTCGAGAAGTTCCTGCGCGAGTGGACGGGCGGCGGCCGGCTGCAGCCCGCGGTCGAGTCGAAGCTCGAGGAGTGGTTCGGTGCCGGCCTGCGGGACTGGGACATCTCGCGCGACGCGCCGTACTTCGGCTTCGAGATCCCGGGCGAGAAGGACAAGTACTTCTACGTCTGGCTCGACGCCCCGATCGGCTACCTGGGCAGCCTGCTGCACTACTGCCGCCGCACGGGCCGCGACTTCGACCGCTACTGGAAGCCCGACAGCGACGCCGAGGTGTACCACTTCATCGGCAAGGACATCGTGTACTTCCACACGCTGTTCTGGCCGGCCGTACTGACGGGCGCCGGCTATCGGCCGCCCACGGCCGTGTTCGCGCACGGCTTCCTGACCGTCAACGGCGCCAAGATGTCCAAGTCGCGCGGCACGCTGATCTCGGCGCGCGCCTGGCTCGACCACCTGCCGGCCGAGTACCTGCGCTACTACTTCGCCTCGCGCCTCGGCAGCGGCGTCGAGGACCTCGACCTCAACCTCGACGACTTCACGGCCAAGGTCAATTCGGACATCGTCGGCAAGCTCGTCAACATCGCGAGCCGTTGCGCGGGGTTCATCGCCCGCGGCCACGGCGGCCGCCTCGCCGACCAGCTGCCCGAACCGGCCCTGCAGCAGGAATTCGTCGCCGCCGGCGAGCGCGTCGCCGCGCTCTACGAGGAGCGCGACCTCGCGGGCGCCGTGCGCGAGATCATGGCGCTCACCGGCAAGGCCAACTTCTACATCGACCAGCGCAAGCCCTGGCTGATGGCCAAGGACGCCGCGCGCGCTGCCGAGGTCCAGGGCGTCTGCACGCAGGGCCTCAACCTGTTCCGCGTGCTCGCCACGTACCTGAAGCCGGTGATGCCGAAGCTCGCCGCCGGCGCCGAGAAATTCCTCGGGCTGCCCCCGCAGGCCTGGGCCGATGCGGCGCACCCGCAGCTCGGCGCGACGATCCATGCCTACGAGCCGCTCGCGACGCGCGTGGACCCGGCCGCGGTGAAGGCGCTGCTCGCCGCGTCGTCCGAGAGCCTCAAGCCGTCGGGCGCGCCGCAGGCGGCGCAGGCCGCCCCTGCCTCGGCGACGACCGAGAAGCCCACCAAGGCCAGGGCTGCAGCGGTGCCTGCGGACGCGGCGCCGCCCGCGACGATCTCCATCGACGAATTCGCCAGGGTCGACCTGCGCATCGCGCGCGTCGAGTCCGCGGAACTCGTCGAGGGCGCGGACAAGCTCCTGAAACTGGGCGTCGATCTCGGCGAGGGCGGCAGGCGCACGATCTTCGCGGGCATCCGCTCCGCGTACGAGCCGGCGAGCCTGGTGGGACGCTACGTCGTGGTGGTGGCCAACCTGGCGCCGCGCAAGATGCGCTTCGGCACGTCCGAAGGCATGGTGCTGGCCGCCGGACCGGGCGGGAAGGACATCTTCGTCGTCTCGCCGGACGCCGGCGCCGTCGCCGGCATGCAGGTGAAGTAGCCGCAGCGGGAGGGGCCATGGTGGAGCTGCTGCTCCTCGCGGTCGCCGCGAGCCTCGCCAACCAGTGCGCGTTCCTCGGCCAGTTCGGCCCACGGCTCACCGTGCCTGCGCGGCACCGCGTCGCCGCGGCCTCGGCACTCGGCATCACGGCATTGTGCACACTGCCCCTGTCCGCAGCCACGACCCGCGCCATCGCCGCCGCGCTGGAGGCCACATCGACGCCCCTCGCGACCCTGCTGCTGGCGGTGTTGACGGCGAGCCTGGCGGCCGCGTCGGTCGCACTGATCGCACCGCGCCTGCCCTCGCTGCGCGAGGCCTCGGTCGAACTCGCGGGGCCCGTCGTCGCGAGCCACCTGATGATCGCGCTCGCCTGCCTTCGCCCGGACCAATGTGCGTCGGTCGCGGATGCGCTGGGCCGTGGTGCCATCGCTGCAGCGGCCTTCGCCATCGTGCAAGTGCCGTTCACGTCGTTCGCGGAGCGGCTCGCCGGGGGTGATGCGCCCGCTTCCCTGCGCGGCGTGCCGGCGCTGGTGACGGCAACCGGGCTGCTGATGCTCGGCATCGCCGGGCTCGACGGGATCGTGGCGCCATGAACACCTCCTCGTCCGTGCAGCCGCTCGCGGAGAGCATCGACGCGTTGCTGCCACAGACGCAATGCGGCCGCTGCACGTATGCCGGCTGCCGGCCTTACGCGGCCGCCATCGCCGCGGGCGAGGCGGACATCAATCGCTGCCCGCCGGGCGGCGAGCGAACCATCCGCGCACTGGCCGCCCTGCTCGACCGCCCGGTGCGGCCGCTGGCACCCGAGGTCGGCCCGGAAACCCCGCCTCAGGTGGCCTGGATCGACGAGGCGCGCTGCATCGGCTGCGCGCGCTGCATCGCCCCGTGCCCGGTGGACGCGATCGTCGGCGCGCAGAAGCTGGCGCACACGGTGATCGCGGACCATTGCACCGGCTGCGAGCTGTGCCTGCCGCCGTGTCCGGTGGATTGCATCGAGTTTCGCCCGGCGGCCGAGGTGAACGACGACCTCGCGCGCCGGGAGCGTGCCGACCTCGCGCGGGGGCGTTACGAACGTCACCAGGCCCGGCTCGCCGCCGAGGCCGAGGCGGAACGCATCGCTTTCGAGACGGCCCGTCGACGGGCGCGCGGCGAGGATCCGCCATGACGCGCGTGACGACGCGGCTGATGCTGGCCCTGCTGCCGGTGGTCGTCGCGCACGTGGCGCTCTTTGGCCCGGGCCTGCTGCTGCAACTGGCCGTCGCCTGCCCGGTGGCACTGGCCTGCGACGCACTCGCGCCGCGCCTGCCCACCCGCGACGACCGCACGGACGGACCCGAGGGCAGCGTGCTCGTCACGGCCCTCCTCCTGTCCCTCTGCGTCACACCCCTGCTGCCCTGGTGGCTGACCCTGGCCGGCAGCGCGCTCGCCGTGCTGCTCGGCAAGCATGCGTTCGGCGGGCTCGACCGCACTCCGTTCAATGCCGCGATGGTCGGGTATGCCGGCCTGCTGCTCGCGTTCCCCGCCGAGATGCTGCGCTGGCCGCTGCCGCTGGTCTCGGACACGCACACCTGGACCGATCTCGCAGCGCTGGAGTGGCGGGTGTTCGCGGGCGGCGCCGCCGCACTGCAACCCCCGTGGGACGCCTACACCGGAGCGACGGCGCTCGATGCCCTGCGCACCGGTCTCGAGCAGCGCTACACGATGCAGGAAGTGCTGGCACAACCGGCGTTCGGCGCTTTCGGGGGCGCGGGCTTCCAGTGGATCAACCTCGCCGCCGCCGCGGGCGGCATTTTCCTGCTCGCGCGCGGCGTCGTGCGCTGGCACGTCCCGGTCGCCGTTCTCGCCGGAATACTGTTGCCGGCCTGGGTGGCGCATGGCCTCGATCCCGGCGCGTACGCCGGCCCGCTGTTCCACGCGTTCGCAGGCGCGACGATGCTGGGCGCCTTCTTCATCGCCACGAATCCGGCAACCGCGCCGGCGAGCGATCGTGGCCGTCTCGTCTACGGATTCGGCATCGGGTTCGTGGCCTGGATGGTGCGGAGCTTCGGAACCTACCCCGACGGCGTCGCGTTCGCGGTGCTGCTGATGAATTTCGCCGCGCCCCTCATCGACGCGCTGACCTCGCCGAGGCTCCATGGGCACCCAGGCTGACGAGCCGCAAGGCGGCACAGGCCGTCGGGCCGCATGGGCCGCCGCGACGCTGGCAGGCGCGACCCTGGCCGCCGGCGCGCTGGTGATGCTCGTCGACGGTCTCGTCCGCCCGACCATCGAGGCACGCGAGCGGGCGCGCCAGGCCGAGGCTTTCGAATCGCTGCTCGCCGGCGTCCCGCACGACAACGACGTCCTGGCCGACGTGACCTGGGTGCGCGATCCGGAACTGCTCGGCACCACCGAACCGGTGCCGGTGCATCGCGTGCGACGCGCCGGCCGCCCCGTGGCGCTGGTCATCGAGCCCGTGGCTCCCGACGGTTACGTAGGCGCCATTGCCCTGCGAATCGCGGTCGATGTCGACGGCCGCATCCTCGGCACGCGGGTGCTGCGGCACCACGAGACCCCGGGCCTGGGCGGGCTGATCGATCTTGCGTCATCGCACTGGATGGACGGATTCACCGGCCGTTCACTCGGTTCCCCGACGTCCGATCGCTGGCAGGTCCGCAAGGACGGCGGCGACTTCGACCAGTTCACCGGCGCCACGGTGACGCCCCGCGCGGTCGTGCGCGCGATCGCTGCGTGCCTGCTGTACGTCGAGCGGCATCGCGACGAGTTGTACGCCGCGCCCGCTAGAATGACGCCATGAGTAGTGCCACTTCGACCGCCGTGATGCGTGCCGCCGTGGCAACCCTGCCGGCGGCCGTGCTGTGCGATTCCGTGCCGGTCGCCGTCTGGCTCGCGCTCACGATCGGGCTGGCCTCGGCCGTCGCCGGGCTCGTGCGCTGGACAATGCGGGCACGCCTGCCGCAGGCCACCGAGATGACCGCGCAGGCCATCCTTGCCGCCGGCATCGCCATCGCCATGAACCTGGCCGGCACAGCCGTCCTGCCGGCCGGCGCGACACAATCGACCCCGGCCCTGCTGGTCGCGGCGGCAAGCGCGTTAATCACGGTCGCCGGCCTGGATCAGGCCGAGTTCTCGCCAGGCCGAGTGCTGGCAGGCAGCCTCCTCGCGGGGCTGATGGCCCTCGCGTTGTCGGTCGTGGCGGCGATGGCGCACCAGTGGCTGTCTCCGGCTGCACGACCGGCCGCCGTGCTGGTGGTGGCGGGACTGTTCCTGGCCGTGCTCGGCGCCTGGCGAGGCACGCGCGGGCCGGATCGGGCGGAGACCGTCTCGTGAACGAACAGCAGCGCATCGAACTGTTCCGGCGCTTTCGCAAGCTCAATCCGCACCCGAAGACGGAGCTCGAGTACAGGACGCCGTTCGAATTGCTGGTCGCGGTGATCCTCTCAGCGCAGGCGACGGACAAGAGCGTCAATCTCGCGACTCGCGAGCTGTACCGCGTCGCCAACACACCGCGCGCGATCCTCGACCTCGGCGTGGACGGCCTCGCGCAGTACGTGAAGTCGATCGGCCTGTACCAGGGCAAGGCGAAGAACATCGTCGCCACCTGCCGGCTGCTGCTCGACGAGCACGGCGGCGAGGTGCCCGCCTCGCGCGAGGCGCTCGAGGCGCTGCCGGGCGTGGGGCGCAAGACGGCGAACGTCGTCCTCAACACCGCGTTTGGCCAGCCGACCATGGCGGTGGACACGCACATTTTCCGCGTCGCCAATCGCCTCGGGCTGGCGCCCGGCAAGACGGTGCGCGAGGTCGAGGACCGGCTGATGAAACGCGTCCCGGCGGAATTCCTGCAGGACGCGCATCACTGGCTGATCCTGCACGGGCGCTACGTGTGCAAGGCGCGCAAGCCGGACTGCCCGACCTGCCCGGTCGCGGACCTCTGCAAGTTCAAGGACAAGACCCCGGCCGAGCCGGCCAAGCCGCGCAAGCATCCGATGCAGGGGTCGAAGGGGCGCTGACGATGCCGTTCTTCCACGACCAGGGGCGCGACGGCCTGCGCCGCATGTACGTCGAGGCGTGGCGCAAGCATCGCGAGTCGCGCCCGCTCGAGCCGCTCGAGGACCAGATCGTGCGGGTGCTGGAGCAGCACCCGGAGTACCACCCGGCCGTGACGGACGAGGACGCGGTGGCGCGCGACTTCACGCCCGAAGGCGGCCAGACCAACCCGTTCCTGCACATGGGCCTGCACCTGGCGATCCGCGAGCAGGTGGCGACGAATCGGCCGGCGGGCATCGCCGAGGTGCACCGGCGGCTCTGCGAACGTTTGGGCGATGCACACGGCGCGGAGCACCGGATGATCGAGTGCCTGGGCGAGGCGCTGTGGCGCAGCCAGCGATCGGGCCTGCCACCGGACGAGACGGCGTATCTCGAGGCGTTGCGGAGGCTTTGAGAGCGGGTCTGCGGCCGGCCTACTTAGTCGTCGGGGCGCCAATGCGAATCCCCGGATGGGCATGCCCGGCGCGTTTCCGCGGAAACGTCAACATACGCTGAAGAGTTCGAGCCTGTGCGGCGGTCGCAGGTCGCCCCGAAGCGGGGGCCCATGCGGCTTAGTCGATGTACTTGAACTCCGCGGACGGTCCGAACCGATTGCGCTCCCAGACCTGGGCCCTTTCCCAATCCCCGACCATGCCGCCTAGCGACTCGTAGGAATACTCGATCCTGAATCGACCAGAGGCCTCGAGTTCAAAGACGGCTATGGAGAACGCCGGCGCACCGGCTGAGGACAGGGCTTCCCACAGTCTGACCATCGCAGCATCCAGGGTCTCGAGCCCCACGGTAACGAAGTAGTTCGTGCCGTCGTCGGCCTGGAAGTAGAGTCCGGTCGATGAGACGCCGACATCCGCTTCAGTGCGTACCCACAGACGCCTGAACTTGCGGCCGGCGGCTCGACTCGCGGCCGACGAAATTGCGTGGTAAAGGCGTTCTTCTTCGCTGGGATCGAGTTTGGGAGTCATGGCTCAACGTCGTGTGAAAAATCAATACGAAGTGCCCCCCGATTCTGCGGATGCGGCCCACGACGTCCTAGAGTGGCAGATCCCACTCCAACGCGACAGGCTCAAATCGACTACCCGAAGCGGACCGTCTACTGTCGCGCGTGATGGATGTGCGCCTGACCCTGCGGTCACCCGGTTACCCATCGGGCTGCAGCGGTGCAGTGTTCCGGCACAGTCAACGTCATGTGTCATCCGCAGCGATCGTGATTCGCCCCATACAGGGCGTGGTCGCCCAGCGCTTCGAGGACGCGGCACGTCGCCACTTGCCCGCCGCGGCAGGCGCCGACCATGCGCGCCAGCTCATTGCGCAGCGCCGTCAGTTTCGCGATCTTCTCGTCGACGTTCCGCAGGTGTTCCGTCGCGATCCGATCCGCTTCGGCGCAGTCGCGCTCCGGCTCGTCGGCGAGTTGCAGCAGGGACCGGATCTCCGCGATGTCGAACCCAAGGCCCCGGGCGTGCCGAACGAAATTCAGCCGCTCGAGGTGCTTGCCCGAGTAATGACGGTAGTTGCCGCCCGTGCGGGCCGGCGGCGGCAACAGGCCGATCCGCTCGTAATACCGGATCGTCTCGACCTTGGTGTCGGTCGCAGAACCCAATTCGCCGATGCGCATGGCGCTTGACCCTGTAGCCACTACAGGGTTCAGAGTGTGCCCCATCCTTTTGACGGGGTGAACCATTCATGCCGGGCGGATGTTGCGAAGGGGGCTGCGCGAGCACCCCAGTGAAGGTGGATCGGCGCTGGCATCGAGCGCTCTGGATCGCGCTGATCGTGAATGCGTCGATGTTTGCCGTCGAGGTGGCGGCCGGCGTCGCGGCGAACAGCCAGGCGCTGAAGGCAGACGCGCTCGACTTCTTCGGAGACTCGGCCAATTACGCCATCAGCCTGGCGGTGGCGGGCATGGCGCTCTCGGTACGGTCCCGGGCCGCGCTGCTGAAAGGCGTCACGCTGCTGGTCTTCGGGCTGTGGGTTCTCGGCAGCGCCGTGTGGGCTGCGTACGCAGGCATCCGACCGGAGCCGATGACCATGAGCGTGGTCGGCCTCTGCGCGCTCGCCGCCAATATGGGCGTCGCAATCCTCCTCTACCGGTTCCGCGACGGCGATGCGAATCGCCGATCCGTCTGGATCTGCTCGCGCAACGATGCGATCGGCAACGTCGCCGTCATGGCGGCCGCCGCGGGCGTCTTCGGCACGGGGACGGCGTGGCCCGACTTGCTGGTTGCAGGCATCCTCGCGGGCCTCGGCGTCTGGGGCGGTTTGCAGATCGTGCGTCACGCGCGCGAAGAACTGCAGACCGAGGGGCGTGTGACGCGGATTTCGCTGGCGACACCCGCCCGGATGACCGACTCAGCATGACGAGCCCGGTCGACACTGGGGCTGTGCCCGGGCGAAGGCGTGCACGGCGTGCCGGTAATAGCCCATCAGCTGCTGCTGTCGCTTGAACGGCGAACGCTCGCGCGACATCCGGCTGAGGTGATCGCGCATCGTCTTCACGCTCGGACCGACGGCGTCCTCGTACTCCTGCGGCGTCAGGGCAGACTCAACCTGACCATGTGCGCGGCATTCGAGCATGGCAGCCTCCAGCGGTGCGACGGGAATCGCAGCGGCGCCACACGACTCGCAGACTTCGGCCCGGATCTGCGCGAGATGCGTCTCGAGCATCGCCAGGTGCCGATTCATCGCGTCGCGAAGATCGCCCGTGCCTGAATTCTCCGTCGGCCACGTCATGCCACGGACGAGCGCGCGAGCCTCCTCGCGCAGCTCGGGATATCGGTGGGACGGGTCCTGCGCGACGACCGGCGTCGCGAGCAACAGCAGCGAGCAGGCCAGAATTTCCTTCACGGCGGAGTCTCCTTTACGAGTGCATTCGGCATCATGGATGACCGTGTGATGCGGGCGGATCCGCCCCACCGCGGTCGTCGCGGCCTTCACTTTCGCATTGAATCGCCTCGACCTGCAGCGTCGCATGACTCACGTGGAAGTCGACCTCGAGCATGCGGGCCGCGCTCGTACGGACGTAGTACGGATTCGCTCCCGCCGTTGCAACCAGGTGCGCAGTCAGCGACACCTCGCGCGAGCCCAATGACCAGACATGCAGGTCGTGGACGCCACTCACGCCGTCCAGGGCGGACAGCTGCCTGCGCACGCGATCGACGTCCACGGAGGCAGGAGCGCCGTTGAGCAGGACGTGGACCGACTCACGCAGTAGCAACCAGGTCCTGGGGAGTACCCACAGCCCGATGAGCACCGCGAGCGCCGGATCGACAATCGCCCAGCCCGTGAACTTGATGATGATCGCCGCGACAATGACCGCGACGGACCCCAGCATGTCGCTCCAGACCTCGAGGTAGGCGCCCTTCACGTTCAGATTCTCGCCGGCGCCCGCCCGCAGGAGACGCATCGAAATCAGGTTCACGACCAGACCGACGGCCGCGATCACCAGCATGCCGGTCGACGCCACGGCAGGCGGGTGACTGAGTCGACTCGCTGCCTCCCACAGGATGTAACCGGCGACCGCGAACAGCAGCAGCGCGTTTACCATCGCGCCAACCGCTTCGAAGCGAGCATAGCCAAACGTGCGTCGGGCGTCCGGCGGACGCCGGCCGAGCCTGACGGCTACGAGTGCGATCGCCAGGGCCAGCACGTCCGTGGCCATGTGGGCCGCGTCAGAGAGCAGCGCGAGGCTGTTGGTCCACCAGGCCCCGATCACCTCTGCTGCCAGGAATGCCGCGGTCAGGCCAAAGGCCCACCACAGCGGTCGCTCGTGCCGAACCTCCGATATCGAGTGATCGTGGCCACCGCTCATGTGACTACCTCCATGCCCGTCTCAATCGATGCTCTGCCGTGACTCGACGGGGACGACAAAAACCCAACCCGACGCCCGCCGGCCCGTGGCCCCGACCGATCCTACGATCTCGACTGCCTTGACCACTTCGCCGTCCTCGCAGAACAGCTCCAGCTGCACTTCCGAGATCATCAGCCCGCCGAATTCCACCGAGTATTCCTGCTCCCGCGGACTGATGGCGGCCAGCGGTCCGCGGACGTCGAACAGGCTGAACTGGCGGAAGCCGCCTTCCTGCAGGGCATGGACCACGTCGCCGACGCGGTTCCGATGCACGAATGCCTTCACGTACTTCATGCCTTCGCCTCCAGAGATGGCCCGTCTTCGGTGTGGTCCTGTTCCTGCCCCGCCTCGACACGCCCTTCCATCCATTCGTAGAGCACGGGCAGCAGGAACAGCGTCAGGACCGTTGCAGTGAGCAGGCCGCCGACCACCACGGTCGCCAGGGGCCGCTGGGTTTCCGCGCCGACGCCGGACGAGACCAGCATCGGCACGAGGCCGAGGATGGCTACGCTGGCAGTCATCAGCACGGGTCGCAGGCGCAGGGCGGTGCCCTCCATGACCGCATCGCGGATCGTCCGGCCCTTGGCGCGCAGCTCGTTCATGAAGCTGACCAGCACGATGCCGTTCAGCATCGCCACACCGAACACGGCGATGAAGCCGATGGCCGACGGCACGGACAGGTACTGGCGCGTGACGGCCAATGCGATCACGCCGCCGATCGTCGCGAACGGCACGTTGGCCAGAATCAGGCCCGCATGCCGGAGCGAGCTGAATGCCGTGTACAGCAGGATGAAGATGAAGAAGATCGTCACCGGCACGATGATGGCGAGGCGGGTCAGGGCGCGCTGCTGATTCGCGAAGGCACCGCCCCACTCCAGCCAGTACCCGGGCGGGAAACTCACTGACTTCCCGATGGCCGCCGAGGCGTCCCTCACGAAGCCGTCGACGTCGCGACCGCGCACGTCCATCTGGATGACGGCGTAGCGCTGCAGCTGCTCGCGGCGCACGAATGAGTAGCCTTCGTCGACCTTGACGGTGGCGACCTCATGCAGCGGAACCAGCGCGCCGCTCGACGCCTTCAGGGGAATCCGACGCAGCGCCTCGACCGTGTCCCGGTAGTCATCCTGGAGCCGGACGGCGATGTCGAATCGCTTCACGCCATCGAGCAGCACGCTCACCGGCTCGCCCCCGAGCCCGTTGCGCACGACCGTCAGGACTTCCACGGCATTCATGCCGTGCCGCGCCAGCTCGTCGCGGTCCACTTCGATGCGCACCTGGGGCTTGCCCACGTTCGCCTCGAGCGCGAGGTCGGCGACCCCCGGCACGCCCGACAGTGCTTCCTTGATCTGCGCGCTCAGCCGGTCGAGCTCGCCCAGCTCCGGTCCGTAGAGCTTCAGCGCCAGCGTGGCGCGCACGCCGGAGATCAGCTCCTCGACCCGCATCTGGATCGGCTGCGTGTATCCGGGCACCACGTTCGGAACGACCTTCTCTAGCGTCTCCTGCATCTCGTCCTCGAGCTGCTGGATGGTGCGCCCGCCCCGCCATTCCGAGGCCGGCTTGAGCGGCGTGTAGATCTCCATGTAGTTGACGTCCGCCGTTTCGCCCTTCTCCGCGCGGCCGATCATCGCCACCGTCGACTCCACCTCCGGGAACTTCCTGAAGGCCTCGGCAATCACGCGGCTGGTACGAATCGACTCGTCGAGTGACATGGACGGGATGCCGGTCACGCGCCACATGATCGAGCCTTCCTGCATCTGCGGCATGAACTCCTTGCCGAGAAACGGGAACAGTCCGATCGCGACGACGAGCGCGCCGGCCGCGATGCCGAGCACGGTCCGGCGATGCGCCAAGGCCCGCTCGAGCAGTGCGTGGTATCGGCGCTTGAGCATCGCCACCAGCCGCGTGTCCCTTTCCTCCCCGGGCCGCAACAACAGCGAGGCGAGCACGGGAATCAGGGTCAGGCTGAGGATCAACGAACCGGCCATGGCGAAGGCGATGTTGAAGGCCATGGGCTTGAACATCTTGCCTTCCAGTCCTTTCAGACTGAACAGCGGCAGGAACACCACGATGATGATCAGGATCGCGAAAGCGATGGGATTGGCGACCTCCTTGGCCGCCGCGAGCACGGCGGCCGTGCGATGGACGATTTCGCCCCGCGCCCGCCGTTCGGCCATGATCCGGAACGCGTTCTCCACCATGACCACGGCACCATCGACCATCATGCCGATGCCGATTGCGAGTCCGGCGAGCGACATCAGGTTGGCCGACAGCCCGAAGCGCTGCATGCCGATGAAGGCCACGAGCATGGCGAGCGGCAAGGCGACGATGACGACCAGCGCGGAGCGCAGTTCTCCCAGGAACAGCAGCAGCACGACGGCTACGAGGATCGACCCCTCGATCAGCGCCCGTGCCGCGGTGCCGACGGCCTTGTCGACGAGGTCGGTGCGCGAATAGACGGGCTTCAGCACGATGCCGTCGGGCAGTGCGCTGCGCACGGTGTCGAGGCGCGCCTCGACGGCCTTGACCACGCTCTTCGCATTCTCGCCGATGCGCGCCAGCGCCATGCCGAGAACGACTTCCTCCCCGTCGCGCGTCACCGCACCGAAGCGAGGCGCCGGACCTTCCGCCACCTCGGCAACGTCCCGCAGGTGGACCGGAACGCCGTCCTCGGACTTGAGCACGATGTCCCCGATGTCCTCGGACGTGCGCAGCAGCCCGAGGCCGCGGACCAGGTGCTGCTCCCGACCGATGTCCATGACGTTGCCGCCCACCTGCCCGTTGTTGGCTGGAATGGCCTCGATGACGTCCCTGAAGCCGAGCCCGCGGGCGTGCAGGCGCTGCGGATCGATGTGCACCTGGTACTCGCGTTCGCCGCCGCCCCACGAAGTGACGTCATCGACGCCGCGCGCCGTGCGCAGGATCAGACGCACGGTCCAGTCCTGCCACGCGCGCAGATCCATGTCATTCACCTGCGCACGCGTCACACCCGGCGCTCGCTCGACCGTATACCAGTAGACCTGGCCGAGGCCTGACGCGTTCGGGCCCATCGCGGGCTTGCCATACCCTTCGGGCAGACGGTCACCGAGTTCCTGCAACCGCTCGTTGACGAGCTGGCGCGCGAAGTAGACGTCCATGTCGTCTTCGAAGTACACGGAGACGAACGAGAGGCCAAACAGGCTCACCGAGCGGATCTCCTGAACCTTCGGCAGCCCCGCGAGCGTCGATTCGACCGGGAAGGTGAGCAGTTGCTCGACGTCCTCCGCGGCAAGGCCGGGGGACTCGGTGTAGATGCTCACCTGCACCGGCGTGACGTCAGGGAAGGCGTCGATGGGAACGGTGAACGCTGCACGCACGCCGAGCGCGGCCACGACGATGAAGAGGATCACCACCAGCAGCTTGTAGCGCAGTGAGATCTCGACGAGTCGGTTCAGCATGGCGCGCCCCGGGCCTGGCGGTCGCGACGGTCAGTGCCCATGGCCTTCTCCCATCTGCTCCTTGAGCAGCTTCGACTTGAGTGCAAAGGCGCCTTCCACGACGACCGTGTCGCCCGGTGACAGTCCCTCGTCGATGAGCGTCCGGTCCCCGATGACGACGCCGGGGCGCACTTCGACCGGAAGCAGCAATCCGTCCGCCTGCTGACGAAAGACCACGGATGACCCTTCGAGCTGGATCAGTGCGGAGTTCGGCACGGAGAGTCGCGACCCCGCCGAACCGCGACTGTCGAGGTACACGTCCACGTAGTCGCCACCGTGCAGCCAGTCGTCGCGATTCGAGGCTTCGATGCGGACGACGGCATTGCGGGTCGCTTCGGACGTGCGATGAGCCTGTCGCAGGACTTTGCCAGCGATGCGACGCTGTCCTGCGACGATCGTCGCCTCACCACCCGCAGCAACATTCTGCGCGACCTCGGCCGGCAATTTCGCATCGATCCAGACGACACCTTCGTCGACGAGTCGGAACAGCGTGCGGCCCGGCTCGATACGCTCGCCGACGACGAAGGCGTCTTCCGTGATGCGTCCCGCGTGTGGCGCCGTCAGCGTGAATTCACCGCTGACCGTGCCGCGCGCCGTTCCCGGCAGTCCGTACGCCCGCGCCCGCGCCCGCGCCTGCTCGACGGCGATCCGGGCCTCGGCATAGCGACGGCCGGACACCGCGTCGGCCCCGAGCGACTCGACGCGCTGCCATTCCTGCTCGGCGACGGCGAGCTGGGCCTGAGCCTCCGACACTTCGACGCTGGACAGGGTGACCAGCGGCGCACCGGCCGCGACCTCATCGCCCAGCCTGGCATGTCGCCGCACGACCAGCCCCTCGACACGCGGCGTGATCAACGTCGTGCCGTAGGCATCGTCCAGCACTTCACCCGGCGCGCGGATCTTCTCGGCGACGGAGCCGGCATCGAGCCGGGCGAGCTTGATGCCCGCCGACTGCATGGCTGCTGCGTCCATCCGGACCTGTCGAGGTCCGCCCTCGCCATCGCTTTCCTCGGGCACGCCGTTGGCAGACGACCGCCCCGCGGCGGGCTCCTTGGCAGGCGCATCCTGCGACGAGCATCCGGTCACGATCAGCAGCAGCGTCGCAACGCCCGCTGCCAGGCTCCGCTTGTCGATAGTCATGATTCAGTTTCCCTTGTCGGATTCGAAACCGAGCCAGGCTTCCAGCCGTCCGGTCGCCACCAGATACTCCGTGAAGCTGCTCCAGACGCGGCCCTCGAGCTCGGCGCCGGCGAGGGCGGTGTCGATCGTCTGTTTCAGTTGCAGCAGGTAGTCCGCGGTGGACAGTTCGCCCGCTCGCCAGAGCCGTTCGAGCAGGTCGGCGCGCGACCGAACGTTCGTGCCCGGGCTCTGCTGCCATTGCAGCCACGCGTCACGCACGGCTCGATGCGTCGCCGCCGCACGCGTTGCCGCGGCCTGCAATTCGAAGCGCAGGCGCTCGAGGTCGGCAGAGACGGCCCGCGCCTCGGCCCGTGCCGCCACCAGTTCCGCGCGATAGGAGTTGCGGACGAAGAGCGGAACGGAGACCGTGATCCCGTAGAGATTGTCGCGGGCACCGTCGGCCAGCTCGATGCTCCCCGCGCGCAGGGACAGGGTCGGGTCGGCAATGCGATCCCGCTCCGCGACGCGAACCTGCGCCCGCGCGCCGGCTTCCGACGCGACCGCCGCACGCCACTCGGGCAACGATTCCAGGAACGTGGCATCCGACGGCTTCGCCGGGGGCGGTTCCGTTGCAGGAAAATCGGCTGCTGGCATCGCCGACAGCTGCGGATCCAGGCTGCGAAGCTTCGCCTGCGCGGACGCCAGTTCCGCGATCAGCGTCGCCTGTTCGGCGGCCGACTCGTCAAGAGCGAGAAACGCGAAGTCGCGATCCAGGCGCGAGATGTCTCCCGCCTTCAGCTGCTGGTCGGCGAGCTTCGCGGCGTGATCGAGCAACGCAACCTGCTCGGCGCCGAGTGACACACGGCGATGCGCGGCCGCCGTGCCGGACCACGCTTCGAGCCAGGCACGCGCGAATTCACGCCGCCGCTGCTGCGCCGATGCGGTCGCGATGTCCGCCCCCGCGCGGCCGACGGCCGCCCGCGCCGAACGCTTCCCGGACAGGTCGAGCGTGATCCCGAGCCCGGCCGTCGCGGAGCGATCGGGTCCTTCGTCATCGGCGTTCAGTTCAAGCTCGGGGTTGTAGAGCGGACGTGATGCCGCTTCGGCCCGTGCCGCGGACGCAGCGAGCAGCGCTTGCGTGGCGGCGGCTTCTGGATGACGCGACCAGGCGTCGGCCACGGCCACTCGGAGCACCGGGGGCGCCAGCGGAGGTTCCTGCGCCCAAGCCTGGCCCGGCATCAGCAGGATCGGGGCGCCGCAGGCCATCAACGCCACGGCGGCCCGCGCGGCTTTCGCGAGCCGCGCTGGTGCATGAATGAACATCGGAAATCCTCTGGGCAGACGCACGACGGCACGGCTCAGTGGCCGCGCCGGCTTCGTTCAGGCCAGGATCAGAGGATGGGAGGCCGCAATTCCCGCAGTGGAGCGGTCGACAGGCCGACGGCGGTGTCGGTCGAGATCACACCGGAAAGAGGTTCGGGCGTGTGAAACGTGAAATCGGCGAGCACGGCCACGGAATGATGGCCGCCCGAGTGGCAGCAATGCTCTCCGCCACCTTGCGACGGGTTGTCACCGGAGGCAGGTCCGGGTACATCGTCCGCACAGGCCTGCACGGTCGGCGCACCGATCCCGGCGTCCGCAAGGTCGTGCGCCGCGCAGACGGCCATGGAAGCCATGCTCGCGAGAAACAGCGTCAGCACCACTGCTGCGAGGCGTCGAGAGCCCCGTAGCACGGCGATGAGCGGGTTCTGCATGGCGGGACGCGGCATGGGTACCCACTATACCGACGGAGCGGCGGCATGCAAGTTTGGGATCTGCGGTTGCGGGCTCGGTACTCACTATTCGTCAGGTACGGACTCGGCAAATGCATGTATCGCGGGGGAAACTGGGGTCGGCGGGCGTCGGGCTCATCGCGCGGTCGGGCGTGGCGGTGCCGAACGGCGTGGTGACGATCGCGTCCATCCGGAAATTGCGCTCCCAGGGCGATCTTCTGCGCGAGTCGGTGCTCGATGGAGCCGTCGGCCGTCTGCGACCCGCCCCAATGACCGCATGGGTGGCTTCGCCGGGCTGCGTACCGATGGCGATCAATGTGAGGCCGGGTGCAGGGGTGCGGCGACCGCTTGCCACGGTCGTCATTGGCGGTATCGTGTCCTCGACGATACTCACGCTGCGGGTGCTGCCCTCGCTGTATCGATTGCTGCACCGCGAGCCGGGAGAGGCATGATCGATGGAGAGCGGAACGTGACACCAGGCCAACGACGCGGCATTGCCGCAGCAATGCTCGCTGCGTTGGCTTTTGCGCTCACGATTCCCATCACCAAGGTCGTCATCGCGGGAACGAGCCCTTGGCTTTTGGCCGGCATCCTGTATCTGGGGTCCGGCCTCGGCCTCACCGTGTCGCTCCTGGCAAGCCGTCGGCCCTGGTCGGTGCCCCGGCAGGACGCCCCGCGCCTGCTTGGGGCGATCGTCTGCGGCGGTGTCATCGCACCCGTTCTTCTGCTCCTCGGCCTGCGCGGCGTCACGGGCAGCGCGGCTTCGCTGCTGCTCGTCTGCGAAGGCGTTTTCACCAGTCTGCTGGCGTGGGTGATCTTCCGCGAACATCTCGACCGGCGGATCGTGATCGGCTTCGTCGCCATCACCGCTGGCGCGGTGCTCCTCGCCGCTGCGCCCGGCGTTGCGGATTCCCCGCCGATGACGGCGGCGGCGCTCGTGCTCGCGGCGTGTCTGTTCTGGGCCATGGACAACAACCTCACGCGCGCCGTGTCACTGAGCGATCCGATGCAGGTCGCCGCTGCCAAGGGCCTGGTTGCAGGGGTAACGAACACCTTGCTGGCTACCGCTGCCGGCGCGCATTGGCCCGCACCAGACACCGTCGCACTCGGCGCAATCGTCGGTTTCGTTGGCTACGGCCTGAGCCTGGCGCTGTTCGTCTACGCCTTGCGTGAACTGGGGACGGCACGCACCGGAGCCTATTTTTCGACGGCTCCGTTCGTCGCTGCGCTGATCTCGGTCTTGTTTCTCGAGGAGCCGATCACGTTGTCCCTGGCGGTGGCCGGGGCTCTCATGGCGCTCGGAGTGTGGCTGCACGTCACCGAGAGTCATGTCCACGGGCACCTGCATGACGCGCAGGAGCATGAGCACGGCCACGAGCACGACGAACACCATATGCATCACGGCCCGGACGAAGCCGTGCCTCACTGGCATTCGCATCGACACGTTCACGCCGCCATGCGACATCGCCATCCGCACTTTCCGGATGCTCATCATCGGCACGACCACTGAGCGTTGGCGGCGTGTGTGGTTGCCGCAACCGCGACAGGCAACACGGGAAATGGGCGCACGCGCTCGACCCCGACCGGGCACCCAATCGAGTCGCGGACGACGTCGCATCCTCGTCGTGGGGCGTGGCCCGAAGTTACCTTACACGCAGCATGGACCGGAGAGGGTGATGGGAATCGAACCCACGAGCGTCGCTTAGGAATGGTGATTGCGGCTTCAACCGATCGACGCAACGCATTGAGCAAAACCTTCCGCCGCTGCTCGATCGCCCGCCGCCGGCCCGCGAATTACGGTGCACCCCGCCGGAAGCGGCAGTAGACGAATTTCTGCTCGTTCCCGCCGGGCGTGCGATGAGCTTCACGCTCATGGCCGAGGAACTGAAACGAACTGCCGAGTTCCGCATGCAGTGCGTCTGGGCTGTACCGCATGACCGGCAGCCCGCTGCATTTGGTCGGACCGTCTTCGGCGAACGTGGCGGTGATCACCAGGCCGCCGGGTCTCACGGCATCCAGAACGGTTCGGACGTAGACGCAACGTTCCTCCGGGCCGGTCAGGAAGTGGAATACTGCCCGGTCATGCCATACGTCGAATCTGTGCCGGGGTAACGCAGCTGTCAGAACGTCGCTCTCCAGCCATGTTACTCGTTGTGCCCTGCTGCCGAGCCTCGCCCGGGCGGCGGACAGGGCTGCGCCGGAGAGATCCAGCACCGTGACATTCTCGTAGCCGGCATCCAGGAGATCGTCCACGAGCGTGGAGGCGCCGCCTCCGACGTCAATGATGG
The DNA here is from genome assembly GCA_052035645.1 of Pseudomonadota bacterium. Taxonomy (GTDB): domain Bacteria; phylum Pseudomonadota; class Gammaproteobacteria; order Steroidobacterales; family Steroidobacteraceae; genus RPQJ01. The sequence goes on from JBPOHK010000025.1 coordinate 38,793, forward strand.
GGCTGTACAGCGGCAAGCCAGCCTCGCGGATGAGTTTCAGCGAGAGTGCCGCATGTTTCTGGAACCAACTGACTTCCGTCGTAGCTTTGGTGCGGTAAACATGCTCCCAATGCTCTTTCGGTTGCATACCTTCACCTCGTCGCGGCCGGCCAATTGACAATACGCACCTCTGGCAGCCTGTCGTCAGCGAGGTCTCTTCGTGGCCGACTCCAGCCTGTCAGCTGGAGCCGGAATTCTCAAGTTCAGATTCACGTTTCCGCGGAAACGCCGGCTCCAAGTCGTTCCGACCACTGGCTTGCATCGTCTCCGGTCATCGACCGCGCTCCGGCGATACCGGTGTCGCGCACACGAACCTTGCCATGACCGTCGGCCGCTCCCTTGCAGCCGAGCTTCGACTCACCAGCCCATCGGCTCGCCGACCAGTGCCTCGAGCCGCCGGTTCCACGGCTCGAAGTAGGCCTTGAGCCGCTCGGCGGTCTCCGGCTTCATCGGCGGATAATTGCGCGTGTTGCGAGGCTCGAGCTTCGCATCCGCCATCGGCGGCCGGCCCAGCCAGCCGAGCGTGCGGTTGAGCACGGCCAGTGGCTGCTTTACGAGGTCCTCGAAGCGCAGCACCAGCAGCTGCTCGCGCGGATAATGGGCGAGCCAGCGCTCGAGCTGCTCCGCATAGCGCCCGCGCGCGAGGTAGCTGTAGATCTGGTGCTCACGGCTCGCCGTGATCTCGCCGTTCTCGAGGCGACGGTGTGCCTCCTCGACGCGCCCGGGCTCGGCGGCCAGCGCGGCCTCGAAATCGAGCGGCTCGCGCTGCTTGTCGCGCTGCTGCCAGTATTGCGAGTACGCGCGCCGCACCGGGTCGCGCAGCAGCACGACCAGGCGCGCCTGCGGCAGCAGCGCGTGCATGCGCCCGGCCGCGAGCGGATGGAACAGGTAATACGGGCTCGCGTCGAGGTTGAGCCCGGGCTGCCCGACGCGCCCGAAGTGGGCGCGGTACCAGCGATCGCCCTGCGCGTAGTTGACGTCGAAGTAATGCACTTCCTTGCGCAGGGGCGTGATCACCTGCGGGTGCTGGACCAGGTAGCCCTGCAGCGAGCTCGTGCCGCACTTCTGTGCGCCGATGATCACCGCGTCCGGCAGCGCGCGATCCTCGCGCATGCGCATGCGCACCTCGGCCCGCCGCCCGGCCTCGAGCAGGCCCAGCAGCCGCAGCGCGCGCGTGAGTTGCGGGTGCATGCGCCGGACGCCGCGCTCAGCGGCCGGGCCCCGCAGGCTTGCGCTTCGGCACGTACAGGTCGGTGAGCGTGCCCTCGAACGCCTCGGCGGCCATCGCGACCGTCTCGGAGAGCGTCGGGTGCGGGTGTATCGTGAGCCCAACGTCGGCCGCATCCGCGCCCATCTCGATCGCGAGCGCCACCTCGGAGATGAGGTCGCCCGCGCCCGTGCCCACGATGCCTCCGCCGACCACGCGGTGCGTGGACGGATCGAACAGCAGCTTGGTCATCCCCTCGTCGCGCCCGATCGCGAGCGAACGCCCGCTCGCCGCCCACGGGAACACCGCCTTCTCGTAGGGCACGCCGCGCGCCTTCGCATCCGTCTCGGTGAGCCCGACCCACGCGACCTCGGGATCGGTATAGGCCACCGAGGGAATGACGCGCGCGTCGAAGTGGCTCTTGAGGCCGGCCGCGACTTCGGCCGCGACCTTGCCCTCGTGCGTCGCCTTGTGGGCGAGCATGGGCTGGCCGACGATGTCGCCGATCGCGAAGATGTGCGGCACGTTGGTGCGCATCTGCCGGTCGACCGCCAGGAACCCGCGCTCGCTGACCACGAGTCCGGCGGCCTCGGCGCCGATGCGCTTGCCGTTCGGCGTGCGCCCGACCGCGACCAGCACCTTGTCGTAGAGCTGCGGTTCCGGCGCCTTGTCGCCCTCGAAGGCGACCTCGAGCCCGTCCGCGCGCGGCACGATGCCCGTCATCCGGGTCTTCAGGAGGATGCGCTCGTACCGGTTCGCGATGCGCTTCTCGAGCGGCCGCACGAGGTCGCGGTCGCAGCCGGGCATCAGGCCGTCGGTGAGCTCGACCACGGAGACCTTCACGCCCAGCGCGGCGTAGACCGTCGCCATCTCGAGGCCGATGATGCCGCCGCCGACCACCAGCAGGCGGGCCGGCAGGTCGAGTTCGAGCGCGCCGGTCGAATCGATGATGCGCGGGTCGTCGGGCAGACCGGGCAGGCGCATCGACTCGGACCCGGCCGCGACGATGCACTGGGCGAACGACACGGAGCGCGTCGCGCCTTCGTGCACGACCCGCAGCGCGTGGGCCGACTCGAACGTACCGGTACCGTTGACGATCGTGACCTTGCGCTGCTTCGCGAGACCGGCGAGCCCGCCGGTGAGCTTCGCGACGACCTTGTCCTTCCAGCCGCGCAGCTTTGCCGCATCGATGGCCGGCGGACCGAACTCGATGCCGTGCGCGGACATCTCCCGCGCCTCCTCGATCACGCGGGCCGCGTGCAGCAGCGCCTTCGAGGGAATGCAGCCGACGTTCAGACACACGCCGCCGAGCGTCGGCCCGCGCTCGACGAGGGCCACGCGCAGCCCCAGGTCCGCGGCCCGGAAGGCCGCCGTGTAGCCGCCGGGGCCGGCGCCGAGCACCACGAGGTCGAAGTCGCGGGCCGGCGACGGCGCAGGCGCAGGCACCTCCGTGCGACTCGCGGCCGGCGGACGATCGGCGGGAGTGGCCGCCGGCGTCGCCTTGACGGGCTCGGCCAAGCCCGCCCCGATCCGGTAGGGCGCCATCGGCACCGTGTCCACGTACGGCTCGCCGCCGAACGGCTCGACGGCCCGCAGCGCCGTCGCCGTCGCCGTGTGGTCCTCGACCGTCGAAGCCGACAGGGTGAGGATCGCCGAGCCCTTCGACACCCGGTCGCCCTTGCGCAGGAGGACCTCGGTCACCACGCCGGCGAGGGGCGACGGCACGTCCATGGTGGCTTTCTCGGTCTCGAGCGTGACGAGCGGCGTGTCCTTCTCGATCCGCTCGCCCGCCTTCACCAGCACGTCGATCACGGCCACGTCGGCGTAGCCGCCCAGGTCGGGCACCGCGACCACGGCTCCGTCGTTCTTGTCGTTGCTCACTCGGGGACTCCGCGGACGCTACGGGATCGCGCGCAGCAGGCCCGGCACGTCGGCCAGTGCCTGGGCGAGGAAACTGGTGAACCGCACCGCCAGCGCGCCGTCGATGACGCGATGGTCGTACGACAGCGACAGCGGCAGCATCAGCCGGGGCACGAACGCGCCGCGCTCGTAGACCGGCTTGTGACTGGACTTCGACACGCCGAGGATCGCGACCTCGGGCGCGTTGATGACCGGCGTGAACGCGGTGCCGCCGATGCCGCCGAGGCTGGAGAGGGTGAAGCAGCCGCCCTGCATCTCGGCCGCCGAGAGCTTGCCGGCACGCGCCTTCTCGCTCAGCACGGCGAGCTCGCGCGCGAGTTCGAACACGTCCTTGCGATCGGCGTCCTTCACCACCGGCACGACCAGGCCGTTCGGCGTGTCCGCCGCGAAGCCGACGTGCACGTACTTCTTCAGCACGAGCTCGCCGGCCGCGGCATCGAGCGAGGCGCAGAACGTCGGATAGTTCTGCAGCGCGAGCACGCAGGCGCGCATCACGAAAGCGAGTGGCGTGAGCTTGATGCCCTTGGCGCTGGCTTCATCCTTGAGCTTCGCGCGGGTCTCCTCCATCGCCGTGATGTCGGCCTCGTCGAACTGCGTGACGTGCGGGATGTTCACCCAGCTCGCGTGCAGGCGCGGCCCGGAGATCTTCTGGATGCGCGTCAGCGGCCGCCGCTCGACGGGCCCGAACAGCGACGCATCGACCTCGGGGACCTTCGGCAGGGCCGCCACCGGCGGTGCCGGCGGCTGGGTGAGGACGCGCTTGACGAAGGCCTTCACGTCCGCGTCCAGCACGCGACCCTTGGCCCCGGTGCCGGCGACTTTCGCGAGGTCGACACCGAGTTCGCGCGCGAGCTTGCGGATGGAGGGCGTGGCGTGCGAGCGCGAGAAGCCGACGTCGCCCGCCGGCGCGCCGACCGGCTCCGCCGCGGGCGGGCGCGGCGCCGGGGCTGGTGACGGCGCAGACACCGGTGCGGACGCAGGCGCAGGTGCCGTCGCGACCTTAGGCGCAGGAGGCGGCGCAGCCGGCGGGGCCGTCACGGCAGGAGCCACGGCAGCGGGTGCCGGCGCGGCCGCAACCTCGGCCTCGACGATCGCGATCACGTCGCCCTTCGAGACGCGTCCGCCGCGCGCTACCTTGACCTCGCGGACGACGCCGGCGGCCGTCGAGGGCACATCCATCGTCGCCTTCTCGGTCTCGAGCGTGACGAGCGTGCCTTCGAGCGCGACGCTGTCGCCCGCCTGCACCGCCACCTCGATGATCTCGACGTCCTTGTAGTCGCCGAGATCCGGCACCCGCACTTCGATGAGCTGGTTGGCCACTGCGCCGCTCCTCGCTCAGACCGTCACGGGGTTGGGCTTGGCCGGGTCGATCCCGAAGCGCTCCATGGCGCTCGTGACCGTCGCCATGTCGAGCTTGCCCTCGTCGGCGAGCGACTTGAGAGCCGCCAGCGCGATGTAGCGGCGGTCGACCTCGAAGAATCCGCGCAGCGCGGCCCGCGAATCGCTGCGCCCGTAGCCGTCGGTGCCGAGCACCTGGTAGCGGCCCGGGACCCACTGGCGGACCTGGTCCGGCACGATGCGCATGTAGTCGGTCGCGGCCACGAACGGCCCGGTGCGGCCCGCGAGGAGCTGCTGGACGTAAGGGCGGCGCGGCTTCTCCTGCGGGTGCAGCAGGTTCCAGCGCTCGGCATCCAGCGCCTCGCGCCGCAGCTCGGAAAAGCTGGTGACGCTGTACACGTCGGCCGGCACCCCGTATTCCTTCTCGAGCACGGCCGCCGCCTCGATCACCTCGCGCAGGATCGTGCCCGAGCCGAACAGGTTGACGCGCACCTTGCCCTTGCCGCCCTCCTTCAGCAGGTACATCCCCTTGAGGATGCCCTCCTGCGCGCCCGCCGGCAGCGCCGGATGGGCGTAGTTCTCGTTCATGCAGGTGACGTAGTAGAAGACGTTCTCCTGCTCCGCGTACATGCGGCGCAGGCCGTCCTGCACGATCACCGCGAGCTCGTACGCGTAGGCCGGATCGTAGGCCACGCAGTTCGGCACGGTCGTCGCGACGAGCTGGCTGTGGCCGTCCTGGTGCTGCAGGCCCTCGCCCGCCAGCGTGGTGCGGCCGGCGGTGCCGCCGATGAGGAAGCCGCGGCTCTGCATGTCGCCGCCGGCCCAGATGAAGTCGCCGACGCGCTGGAAGCCGAACATCGAGTAGTAGATGTAGAACGGGATCATGCTCACGCCGTGGTTGGCGTAGGCCGTGCCCGCGGCGATCCAGCTGCACATCGCGCCGCCCTCGTTGATGCCCTCCTCGTGGATGTGGCCCTTCCGGTCCTCGCGGTAGTAGAGCAACTGGTCCGCGTCCTGCGGCGTGTACAGCTGGCCCATCGACGAGTAGATGCCGATCTGGCGGAACAGCCCCTCCAGGCCGAAGGTGCGCGCCTCGTCCGGCACGATCGGCACCACGCGCGGCCCGACCTGCCTGTCCTTCAGCAGCACGCCGAGCAGGCGCACCAGCGCCATGGTCGTGGAGAACTCGCGGTCGCCCGAGGACTCGAGCAGCGGCCCGAAGGCCTCGAGCGGCGGCACCTCGAGCGCGTCCGCCTTCGCGCGCCGCTGCGGCAGGTAGCCGCCGAGCGCCTTGCGGCGGGCCTGCAGGTACTTGATCTCCTCGCTGCCTTCGGCGGGCCGGTAATACGGCACGCTGCCGATGTCGTCGTCCGACACCGGGATGTGGAAGCGGTCGCGGAACTCCTTGAGCGCGTCGTCGTCCAGCTTCTTCTGCTGGTGCGTGATGTTGAGGCCCTCGCCCGCCTTGCCCATGCCGTAGCCCTTCACGGTCTTGGCGAGGATCACGGTGGGCTGGCCCTTGTGCTCCATCGCCGCGCGATAGGCGTTGAAGACCTTGAGCGGGTCGTGGCCGCCGCGGTTCAGCATCCAGATGTCGTCGTCCGAGAGGTTGGCGACCATCTCCTTCAGCTCGGGATACTTGCCGAAGAAGTGCTCGCGCGTGTACGCGCCGCCCTTGGCCTTGAAGTTCTGGTACTCGCCGTCGACGCACTCCATCATCAGCCGGCGCAGCAGCCCCTTGTCGTCGCGCTGCAGCAGCGGGTCCCAGCGCGAGCCCCAGATCACCTTGATGACGTTCCAGCCGGCGCCGAGGAACGCGGCCTCGAGTTCCTGGATGATCTTGCCGTTGCCGCGCACGGGCCCGTCGAGGCGCTGCAGGTTGCAGTTGACGACGAACACGAGGTTGTCGAGCTTCTCGCGCACCGGCATGGTGATCGCGCCGAGCGACTCGGGCTCGTCCATCTCGCCGTCGCCGAGGAAGGCCCACACCTTGCGATCGCTGGCCGGCACGAGTCCGCGGTGCTCGAGGTAGCGATTGAAGCGGGCCTGGTAGATCGCCATCAGCGGGCCGAGGCCCATCGACACCGGGGGGAACTGCCAGAAGCCCGGCATCAGCCAGGGGTGGGGATAGGAGGACAGCCCGCCGCCGCCGACTTCCTCGCGGAAACGGCGCAGGTGATCCTCGGTGAGGCGGCCCTCGAGGTAGGCGCGGGCGTAGATGCCGGGCGCAGAATGGCCCTGGATGAACACCATGTCGCCGGGATGCTGCTCGCCGGGCGCGCGCCAGAAGTGGTTGAAGCCCACCTCGTACAGCGTGGCCGCCGAGGCGTAGCTGGCGATGTGGCCGCCGTACTCCGAGCTCTGGCGGTTGGCCTGCACGACCATCGCCATGGCGTTCCAGCGGATGTAGGCCTTGATGCGGCGCTCGAGCGCGCGGTCGCCCGGGTACTCCTGCTGCTGCGCGGTCGAGATCGTGTTGACGTAGGCGGTGTTCTGCTTGAACGGCAGGTAGGCGCCGGAGCGGCGCGCGTGGTCGATCAGCCGCTCGAGGAGGTAGTGGGCGCGCTCGGGGCCGTGCACCTTCAGGACCGAGTCGATCGACTCGAGCCACTCGCGGGTCTCGCCCGGGTCGGCATCTTCGGTCTTCGACACTTCGAACATTCGCTTACTCCCGACCTGCCTGATAGCATGCCGCCGCGCCGGGCGCGCACCCGCGGGACGCGCGGCGAAAAGGGCCCGGCAATGATCGTTTCATGCCCGCACAGGGTCAAGGCAATACTCCGTGAAATTCCTCCCACCTGAAGCGCCCATCGAGGTCGTGGCCCGCGATTCGGCCGCGAGCGAGGCCGCGCTGGCACGCGCCGACGCCGCCGTCTTCCTGCTCGAGCGCCCGGCCACCGAGGCGGCCCTGCGGCGCCTGCCGCACGCACCCTTGTGGAGCGCCCTGCACCGCGCGCAGCGGGCGTCGGATCCGCACGGCTGCCTGGTCGCGCGTGTCCCGAACGCGCGCCACACGCTGGTGGCGGTCGGCTTCGTCGAGCCCCGCGCGAGCGCGTTCCAGCGGCTCGAGCTCGCGGCGAAGCTCGTGCGCGAGGTGCTGAAGCCGGGCGTGAAGCGGCTGCAGCTGCACGCGCCGGATTTCGCCGGCGCGCGCCGCACGCACGCGCTCGAGGCGCTCCTGAGCGCGGCACTGGCCGCCGCGGCGCCGATGCCGGAGCGCAAGTCGAAGCGTACGGCCGCCTGCGAGCTCGCGCGCATCGACCTCGCCTCGCGCGCGGACGCGGCCTACGACCGGGCCGTGGCGGTCGCCGCGGGCAATCACCTCGCCCGCTGGCTCACGACCCTGCCGCCCAACGTGCTCGACTGCGTCGCGTACCGGCGCACCCTGCAGCAGCTCGCGCGGCGCGAGGGCTGGACGTTCCGCTTCTACGACGTCGCGGCCCTGAAGCGTCTCGGCGCCGGTGCGTTCCTCGCGGTCGCGCAGGCCAACCCGCATCGCGGCGCGGGCATCGTCCGCCTCACGTACCGGCCGCGCGGGCGCGCGCGCCAGCGCCTCGCGCTGGTGGGCAAGGGCATCTGCTTCGACACGGGCGGCGTCAATCTCAAGCCCCACCGCAGCATGTACAGCATGCACGGCGACATGCAGGGCAGCGCCGTCGCGGTGGGCACGCTGCTCTCGCTCGCCCGCCAGCGGGCGCCGTACGCGATCGACTGCTGGCTCGCGTTGACCGAGAACCAGATCGGGCCGCAGTCCTACCGGCCGCACGACGTGGTCACGGCGCTCGACGGCACGACCATCCAGGTCGTGCACAGCGACGCCGAGGGACGCATGGTGCTCGCGGACACGCTGGCGCTCGCCTCGCGCGAGCGGCCGCAGTTCATGGTGGACTTCGCCACGCTCACCGGCGCCTGCGTGGCCGCGCTCACCGAGCGCTACAGCGGCGCATTCACCAACCGCGACGCGCTGCAGGGCTGGCTGCAGGCCACCGGCCGCGAGTGCGGCGAGCGCGTGTGGTGCTTCCCGCTCGATCCGGACTTCGACGCCGACCTCGAGAGCCCGCTGGCGGACGTCATGCAGTGCACGCTCGACAACAAGGGCGACCACATCCTCGCGGCGCGCTTCCTCGGCCGGTTCGTGGCCCCCGACGTGCCCTGGGTGCACATCGACCTGGCGTCCTCGGAGCGCAAGGGCGGCCTCGCGCACGTCCCCACCGAGTTCACGGGCTTCGGAGTACGCTATGCCTGCCACCTGCTCGGCGACCCCGACGCGCTGGCGACCCGACTGACGCGAGCCGCCCCTTGACCCAGACCCTGAGCATCCTGCGCCCCGACGACTGGCACCTGCACCTGCGAGACGGCGCGCACATGGCCGCCGTGCTGCCCTACACGGCGCGCTGCTTCGCGCGGGCGCTGGTCATGCCGAACCTGCGGCCGCCGATGACCACGACGGCGGCGCTCGGCGAGTACCGGGCCCGGATCCTGGCGGCGCTCCCGGCCGGCGCCGCGTTCGAGCCGCTGATGACGCTCTACCTGACGGACCGCACCTCGCCCGAGGAGATCCGGCGGGCGCGCGACAGCGGCTTCGTGGTCGGCGCCAAGCTCTACCCGGCCGGCGCGACCACGAATTCCGATTCCGGCGTGACCTCGATCGAGCACCTCTGGCCGGCGCTCGATGCGATGGCGGAGAGCGGACTGGTGCTGCAGGTGCACGGCGAGGTCACCGACGCGTCCATCGACGTGTTCGACCGCGAGCAGGCCTTCATCGAGCAGGTGCTGGGCCGGGTGGTCGAGCGGGTCCCGCGCCTGAAGGTGGTGTTCGAGCACGTCACGACCCGCGAAGCGGTGGCGTTCGTGCGTGGCGCGCGCGCCGGCGTGGCGGCCACGATCACCCCGCAGCACCTGCTGCACAACCGCAACGCGATCTTCGAGGGCGGCATCCGCCCGCACCTCTACTGCCTGCCCGTGCTCAAGCGCGAGCGCGATCGCATCGCCCTGCTCGAGGCCGCGACCGGCGACGACCCGCGCTTCTTCCTCGGCACGGACAGCGCGCCGCACGCCGTGCACACCAAGGAGGCGCCGTGCGGCTGCGCCGGCATCTTCTCCGCGCCGGCGGCGATCGAACTGTACGCCGAGGCCTTCGAGCAGGACGGGCGTCTCGATCGGCTGCAGGCCTTCGCCTCGGAGCGCGGCGCGGATTTCTACGGTCGCCCGCGCAACCGCGACACGCTCACGCTCCGGCGCGAACGCTGGACGGTGCCTGAGCGGCTGCCGTTCGGCGGCGACCAGATCGTGCCGATGCGCGCCGGCACCTCGCTCGAATGGCGGGTGGCGGCATGAACGGCATGCCCGACGCCTATCGCATGTCCGGCCGCTTCCGCGGCTTCCTGCCGGTGGCGGTCGACGTCGAGACCGGCGGCTTCAACGCGTCGACCGACGCACTGCTCGAGATCGCGGCGGTGGTGATCGAGATGTCGCCGATGGGGCAGCTGCGCCCCGGCGCGAGCTTCCGCTACCACGTGCAGCCGTTCCACGGCTCGCGGATCGACCCGGCCTCGCTCGCGGTGAACGGCATCGACCCGCACCACCCGCTGCGGCCGGCCATGCCCGAGAAGGAAGCGCTGACGCAGCTGTTCCGCGAGATCCGCAAGGCCGTGCGCGACGCCGAGTGCACGCGCGCGGTCCTGCTCGGGCACAACGCCTCGTTCGACCTGGGTTTCCTGAACGCCGCGGTGGCGCGCACCGACATCAAGCGCAATCCGTTCCACCCGTTCTCGAGCTTCGACACCGCGACGCTCGGCGGCGTGGCCTACGGCCAGACGGTGCTGGCCCGGGCCGTGACGGCGGCGGGCCTGGCCTGGGATACCGCGGCCGCGCATTCCGCGATCTACGACGCGGAGCGCACCGCGTCGCTGTTCTGCACCATCTGCAACCGCTTCCAGCCGATGTACGAGGAAGCGCTCGAACGCGCGCCCGGCCTCGCCGAGCCCGACGCGTCGCAGGAGCGGATCGCCGACGACGAGACCTAGGCCGTCGCGCCGGCCTCGGTGAGCATCTGCTGCAGCTCGCCCTTCTGGTACATCTCGGTGAGGATGTCGGCGCCGCCGAGCAACTCGCCCTTGACGTACAGCTGCGGGTAGGTCGGCCAGTTCGAATGGCGCTTCAGCGCCTCGCGCAGCTCCGGGTCCTCGAAGATGTTCACGTAGGCGAACTTCGCGCCGCAGGCCTCGAGCGTGCGCACCGCGGACGCCGAGAACCCGCACTGCGGGAAGTCCGGCGTGCCCTTCATGTACAGGATCACCGGGTTGGATTCGAGCTGCTGGCGGATGCGTTGCGTGACGTCCATCGTGTTACCCCTGGCCAGGCTCTGGCCGGTCGGAGATCGGTCGGGAGGGCGCGCCTCAGCCCGCGAGGGGCGCGGCGTGGCCCTGATCCGCGAGACGCAGCCGTTCGAGGCGGGCGACGACGGCCCACTGCTCCGCCGCGCTCATCCGCCCCCAGCGCGCGATCTCGTCGACCGTGCGCCGGCACCCGACACACACCCGGTGGGCGTCGAGCACGCAGATGTTCAGGCAGGGCGAAGTGGGTCCGGCGTCGGTCATGCAGCCTCTTGCGGCGCTCGCGGGGCGTTGAATTATGGGGTGGCGTCGCCTATTCTTCAAACTCTTTACTCAGTCCGGGAAATTTTCCAAGCCCCGGATTCAAAAAGAGTTTTTCAACGGGAGGAACGCCGGGATGAATCCACTCGACTCGGTTCGCGGCGCCATTGCGGCCGGTTTCACGCTGGCCATCGTACTCACCCTGCTGATCGCACCCAACGCCTTCCACGAACTCGGACTGGCGCGCTGGTTCCACATCCTGTCGGGGATCACCTGGATCGGGCTGCTGTATTACTTCAACGTGGTGCAGGTGCCCGGCCTCGCGGCGGCCGCCGGCGACAAGGGCGGCCCCGGCGGCGCGGGCATCAGCAAGTACATCGCGCCCCGGGCGCTGCTGTGGTTCCGCTGGGCGGCGGTCGCCACGTGGCTGACCGGCGCGTGGTACCTCGCCCGCTCCGGCAACCTCGCCGGGGCATTCACGCTCGGCACGGGCAGCGACCCGTTCAACTACTACCAGCTCATCATCGGCATCGGCGCCTGGCTCGGCACGATCATGCTGTTCAACGTCTGGGCGCTGATCTGGCCGAACCAGAAGAAGGTGCTCGGGCTGGTGGCCGCCACCGACGACGAGAAGGCCCGGGCCCGGCGGATCGCGCTGCTCGCCTCGCGCGCGAACTTCGTGCTGTCGATCCCGATGCTCATGTGCATGGGCTCCGCGGCGCACGGCCTGCCGTTCTGACGCGCGGCGCCGCCCATCTGCGGGAGGAAACCCGGCTTCGGCCGGGTTTCCTTTTTCGGGCCCCGACGCGCGGCGGTATCATGCGCGGACCATGCAGACGCCCCCCGCCGACCTCGCCGCCACCGTCGCGGCCGCCCTCGCCGAGGACATCGGCAGCGGCGATCTCACCGCCGCCCTGATCCCCGCCGACCGCCAGGGTCGAGCCCGCATCATCACGCGCGAAGCGGCGGTATTCGCGGGGCGGCCGTACGTGGACGAGGTGTTCCGGCAGGTCGACCCGCGCGTGCGCGTCGAGTGGCACACCGACGACGGCGAGTCCGTCGCACCGGACCAGCTGCTGTACCGGCTGGCCGGCCCGGCGCGCCCGCTGCTGACCGGCGAGCGCACCGCGCTCAACTTCGTGCAGGCGCTGTCCGGCACGGCGACGGCGACCCGGCGCTACGCCGAGGCGATCGCCGGCCTGCCCTGCCGCATCCTCGACACGCGCAAGACGCTGCCGGGGCTGCGCAACGCGCAGAAATACGCGGTGCGCTGCGGCGGCGGCACCAACCATCGCATCGGCCTCTACGACGGCATCCTGGTCAAGGAGAACCACATCGTCGCGGCCGGCTCGATCGGCGCGGCCGTGGCGGCGGCGAAGGCGTCCGGGACGCGCGTGCCGGTCGAGGTGGAGGTCGAGACGCTGGACGAGTTGCGCCAGGCGCTCGCTGCCGGCGCGGACATGGCGCTGCTCGACGAGTTCAGCCTCGACGACCTGCGCGCCGCCGTCGCACTCAACCGCTCGCACCCGAACGGCCCGATGAAGCTCGAGGCCTCGGGCGGCATCACGCTGGAGTCCCTGCGGGCGATCGCCGAGACCGGCGTCGACTTCATCTCGGTCGGCTCCCTCACCAAGCACGTGCGGGCCGTCGACCTCTCGATGCGCTTCGAGTTCGCTGACCAGGGCCGGCCAGAAGCGGACTCTGCCGGTGGCGTTTGAATTTCGGCCTGAATTGATGATTTCGGAACTGGAAGGCCCGTGGCCGGCCCGAGTACGAACATGCGATCCGGGCCGTCCGGGGAGATCATGAAGTCATTCCGCGCACTCCTGGCACTGACAGCATTCTTTGCAGGTGGCCTGGCCGCCGAACCCGACGATCCGCTCGCAAGCGCCATGCGCGATGCTCAGCGGCTTGTGGAATGCATGAAGGCATTTGATCCGGAGTGTACCGCCGCCCTGACGTACACGAAGTTCGCGGAAGACAGGGGAATGCCGCGCGAGCAAATGGTGCAGGCGGTGACCGACCTGCATGGCAAGCTCAAGTCCGTCGGCGCGAAGTACACGCTCTTTGACTTGTCCACGCCGACCGGTCCGTACTCTGGCGACGGTCGAGAGTACGTCTTTGTGCCGTATTCACAGATTCTGGAGGCCGGTCAGCGCCAAGGTCGGGTTCGTGCTTTCTTGATCGGCGTGTCAGTGGACGGCGGAAGATCGTGGCAATTCGTCGATGGCCTCGCGGCTACGCCAGCTGCGATCAAGGCGGTCATGCCGAGTTATGCGGGGCAGCCCCTGCCGCCGGTCGGCCCGCTCGAGTGACCTGCGCCGTCGACGTCGGCAATGACGCCGGTCACCACGGTCGGCGCGAGTACGCCTAACGCTCCTCCCAACAATCATCTGGGGCTCTTCCGCTGCATGATTCCGCGCCAGGTCTCGCGGCTCAGGGTCTCTTCGCGGATCAGTTCGGCAGCTGCTGGACGGATGACCGCAGGCTCCGCCGAAGAGGCCGGTCGAGAGGATGCCCGGGCGACGCGCAGCCGGCTCAGCCGTTGACGACCGCGCCGCGCTGGATGCGCTGCGGCGAGGCGATGCCGTAGCCCTGCGCGTAGTCCACGCCGAGGCTGCGCAGCATGTTGATGATCTCGGCGTTCTCGGCGAACTCGGCGATGGTCAGCTTGCCGGTGAGGTGCCCGATCTCGTTGATCGAGCGCACCATCTCGCGGTCGATCGGGTCGTGCAGGATCTCCTTCACGAAGCTGCCGTCGATCTTGAGGAAGTCGACCGGGAAGTGCTTCAGGTAGCCGAACGACGACAGGCCGGTGCCGAAGTCGTCGAGCGCGAACTTGCAGCCGAGTTCCTTCAGCGCCTGGATGAAGCGGTTCGCCTGCGAGAAGCTCGCGATGGCCGCCGTCTCGGTGATCTCGAAGCAGATCTTCGAGCCGTCGATGCCGCTGCGGTGGAACTGGTCGATCACGAACGGCAGGAACTTGTCGTCGCCGAGGCTCTGCCCGGACAGGTTGATCGAGCACAGCGCGAGGCGCTCGCGCTCGTCGGCCTCCGAGACCAGCCAGCGCAGGGCATGCTCGACCACCCAGCGGTCGATGGCCGGCGTCAGGCCGTAGCGCTCGGCCGCGTTGATGAAGTTGTCGGGCGAGACGATCTTGCCGGCCTCGTCCTTCATGCGCAGCAGCAGCTCGTAGTGGGCGCCCGGGTCCGCCTTCTGCAGCGGCTGGATGGTCATCCGGTACAGCTCGAAGCGCGACTCCTCGAGCGCGTTGTTGATCTTGGCGGCCCACTGCATCTCCTTGCGGCGACGCATCAGGTCCATGTCGTTTTCCTGGAAGCTGTAGACCTTGTTGCGTCCCGCCTCCTTGGCCGCCTGGCACGCGCTGTCGGCGGCCGACAGCAGCGCCGCCACGTCCTCGCTCTCGCCCGTGATCGGCACGACGCCGACCGAGCAGCCCAGCCGGAACGTGCGCTCCTCCCAGACGAACTTGTAGTTGCGGATCGTCTCGCGCAGCTGGTCGGCCATGCGCAGCGCTTCCTCGAGCGAGCAGCTCTCGAACAGCACGCCGAACTCGTCGCCGCCGAGGCGCGACAGCGTGTCGCGCCAGCGGATCTTGGTCTTCAGCAGCGCGCCGACCTGCCCGAGCAGCGCGTCGCCCGCGCTGTGGCCGCAGGTGTCGTTGATGATCTTGAACTGGTCGACGTCGATGTGGCAGAGCGCGTAGGCCGTCTCGCGGGCCTTGGCGCTTCGCAGCGCGCGCTCGAGGCGCTGCTCGAACTCGCGGCGATTCACGAGGCCCGTCAGGATGTCGTGGCTGGCGTGGTACGAGAGCTTGCGGTTCAGCTCGCGGCTCTCGCTGACGTCGTGGAACACGAGCACGCCGCCCGAGATCGCGCCCGACCCGTCGCGGATCGGCGAGGCGGTGCTCTCGATGTACATCTCGTTGCCGTCGCGCTTGATCAGCAGCGTCGGGCGCACCGACTTGATGGCCCGCGCGCGGCGGATGGCGACCGAGAGCGGGTTCTCGAGCGGCTCGCAGGTCTCCTCGTGGAAGCCGCGGAAGATCTCGTCGATGTGCTTGCCCTGCGCCTCCTCGAAGCGCCAGCCGGTCAGGTCCTCCGCCACGGGGTTGAGGTACTCGACGGTGAGCTGGCCGTCGGTCGTGATCACGCCGTCGCCGATCGACTGCAGCGTGATCTGCGCGCTCTCCTTCTCCTTGAAGAGCGCGTCCTCGTAGAGCTTGCGCTCGGTGACGTCGAGCTCGACGCCGACCAGGCGGCGCAGCCGGCCGGTCGGATCGACTCGCGCGCGCGCCCGGCTCACGACCCAGCGCCACTCGCCGCTGGTGTGCCGCATCCGGTGCATGCTCTCGAACATCGGCGTCTTGCCGGCGATGTGGTCGCGGATCAGCGCCTGCACGCGCGCCATGTCGTCGGGGTGGACGAGGCGGCGCCAGTCGGGCGAGACGTGCGGGTCGTGCTCGTCGTAGCCCAGCATCTTGCGCCAGGCCGGCGAGAAGTAGACCGAGTTGTTCTCGACGTCGAAGTCCCAGAGGCCGTCGTTCGCGGCCGGCAGCGAGAGCGCGTTGCGCTCCTCCAGCTTGCCGAGGTAGCGCGCGGTGCGCAGGCGCTCGAGCCCCCCGGCGAAGCTCGAGGCGACGAGCTTCAGCATCAGGTGCAGGTTGGCGTCCCAGCCGGCGGCGCGCGGCTGCGAGGAGAACAGGCCGACGAAGCCGGCGACCCGCGCGTTCGGCAAGAACCCGCAGAGCAGCGCCGAGCGGACGTTCAGGGCCGCGAGACGGGCCGCATCCACGGCGTGCTCGCGGCGCGGCTGCAGCGTGTCGCGCATTTCCGCGATGCGCAGGTGCGGGAGCTTCTCGGTGCTGAACGGCAGCTGGTCGAAGGACTCGCCCCTGAGCACCTGCGGGTCGAAGGGCGCCAGCAGCCCGGTCGCGCTCGCGATGCGATCGACGATGCGGCGCTCGGGGTCGAGCAGCGCGATGCAGATGGCGTCGACGTCGGTGGCGTCGCGCAGGGCCTCGAGGTTGCGCTTGACGCTGTTGTCGCCCGTCTCGCTGGTGAGCGACTGGAAGTCGACGGCGACCTTGGTGACGAGGACGTCGAGCCCGACGGACGCGCGGCCGCCGCTGCCGAAAACGACCTGGGTGGCGAGGAAATCCGGGGTTTCCTGTTCGTCACCCGCCTCGGGCGGAGTCGTGGCCATCGCGCTGTTCGTCGCTCCCCTGTCCCGCGAGCCGGACTGGTCGGGTCAGTCTGGCAGTCCGTCGCGGCGTTGCACGGACCTGCCACACACTTTCCCCAGGCCGGTCCCCCAATCAGTTGCAGCGCATTCTGACACAGGCGCTTAGGAATTCAAGCTAACTTACTGTATTTATTGACGCATTTGGTGGGACATAAAGTCGGGCACGCGCGAGGTCACCGCGCGCGGCACATGCCGCGTCGGGCTCGCCGCTCACGAGGAACCATTGCGCGCGATTGGCGCGCCCGATCTCGACCGCGTGCGTGTCCCTGAAGCACATCTCGCGCGTCTTGTGATCGATGAGCAGCGCGCGCCCGGGCCGCGCCGCGAGCCACGCCGCGGCGTCGTCCGCCTCGGCCTGCTTCTCGCGCCAGCGCGCGTGGCCGAAGTTGAAGCTCGGCCGGCGCAGTTCGAGCAGGTACTGCTCCTTGGCGCTCACCAGGCCGAGCTCGGCGACGCCGGCACTCGCCTGCTCGACCCGCGCCATGAAGTCGCGGCCGGAGCGCACGCCGTCGATGCGCGGGTACACGACGAAGCTCACCGTGAGCAGCGCGAGCCCGAAGCCCGCGCCGTACGCCAGCCAGCCGTCGCGCAGGCGGAACACCGCGACGGCCGCACCCGCGCCGAGCGCCACGAGCGCGAGGGGCAGCGACGGATGCAGGTCGTACTTCTCGAACATGTCCGCGTCCGCCGCGTTGCTGACGGCGAAGAACACGGCCGCCCCGGCGGCGCCGACGGCCATGGCGACGGCCAGCGCGAACGCAAGCCGGCGCGGCCCGCGGGCGCGCAGCAGCTCCGGCAGCCACGGCGCGGCGGCCATGGCGAGCGCGGGCACGGCCGGCAGCACGTACACGCCGCGCTTGCCCGAACTCGCGCTGAAGAACAGCAGCACGATCACGACCCAGCAGAGCAGCACCGCGGTCACGGTGTCCCGCTCGCGCCAGGCGGTGCGCCAGCGCGGCCACAGCCAGGGCACCAGCGCGACGAGCGGCAGCCACAGGAACGGCACGACCTTCACGAGGTAGAACCAGAACGGCTCGTGGTGGTGCCAGGCGTCCGCGTAGCGGGTGACCGTCTGGTGGAAGAGGATCTCGTTGCGGTAATCGAGCAGTTCGCCGCCCGCCGAGGTGGCCAGCAGCATGGGCAGGAACCACACGGCGATGGCGGCGAGCAGGCACACCGGCGCCGCGAACCAGTGCGGATCGCGGTGAGGCGCGGTGACCGGCCAGCCGCGCGCGGCGAACACCACCCAGGGGACGAGCGCCAGCAGCGGCAGGAACCCGACGCCCTTGGTGATGACGCCGAAACCCGCGGCGGCCCAGCCGAGCAGGAACCAGCCGAAGGCCGGCCCGGCCGCGAGGTGGCGCAGCAGTCCGTACAGCCCGAGCGTGGTCAGGAAGCAGAGCGTGCCGTCGATCTGTGCCTGCCGTGCCTGCCACACGAACTGGAAGGTGACGAGCAGCAGCAGCGCGCCGGCGAACGCCACTTCGCGGCCGCGCAGGCGGCGCAGCAGGTCGTAGACCAGCAGCACGGTGCCGATGCCCGCGAGCAGCGACGGCAGCAGGAAACCCACGCGCATCGAGCCGGTGACGGCCATCGCGGCCGCCATCATCCAGAAGTACAGCGGCGGCTTGTCGGCGTAGAGATCGCCGCCCACGCGCGGGATGAGCCAGTCGCCGGAGCGCAGCATGTCCTGTGCGACCAGCGCGAAGCGCGGCTCGTCCGCCGGCCATGGATCGCGCAGCCCGAGGCCCGCGCCCATCAGCAGCAGCGCGAGCCCGACGAGCCAGAGCACGTCCACGAGCACGTCGCGGCCGCGCGCCTGGCCCGGACGCAGCAGCCTGTCGAGCAGCGGGGACGCGCCCGCCCCGGACACTCAGGTTTCCTCGGTGATGGCGACGCGCGGCGAGGCGCGCTTGATCAGCCAGCGCAGGCCCCAGAGGTCCACGATGCCCACCCACAGGCGGTTGTGCAGGCCGTACTTGGACTGGCCGCGCGTGCGCTCGCGGTGGTTGACCGGCACCGACACCACCTCGTAACCCTCGCGCTGGTACAGCGCGGGCATGAACCGGTGCATGTTCTTGAACCGCGGCATGTCCATGAAGACGGCCCGGTCGAAGACCTTGATGCCGCAACCGGTGTCCGGGGTGCCGTCCGCGAGGAACCAGCCGCGCACGCCGTTCGCGACGCGCGAGGACAGGCGCCGCAGCCAGGTGTCGCGCCGCGTGGTGCGGTTGCCCATCACCAGCCGCAGCCGCGGGCCGCCCGCACGCATCGCGTCGAGCAGCTTCGGGATGTCGGCCGGGTCGTTCTGGCCGTCGCCGTCGAGGGTCGCGATCAGCGGGGCGCGCGCCTCGCGCACGCCGGTCGCGACCGCTGCGCTCTGGCCCGAGCGCAGCGAATGGCGGATCAGCCGGATCTCCGGCATGCCCTGCGCGCGCGCCTCGATCACCGCCCGGGCGGTGCCGTCGGTGCTGCCGTCGTCGACGAACACCGTTTCGAACGCGTGGCGCCCGGCGAGGGCCGCGTGGATCTCCTGCGCGAGCGGCAGGACGTTGTCTTCCTCGTTGCAGACCGGGATGACGACGGAGACGTCCGGTCGGCCGGCAGGAGCATTGGTGGCATTGGCAGTCAAGGATCGGGCCCCGCGCAGGAGTGTCGTAGAATCCCGGCCCGCCCCCGGCCGGCCGGCGGGTAGTATAAACGGTCGGCACGACAGAGCCCGCTCGTGAGCACCAACGCCGCACATCCGCACCCGCATCGCCACGATTCCGACAGCCGGCGCCTCGGCTGGGCGCTCGTGATCACGGGCGGATTCATGCTGGTCGAGGTCGTCGGCGGCTGGGTCGCCGGCTCCCTCGCCCTGATTGCGGACGCCGGCCACATGCTCACCGACTCGGCGGCGCTGCTGCTCGCCTGGCTCGCGGCGCGCCTCGCCGAGCAGCCCGCCGTCCCCGGCCGCACCTACGGCTACCACCGGGCGCAGGTGATCGCGGCCTTCGTCAATGCGCTGGCGCTGTTCGCGGTCGTGGCCTGGATCGCGTACGAGGCCGTGCAGAGGCTCGCCGCGCCCCACCCGGTCCAGGGCGCCACGATGCTCGGCATCGCGCTCGCGGGCCTGGCGGCGAACCTCGCCGTCTACCGCATGCTGGGCCACGACCACGGCGGGGACAACATCAACGTCAGCGCGGCCCGCCTGCACGTGCTCGGCGACCTGCTCGGCTCGATCGGCGCCGCGGTCGCGGCCGTGGTGATCCTCGCGACCGGCTGGACGCCGATCGACCCGATCCTCTCCCTGCTGATGGCGGCGCTGATCGTGCGCGGCGCGTGGCGGCTGCTGCGCGAATCGACCCACATCCTCATGGAGCACACGCCCGCCCACGTCGACCTCGCGGCGCTGCAGGCCCGGCTGATGAGCCGGGTGCCGGGCATCCGCGACGTGCACGACGTGCACTGCTGGTCGCTCACCAGCGGCCAGACCATGCTGAGCCTGCACGTGGCGCTCGGCGGCGGCGCCGACGCCGCGGTCGCGCTGCGCGAGGCCAAGCGCGTGCTGGCGGAGGACTTCGCCGTGGCGCATTCCGCGCTGCAGATCGAGCAGGGCGAGTGCCCGGACGAAGCCTGCCGCCTATGACCGACGCGACCGGGGACGACGACGGCGAGTCGGGCGCGCAGCCGCGCAACACGCTCTACCGCAAGGTCGCCAAGGGCCGCCGCCGGCTCACGCCGGCCCGGCTCCTGCTCTACCGCGTGGCCGTGGTCGTCGGCTGGTGGCTGGTGCGCTTCCTCTGGGCCACCTGCCGCGTGCACCGCGTGATCGGCGTGGAGCCGGCGCGCGCGGCGGTCGCCAGCGCGAAATCCGTGATCCCGGTGTACTGGCACCAGCACGTGCTGTTCGGAGGCCGCGCGGTGCTCGACCTGCGCGAGGCCGGCCTCAAGGCGGGCTTCCTCATCAGCCCGTCGGTCGACGGCACGGCACCCGCGATGCTGGTGGAGAAGGTCGGCGGCCACGTCATCCGCGGTTCCTCGACCCACACCGGGGCCCGGGCGCTGCGCGATTTCTACGAGACCGTCGTGCGCCAGCAGGTCTCCCCCGCCATCACCCCCGACGGACCGCGCGGCCCGCTGCACGAGTTCAAGCCGGGCGCGGTGTTGCTGGCACAGATCACCGGCAAGCCCATCCTGCCGGTGAGCGTGGCGGCGTCGCGGTGCTACACGTTCCGCACCTGGGACCGCTTCGAACTGCCCTGGCCGTTCAGCCGCGTGGTGATCGCCTACGGCGAACCGGTACAGGTGCCTCGCGTGATGGACGCGGACCGACTCGCGCGGATGCAGGCGGAGATGCGCCAGCGCCTGCTCGACCTGCACGGGCAGGCGCGCCGCGCGCTGGCCGAACCCCCGGGCTGACGAAACCGTCAGCCGCCACCGCAAGGGGCTGCGGCCGCGTCGGCGAGGCCCCGCGCATGGCCCGCACTGGCCGCGTGTAGTACGATGGCGCCGCCGTCCGCGGGAGTCCCCCGTCCGCGCCGCACGGCCTCGCGCACGCCGTGACGAACAAAGCCATCCCCGCCCGCGAGGCCTCGGCTCCGACCAGCCCCATTCGAGTCGCGACACGATGATCAAGTACCAGACGCTGCCCGAGATGCTCGACGACCGCGCGAGCGGCCCGGGCGCGATCGCCTACCTGGAGGGCGAAGGCGCCGAGAAGACGCTCCGGCTGTCGGAGCTGCGCCGGCGCGCGCTCGGCATCCTCCACCACCTGCAGCGCCTCGGCGCGAAGCCGGGCGACAAGCTGATCCTGCACGTCGCGAGCAACGAGCAATTCATCGACGCGTACTGGGCCTGCCTGTACGGCGGCATCGTGCCGGTGCCCGTGGCCGTCGGCATCAGCGACGAGCACAAGCACAAGCTGCTGCGCATCGCGAAGCAGCTCGGCTCGCCGTTCCTCTACACGGACAAGAAGCTGCGCGAGCGCCTCGCCGCCTTCGCCGAGGCGAGCGGCGATCCCGAGGCCTGGGCGGCGCTCAGGCCGCGCACCTTCCTGATCGACCAGCTCGACGACATCTCCCGCGAAGGCACGCGCGCGCAGCTCTCCGCCGGCGACGTCGCGTTCATCCAGTTCTCCTCGGGCTCGACCAGCGAGCCGAAGGGCGTGGTGCTGACCCACGGCAACATCCTCGCCAATGCCGAGGGCTCGCGCCAGGCGGCGGGCTTTTCCCCGGAGGACGTGTCGCTCAGCTGGATGCCGCTCACCCACGACATGGGGCTGATCGGCTTCCACCTGTTCATGATGTACGCGGGCGTGCAGCAGCACCTGATGCCGACCGACCTGTTCGTGCGCCGCGCGCTGATGTGGCTCAAGTGGTGCTCCGCGAAGCGCGTCACCATCACCTGCTCGCCGAACTTCGGCTACCGCCACTGCCTGCGCGCGCTCGGCGAGAAGACGCTCGACGACGTGCGTCTCGAGTCGGTGCGCCTGGTGTTCAACGGCGCGGAACCGATCTCCGTCGAGCTGGCCGAGGAATTCCTCGACCGCATGGCGCCGCTCGGCCTGCGGCGCGAGGCGATGTACCCGGTGTACGGGCTCGCCGAGGCCTCGCTCGCCATCAGCTTCCCGCCGCCCGGCCGCCCGTACCGGCACATCACGGTCGACCGCCGCTCGCTCGGCATCGGTTCGCAGGCGCGCCCGGTGGGCGCCGGCGAGCCGACGGCGCTCAGGATCATGAGCGAGGGCAAGCCGATTCCGTACGCCCGGGTGAAGCTCGTGGACGACGCGGGCGCGGAGGTCGCCGCGGACGTGGTCGGCCACCTGCTGATCGCGGGCGACAACGTCACGCGCGGCTATTTCGAGAACCCCGCGGCGAACGCGGCGGCGCTGACCGGCGACGGCTGGCTGCGCACGGGCGACCTCGCGCTGTGGCACGAGGACGAGCTGTACGTGACGGGCCGCGCCAAGGAGATCATCTTCGTCAACGGCCAGAACTACTACCCGCACGACCTCGAGGCCCTGCTGCAGACCGAGCCCGGGCTCGAACTCGGCAAGGTCGTCGCGGCGGGCGCCCGCCTGCCGGGTTCGCCGGGCGACGAGTTGGTGCTGTTCGTGCTGCACCGGAGCGACGTGCGCGACTTCGTGCCGCTCGCCACCCGTGCGATGCACCTCGTGAACGAGCACGCCGGCGTCGAGGTGGCGCGCGTGGTGCCGGTGAAGCGCATCCCGAAGACGACCAGCGGCAAGCTGCAGCGCAGCGCGATGGCCGAGGCGCTCGAAAACGGCGAGTTCGCCGCGGAACTGGCCGAGTTCGACGCGGCGTGGCAGGCCCTGCACGGCCACGGGCGGGCGGCGGCCGGGCGCATCGAGCAGCAATTGAAGGCGATCGTCGACGACGCGATGCCGGGCAAGCACGTCGACGTCGACGACAACCTCTTCGACGTCGGCGCGAGCTCGCTCACCCTGATCCAGATCCACGAGAAGATCGACGAGCTCTACCCGGGCGCGGTCGACCTGACCGAGCTGTTCGATTTTCCGACCATCGCCCAGCTCGCGAAGCACCTCGAGACCAAGGTTCAGTAGACGGCGCGCCGGAGCTTCCAGCGCCGGTGGCTCCACCACCAGCCGGCCGGGTCCTCGCGGATCCAGGCTTCCAGTTCGCGCGCGTAGCGCTCGGTGAGCGCGCCGTTCGGCAGGCGTTCGCCCGGCTCGTTGAGCGCGCGCAGTTCGAGCGCGTACCGGCCGCGCCCGAGCCGGCGCATCTTCACCAGGACCGCCTGCGAGCGCAGGGCGCGAGTGATCAGCTCGGGCCCGAGGTAGAAGGCGGTGTCCTGGTGCAGGAACTCCAGCCAGTGCTTCTCCGGGCTGCTCTTCGGCACCTGGTCCGCGACCAGGCCGATGGCCCCGGCCTCGCGAAAGCGCGCGAGTTCCTGCAGCACGGACTTCGCCGGCACCATCCGCGCGCCGAACCGCGCGCGCAGGTCGAGGAACCAGCGGTCCGCGCGCGCGTTGCGCATGGGCTTGTACAGGCCGAGCAGGCGCGGCCCGAGATCGAGCGACAGCCGCAGCAGCATCCATTCCCAGTTGCCGTGGTGGGCGCCGGCGAGCACCAGCGGCCGCGGCGGCTGCGCGGCGGCGAGCAGCGCGGGATCGTCGACGGTCACGCGCCGCCGCAGTTCGTCGGCGGTGAGGTGGCGCGCGTACAGGAGTTCGGCGAAGACCTCGCCCTGGCGTCGCACGTACTCCCGCTCGATCGCGCGTCGCTCGCCGGGCGCGTGCCCGGGAAAGGAACGCGCCAGGTTCTCGCGCATCACGCGGCGGCGGAAGCCGAACACGCCGAGCACCAGCCACGCGAGCAGCCCGAACAGAGCGTAGTAGACGCGCAGCCGCAGCGGCTCGGCAGGGAGGTCGTCAGGCGTCATACAGCCGCTTGTCGCGCTTCCAGCGCTTGTACGCCCAGAAGTATTCCACGGGCTGCGCGCGCACGTGCTCCTCGAGCGCGCTGGCGTAGGCCTGCAGCACCGCGTCGGGATCGCGACGGCCGCCCGCGGGGTCGAGGCGCACGAAGCGCACGGCGTAGCGGCCCGGCGATTCGCGGCGCATCGCGGCGAACCACACCGCGTAGCCGAACTTGGTCGCGATCCAGCCCGGTCCCTGGTAGAAGGCCGTGTCCTGGCCGAAAAATTTCAGCCAGCACTGCTGCTCGTTCGAGGCCGCCGGGCACTGGTCGGCCAGCAGCGCGAGCAGCCGCGCGTTGCCGCGCTGCTCGATGAGGTGCGGCACGATCTGCTTGGCGGGCACGAGCGTGGCTCCGAAGCGGCTGCGCATGCGCTTGAGCGCACGGTCGGCGGGTTCCAGCGCCGCCGGCTTGTAGGCCGCCGTGAGCGGCCGGCCGAAGGCACCGGAGCAGCGCAGCAGCAGCCACTCCCAGTTGCAGTGGTGCGAGGCGAGGATCATCACGCGCCCGCCCGCGGCGAGCTGTCCGGCGATCTCCTCGGGGTTCTCGAGCCGGACCCGCGCCTCGACCTCGCCCGCCGGCATCGACTGTGCGTACAGCACCTCGGCGAGCAGGTCGCCGAGGTAGCGGTAGAAGCCGTCCTCGATCCGGGCGCGCTCGGCCGCGGACCGGTCGGCGAGGCAACGCTCGAGGTGGCACGCGAGCAGCGAGTGCCGCCAGCGCAGGACCCGCACCCAGAACGCCGCGAATCCGCACAGGCCCCTCAGCACGGGAAACGGCAGCAGGGCGAACAGTCGGAACACGATGCTCCCAGCCGGGGCCCCAGGCCGGGCCGCGCGTGATCTTACTGGACCCGTTCGATCGGGTGGGAATGGTGCCGGAGGAGGGACTCGAACCCCCGACCCGCGCATTACGAATGCGCTGCTCTACCAGCTGAGCTACTCCGGCGAGGGGCGCGCAGTATACGGAACCGCCCCGGTCGAAGGAAGCTACTCGGCCCGGCGCAGGCGGATGACGACTTCGACGCTCTCGATCTCGGTGCCTTCCGGCAGCGGCGGCAGCTTAGAGAACTCCAGCTCCTCGGGACGGATGTCGAACAGTTCGCCCGTGTCGAGGCGCTGGAAGTGATGGTGCGGGGCCATCTTCGAGTCGTAGACGCAGCGATCCGGGTCCGTGTGGATCTGGCGCGCCAGGCCGTGGTCCACGAACAGCTTGAGCGTGTTGTAGACGGTCGCCTTCGACACCCGGCTGGGCGACTGCCGCAACGACCCGAGGAGCTGCTCGGCCGTCAGGTGCCGCGGGGCCGAGAGCAGCGCCTCGGCGACCTTCAGGCGTTGCGCCGTCGGCCGGATGCCGCTCTGCTCGAGCAGATGCCGCACGTAGGCCGAGCCAGGGGTTTCGGAGCGGATGTCGAATGTCATGGGGCGGCATTATACGTGGGGGTCCCCGGGGCCCCACGAATCCGGGGAAATACGTGAAAAACTGCGGCTGACACAAGCGCCGCCCCCGCCTAGTCTGCCCCGCGTCCCCACCGGACGTCAGGAGGCGCGGCCATGGACGGTCCCGCTGCTCGCGGCCACACGCTGATCGAATTGCTCTGCCTGCTCGCCGTGGCGGCGGCGCTCGCCGCATGGGCCGTGCCCGCGCTGCGCGACCTGCGGCTGAACTCCGCGCGCACCGTGGCCGTGAACGGCTTCGTCCAGGCCGTGCACCTCGCCCGCTCCGAGGCACTCAAGCGCAACGGCGTGGTCAGCCTCTGCCCGAGCCGCGACGGCCGCCGGTGCGCGTCCGGGGCCGGCTGGTCCGAGGGCTGGATCGTCTTCGACAACCTCGACCGGGATTCCCCGGCCGAGCGCGACGGCGATGAACCCCTGCTGCGCAGCCAGCCGGCCTGGGCCGGGGGTCACGTGGACGCGAACCGCGGGACGCTTTCGTTCCGGCCGTTCGGCCAGAGCGGGGTCACGGCCACCCTCACCTTCTGCGACCCGCGCGGCGGCGCCGCGGCGCGGGCCGTCGTGATCAGCCAGAGCGGCCGGCCCCGGGTCGCCGACCGCGCCTCCGGCGGGGGGCCGCTGTCGTGCAGCTGACAGAATCTGCCGCGCGTTGCGCCGAGACCACAGCCACGGGCTACACCCTGCTCGAGGTGCTCGTCGCCCTGGCCATCGGTGCCGTAGGGCTCCTGGGCCTGGCGTTGCTGACCTTCGGCGGTCTGCAGACGGACCGGGCGGCCCGCGACCATGCCGTCGCGGTGCAACTGCTGGAGGACATGGCGGAGCGCATCCGCGCCAATCCGGCCGCGGCCCCGCACTTCGCCCTCGCCGAAGGCGCCGCCGCGCCGGCGCCCGAGACCGACTGCGCCGCGCCGGGCACCTGCTCGCCGACGCAATACGCCGCCGCCGAACTCTACGAATGGCAACAGCGGCTCGGCGCGTCGCTGCCGCAACCGCGCAGCTCGATCACCGTCGAGGCGGTCGCGGCCGGTCGCCACCGCTGCACCCTGACGCTGCAGTGGGCCGGCGCCGGGTCGCGCGCACCGCGCCTGGTGCAGGCAGTGCTGACGTGACGGCCGACGTCGCGGTGGGGGCACGCAAGGCCCGCGGCTTCAGCCTCGTCGAGCTGATGGTGGCGATGCTGCTCGGCCTGCTCGTGCTCGGAGGGATCCTCGCAGCGTACCTGCGCGCACGCGATGCGCATGCCGCCGGCGAATCCTCCGCCCGGCTGCAGGAGAACGCACGGCTCGCGCTCGCCATCCTCGCCCAGGACCTGCGCATGGCCGGCTACTGGGGACTCACGCACCGGGCGGACCTCGTCGCGATCAACGCCGCGTCGGCCTTTCCCGGCGCCTGTGGGGCCACCTGGGTCACCGACCTCGGGCATCCCGTCGACGGCTACGACGACGCCTACGGTGCGCCCTGCGCGGCCTCCGGCGGCGGAGCGCTCGCGGGCACCGACACGCTGGTGGTCCGCCATGCCAGCGCCGACCGCCTCACGCCCCAGTCGGCGACCATCGCCGCGGCCGATCGCACCCGTGTGCTGGTCGTCACCTCGCGCACCGGCGGCGAACTGTTCGTCCCGGCGAACACCGGCGGCGCCCTGCCCCCGGGCTTCGCGACCGCGGACGTCCCCGGCCAGCCGCCACTCGCCGACACCCGGCCGTTGCGGGTCCACGCCTATTACGTAAGCCGGAACTCCAGCCTGGCCAGCGGCTACCCGGCCCTGCGCCGCAAGACACTCGTCGCCGGGCCGGCCATCGGCGAGGAGGAACTCGTGCCCGGTGTCGAGGACCTGCAGGTCCGCTTCGGCGTCGACAGCGACGGCGACGGCGAGGCCGATGCCTATGCCAGCCCCGGTGCGGTTCCGCCGGGCGCCACGGTGGTCGCTGCGCGGCTGTGGTTGCGGCTGCGCGCGCTCGAGTTCGACGCCGCCGACGTGCCGCGCGCGACCTTCGACTACGCGGGTCGCCGGGTCACGGCGCCCGACGACCGCCACCGACGGCTGCTGGTCGCCACGACCGTGCGCCTGCGCAACGCCGGCCCATGACGCGCCGCGAACCGCGACGGCCCCCGCCGGCCGCACGCCAGTGCGGCGTCGTGCTCGCCGCCACCCTGCTGCTGCTGACGGTGGTCAGCCTGCTCGGCGTCGCGGCGATGGTGACCGGCGCGCTGGAACTGACGATGTCGGCCAACCTCGAATACCAGTCCCGCGCGTTCGCCGCGGCCGAGTACGCCGTCGAGGAAGCGCTGCACTCCCCCGACCGGGCCACCACCTACACGCTGGCGAGTCCCAGGGTCGTGCCGGCGTCCGGCCCCGATCCCACGGTGCCCGGCACCGCGGACACCTGGCGCTACCGGCTGTATTTCGACGAGGGCGCGGGCACGACGTCGGTGCCGGACGCGGCGGCCGTCGGGCCGGGCGTCGCGGCACTGCACTTCGTGATCGAGGCGACCGGGCGCTCCGCCCGGGGCGCGGAGGACGTCCACGTGCAGAGCTTCTACCTGCTGCTGCCCGAGGCGTGCGTGGCCGGCGGTACGGGCTGCCCGGCGCTCGGCGCCTACGCGCCGCTGCGCAGCGGCTGGCGCCAGCGCGATGCGGAGTGATCGCGTGCGCGGCCTCACGCTCGTCGAACTGCTCGTGGTGCTCGCGCTGCTCGGGCTGCTGGCCGCCGCGGCGGTGCCGGGCTACCGCAGCCACCTGCTGCGCGCCGGCCGCGGCGAGGCACGGGCCGCGCTGCTCGCGCTCGCAACCGCACAGGAGAAGTTCCACCTGGAATGCCGCGTCTATGCCGACACGCTGGACCCCGGCCAGCCCGGCGACTGCGCGGCGCAACGGCTGCGCTTCCCGGCCACGACCGAACGCGCCCTGTACGGGATCGCCATCGACGCGGCGGACGCCGAGGCGTGGACCGCCACGGCGACCCGGCGGCCGGGCACGGCGCAAAGTCGCGATGCCGCATGCCGCGTACTGAAGCTCGACTCGACGGGACGGCGCGAGGCCCGCGACGATGCGGACGCCCCGAGCACCCGCGAATGCTGGGACCGCTGAGGCGGCCTAGACCCGGCCGGGCGGCCGCAACTCGCGCGGCAGGGCGAACACGACGTTCTCCTCGCGGCCCACGATTTCCTGCGCGCCGCGGCCGCCCCATTCGCGCAGCCGCGCCACGACCTGCTGCACCAGCAGTTCGGGCGCCGACGCGCCCGCGGTGACGCCGACGGCCTGCCGGCCCGCGAACCACTCGGGACGCAGGTCGTCCGGACCGTCGACGAGGTAGCCCGGGATGCCGGCCTTCTCCGCGATCTCGCGCAGGCGATTGGAGTTCGAACTGGTCTGCGACCCGACGACGATCACGACGTCGCACTCGGCGACCAGCTTCTTCACCGCGTCCTGGCGGTTCTGGGTCGCGTAGCAGATGTCTTCCTTGCGCGGCGCCGCCAGGGTCGGGAAGCGCCGGCGCAGCGCGTCGAGCACGTCGGCCGTGTCGTCCACGGACAGGGTCGTCTGCGTCACCACGCCGACCCGCGCGGGGTCGCGCACCTCGAGGCTCTGCACGTCCTCGACGTCCTCCACCAGGCAGATGCGGCCGCCCTGCGTCCCGTCGAACTGCCCCATCGTGCCCTCGACCTCGGGGTGGCCCTCGTGGCCGATCAGGATCACGTCGAGGCCCTCGCGGGCGTAGCGCGCCACCTCCATGTGGACCTTGGTCACCAGCGGGCAGGTCGCGTCGAACACCTGCAGCCCGCGCCGTCGCGCCTCGGCCTGCACGGCCTTCGAGACGCCGTGCGCGCTGAAGATCACGACCGCCGCGTCCGGGACCTCGTCGAGTTCCTCGACGAAGACGGCGCCGAGGCCCCGCAGCCGGTCGACCACGAAGCGGTTGTGCACCACCTCGTGGCGCACGTAGATCGGCGCGCCGAACAGCTCGACGGCGCGCTCCACGATGTCGATCGCGCGATCGACGCCGGCGCAGAACCCACGGGGATTGGCGAGCAGGATGCGCACGGCCTAGTGCACCCGCTTCTCGCACAAGGCATCGAGCATCAGCAGCGCCGCGCCGACGGTGATGGCGCTGTCCGCGATGTTGAACGCCGGGAAGTAGGCCGCGCCCCAGTGCGCGTGGATGAAGTCGATCACGTAGCCGTGCAGGACGCGGTCGATGACGTTGCCGACCGCGCCGCCGACGATCAGCGCCAGCGAGATCGGCAGCAGGCGCTCGCCGCGCGGCAGGCGCCACATCCAGACGACCAGCGCCGCGCTCACGATCGAGCCGAGCGTGATGAAGAAGCCGCGCTGCCAGCCCGAGGCGCCCGCGAGGATGCTGAACGCCGCGCCGGTGTTGTGCAGCAGCGTGAAGTCCAGCACCGGCAGCACCTCGACGCGCTCGTAGAGCTCGAGGAAGCGCGTGACCAGGAACTTGGTGGCCTGGTCGAGCAGGATCACGGCGACCGACAGCCACAGCCACGCCGACGGGTGCGTGCGCTGGGTGAGCCAGGTCATGGTCGAGGTGTGCGGCTCGGGCACGGCGCCCTTCTCCGGCGGCGCGCTCATGCGCAGCGACGGGCTTCGCCCGGACCCGCGAGGTTGCCCGCGCAGCGCGCGCAGATCTCTTCGTGGCCGGCCACGCTGCCGACGTCCTCGCGCTTGTGCCAGCAGCGCACGCACTTCGGCGCCGCAGAGGGCCGCACGGACAGCCACAGTCCCGCCTGGCCCTCGGCATCGGCCGGTACCGCGTCGGCGGGCTTCGCCTCCAGAGCGTGAACACGCGCCTCCGAGGTGATCAGCACGAAGCGCAGCTCGTCGCCGAGCGGCGCGAGCGCGTCGCGCCAGGCCGGCGTGCCGTACAGCTCGACGACCGCGTCGAGCGGGGCGCCGATCGCACCGGCCACCCGCAGCTTCTCCAGTTCGCGCAGGACGGCCGAGCGCGCCTCGAGCACGCGCGGCCAGTCGATGCCGGAGTCGTCGAGCGGCCCGGCGGGGAAGCGCGTCCAGGTCTCGAGGAAGACCGACTCGGCGCGTTCGCCGGGCAGGTAGCGCCAGATCTCCTCCGCGGTGAAGGACAGGATGGGCGCCAGCCAGCGGGTCATCGCCTCGGCGATCCAGTGCATGGCCGTCTGCGCCGACCGGCGCGCGGGACTCGCGGCCGGCGTCGTGTACAGCCGGTCCTTGATGACGTCGAGGTAGAACCCGCCGAGGTCGACGACGCAGAAGTTGTGCAGCTTCTGGTAGATCAGGTGGAACTGGTAGCTGCGATAGGCCGCCAGCACCTCCTCCTGCAGGGCGCGCGTGCGCTCGATCGCCCAGCGGTCGAGCGCGACCATCTGCCCGAGCGGCACCGCGTCGCGGGCCGGCTCGAAGCCGTTCAGGTTGCCGAGCAGGAAGCGGACCGTGTTGCGGATGCGCCGGTAGGAGTCGGAGGTGCGCTTGAGGATCTCGTCCGACACCGCGATCTCGTTCGCGTAGTCCGTGGCCGCGACCCACAGGCGCAGGATGTCCGCGCCGAGCGTGCTCACCACCTTCTGCGGCAGGATCACGTTGCCGAGCGACTTCGACATCTTGCGGCCCTTCTCGTCCACGGTGAAGCCGTGGGTGAGCACGCCCCGGTAGGGCGCGTGGCCCTTCTGCGCGACGGAGGTGAGCAGCGAGCTGTGGAACCAGCCGCGGTGCTGGTCGGAGCCCTCCAGGTAGAGGTCGGCCGGCGTGCGCACCTCCGGGAACAGCCGCGACACGCAGTGGTGCGAGACGCCCGAATCCACCCAGACATCCATGATGTCGGTGACCTTCTCGTAGTTCGCCGCCTCGGCGCCGAGCAGCGTGGCCGGGTCGAGCTCCCACCACGCGTCGATGCCGCCCGTGTCGACGAGCGCCGCGACCCGCTCCACCAGCGCCGGCGTGTCCGGATGCAGTTCGCCCGTCTCCCGGTGCGTGAACAGCGCGAGCGGCACGCCCCAGGCGCGCTGGCGCGAGATGCACCAGTCGGGCCGGCCCTCGATCATGCTGTAGATGCGCTGCTCGCCCCAGTCGGGCGTCCACTCGACGCGCCCGATCTCCGCGAGCGCGGCGCGGCGCAGTCCGGCCTGCTCCATGCTGATGAACCACTGCGGCGTGGCGCGGAAGATCACCGGCGTCTTGTGGCGCCAGCAGTGCGGGTAGCTGTGGCGGAACGCCTCGTGGTGCAGCAGCGCGCCGCGCCCGGCCAGCACCTCGACGACGTGCTTGTTGGCGTCGAAGACCTTCTCGCCCGCGAACAGCGGCGTCGAGGACAGGAATCGCCCGTCGCCGCCGACCGGGTTGTCGACGGCGAGGCCGTAGCGCCGGCCGACGACGAAGTCTTCCTGGCCGTGGCCCGGTGCCGTGTGCACCGCGCCCGTGCCGCTGTCGAGCGTGACGTGCTCGCCGAGCACGACCGGCACCGTGCGCTCGTAGAACGGGTGGCGCAGCGCCAGGTGCTCGAGCGCCGCGCCCTTCACGCGCGCGAGCTCGCGCGAGCCCGCGACCTGCGCCCGCTGCAGCACGGAGGCCGCCAGCTCGGAGGCGAGCACCAGCAGTTCCTCGCCGCCTTCGACCGGCACGGCGAGCAGCGAATAGTCGAACTCCGGGTGCACCGCCACGGCCTGGTTGGCGGGCAGCGTCCACGGCGTGGTGGTCCAGATGACCACGCTCGCCCGCGCCTCGGGCAGGCCGGCGAGGCCGAAGCGCCGCGCGAGGTCGGCGCGCTCGACGGCCTCGAAGCGCACGTCGATCGACGGCGAGGTGCGCTCTTCGTACTCGACCTCGGCCTCGGCGAGCGCCGAGCGGCAGTCGAGGCACCAGTGCACGGGCTTATAGCCCTTGTAGAGGTGGCCGTTGCGGATGATCTGCGCGAAGGCGCGCAGCTGCTCGGCCTCGTAGCGCGGCGCGAGCGTGAGATACGGGTTCGCCCAGTCGCCCATCACGCCGAGGCGGATGAAATCCCTGCGCTGGACGTCGACCTGCTCGAGCGCGAACTCGCGGCAAGCCTGGCGGAAGGCGCGCGCATCGAGGTTCTTGGCCTCGCGCCCGCGCACTTTCTCGACCGCGTGCTCGATGGGCAGACCGTGGCAGTCCCAGCCCGGCACGTACGGCGCGTCGCAGCCGTCGAGCGAGCGCGACTTGACGATGATGTCCTTCAGGATCTTGTTGAGCGCGTGGCCGATGTGGATCGTGCCGTTCGCGTACGGCGGGCCGTCGTGCAGGATGTAGGTCGGCCGCCCCTTGGCGACGGTCCGCAGCTTCTCGTAGATGCGCTGCTCCTCCCACCACGCGAGCATCTCGGGCTCGCGACGGGCGAGGTCGCCCTTCATCGGAAAGGCGGTCTCGGGCAGGTTGACGGTGTGCTTGTAGTCGGGCATCTGCAGCCAGGGTCCGTGATGATCCGCCGCCCCGGGCGCGTGACCCGGAGGCGCGGGCGAGAATCGCGAATTCTGAGCGAATTCAGCGATTTAATCCAGAATTTCCCGCCTCTCGAGCAGCTCCCGCGCCTGCGCCGCGTCGCGGTGCATCTGCTCGACGAGCGCGTCCAGCGAATCGAACCTGCGCTCGTCGCGCAGGCGCGCCACGAAATCCACGTCGAGGTAGCGGCCGTAGAGATCGCCGGAAAAGTCGAACAGGTGCACCTCGAGCAGCGGGTCGGTGCCGTTGATGGTCGGCCGCGTGCCGAGGCTGACCACGGCCGGGTGATCGACGAGGCCGGCGCCGCCGACCCGGACCGCGAAGATGCCCCACAGCGGGACGACCTTGCGGTGCAGGGCGAGGTTCGCGGTCGGGTAGCCGAGCGTGCGCCCGAGCTGCTGGCCACGGCGGACCCGCCCGGCCATGCGGTAGGGCCGGCCGATCAGGGACTGCGCGCGGCGCAGCGCCCCGCGGCCGAGGGCCTCGCGCACCAGCGAGCTGCTGACGCGCTCGCCGCCGACCAGGAAGGGATCGACCTCCTCCACCGTGAAGCCGTGCGCCTCGCCCGCGCGCCGCAGCGTGTCGACGCTGCCCTCGCGGCGCCGCGCGAAGTGGAAGTCGTGGCCGACCACGAGGTGGCGCGTGCCGAGACCCTGCACCAGCAGGCGCTCGATGAACCCGGCCGCACTGATCGCCCGCATGTGCTCGTCGAAGCGCAGCACCACGACGCGATCGACCCCGTACCGCGGCAGCGCGCCGATCTTCTCGCGCAGCCGCATCAGGCGCGACGGCGCCGCGTCGCCCTCGAAGTACTCGCGCGGCGTCGGCTCGAACGTGACGACGGTCGCGGGCAGGCCGAGCGCGTCGGCCCGGGCGCGCACGGCCGCGAGCAGCCGCTGGTGCCCGCGGTGCACGCCGTCGTAGTTGCCGATGGTGACGACGCTGCCGCGATGGCGCTCGCGCAGGTTGTGGATGCCGCGGATCAGTTCCATGCGTGGACCGTCTCGCCCCTGCGCCTCAGGCCGGCGGCGGCGCATCGGGACGCGGCGGCACCGCGACCGGGCGCACCTTCAGGTCGCGTACCCGCATGCCGAGCAGGAACAGGGTGCCGAAGTAGATCGCCGCGCCCCCCGCGACGAGCAGCGACATCCAGCCGACCCGCTCCCAGGCCCGCATCTGGATCCAGCGGTCGGTGTCGCCCGCCAGCAGCAGCAGGAACACCGCCATCGCCGCGTTGCCCGCCACGACCTGCACGAGCATGCGCCGCCAGCCCTCCGCGTGGTGCAGCACGTGCTGGCGGCGCAGGCCGCGATAGAGCATGGTCGCGTTGTACCAGGCGCCGATGCCGTTGTTGAGCGCGAGCAGCGCGTGCAGGCCCGGCTGCGGGTGCAGCAGCGCGAGCGGCAGGACCACCAGCACGTTGAGTCCCATGTTCACGCCGAGCGCCTGCACGCCGATGCGCACCGGCGTGCGCGTGTCCTGGCGCGCGAAGAACCCGGGCGCCAGCACCTTGACGAGGCTGAACGCCAGCAGGCCCGAGGCGTAGGCCATGAGCGCGAGCGCGGACATGCGCACGTCCTGCTCGTCGAAGCGGCCGTAGTGGAAGATGGCGACCGTGAGCGGGCCGGCCAGCAGGATCAGCGCGAGCGTGGCCGGCAGCACGACGATCACCGTGAGCCGCAGCGCCCAGTCGAGCGTCGCGGCGAAGCGCTGCGGCGCCTGCGAGGCGTGGTGGGCGGCGAGCCCCGGCAGGATCACGGTGGCCAGCGCCACGCTGAACACGCCGAGCGGGAACTCCATCAGGCGATCGGCGTAGTACAGCCACGCGATGCTGCCCGTGGCCAGGAACGAGGCGATGAGCGTGTCGAGAAGCAGGGCCACCTGCGACACGGAGGAGCCGAAGATCGCCGGCAGCATGAGGCGCCCGATCTTGCGCACGCCCTCGTGGCCCCAGCGCCAGCGCGGCCGGCGCAGCAGGCCGAGGCGGATCATGAAGGGCAGCTGGAACGCGAGCTGCACGGCGCCGGCGACGAACACGCCGATCGCGAGCACGACGCCGGGCTGCGCGAAGTTCGGCGCGATCCACGAGGCGAACACGATCATCACCAGGTTCATCAGCGTCGAGGTGAGCGCCGGCACCGCGAACGACTTGTAGCTGTTGAGCACGCCGGCGGCGAGCGCGGCCAGCGAGATGAACAGCAGGTACGGGAACGTCCAGCGCAGCATCTCGACCGTGAGGTCGAACTTGGCGCCGTCGTCGCGGAACCCCGGCGCGAACAGCAGCACCAGCAGCGGCGCCGCGACCACGCCCACGATGGTCACCATCGACATGAACCACGCCATGGTGCCCATGGCGCCGTCGATCAGCTCGCGGACCTCGTCGTGCGGGCGCTGGACCTTGTACTCGGACACCACGGGCACGAAGGCCTGCGAGAACGCGCCTTCGGCGAACAGGCGCCGCATGAAGTTGGGGATCTTGAACGCGACCAGGAAGGCGTCCATCAGCACGCCGGCGCCGAACATGCGCGAATACACCATGTCGCGCAGCAGGCCGGTCACCCGCGACAGCAGCGTGAACGCCCCGACGATGGAGGTGCTGCGAAAGAAGCCGCCGCCGCTCAAGGGCTTACCTCGCGGGCGGGGGCGGCGGGCGGCGCGGCGTCGGTCGACATGGGCGGGGCATGATAGCGGACTCCCGCCAAACTTGACCTGCCCGCGACGGATCGCCAAAATACGCGGCTCTTTTGACCCACCGGCCGGCCCGACCTTCCGGGGCGCCGTCCGCAGGAGACCGATTCCGTGGCGAACATCAAGTCCGCAGAAAAGCGCGCCAAGCAGGCCGTGAAGCGCCGTGCCCACAACATGGCCGCCCGTTCCCGCCTGCGCACCTCGATCAAGAAGGTGCTGACGGCGATCGGCGCCGGCGACAAGGCCGAAGCCACGGCCGCGTTCAAGGCCGCCCAGCCGGTCATCGACACGATGGTCACCAAGGGCATCATTCACAGCAACAAGGCGGCCCGGCACAAGCGGGAGCTCAACGCCAAGATCAAGGCGCTGGCGGCCAAGTAAGCCCCACCCTGCCCCGCTCGTGAAAAAGCCGGCCTCGCGCCGGCTTTTTCGTTTCCGGGGACCGGGCGGGCCCGCGGCCGCACTCCGGAGCCGCCGCCCCGGCCCGGGCTACGGCGTATCGGCCTCGACGGCCTCCCGGGCCATCTCGTCCAGCCGCCGCATGACGGCCTGGCACAGCTCCGCGGTGCCGGTGCGCGTCGCGCCCGAGATGCGCAGCACCGGGCCCTTCCAGCGCAGGCGGCGCACGATTTCCTTGCAGCGCTTCTCCGCCTCGGCGGGCGGCAGCAGGTCGAGCTTGTTGAGCACCAGCCAGCGCTCGCGCGAGGCCAGCGCGGGGCTGAACTTCTTCAGCTCCGCCGCGATCGCCCGCGCGTCCTTGACCGGGTCGGCCGCCGGGTCCGGCGGCGCGATGTCCACCAGGTGCAGCAGCAGCCGCGTGCGCTGCAGGTGCTTCAGGAACCGGATGCCGAGCCCGGCGCCTTCGGCCGCGCCCTCGATCAGCCCGGGGATGTCGGCCATCACGAAGCTCTGGTGCTGGCCGACGTACACGACCCCGAGGTTCGGGTGCAGCGTGGTGAAGGGGTAATCGGCGATGCGCGGACGGGCCGCCGACACGGCCGCGATCAGCGTGGACTTGCCGGCGTTCGGCAGCCCGAGCAGGCCGACGTCGGCCAGCAGCTTCAGCTCAAGGCGCAGCTCGCGCTTCTCGCCCGCCGTGCCCGGGGTGGCCTTGCGGGGCGTGCGGTTCGTGCTGCTCTTGAAGCGCTGGTTGCCGAGGCCGCCCTTGCCGCCGCGCGCGACCATCACCCGGTCGCCGTCCTGGACGAGGTCGCCGAGGGTCTCCTCGGTGTCGACGTCGTAGACCACGGTGCCGACCGGCACCAGGACCTCGAGGTCCTCGCCGCCGCGGCCGCTGCAGTCGTCGCTGCCGCCGGGCTCGCCGTTGCCGGCCTTGAAGGTGCGCATGTAGCGGAAATCGGCCAGGGTGTTGAGGCCCTTCTTCGCGACCAGCCAGACGTGCCCGCCGTCGCCGCCGTCGCCGCCGCTCGGCCCGCCGAACGGCATGAACTTCTCGCGCCGGAAGCTGACCATGCCCCGGCCACCGCTGCCGGCCTGCGTCTTGATGACCGCCTCGTCGACGAATTTCATGTCGGCTGTCCCCGAAAAGCAAAGGCCCCGGCATTGCCGGGGCCCTGTGTGCTCGACCCGGCCGCGAGGGCCGCGTTCGTCAGCCCTGCGGCTCGACGCTGACGTGCACGCGCTGTTCCGCGCCCTTGCGCTTGAACTGCACCTTGCCGTCCACCAGCGCGAACAGCGTGTGGTCGGTGCCGATGCCCACGTTCTCGCCGGCGCGGAACTGCGTGCCCCGCTGGCGGACGAGGATGTTGCCGGCGAGCACGCTCTGTCCGCCGAACTTCTTCAGGCCGAGGCGCTTGCTCTCGGACTCGCGGCCGTTCTTGGTGCTGCCGCCTGCCTTCTTGTGTGCCATGGCTCAATGACTCCTGTGCGTGGCGCCCGGCCTCAGGCCTGGATGCCCGTGATCTTCACTTCGGTGTAGAGCTGACGATGCGTGCCCTGCCGCAGGTAGTGCTTGCGGCGGCGGAATTTCACGATCGGCACCTTGTCCGTCTGGCCGTGCTTCTGCACCGTGCCCGACACCTTGCTGCCGGTGACGAACGGCACGCCGAGCGTGACGTCCGCGCCCTGGCCGACGAGCACGACCTTGTCGAATTCGACGGCGGCACCCGGCTCGGCCTCGAGCTTTTCGATGCGAACCACGTCGCCTTCGGCGACGCGATACTGCTTGCCGCCCGTCTTGATGACCGCGTACATGACGATTTCACTCCGAGGAGGCCGGGTCGACCCGACCGAAAGACGCGGGATTCTAGAGGTACAAGCGCCCCGAATCAAGCGCTTACGCGTTTGCGGCCATTCCCACGCCCCAGCCCGAAAGGTACCATGCACCGTCTTAAGTCCATGATTTTGTCGCGGGAATGCAACTAGAACAGATCCGTGGCCCCGTTGCCGACGACCTTCGCCTCGTCGACGAGACCATCGTCAAGCGCCTGGCCAGCGACATCGTCCTGGTGAACCAGGTGTCCCAGTACATCGTCGGCAGCGGCGGCAAGCGCCTGCGCCCGCTCAGCGTCGTGCTGGCCGCGCGCGCCTGCGGCCACGCGGGCGACCGGCACGTGCCGGCGGCGGCGGTCATCGAGTTCATCCACACCGCGACCCTGCTGCACGACGACGTCGTGGACGGCTCAGACCTGCGCCGCGGCCGGCGCACGGCCAACAGCGTGTTCGGCAACGAGGCCAGCGTGCTCGTCGGCGATTTCCTCTACTCGCGCGCGTTCCAGATGATGGTCGACCTCGGCGACATGCGCATCCAGCAGGTGATGGCGAACGCGACCAACACCATCGCCGAGGGCGAAGTGCTGCAGCTGATGAACGCGCACGACCCGGACACCACCGAGGAGCGCTACCTCGAGGTGATCTACCGCAAGACCGCCAAGCTGTTCGAGGCCGGCGCGCAGGTCGCGGCGATCGTCGCGAACGCCGGTCCCGCCATCGAGCAGGCCATGATCGCCTACGGCCGCCACCTCGGCGCCGCGTTCCAGCTGGTGGACGACGCGCTCGACTATCACTCGAGCCCCGAGGAGCGCGGCAAGAACCTCGGCGACGACATCGCGGAGGGCAAGCCGACCCTGCCGATCATCCACGCGCTCGCGCATGCGACGGCCGAGGACGCGGCGCTGCTGCGCGCGGCGGTGGAGAACGGCGGCCTCGACGACCTCGAGCGCATCACGCGCACGATCGAGAGCACGGGCGGGCTGGAATACACGGCCAGGGCGGCGCGTCGCGAGAAGGACGTCGCGGTCGCGGCGCTCGCCGCACTGCCGGACACGGAGTATCGCCGCGCGCTGGTCGCGCTGGCGGAGTTCGCGGTCGCGCGAACCTACTGAGCGGCGGCGAGCGCGCGATCCTGCCGCGCGCGCAGGCGCATCCTGCGCCAGGCCGACAGCCGGTCGATGAACAGCATCCCCGCGAGGTGGTCCATCTCGTGCTGCAGGCACACGGCCGCGAGGCCCTCGAGGTCGTGCTCGTAGGTGGCGCCCTGCCGGTCGTGCGTGCGCACGTGCACCTGCAGCGCGCGCTTGACGCTCTCGTTGACGCCGGGCACCGAGACGCAGCCCTCCTCCACCAGGCACGAGCCGCGGCGCGAGAGGATCTCCGGATTGACGAACACCTGCGGGTCGGTGCCCTGGCCCGAGACGTCCATCACCAGCACGCGCCGGTGCACGTCGACCTGCGTCGCCGCGAGCCCGAACGACTTCGAGGCGTACATGGTCTCGAACAGGTCGTCGACGAGGCGCTGGAACGCGGGGCCGAAGTCGGTGACCGGCTCCGCCTTGCGGCGCAGGCGCTCGTCGGGATGCTCGAGGATCGTGAGGCGTGTCATGCGCGGGCCTGCCGGTAGCCGAAGAGGACGGGCGCCATCGCGGCGATCGTGCACAGCAGCAGCACGATCTCGATGACGTAGACGGTGGTGTAGCCGGAGGCGGCGCCGCTCACGAAGGGCAGCACGTCGCGGGCGCCCGCGGCCGCATTGACGAGGTCGCGGATCACGCCGCTCGTCGCCATGCCGACGCCCGCCGCGCAGGCCTGTACCGCACCCCAGGCGCCGAGCGCGAGGCCGCGCTGCGCGGCCGGCGCGTGGTTCATGGTCGCCGTGAGCGTGCCGTGCCCGAACAGGCCCGCGCCGACGCCGATCAGCAGCGTGCCGAAAGTGAACAGCGGCAGCGAGTCGAGGGGCGCCGCGAGGATCACGCACACGAACGCCGGCAGCCCGACCAGCGCGCCGATGCTCGCCATGCGGAACGGGTCGTAGCCGCGCCCGAGGATGTGCGAGGCGAGGCCGAAGCCGAACAGCCCGCCGACGGCGAACGTCGCCGTCAGGCGCGTGGTGGACGCCACGGTGAGGCCCAGCACCTGCCCGCCGTACGGCTCGAGCAGCACGTCGGACATGCTGAAGGCGAGCGTGCCGAGGCACAGCGCCCACAGCAGGCGGATGGCCTTCTCGCTGGAGGCGAAGCTGGCCCAGGACTCGGCGAAGGTCGGGTCGCGCGGCGCCGGCGCGAGCGTGCGCTTCGGCCGTCGCGCCTCCTGCTTCCACAGCGAGATCGTGTTGAGGATCAGCGTGATCACGGCCGAGGCCTGGATCACCTGCACGAGCCGGCCGGCGGTGAAGTTCACCAGCAGGCTGCCGAAGACCAGCGCGCTCACCGCCATGCCGACCAGCAGCATCACGTACATGAGACCGACGACGCGGGGCTGGCGCTCGACCGGCGTCAGGTCGGTGGCGAGCGCGAGGCCGACCGTCTGCGTCATGTGCACGCCGGCCCCCACCATCAGGAAGGCGACCGCGGCGGCGAGCTTGCCGACCCACGCGGGCACCTCGGCCGAGTGGCCCGCGCCCGCGAGCACCAGCAGCGCGAACGGCATGATCGTGAGCCCGCCGAACTGGATCAGCGAGCCCTTCCAGATGAACGGCACGCGCTTCCAGCCGAGTTCGGAGCGGTGCGTGTCGGAGCGGTGGCCGATCAGCGCGCGGAACGGCGCGAACAGCACCGGCAGCGAGATCATGATGCCGACCAGCGAGGCCGGCACGCCGAGTTCGACGATCATCACGCGATTGAGCGTGCCGACCATCAGCACGAGCGCCATGCCGACCGACACCTGGAACAGCGAGAGCCGCAGCAGCCGGTGCAGCGGCAGGTCGGGCGAGGCGGCGTCGGCGAACGGCAGGAAGCGCGTGCCGTAGCTCGCCCACCACTGCATCGCCTTGCGACTGACCTTGTTCATCGCCGGACTCGCGCGCAAAGGATTCGGCGGGGGGCAGGACCCGTAGGTCCTGTCCCCCGCCGAAGGTCATCAGACCACTGCACCCTTACTCAGGGAGCAGGAGCCGTCACCGCTGCCTTGGCCGCAGCGCCATTCCAGTAGGCCGAGAACCACGTCGTGTTGCTCAGGACCGCGAAATGGACGAGCAGGGCAATCAGCGTCACGCTGCCGAGGAACAGCGGCAGACCGACCGTCGGCTTGACCACGAGCCAGATTTTTCCTTGGTTCATGACATGCCTCCGTCAGTGCAGCCACGGCGTATAGATATACGCCAGCAGGTGGGCGACGAGCGCGATGATGAAGAACAAGCGCGCGCCGTCGATCACGTGCTTGTGAAGCTCTTCAGCTTCGGGTTCGGTAAGACCTGACGGCCATACCCGATTCGGATCACTTGCCATTCTTTTACTCCTTGGGTAGCTAGCTAATCGTTGGAGTCCCGTGCAACGCCCGCACGCAGGGCTTCCCGTCGCCGGCGCGAACCGGCGGCGAAGAACCACAAAGGGAATGCGCCGCGACGCGATGCAGCGCGTGCGACGCGGGCCATCGAGACAGGAAGAAATCGGGGCCCGGGCGGCCGGGCGGCGCGCGCACCGCGCGAATGCCGCGCGAGCGCATCCATCTCACTACGTCGGCGTGAGTGTGCGGCCAAGGCCAGTTTCGAGCCGCGCGCATCTTGTGCGTCTGTGAATTCCCGAACTCAGGTTGATCATAGGAGTGTAAATTTTACCTGTCAATTTAAAGCGTCAAGCATTGTTGACGCCCGGGCGACAGGAAACCCGCGGGTCGCCGCGCGCCCCTGGAACGAGGCTCGAGATCGGCGCGGACCCCGGAGACGACTGCGCCGCTCGGAGAGCGGCGCAGTGTCAGTTGCGAATGATGCGCGTCAGCCTTTGAAGAAGGCGCTGAGCGCCGGACCCGGCTTGGCCAGCATCGGCAGGCCGAGCTTCTCGGTGGTCGGCCGGTCGTCGGCCGCGATCTCGGGCAGACCGAGCTTCGAGCACAGCGTGCTGCCGTGGCGCGTCACGCAGGGCATGCCGCCGAACGGCCGCCACTTCGAGAGCACGGGGATGTGGAACGCGGAGGAGACCGGCGCGCCCTCGTCCCAGCTCGAGGTCATGGGCTCGGAGAAGGCGTCCTTCTTCGAGACCGGGCCCGCGCAGTTCATGAAGTACTGAGCGGCCTCGCCGTGCGCGAACGGCGCGCGGACCACGACGGCCGTCAGGCCCTCGCCGACTTGCGACGCGTAGTACTTCGCCTGGGTGCGCTCGATGTAGGCGGCCATCAGTGCCGACAACACCCCTTCGCCCGACGCGGCCGTGCCCGGGCCGATCACGCTGATCATGTCATCGCCGAAGCCCCAGTCCTTCAGCGCCGCAACGGCGGACGCTGCGGCCTCGGCAGTCGAGTACATCCGGACGATCGGGTGAAGCACGGTAACTCCCTTGTCGCGCAGCGACGACGCAAATGCGAGAAACTGTCAATCGGGCCGTACACCCATCAGTGTCAACCTAGATTACCGATTCGGTCGTCACTTGGGAAGGCGGGATTGGCTTCGGTTAATACGTTACGCCGGTTTCGAGCGTTGAATAACCACCCCCGCCTGAGTAGACTGCGCGGCTCGCACGGCGGGCCTCCCGGCCCCGCCTTCGGTGCGGCCGGATTCGGGAGGTAGCTCAGCCTGGTAGCGCACTACGGTCGGGACGTAGGTGTCGGAGGTTCAAATCCTCTCATCCC
>JBPOHK010000063.1:0-69158 GCA_052035645.1 Pseudomonadota bacterium
TCACCAGCCGCACTTCTGGCCCTTGTTCTGCTGCTTCAGCCACGCGCGCAGCGGGGCGAAGTAGTCGAGGATCGCCGAGGCGTCCATCTGCTTCGTGCCGGTGAGTTCGTACATCGTGTCCTGCCACGGCTGGCTCGCGCCCTTCGACAGCATCGCCGCGAACTTCTCGCCCGCTTCCTTGCTGCCGAAGATGGAGCACTCCGAGAGCGGACCCTTGTAGCCGGCCGACTCGCACAGCGCCTTCTGGAACTGGAACTGGATGATGAACGACAGGAAATAGCGCGTGTACGGCGTGTTGCCCGGGATGTGGTACTTGGCGCCCGGGTCGAAGTCGGCCTCGGTGCGCGCGACCGGCGCGGACACGCCCTGGTACTTCTCGCGCAGCGCCCACCACGCGGCGTTGTAGTTCTCCGGCTTCACCGCGCCCGAGAACACCTGCCAGCGCCACTCGTCGATCAGCTTGCCGAAGGGCAGGAACGCGATCTTCTCGAGCGCCATCTTCATCTGCTGGTTGATCACCGCCTCGCGGCTCTCCGCCGCCTGCGGCACCAGGCCGATGCGCGCGAGATAGGCCGGCGTCATCGACAGCGTGATGGTGTCGCCGATCGCCTCGTGGAAGCCGTCGTGGGCGCCGTTCTGGAACATGAACGGCTGGTCCTTGTACCAGAGGTAGTAATAGACGTGACCCAGCTCGTGGTAGATCGTGCGCAGCTCCTCCTGGGTCGGGCGGATGCACATCTTGATGCGCACGTCCTGCTTGCCGTCCATGTGCCAGGCGCTGGCGTGGCACTCGACGTCGCGGTCGCGCGGCTGCGTGAGCATCGAGCGCTCCCAGAACGTCCCGGGCAGCGGCATGAAGCCGATCGACTGGTAGAACGCCTCGGCGTTCTTCGTCATGCGGATCGCGTCGTAGCCCTGCGCGACGAGCGCGGAGTCCACGTCGAGGTTCGAGACGCCGGGATACGGCTCGAGCAGGTCGTAGACGGCGTCCCACTGCTGCGCCCACATGTTGCCGAGCAGGTGGGCCGGGATCGGCCGGCCCGCCGGCACCTTGTCGGCGCCGTATTTCTGCGCGAGCTTCCCGCGGGTGTAGCAGTGCAGGTCCTTGTAGAACGGCTCGACCTGGCCCCACAGCCGCGCGGCTTCCTTCGCGAAATCGTCGGCGGGCATGTCGTAGCCGGAGCGCCACATCGCGCCGAGGTCGCGGTAGCCCAGCTCGCGGGCGCCTTCGTTGGCCAGCTCGACGTAGCGTACGTAGTCCGCGCGCAGCGGCCGCCCCGCGGACTCGTGCCAGCCCTGCCAGGCGGCGGCGAGCTCGTCGTAGTTGCGGCTCGACTCGAGCACGGTCTTGAGCTGCGTCTGGTCGCGGCAGGAGGCCGGACCGTCCGGGCACCACTTGGCAGAGCCGTACTTGGACTCCATGCCGGCCAGCAGCTTCGCCAGCTCGCCGCGCTTGGCGGCGTCCGCCGGGGCCGGCGCGGCGACGCCGAGCTTCAGCAGCTCGATGGACCGGCGCGAGGCGGGGCTCATCGGCTGGCCCTCGAATCCCTTCGCTTCCGCGACGGCGTCGCTGAACGCCTTGAGGTAGTGCTCGGTGGCGAGCGCGTAGAGCCGCTCGGTGTCGACGTTGATGTAGGTCGCCTG
Organism: Pseudomonadota bacterium; assembly: GCA_052035645.1. Classification (GTDB taxonomy): domain Bacteria; phylum Pseudomonadota; class Gammaproteobacteria; order Steroidobacterales; family Steroidobacteraceae; genus RPQJ01. The sequence goes on from JBPOHK010000063.1 coordinate 1,645, forward strand.
GGTCCATCCGGCGGCGTTCACCTCGAGGCCGAGGTCGGTGAACTGCCGGTTGAGCCGGGCGACGAACTCGTCCGCCGTCTCGGCCCGTGCGGCCGGGCTCAGTGCGAGGCAGGCGGCGACGACGGCACCCGCGAGGCGGGCATTGCGCAGGGTCTTGCGGAGCATGGTGCGTTCCTCCCCTCGATCAGGCGTGCTTCACTTCTTCCGCGCCGTGCATCCAGCGCACCAGCGTGCCGGACAGCGCCCAGAGCACGACGGCGAACACGAACAGGGTGCCGGCCAGTCCGCCGAAGATGGACAGTTCGCCGAGGCTCTCGGCGTACGAGCCGATGATGCCCGCGAGCCAGTTGGCGACGAAGTTGATCATGAACCACACGCCCATCATCAGCGACGCGAGGCGCAGCGGGGCGAGCTTGGTGACCATCGAGAGGCCGACCGGCGAGATGCACAGCTCGCCCGTGGTGTGGAAGAAGTAAGCGAGCACCAGCCACATCATGCTGGCCTTGGCGCCGGTCGCCGACTCGAGCGCGGCCGCGACCATCGCGAGGAAGCCGATGCCGGTGAGCACCAGGCCGAGGACCATCTTGCGCGGCGTGGCGGGGTTGCGCCCGCGCTCGCCGAGCCGGCTCCAGACCATCGAGAAGACCGGCGCCAGCAGCACGATGAACAGCGGGTTCAGCGACTGGAACCAGCCGGCGGGCACCTCGAACGCGCCGACCATGCGGTCGGTCTTGTCGGCCGCGTAGAGGTTCATCAGGCCGCCGGCCTGCTCGAACGCCGCCCAGAACAGCACGATGAACACGAACAGCATGAAGATCACGCGCAGGCGGTCGACCTCGTCCGGCGTCAGCGGCTCCTTCTTGCCGCCCGACTGGGCGAGCGCGCGGTGCGCGGCCGGCACCGTGCCGATCGTATCCAGGAAGCGGCGGGCGAACGCGAGCTGGATCACGACCGAGAGCAGCATGCCCACGCCCGCGAGGAAGTAGCCGGCGCGCCAGCCGTAGGCCGGGTCCTCGCCGAACGTCGAGCAGACGAGCGGCGCGAGGAACGCGCCGGCGTTGATGCCCATGTAGAAGATGGTGAACGCGCCGTCGCGGCGCGCGTCGCCCTCGGGGTAGAGGTCGCCGACCATGGTCGAGATGGTCGGCTTGAAGAAGCCGTTGCCGATCACCAGCAGCACGAGGCCGACGTAGAAGACAGTCAGGTTGCCCGGGATCGCCGAGGCCAGCGTGAACTGGCCGGCCGCCATCACGAGGCCGCCGATGATCACGCTCTTGCGCTGGCCGAGGTAGTTGTCGGCCAGCCAGCCGCCGATCAGCGGCGTGAAGTAGACGAAGCCCGTGAACAGGCCGTAGAGCTTGAGGGCCTCGGCCTGCGACCAGCCGAAGCCCGGGTTGGTCGCCTCGACGCCCGCCACCAGCGACAGCACGAGCAGGGCGCGCATGCCGTAGTAACTGAACCGCTCCCACATCTCGGTGGCGAAGAGGAGGAAGAGGCCCTTCGGGTGGCCGAGCCAGGTCTCCCGCGCGACGGCCGGAATCGAGCTGCTGGACATGGTGATTTTCTGCTTTATTTCAGAGGTTTACGGCAGGCGCCGCGAGGGCCGCAGTGTCCGCGATGTTGCGGTGCATTGGCAAGAAAACAGGGGACACTCACTAATTTCCCCAGGGTCCCCACCCAGGCGGGGCGGTCTTCACCCGGAAAATAGTGAGTGTCCCCTGTTTATCAGTGCTTGTAGACGGTGCCTTCCTTCATCACGAAGGCCACGTGCTCGAGCGCGCTGACGTCGGCCAGCGGGTCGGCCGGCACGGCGATGAGGTCCGCCGAGTACCCGGGCGCGATCTGCCCGACCGTCTTCTCGATGCCGAGCGCTTCGGCGCCGACGCGGGTGGCGGCCTGGATGGCCTGCATCGGCGTCATGCCGTACTTCACCATCCAAGCCAGCTGCCTCGGCGCGTCCTTGTGGGGGTGGACGCCGGTGTCCGTGCCCAGGGTGAGCTTGATGCCCATCTGCACGGCCTTGCGGAAGTTGTCGCGCTGGATCTGCGCCACCTCGCGGTCCTTGCGCAGGAACTCCTCGAGCTCGCCGCGCTTCGGGCCCTCGCTCTGCGTGTACTCGGTGTTGTAGATGTCCATCGACAGCCAGGCGCCGTTCTTCTTCGCGAGTTCGAGCCCTTCCTGGTCGATGAGGCTGGCGTGCTCGATGGTGTCGACGCCGGCCTTCAGCGCCGTCTTGATGCCGTTCGCGCCGTGCGCGTGCACCGCGACGCGCCGTCCGTGCATGTGCGCCTCGTCGACCAGCGCCGCCACTTCCTCGTACGTGTACTGCTGCGCCCCGACCTGCGTGCCCTTCGAGAACACGCCACCGGTGCCGCAATACTTGATCACGTCGACGCCGTACTTGACGTTCTTGCGCACCATCGCCCGTACCGCGGTCGGGCCGTCCGCGACGCCGTCGGCCACCTCGTGGAACTCGGGCGCCAGCATGTTGCCGTCGCAGTGGCCGCCGGTGATGCCGATCGCCGGTCCCGACACCAGCATGCGCGGGCCGATCACGTCGCCGTCGCGGATCGCGTCGCGCAACGCGACGTCCGAGTAACCGGAAGCGCCGACGTTGCGCACCGTGGTCACGCCGGAGAGCAGCGTCTCGCGCGCGTGGCGTGCGCCCTTCAGCGCCTCGCGCGGCACGGAGATCCCGTAGCCCGCGTAGGGCGGCAACGTCGGGTCGCCGGTGACGTGCGTGTGCGTGTCGATCAGGCCCGGCAGCACCGTCTGGCCCGACAGGTCGATCTCGCGTGCGCCGGCCGGCACCGCGACGGCGGACGCGGGGCCCACGGCGGTGATCGACTTGCCGGTCACGACGATGCGCTGGTCGCTGCGCACCGTGCCCGACGCCACGTCGACGAGGCGCCCGGCCCGGATGACGGTGATCTCCGGCGCGGCCGCGGGTTCGGCGGCCGGCAGGGTCGGGCAGAACAGCAGTGCGCCGAGGGCGGCGACGGACAGGACGGGCTTCATGATCTCTCAACCTCCGGCTGGAAGCGGCAAGGGGGCGTCAACGCACGCCCCCCATCAGTCGCGTGACCCGTCCGCTGATGACGAGCAGCAGCAGTCCGACGCCGCAGCCGTACAGGACGATGTCGAAATAGCGGCCCGGCATCGCGGCCAGGTCGTCGGGATCGAAGGTGCCCGCGATGAGCCCGGCGGTCAACTTGCCGAGCGAGCTCGCGAGGAACCACACGCCCATCATCTGGCCGACGAAGCGCGCCGGCGCGAGCTTGGTGACGGTCGACAGCCCGACGGGGCTCAGGCACAGCTCGCCGAACGTGTGCACCAGGTAGGTGAGCACGAGGTAGTACGCGGGCGACTGCTCGCCGCCGGCCACCAGGCCCGCGGCACGCACCATGAACAGGAAGCCGAGTCCCATCAGCAGCAGGCCGAACGCGAATTTCAGCGGTGCGGCGGGGTTGAGGTTGCGCCGCGCGAGCTGTACCCACAGCGCCGAGAACACCGGCGCGAACAGGATCACGAACGCCGGCTGCACGGACTGGAACCAGCCGGCCGGGATCTCGAAGCCGCCGAGCGTGCGGTCCGTGAACCGCCGTGCGAACAGGTTCATCGACGAGCCGGCCTGCTCGAACCCCGACCAGAACAGCGCGCAGGCGACGAACATCACCAGCACCACGACCATGCGCCGGCGCTCGGTAACGTCGAGGCCGCCGCCCGTGAACAGGTACAGGAAATAGGCCGCCGCCATCCCGACCAGGACGTAGGCCGCGCTCTTCGCGAGTCGCACCGGGTCCGCCGGCAGGACCCCCGACAGGAACAGGCCCGCCACGGCGGCGAGGATTGCGGCGACGAGTGCCAGCCGGCGCCAGTCGCGGGCCAGTCCGTGGCCGTCGTCGTCGCGGTTCGGCGCGTCGCCGGCCCCGTGCAGCAGGTGGCGGGACAGCCAGAACTGCAGCACGCCGAGCGGCATGCCGATCGCCGCGGCAAGGAAGCCGACGCGCCAGCCGTGGTGCTGCGCGAGCCAGCCGGCGATCAGCGGGCCGATGAACGCGCCGAGATTGATCCCCATGTAGAAGATGGTGAAGCCGGCGTCGCGGCGGCCGCCACCCTCGGGATACAGGCTCGCGACCAGCGTGGAGACGTTGGGTTTCAGCAGGCCGACGCCGAGGATGATCACCATCAGCCCGGCGAAGAACAGCTCGCGCGGCCCCGGCACGGCCAGCAGCAGGCTGCCCGCCGTCATCAGCAGGCCGCCGGCCACCACCGCGCGCTGCGCGCCGATCAGCCGGTCGGCGATCCAGCCGCCGGGCAGCGCCGCCATGAACACCGCGGCCGTGTACAGGCCGTAGATCGCCGTGGCCGTCCGGTCGTCCAGGCCGAAGCCGCCGTTCGTCACGGCGTCGACGAGGAACAGCACCAGCAGGGCGCGCATCCCGTAGAAGGTGAAGCGCTCCCACATCTCGGTGAAGAACAGGGTCGCCAGCCCGCGCGGGTGGCCGAAGAAGCCGGCGCTGGCGTGCCCCGCCGGGTCGGCCTCAGTCACTCGGATGCGCCGCTTCCTGGCGTGCGGCCTCGGCTTCCGCGGCGGCCTTCGCCTTCAGGCGGTCGCGCAGCAGCACCTGGGCGAACACGATGCCGGCCTCGTACAGGACGTACATCGGCACGGCCATGAAGCACTGCGAGACCGCGTCCGGCGGCGTCAGGAACGCGGCGACGACGAAGATGCCGAGCACCACGTAGCCGCGGTTCGCCTTGAGGGCCGGGATCTTCACCAGGCCGGTCGCCACCAGCAGCACGGTGGCGACGGGGACCTCGAACGCGATGCCGAACGCGAAGAACAGCAGCAGCACGAAATCGAGGTAGCTCGTGATGTCCGTCATCATCTTCACGCCGATCGGGGTCGTCGACGCGAGGAACTTGAACATCAGCGGGAACACGACGTAGTACGCGAATGCGACGCCGGTGTAGAACAGCACGATGCTCGAGGCCAGCAGCGGCATCGCGAAGCGCTTCTCGTGCCGGTACAGCCCCGGCGCGACGAACGCCCAGACCTGGTAGAGCACGAAGGGCATGGCGATGAACAGCGCCGCGATCAGCGAGAGCTTGAGCGGCGCCATGAACGGCGCGACCACGCTGGTGGCGATGAGCGAGGTGCCCTCGGGCAGCTTGTCGATCAGCGGCTGGGCGATGAACGTGAACAGCTCGTTCTGGAAGAACGCCAGCGGCACGAATGCGATCGCCACGGCGATGACGGACCGCAGCAGCCGGTCACGCAGCTCGAGCAGGTGCGAGATCAGCGTGCCTTCGGCGAGCGGCTCGCGGTCACCCGGGTCGGCGCTCATCGGTCACCGCCGTCGCTCCCGGGGCGGCCGGTTCGGGAGCGGGGGAAGGGGGCGCCGGCTCGACGGCCGGGGCCGGCGTGGCTTGGATGGACGGCGTCGCGACCGACATCGGCGCGGCGCGGGCGTGGTCCTGGGTCACGTCGAACTGGTTCACTTCCTGCTCGAGCTGGCTGCGCAGCTGGCGGGCCATGCCCCGGGCCCGGCCCGCCCAGCGGCCGACGTCCGCCGCGAGCTTGGGCAGGCGCTTCGGTCCCAGCACCAGCAGCGCGATACCGAAGATCAGCACGATCTCGGTGAAGCCCACCTCGAACATGGCGGGCTCAGGCGCTCTTGCTGTCCGACTTGGCCGAGCTGCGCTCGTTGAAGTCCGCGTCCTTGCCGCTCTGGTCGGCAAGCTGCTTGGCCTGCTCGTCCTCGCCCTCGTTCATCGCCTTCTTGAAGCCGCGCACGGCCGACCCGAGGTCGGATCCCACCGTCTTGAGCTTCTTGGCGCCGAACAGCACCAGGGCGATGAGCAGGATGATGAGCAGTTCGCGAAAGCCGATACCCATGGAGTTCTCCGGGGCCCACGGAAAGGGGGGCCATCATACGACAATCGCGACGGCTAACCGTTCTCGTTGCCTGCGGAAATCCGCAACCAGAACGTGACCGGGCCATCATTTGTGAGGCTGACCTTCATGTCGGCGCCGAAGCGTCCGGTGGCCACCTTTCCGGGCAGTTTTTCCCGGGCGACGGCCACCGCGTGCTCGAACAGGCGGCGGCCGAGTTCCGGCGGCGCCGCGCCCGTGAAGCTCGGGCGCAGGCCCTTGCGGGTGTCCGCAGCCAGCGTGAATTGCGGCACCAGCAGCAGCTCGCCGCCGATCTGGGCCAGCCCGAGGTTCATGCGGTCGTCAGCGTCCGGGAAGACCCGGTAGTTCGCGAGGCGATCGATCAGGCGCTCCGCTTCGGCCGGCCCGTCCTGCGGTTCCACGGCCAGCAGCACCAGCAGGCCGCGGTCAATGGCACCGACGCATTCGCCATCCACCACTACCCTGGCTTCAGCGACTCTCTGCAGCAGCCCGATCATGCTCCAGCTCGGAAATGGGTCGAATAAATTCCATTCTCATCCCACTTCAGCGGAGATTCCGTCGACTCCAGCGTGGATTCACTGAAGTGTTCGTCAAATTCAACAAAGGTGGGAAAATAAATAACGAATCTCGCAAAAACCATCAATAAAATGGGCCAAGATTCAATTTCCAGACAGCTCCCTGGACTTTGCGATGGCCTCCTGGGCCTGTGGATTTCGGCCGCGGGCCTTCAGCGCGTCGGCAATCAGCAGCCAGGCCTGGGATTGCGTCCGGTCGTCGCCGACCGAGGTCGCCAGCGCCTTGCGGCCCATGGCCTCGGCCTGCGGATAGTTGCGCTGGTCCATGCGCAGGCGGCCCATCTCGATCCAGAGCAGCGGGTTGTTGGGCTCGATGCGCAGCGCCCGCTCGAGCGACACGGACGCGCCGGGCAGGTCGCCGCGCTTGCGCTGCCCCTGCGCCTGCCCGACCAGCGCGCGACTGGCCGGGCTCAGCGTCGCCGGCGCCGTCTTGGGCCGTTCGCGCGGCAGCGGCGTCGGCGCGGCGATGCCGCCGTCCGGGCCCTCGGCGGACGGCACGCTCGGGTTCACGTCGGGGACGGAGGTGATCACCGGCCCGCCGCCGGGGGCGGAGGACGTGCCGCCGCCCGGCCGGGACGCGGGCGCGGACGGGCCCTGGAACGGGGTCAGGGAGCAGCCCGACGCGACCAGCAGCAGGGCGAGTGTGCAGACGGGAGCCAGGCGCATCGGCGGTACCTCGGCCGGGGATTGTCCGGCCCGGGCACCCGCCAGATCAAGGCGCGGTCGGGGTGGCCGCGAGCGGCGCGCCGTCCGCTCCGGTGAGCGGTGCGAGCAGCGCGGCTTCCTCCGCGCTGATGCCGGGCGGGCAGGTCTCGCTCGGCTCGAGGGTCGTGCCCACGGGGAAGGGCAGTGCCACGGCCGATGCGCCGCAGTAGGGCGAGGTCTCGCGGCCGGTGTAATAGTCGATCACGCGGTCTTCCATGTCCTCGGGCATCAGCGGCTCGAAAGACGACGTGCTGATCGAGGACATCAGCCGCGTCCAGGCGGGCAGCGCCCCGGTCGTGCCCGTCAGCCCGGTCGGCGAATAGTCGTCGTGGCCCATCCACACCACGATCAGGTGGCCGCCGGAGAAGCCCGCGAACCAGCTGTCGCGGTAGTCGTTCGAGGTGCCCGTCTTGCCGGCGACCACGAGCTCCGGCGGCAGCGAGCGCCGCGCCGGCCGGCCCGTGCCGCGCGCGAACACCTCGATCAGCATGCGGTCGAGGGCGTAGACGGCGTCCGCCGGCGCCGCTTCCTGCACCTCGAGTTCCGGCGCCTTGAGCGGCTTGCCGTGCTCGTCGACGACGGCGCGCACCGCGCGCAGCGGCGAGCGGAACCCGCCGTTTGCGATCGTGTTGTACATCTGCGCGACCTGCAGCGGATTGAGGTTGGCCGCGCCGAGCAGCATCGACGGGTAGGCCGCGGGCGGCTCGTCGAGGCCGAGCTGCACGTAGGTCTTCGCGACCTTGTCGAGCCCGACGTCCATGCCGAGCCGGACGGTCGGCAGGTTCAGCGACTGCGTCAGCGCGCGCACCATCGGCATCGGCCCGCGCACCTTGCGGTCGAAGTTGTTCGGCTTCCAGACCTGGCCGTTCGGCAGCTTCAGCTCGATGGGCGCGTCGTCGACCACCGAGGCCGGCGTGTAGCGCCCGCTCTCGAGCGCCGCGAGGTAGGCGAGCGGCTTGGCGAGCGAGCCGATCGGCCGCTGCATGTCGAGCGCGCGGTTGAAGCCGTCGAACGACGCGCGCCGTCCGCCGACCACCGCCACCACCTCGCCCGTCTGCGGCGTGGTCACGACCAGCGCGCCCTGCAGGTCCTTCGAGGCCTTGCGCCCCGACTGGTCCTGCCGCTCCAGCTCGCCGTACAGGGCCTCCTCGGCCTTGGCCTGCAGCAGCGGGTCGAGCGTGGTGAACACGACGAGGCCCGTCTCGGTGAGCGCCTCCTCGGGGTAGTCCTGGCGCAGCTGCCGCCGCACGAGGTCGAGGAACGCCGGGAAGTAGTTCGCCGTGCGGCCGGCCTTGTCCGTCACGCCGAGCGGCTTCTTCATCGCCCGAGCCGCCTCGGCTTCCTTCACCACGCCCTGCTCGACCAGCACCTTGAGCACGAGGTTGCGGCGCTCGGTGGTGCGCTCCGGGTGGCGGCGCGGGTCGTAGTACGACGGTCCGCGCACGACCGTCACCAGCAGCGCGATCTCGTGCAGCTCGCACTCGGCGAGCGGCTTGCCGAAGTAGAACTGGCTCGCGAGGCCGAAGCCGTGCACGGCGCGCCGGCCGTCCTGGCCGAGATAGATCTCGTTGATGTAGGCGTTCATGATGTCCGCCTTCCCGAACCTAGATTCGAGGATGACGGCCATGATCGCCTCCTCGATCTTGCGGCCGAGCGTGCGGCGGCTGTCGAGGAAGTAGCTCTTCACGAGCTGCTGGGTGAGCGTGCTGCCGCCCTGCTCGACCTGCCCGGCGCGCACGTTCACGAACGCCGCGCGCAGGATGGCGAGCGGGTTGACGCCGTGGTGCGAGTCGAACTTGCGGTCCTCGACCGCCTTGAGCGCCGCCGGCAGCAGCGGCGGCACCTCGTCGGGAGAGACGACGATGCGGTCCTCGCCGTGGATCGGGAAGATGCTGCCGATCAGCATCGGGTCGAGGCGGATCACCGGTACGTCGACGCCCTGCCGGCTGGTCAGCTGCACGATCGAGCCGCCGTCGAAGTCGACGCGCAGCTGCTGGGCGGGCTGCGACTGGTCCGAGAAGCGGAACTCGCGCACGTACAGGTCGAGGTGATCGCCCTTGCGCCGGTAGGTGCCGGGTCGCGCCGTGGGTCCCTGCCTGACGTAGCCGAGGCGGGCCAGCTCCTCGACCATGCGGCCCGCCGAGAGCTGCTGCCCGACGTACAGCTCGAGCGGCTGCGCGTAGACCCGCGCCGGCAGGGTCCAGCGGCGGCCCTCGAACTGCCTCGTGACGCGCCGGTCCAGCACCGCGACCACGACCACGGCGGCGACGAGCAGCAGCAGCGCGACGATCGCGAAGCCCTTCTGGGCCTTGCGTTTCGTCTTGGCGGACAGCTTCATGCGGGCCATGGGTTACTTGCGCCAGAACGCGGGAGTGAGCAGCACGAGGGCGCTGAAGATCTCGAGACGGCCGAGCAGCATGGCGAGCGAACAGACCCAGGTCTGGAAGTCCGTCAGGCCCTGGTAATTGCTCGCCGGACCGACCACCCCGAGGCCCGGGCCCGCATTGTTGATGCAGGCGATGACCGCCGAGAACGAGCTGACGAAATCCATCCCGCTCGCCAGCAGCATGAACGTGAGCGTGACGACCGTGCCGAAGTAGAGCACGACGAACGCGAGCACCGCAAACACGATCTTGTTGGCGACGACCTGGCCGCCGATGCGCACCGGCGTGGCCGCCTGCGGGTGCACGAGCAGGAACAGCTCGCGCACGGCCTGCCGGAACAGCACCAGCGTGCGGAACATCTTGATGCCGCCGCCCGTGGACCCGGTGTTGCAGGTGTAGCAGGACAGCATGACGATGACCATCGGCGCGAACGTCGGCCAGGTCGAGTAGTCCTGCGTCATGAAGCCGCAGGTGGTCGCGAACGCCACCAGGTTGAACGCCGTGTGGCGCAGCGACTCCAGGTAGGTCGGGTAGACGCGGTGCAGCCAGATGTAGGTCGACACCACGAGGATGCCAACCCCTATCAGCCACAGCATCGCGCGCGCTTCCGTGTCCGTGCGGTAGGTGCGCAGGCTCTTCTGCTGCCAGGCGATGAAGTGCCGGCTGAAGTTGATCGCCGACACCAGCATGAAGAAGATCAGCACCGCCTCGATGGCCGGCGAGTCGAAGTGCGAGATGCTCGCGTCGTAGTTCGAGAAGCCGCCCAGCGACAACGTCGAGAACGCGTGGCAGATGGCGTCGAACCAGTCCATGCCGGCCAGCCGCAGCGCGGCCGCGCACGCCGCGGTGATGAGCACGTAAACCACCCAGAGCGCCTTCGCCGTCTGCGTGATGCGCGGCGTCAGCTTCTCGTCCTTCACCGGCCCGGGCGTCTCCGCCTTGTAGAGCTGCATGCCGCCGACGCCGAGCATCGGCAGGATCGCGACCACGAGGACGATGATGCCCATGCCGCCGTACCAGTGCAGGGCCGCGCGCCAGAAGTTCAGCGACGGGGCCAGCGTGTCGAGCCCCGTGAGCACGGTGGCGCCGGTGGTGCTGAGGCCCGACATGGTCTCGAAGAACGCGTCCGTGAACGACAGCCCGGGCAGGCCGAGCATCAGCGGCACGGTGGCGATCGCCGACATCAGCACCCAGGCCAGCGTGACCAGCAGGAATCCGTCCCGGGAGCGCAGCTCGCGCTTGTGGCGCCGCGTGGCCAGCACGATTCCCGAGCCGACCAGCAGGCTGCCGGCCGCCGCGTAGACGAAATCCACGGCCAGTCCGTCCGCGTACAGCACCGACACCAGGATCGGCAGCGCGTAGGTGACGCTGAACAGCATCAGCATCGACCCGAGGACGTTGAGTACGGCGAACATGGCAGGGGTGGCGCCGCGCGGTGCCGCTTCAGGCCTGGAACAGGCGCTCGACCTGCTCGACGTGCCGCTTGTCGGCGACGAACAGGATCACGTGGTCGCCGTTCTCGATCACGGTGTCGTGGTGCGCCATGATCACCTGGTCGCCGCGCACGAGGGTGACGATCTGCGCGCCGTCGGGCAGGCGGATGTCCTCGATCGGCCGGCCGACCACCTTGCCGCCGCGCACGCCGTGCGCGATGGTCTCCATGGCCTCGGCGGAGCCGGCCCGCACGGAGTGCACCTGCACCACGTCGCCCCGGCGCACGTAGGCGAGCAGCGAGCCGATGGTCACCGTCTGCGGGGAGATCGCCACGTCGATGGGCCCCGTCTGCATCAGCTCGGCGTAGGCCGGGCGGGTGATGAGCGCCATGACGCGGTGCGCCCCGAGCCGCTTGGCCAGCATCGCGGAGAGGATGTTCGCTTCCTCGGAGTTGGTCAGCGCGCAGAACACGTCGGCGCTGTCGATGTTCTCCTCGACCAGCAGCTCCTCGTCGGCGGCGTCGCCGGCGAGCACGATGCTGTTGCGCAGCACCTCGGAGATGCGGCGCGCACGCTTGGTGTCGCGCTCGATGACCTTCACCTGGTGCTGGTCCTCGAGCGACTGGGCGAGGCGCAGTCCGATGTTGCCGCCGCCCGCGATCACCACGCGCTTGACCGGGTCCTCGAGCTTGCGCATCTCGTTCATCACCGCGCGGATGTCCTGCACGGCCGCGACGAAGAAGATCTCGTCGCCGTCCTCGATGACCGTCTCGCCCTCGGGATCGACGCTCTCGCCCTTGCGGTAGATCGCGGCGATGCGCGCGTCGGTCTTCGGGATGTGCAGGCGCAGCTCGCGCAGCGGGCGCCCGACGAGCATGCCGCCCTTGAGCGCGCGCAGCCCGACCAGGCGGACCCGGCCGTCGGCGAAGTCCACCACCTGCAGCGCGCCGGGGTAGCGGATCAGCCTCTCGATGTAGCCCGTGACCACCTCTTCCGGGCTCAGGTACATGTCGACCGCGAACCCGGCCAGCTTCTGGGGCACTTCGGTCTCGGTCGAGACGAACAGCTCGGAGCGCGCGGTGTAGTCGCGCGAGCGGATCCGCGCGATCTTGGTCTTCGTGCCGAACAGCCCCCAGGCCACCTGGCACGCGACCATGTTCACTTCGTCGCTGTTGGTGAGCGCGACGATCATGTCCGCGTCGCGCGCGCCGGCGTTCTGCAGCGTCTGGGGGCTCGCGGCGTTGCCCTGCACCGTGCGGATGTCGATGCGGTCCTGCAGGTCGCGCAGCAGGCGCTCGTCGGTGTCCACGACGGTCACGTCGTTCGCTTCCTCGCGAGCGAGGTGCTGGGCCGCCGTCCGGCCGACCTGGCCGGCCCCGAGGATGATGATTTTCAAGGCTTGCGGAACCTGTGGGGCAGGCCCGTATTCTAGCCTCAGACGACCTCGAGGTTGGCGTAGCCCATCATCAGCCACTTGGTGCCCTGGCGCTCGAAGTTCACCTGCACCCGGGCGTGGTCGCCGTGGCCCTCGACGCCGAGGACCACCCCGTCGCCGAACTTCTGGTGGCGCACCCGCTGGCCGAGCTTGAGGCCCCCAGGCGACTCGTCCTGGTAGCGGGGGCGCGACGGCGCCGGCCGGGTGCCGTAGGACCCGCCGGCCGGCCGGGAAGCGTAGTCCCGGGGCGTGGCCCCGTAGGCCGGGCGGGTGACCTGCACCTTCGGCCGGACTTCCTCGACCAGCTCGGCCGGGATCTCGGCGATGAAGCGGGACGGGGCCCCGTAGCTGTCCACCCCGTGCATGCGGCGCTGCTCGGCATACGTGAGGTAGAGGTGGCGCATGGCGCGGGTGGTGCCGACGTAGCAGAGCCGGCGCTCCTCCTCGAGGCCCTGCACGTCCGTGATCGAGCGCTGGTGGGGGAACAGCCCGTCCTCCAGGCCGGCCAGGAACACGACCGGGAACTCCAGGCCCTTGGCGGAGTGCAGCGTCATCATCTGCACGCAGTCCTCCCATTCCTCGGCCTGCCCCTCGCCGGACTCGAGCACCGCGTGCGACAGGAAGGCCATCAGCGGGGGCATGTCGCCGTCCTCCGGCTCGAAGCCGCGGGCGGCGCTGACGAGTTCCTCGAGGTTCTCGAGCCGCGCCTCGCCCTTGTCGGCCTTCTCCCGGCGGTAGTGGTCCGCGAGCCCGCTCGCCTGGATCACGTGGTCCACCTGCTCGTGCAGCGGCAGGTCGCGCGTGTCGGCGGCGAGGCGCTCGATCAGCGCGAGGAACGCCTGCAGGCTGGCCGCGGACTTGGTGCCGAGATCGTCGTTGGCGCGGCTGGCCGCCGCCCACAGCGACACCGAGTGGGCGCGCGAGTGCTCGCGCAGCAGCTCGAGCGTGCGGGCGCCGATGCCGCGCGTCGGCAGGTTCACCACGCGCTCGAACGAGGCGTCGTCGTCGCGGTTCGAGATGAGCCGCAGGTAGGCGAGCGCGTCCTTGATCTCCTGGCGCTCGAAGAACCGCAGGCCGCCGTAGACGCGGTACGGGATGCGGCCGGCGAGCAGGTACTCTTCGAAGACCCGCGACTGCGCGTTCGAGCGGTACAGGATCGCGGTGTCCCGGCGGTTGCCGCCGCGCCCGACCCACTCGCGGATCTTGTTGACCACGAACTCGGCCTCGTCGCGCTCGTTGAACGCGCGATACAGGCGGATCGCCTCGCCCTTGCCGTCGCTGGTCCAGAGCTTCTTGCCGATGCGCCCGGAGTTGTTGGCGATGATCGCGTTGGCCGCGGCGAGGATGTTGCCGGTCGAGCGGTAGTTCTGCTCGAGGCGGTAGAGCTGCACGCCGTGGAAGTCGCGCTGGTACTGGCGCAGGTTCTCGACCCGCGCGCCGCGCCAGCGGTAGATCGACTGGTCGTCGTCGCCGACCACGTACGGCACGCTGGTCGCGCCCACCAGCGACTTCATCCAGCGGTACTGGATGGTGTTGGTGTCCTGGAACTCGTCGACCAGCACGTGCGCGAACCGCGCGCGGTAGTGGTCCGCGAGCCCGGGCACCTCGGTCCACAGCTCGCAGCTGCGCAGCAGCAGCTCCGCGAAGTCGACCACGCCGTTGCGGCGGCTGGTCTCCTCGTAGGCCTCGTACAGCCGGATGAGCTGGCGGCGGGTCGGGTCGCCCTCGTCCTTGAGGTGCTTCGGACGCAAGCCCTCGTCTTTCTGCGCGTTGATGAACCAGGTCACTTCCTTCGGCACCCAGCGCGCCTCGTCGAGGCCGAGGCCGCGGACGATCTTCTTCACGAGGCGCTGCTGGTCCTCGCCGTCGAGGATCTGGAAGCCCTGCGGCAGCCCCGCCTCGCGCCAGTGCATGCGCAGCAGGCGGTGGCAGATGCCGTGGAAGGTGCCGATCCACAGCGGTGCGGACGGCAGGCCGAGCTGGGTCTCGATGCGGTGGCGCATCTCGCCCGCGGCCTTGTTGGTGAAGGTGACGGCGAGGATGCCGTGCGGGGAGACGCCCTCGACCTGCACCAGCCATTCCACGCGGTGGGTGAGCACGCGCGTCTTGCCGCTGCCCGCGCCGGCGAGCACGAGCGTCGGCGCGAGCGGCGCGGTGACCGCCTGCCGCTGCGCGTCGTTCAGCGGGTCGAGGATGTGTGAGACGTCCATCGGAAGGCCGCGGATTCTACAGGAGTCGCGGCGCGTCTTGTCGTACAGTACGCGCTTTCGTCCGCATGCATCGCCGGGGAGGGTGGGGCCATGATTCGCAAGGGTTTCCTGCAGGCTGTCGCGCTGGCCTCGATGCTGCTGTCCGCCGCGGCGTGGTCCGCGCCGGGCGATGCCGCCTGGGATGCCTACGTCGCGCGGTTCATCGAGGAATCGTTCGCGGCGAACCCGACCTTCGCGGTCTACGCCGGCCGGCACGAGTACGACGGCCGGCTGCCGGACTTCAGCGCCGCGGCACTGCAGAAGGAAGACGCCCGCCTGCTCGCCGCGAGGCAGGCGATCCTCGCCGTCGACCCGGCCGGCCTCGACGCCGAGCGCCGGCGCGAGCGCGAATACCTGCTCGCCGTGGTCGACAAGACCCTGTTCTGGCGGACCGAGGCCCAGTGGCCCTACCGCAACCCGGCGTTCTACTTCGACTCGATCGACCCCGAGATCTACCTGAGCAAGCCCTACGCGCCGCTCGCCGAGCGCCTGCGGGCGTTCATCGCGTACGCGCGGGCGCTGCCGGCCGCCACGCGCCAGATCCGCGCCAACCTGCGCACGCCGCTCGCCGCGCCGATCATCGACTACGGCGTGAACGCGTTCGGCGGCTACGCCGAGTTCTTCGCGCGGGACGTGCGCGGCATCTATGCCGCGGTCGACGATCCGAAGCTGCAGGCCGAGCTGGCGGAGGCGACGCAGGTCGCGTCGGCGGCCATGCAGGAGCTCGCGGACTGGCTCGCCGCGCAGCGCGCGACGGCGACGCAGGAGTTCGCGATGGGGCCGCAGCTCTTCGCGCGCATGCTCGCCGCCACCGAGCAGGTGGACGTGCCGCTCGCGAGGCTCGAGGCCATCGGTCGCGCCGACATGCAGCGCAACCTCGTGGCGCTGCGCAAGGCCTGCGCCGGGTACGCGCCCGGCCTGGACCTGCCGGCCTGCGTCGACAGGGTGAACTCGCGCAAGCCGGAGGGCGGCGCGGTCGAGGGCGCGCGCCGGCAGTTGCCCGAGCTGAAGCGGTTCATCGTCGAGCGCGACCTCGTCACCATCCCGGGCCCGGAGGAGGCGCTGGTCGCCGAGGCGCCGCCGTACAACGCGCAGAACTTCGCGTACATCAACACGCCCGGGCCGTACGAGAAGAACCTGCCGGCGGTCTACTACATCGCCCCGCCGGACCCGACGTGGTCGAAGGAAGACCAGGAGCGCTACGTCTCCGGCGAGCCGCAGCTGCTGTTCACTTCCGCGCACGAGGTGTGGCCGGGACACTTCCTGCACTTCCTGCACGTGAACCGCAGCCGCTCGCGCGTCGGGCAGCTCTTCGTCGGCTACGCCTACGCCGAAGGCTGGGCGCACTACACCGAGGAAATGATGTGGGATGCCGGCCTGCGCGCCGGCAGCGTCGAGACGCACATCGGCCAGCTCGTCTCGGCCCTGAAGCGCGACGCCCGCTACCTCTCGGCCATCGGGCTGCACACGCAGGGGATGACGGTCGCCCAGTCCGAGCAGCTGTTCCGGGATGCGATGATCGACCCGGGCAACGCCCGCCAGCAGGCGCTGCGCGGCACCTACGATCCGGCCTACCTGAACTACACGCTCGGCAAGCTGATGATCGTGAAGCTGCGCGACGACTGGCTGGCGAAGAACGGCGGGCCGAAGGCGCTCAAGGCCTTCCACGACCGGTTCCTGTCGTACGGCGGGCCGCCGCTGCCGCTCGTGCGCCAGTGGATGCTCGGCGAGAACGCCGGCCCTCCGCTCTGAGCGGGCAAGACAGGGGACATTCCTCTTTTCGGCGGGGACTGTCCCCATCGGGGACTGTCCCCTCTCCGAAAAGAGGAATATCCCCTATTTCCCCCCCGATCTCACGATAGCCATGCATCGCTTCCGGACCTGGCAACTGTTCGCGGTCTGCGTGCTCACCTGGGGCACGACCTGGTACGCGATCACGTTCCAGGTCGGGCGCCTGTCGGCCGAGGCCTCGGTGGCGATGCGCTTCTGCATCGCCGGCGCCGCGGTGCTGCTGCTGTGCGCCGCGCGCGGCGAGCGGCTGCGCTTCGCGGCGGGCGAGCACCTGCGGCTCGCGCTGCAGGGCGTCTTCATGTACGGGGTCTCCTACCTGTGCGTGTACCACGCGGAGCAGCACGTCGTGTCCGGACTGGTGGCGGTCGGGTATTCGGCCTCGCCCCTGGTCACCGGTCTCGGCGCGCACTGGTTCTTCCGCCAGCCCATGTCGCGCCGCTTCGTGCTCGGGGGCCTGCTCGGGCTCGCCGGCGTCGCGATGATCTTCTGGCCCGAGTTCAGCCACGCCGTCGGCGATCGGGAGACGGCCCTCGGTGCGACATTCACGGTGGCCGCCGTGTTCCTGTCGGCGGTCGGCAGCCTGGTCGCGAGTCGCAACCGCCTGCACGGGCTGCCTTTCTGGCCTTCCCTGGGCTACGGAATGCTCTATGGCGCCGCCGCCGCCCTGCTCGCGGCGCTGCTGCGGGGCGACGGCTTAGCCCTGCCGGTGGTACCGTCCTTCTGGGTCGCGCTGTTCTATCTCGCCCTGGCCGGTTCCGTGCTCACCTTCGCGTGCTTCCTGACGCTGCAGGAGCGCGTGGGCCCCGGCCGCACGGCCGTCGTCGGCGTGATGACGCCGCTGCTGGCCCTGCTGGTGTCGATGCTCTTCGAGGGCTTTCGCCCGGACGTGCTCACGTTCGCCGGCGCCGCGCTGGCGGTGACGGGCAACGTTCTGATGCTCGCGCGGTCGTGACTGACCGGCCCGCGGACCCGGGCCGGACCGGGGTCAGCTTCGCATCGGCGGTCCGCCGGATCCGTCCCGCGCTTGGCCGCGAACAGATTCGGCCCTAGAGTTCGTCCCTGGTTCGCTCAAACGTCTTTCCCGAGGAATACCGGAGTCCGTCATGGCCATTGCACTGCCCCCCCTGCCGTATGCCCGCGACGCGCTGGCGCCGCACATCTCCGCCGAGACCATCGACTACCACTACGGCAAGCATCACCAGGCCTACGTCAACAACCTCAACGGCCTGATCAAGGGCACCGAGTTCGAGTCCGCATCGCTCGAGGACATCGTGCGCCGCTCGAGCGGCCCGCTGTTCAACAACGCCGCCCAGGTGTGGAATCACACGTTCTACTGGGAGGGCCTGTCGCCGCAGGGCGGGCAGCCCGCCGGCCGGCTCGCCGCCGCGCTCGACGAGGCGTTCGGCTCGTTCGACGAGTTCCGCACCGCGTTCAACAAGGTCGCGATGGGCACCTTCGGCTCGGGCTGGGCGTGGCTCGTGCAGAAGCCGGACGGCAAGCTCGCGCTGGTCAGCACCAGCAACGCCGCCACGCCGCTCACGGGCGAGGACCGGCCGCTGCTCACCTGCGACGTCTGGGAGCACGCGTACTACGTCGACTACCGCAATGCGCGGCAGGCCTATCTCGACGCGTTCTGGAAGGTGGTCGACTGGGCGGCGGTGGCCGCCCGCATGAAGTAGCCGCAGGCCCGGCGGGCGTCCCCGGTCGTCAGCGACGCCGGGGACTGCTCCGGCCGGCCGCCGCGTCCGGCATCCAGCGCGCCACCACCCAGGCGGCGCAGACGGCGATCAGCACGTCGACCCAGCCGAACACCGGCGCGCCGGCGCCCAGCTGCACCAGCGTCAGCAGCACGACGAACAGGCACATGAGGCCGGCGGCCACGTGCGCCGCCAGGCCCGCGCCCGCGAGAAGCCAGCCGAGGGCCACGTAACTGAAGGCCTTGCCCGCCAGCTGCGGCGCGGGCGGGGGATTGCGCGCGATGAACTCGGCGAGTCCGGGCAGGTCGGTCGTCACGCGCGCCGATCCCGAGAGCAGCGGTTCCAGCGCCAGCCACGCGAGCCAGCCCGCGAGCGTGACCGCGACCAGCGCCGAGCGCGCGCCGTCCTCCAGCCGGTTGAGCACCACGAGCACCGGCAGCAGCAGCGCGATGCCGGCGAGCTCGGCCGTCACCAGCGTGTTGCCGGCGGTGAACGTGCGGCCGACCAGCACCGTGGCGATAACGACGAGGAAGAGGTCCACGGCTCGCTGGCGCCGGGCGAGCGCGAACACGGCCTGTGCCACCACCAGCCAGCCGAGCGAAAACGCCAGCAGGTCGGACACGTCGATACGCGGCGTGAACAGCGGGCGGACCGCGCGCTTCAGCTGGCGCAGGCCGGGATCGGGAATCAGCGGCCACAGGCGGGCGACCAGCCACAGCACGAGGATGGTCAGCGCCACGGCGCCCGAACGTCCGCGCGCGGTGGACTGCGGCGCCATGCGCGTGCCGAACGCGTCCCAGGCCCAGCCGAGCACGGCGCCGGCCAGCGTGCCGAGCGCATTGAGCGAGAGGTCGGTCAGGCTCGTCACGCGCGGCGGCACCGAGGCCTGCAGAAGTTCCATGCTGCAGGAGAGCACGGCCCCGAGGATCGTGGTCAGCACGATCGCCGGCACGCGCCCGAGCCGGCCCGCCAGCAGCAGCAGGCCGCAGAACCCGACCGGCGCGTACAGCAGCACGTTGTTGAGCATCTCGGTGCGCCCGGCGCGCACCCAGGTGAGCCGGGGCAGCGCCTGCAGCATGCCCGGCCCGTGCGGGTCGAAGCGGAACGGGAACAGCGAGACGTAGACGATCAGCCCGACGAAGACGGCGAGCAGCAGCGGTGCGGCGTAGTGCGAGCGACTCGCCATGCGCTCAGGGCCGGAGGCTGACGTAGTGGTCGAGCAGCAGTGCGGCGAACAGCACCATCAGGTAGGTGATCGAGTACCGGAACACCGTCATCGGCAGGTGGCCCGGGGCGTCCTTGCGCCGCATCTGGATCGCGTAGCGGACGAAGATCCCGCCCAGCACGACCGCCGTCGCGAGATAGAGCAGGCCGCTCATGCCGGTGAGGTAGGGCAGCAGGGTCGCGATCACCAGCAGGATCGTATAGAGCAGGATGTGCAGGCGCGTGAACGCGACGCCGTAGGCCACCGGCAGCATCGGGATGCCCGCGCGGGCGTAGTCGTCGCGGCGCGCGATCGCGAGCGCCCAGAAATGCGGCGGCGTCCACGCGAAGATGATCAGGAACAGCAGCAGCGCGTACGGCTCGACCTGCCCCGTGATCGCCGTCCAGCCGAGCACGGGCGGGGCCGCGCCGGCCGCGCCGCCGATCACGATGTTCTGCGGCGTGACGTGCTTGAGCCACACCGTGTAGAGCACCGCGTAGCCGATCAGCGACAGGAACGTCAGCACGGCGGTCAGCGGGTTGACCAGCGTCCACAGCAGCAGCATCGACAGCGCGCCCACCGTGCCGGCGTAGGCGAGCGCCTGCCGGGCGTTCAGGTGGCCGGTCGGGATCGGGCGGTTCATGGTGCGCGCCATCTTCTCGTCGAAGCGGCGGTCGACGACGTGGTTGATGGCCGCGGCACTCGTGGCCGCAAGCCCGATGCCGAGCGAGCCGTACAGGAACAGGTCGGGCGGCGGCAGGCCCGGCACGGCGAGGAACATGCCGACGATCGCCGTGAACACGATCAGCGCCACCACCTTCGGCTTGCCGATCTCGTAGTAGTCCCGCCAGGTGGCGGGACCGGGCGCGGCGTCTTGGGCAGGGGAATACGGCACGCTCGGGGCCTGCGGCTGGCAGAGGCTCGATTCTACCGGAGCTCAGAGGCTGCGTTCGCGCGGCCAGAGGAACCTGAGCAGCGCGACGGTCGCGAGCAGCAGCAGGGCCGCCACCGCGTTGTGGGCGGTCGCGAGCGGCAGCGGGAAGGTCTCCAGCACCATGACGGGCCCGAGGACCAGCTGGGCGGCCAGCGCCGTCGCCACGGCCGCGCCCGCCATGCGCACGGCGCGCGAACTCGCCCGGCGGACGGCCAGGAATGCGGTGAGGCCGAGCACGCACGCCGCGACCAGCGCGCCGAGGCGGTGGGCGACGTGGATGGCGACCCGCGCCGGGTGGTCGAGCACGCCGCCCTCGTAGTCGATGCCGAGCCCGCGCCAGAGCACGAACGCGTCGCGGAAGTCCATCTCGGGCCAGAAGGACCGCTGGCAGGTCGGGAAATCCGGGCAGGCGACGGCCGAGTAGTTGGTGCTGACCCAGCCGCCGAGCAGGATCTGCAGGGCCAGGACGCCGAGCGCGAGCACGGCGAGGCGGCGCAGGCCGGCCTCGCCGGCCGGCCGCGTGGTGCGCGTCGGGTTCAGCGCCAGCCACCACAGCAGCGACATGGTCGCGAGGCCGCCCGCGAGGTGCGCCGTCACGATGAACGGCTTCAGCAGCAGCGTCACGGTCCACATGCCCAGCAGCCCCTGGAATACGACCAGGCCCACCAGCACGAAGGGCAGCACCCTGGGCTGGCGCGCGTCGTCGCGGTTCGACCGCGCGACCGCGGCGAGCGCGAGGATCAGCAGGCCGAGGCCGGAAGCGAGATAGCGATGCAGCATCTCCTTCCACGCCTTGCCCACCTCGAGCGGACGCTCGGGATACGCGGCGTTGACCGCGTCGGCGTTCTGCAGCGCGCCCGAGGGCGTCAGGTGGCCGTAGCAGCCCGGCCAGTCCGGGCAGCCGAGGCCCGCATGGCTCAGGCGGACGTACGCCCCGAGCACGACGACGCACAGGGCGACCAGTGCGCCGGCGAGCGCGAGGCGGCGGAACCAGACGAGTCGCATGGCGGTCACCCGATGTGCGAGAGGCGCAGCAGCTTCTTCATGTCCGTGAGCAGCGCCTTGTCCGGGGCCTGGCGCGGATAGCTCATCATGAGGTTGCCGAGCGGATCGACGAGGTAGATGCGGCCGGCGCCGCCGGGCGCATCGGGGTAGCTCGGGAACGCGGCCAGCAGGCTCGCCGCCGCCGGGCCCTCGAGCCGCGCGACCTGCAGGTCGGGATGCTCGGCCGCGAGGAACGGCGTGGCACAGCAGTTCCCCGTGACCAGGAACACCCGCTGCACGCGGTCCATGTCCTTGTTGAGCGCGATGCGGGACTGCCGCGTCAGGTACAGCGCCTTGCGGCAGTCGGGGCCGCAGGCACCGTCGCCCACGTAGAGCATCGTCCACTTGCCGCGCAGGAACTGCTCGCCGGTCCGGCCGCCGTCCGCGCTCGGCAGCGACACCGCGGGCAGCGGCCGCGCGGGCTCGACGATCTCGCCCTTGCTGGTGCTGCCGGCCGGGCGCCAGGGCGTCGGGCCGTAGTACAGCCAGAAGGCGACGAAGAGCGGGACGAAGAACAGCGCGGCGAGCAGCAGGAGCTGTCGGCGGCCGCGCTGGACGGCGGTGGATTCCGGGGAGGTGCTCATGGACGTTCCGATTCCGGTGTGGGAGCGCGCTCGAGGCTCAGCGCGATGAAGACGACGAGCGCAGCCAGCGCCAGCGCCAGCCACTGCACAGCGTAGCCGAGGTGGCGCTCGGGCGGAAACTCGAGCGCCGGTCGCCAGACCCGCTCGTAGCCGCCCGGCTGGTCCGCGTCGAGCAGCAGGATGCGCGGCTCGACGGGCTCGCCGAGCACCCGCTCGAGGTCGTCGAACGTGGGGAAGAGCAGCACGCGCGGCCAGCGCGTGTCGCCCGGCGTGTCCGCGGCGCCCACCCGGATGCCGGGCACCGGCAACTGGTCGAGACGGCCGGCGACGGTGCGCGGCCCGGCGTCGATCGTCACCTCCGGCAGCACCTCGCGGCGCAGGCCGAGCGGTACCCAGCCGCGATCGACCAGCAGCGGCCGCCCGCCGTCCTCCCGCCGCAACGGCGTCAGCACGCGGAAGCCCGCGCGGCCCGTGCTGGACGGCATGTTGTCGATCAGCACCTGGTGCGCGGGATCGTAGCGGCCGCGCACCGAGAGGTGGTGGTAGCGCGGCAACGACTCGACGCTGCCCCCGCCCAGCACCGCCGTGCGCTCGAGGCCGCGGTCGAAGGCGTCGATCAGCGCCTGCTTCTCGCGGGCCCGGCCGAGCTGCCAGTTGGCCAGCGCCAGCGCCGCCGCGATCACGACGCACACCGCCAGCGCGGCCCAGCCGCGCGGCGCGAACACGCGATTGCCGATCGCGACCCTCATCTATACTGTCCGTCCTGCCAACGACCGTCTCGCCATGATCAAGCTGCTCATCCTGCTCACGCTGGCTGCCATCGTCGCGAGCCTGTTCTCCGGCCTCTTCCACCTGGTCAGGGACGAAGGCCAGTCCCGGCGCATGGTCAATGCGCTCACGGTGCGCATCGCCCTGTCGGTCCTGCTGTTCATCCTGCTGTTCGTCGCCTGGCGCGGCGGGATGATCCAGCCGCACGGCCTCGGCCGCTAGCCTCGCCGCGGATCGCGCCAGAGAAAAAGGCCGGCAGAGCCGGCCTTCTCCCCTGTCGACCGTCGTCCGGCGCGGATGCCGGCGCGCCGGCTCAGATCCAGTAGACGAAGATGAACAGGCCCAGCCACACCACGTCGACGAAGTGCCAGTACCAGGCCACGCCTTCGAACGCGAAGTGGTGCGTCGGCGTGAAGTGGCCCTTCATGACGCGCAGCCAGATCACCAGCAGCATGATCGCGCCGATCGTCACGTGCAGGCCGTGGAAGCCCGTCAGCATGAAGAAGGTCGACCCGTAGACACCGCTGCCGAGCGTCAGGTTCAGCTCGTGGTAGGCGTGCGCGTACTCGGTCGCCTGCAGGTAGACGAACAGGAAGCCGAGCAGGAAGGTGGCCGCGAGGAAGACCTTCAGCACGCCGCGGTTGCCCGCCTTGAGGGCGTGGTGCGCGATGGTGATGGTGACGCCCGAGGTGAGCAGGATCGCGGTGTTCCAGGCCGGCAGGCCGAACGCCGGGATGGTCTCGAAGGAGCCGCCCACCGCCTGCGGGCCGTTGGTCGGCCAGGACGGCACGTAGTCCTTCCAGAGGTAGAAGTTGGTGAGGAACTTCGAGCCCTCGCCGCCGAGCCACGGCACCGACAGCGAGCGCGCGTAGTACAGCGCGCCGAAGAACGCCGCGAAGAACATCACCTCGGAGAAGATGAACCACATCATCCCCATCCGGAACGACTTGTCGACGCCGGCGTTGTACATGCCGGCTTCGCTCTCGCCGATCACCGTGCCGAACCAGCCGAAGAACATGTAGGCGACCAGCGCGAGGCCGCCGTACAGGATCCAGGGCCCGAGGTCGACGCCGTTCAGCAGGGCGGAGGCCCCCAGCATGGTGATGAACAGCGAGACCGAGCCGACGATCGGCCACTTGCTGCCGTGCGGGATGTAGTACTTGCCGGCGCCGTGCGTCGTGGGTGCGTGAACCATGGGCGAGCCTCTGTGTCGGGTCCTTCGGTCAGCGTGCCGCGAGCTTCTGCCCGGGCATCACGTACATGGAATAGGCGAGCGTCATGCGGTCCACCGAGGCCGGCAGCGCCGGGTCGACGATGAATCGCACGGTGAACTCGCGTTCCTCCGCCGGCCCGAAGGCCTGCGGCGTGAAGCAGAAGCACTCGGTCTTCTGCAGGTAGCGGGAGGTGGTGATCGGCGCCACGCTCGGGACCGCCTGCGCCGTCACCGGCACGGTCGCGCGGCTGCGGATCCGGAACTTCGCCTCGTACAACCGCCCCGGCTGCAGCGTCAGCTCGCGAGTCTCCGGCGTCAGCTCGAAGTCGCTGCCGTCGGGCAGCAGCGACATGAACTCGAGGCGCACCTGCCGGCCCGCGGCCGTCTCGCTCGCCAGCAGCGTGCTGGGGCGGTCGTTGACCTTGATGCCCGCCGCCTCGCAGATCACGTCGTACAGCGGCACCAGCGCGAAGCCGAACGCGAAGCTGCCCGCGACCATCAGCACGAGGCCGCGGATCAGCGAACGGTCGAGCCGGGGCGCCTGCCTGCTCACGTCAGGGCTGCGCCTTCAGGACGCTCGAAGCGATGAACGCGACGTAGATGCCGAGCGCCGTCAGCGCCAGGACGAAAGTCGTCCAGCGGATGCGACGGCGCTGCTCCTCGGTCGGTCCGTTCGTCATGCCGTTGCCGCTCACTTGACCAGCGGCGCCTCGTCGAAGGTGTGGTACGGGGCCGGCGAGGGCACCGTCCACTCGAGGCTGGTCGTGCGGGCGTCGTCCCACACGGCCGCCGTGGCCGGGGCGCCCGAGCGCGCGCACTTCCAGACGATGTACACGAACAGCAGCTGCGAGAGGCCGAAGCCGAACGCGCCGATCGAGGACACCATGTTCCAGTCGGCGAACTGCGTCGAGTAGTCCGGGATGCGCCGCGGCATGCCGGCGAGGCCGAGGAAGTGCTGCGGGAAGAACAGCACGTTCACGAAGATCGCCGACGCCCAGAAGTGCAGCTTGGCGAGCGCCATGTCGTACATGTGGCCGGTCCACTTCGGCAGCCAGTAGTACACGCCCGCCATGATGGCGAACACGGCGCCCGGCACCAGCACGTAGTGGAAGTGCGCCACGATGAAGTAGGTGTCGTGGTACTGGAAGTCGACCGGCGCGATGGCCATCATCAGGCCGGAGAAGCCGCCGATCGTGAACAGGAACAGGAAGGCCAGCGCAAACAGCATCGGCGGCTCGAAGGTCAGCGAACCCTTCCACATGGTCGCCGTCCAGTTGAAGACCTTCACGCCCGTCGGCACCGCGATCAGCATGGTCGAGAGCATGAAGAACATCTCGCCCGCGAGCGGCATGCCCACGGTGAACATGTGGTGCGCCCAGACGATGAACGAGAGGAAGGCGATCGAGGCCGTCGCGTACACCATCGAGTCGTAGCCGAACAGCGGCTTGCGCGAGAACGCCGGGATGATCTCCGAGACGATCCCGAACGCCGGCAGGATCATGATGTAGACCTCGGGGTGCCCGAAGAACCAGAAGATGTGCTGGTAGAGCACCGGGTCGCCGCCGCCGGCCGCCGCGAAGAACGTGGTGTGGAAGAAGTGGTCGGTGAGCAGCATGGTCACCGCGCCCGCGAACACCGGCATCACCGCGATCAGCAGGTAGGCCGTGATCAGCCAAGTCCACACGAACAGCGGCATCTTCAGCAGCGACATGCCGGGCGCGCGCAGGTTCATGATCGTGACGATGATGTTGATCGAGCCCATGATCGAGGAGGCGCCCGCGAGGTGGATCGCGAAGATCGCGAGCGGCAGCGCGTCGCCGGTCTGCAGCACCAGCGGCGGATAGAGGGTCCAGCCGCCGGCGGGGCCGCCGCCCGGCATGAACAGCGAGAGGATCAGCAGCGAGAACGCCGACACCAGCAGCCAGAAGCTGAAGTTGTTCATGCGCGGCAGCGCCATGTCGGGCGCGCCGATCTGCAGCGGGATCATCCAGTTGGCGAGGCCGACCGTGGCCGGCATCACCGCGCCGAACACCATGATCAGCGCGTGCACGGTGGTCATGGTGTTGAAGAAGCCCGGGTCGACCAGCTGCATGCCCGGCATGAACAGCTCGGCGCGGATCACGAGCGCCATCGCGCCGCCGGTGAGGAACATGACCAGGCTGAACACCAGGTACATCGTGCCGATGTCCTTGTGGTTCGTGGTGGTCAGCCAGCGCATGATTCCCTTCGCCGGGCCGTGATCGTCGTGGCCGTGGCCGGCCGCGTGGTCGTGGGTGTGGCTCGAGCTCATCGTTCGATTACTCCGCGTTGGCGACCCGCAGGGTCGTCTCGGTTTTCTGGGCGGGGGCGGTCAGCCGGGCCGTCTGCGCGGCGCGCGGGGCCGCGGCCTGGCGCGCGGCCTTCTGGTCGGCCAGCCACTTGTCGTAGCCGTCCTGCGGCAGCACGACCACGACGATCGGCATGAAGCCGTGGTCGCGGCCGCAGAGCTCGACGCACTGGCCGCGGAACACGCCTTCCTTCGTCGCGGTGAACCACATCTCGTTGATGTAGCCCGGGATCGCGTCCTTCTTGATGGCGAAATCCGGCACCCACCAGGCGTGGATCACGTCCGCCGAGGTGATCAGCACGCGCACCTTCTTGCCGACGGGTACGACCAGCGGGTTGTCGACGTCGAGCAGGTAGTTGTCCACCGTGTACGGGTTGACGCCCGAGTCGAGCTGGCGGGCCTCGTTGCTCGGGGTCGCCAGGGTCGAGAAGAAGGAGACGCCCTGGTCGACGTACTCGTACTGCCACTTCCACTGGTAGCCGGTCACCTTCACGGTGAGCTCGGAGTCGCGGGTGTCGTCGATGGCGACCAGCGTCTTCGCGGCCGGGATCGCCATCGCCACCAGGATCAGCACCGGGATGACGGTCCAGACGATCTCCGCGGTCGTACTGTGGTCGAAGGTGGCCGGCACGGCGCCCTTCGATTTCCGGAAGGTGGCGATCGAGTAGATCATCACGCCGAACACCGCGACGGCGATGGCGACGCAGACCCAGAGGATCAGCATGTGCAGGTCGTAGATCTCCTCGCTGAGCGGCGTCACGCCGACGCGCAGGTTGAGGTCGGACCAGGCCGCGAAGGCCGGGCGGGCCGCGAAGGCCGTCAGTGCCGCGGCAGCCGCGAGCGCGCGCTTCACCATCTTCATTGTCGACAGGACTCCCGTGTTGTATGCCGGCGGCCAACCCTCGGGCCGGCCGCCGCGCCCTCGCCGAGCCCGGTCAGGGCCCGAGCTCGGGCGATTCGCTCGTCTTTCCCACCAGCAGGCGGAGGCGCGAAGCCAGGCCGTGCCGCTCCTCCTCCGTGAGGAACCGTCCGACTTCGCAGGCCCGGCCGTGCGACTCGATGACGAGCCGGCTCGGATGCTGCGTCCTTTGCGGGCCGCGCAGTGTAACCCTCGCCCAGTGACGTGGAAATACCATCAGTCTCATTCCACCTCGCGAGTCCCGCTCGACCGTGACCGATTCCTCGGACACGACGATCACCTCGCGGGCGGCACCGGCACGCAGGCTGGCCTGCACCGCCCACGCCAGCAGCGCGATCTCGAGCCCTGCAAAGGGCAGCACCGGCCAGAAGCCCTGGAACGCGAAGAACAGGGCGACCGCGAACGTGACCAGCGCGAGGCTGCCGACGAACCACCGCGCCGACGCGGGCGTCAGCGAGCAGTTCGGCGCCAGCACGATGCGGTGCTCGGGCGCGTTCGGCGGCAGGCGGCGGGTGGCGACGACCATCGCGGGACCGACTAGGTAAAGACCGCAATGTAGCCGGCTTGGCCTTGCCGGACAACGCACTGGCCCGAACCGCCCCGATTCCTAGACCGTGTCCGGCGTCCCCGACGAGCAGCGCAACGCGAGGTCCACGAGCCCGTCCGTCGCCCATTGTCCGGACAGGCCCGCCGGCCCCGGACCAGCGGGGTCGTGGGGCACGCACGCCAGCGGCGCTGCTCCCAGCAAGCGCTCCAGGGTGCGCAGGTTGCCGTCGACCCGCTCGAACGCGGGGTCGACGTGGTTGGCGACCCAGCCGAGCAGCCGGCACCGGCCGGACTGCTCGATCGCCTCGCGGGTCAGGCGGGCATGGTTCAGGCAACCCAGGGTCAGTCCGACCACCAGGACGACCCCGAGGCCGAGCCGCTCCGGCAGGTCGCTCAGGAAGCCGTCCGGGTGCAAGGGCACCCGCCAGCCGCCGGCGCCCTCGACCAGGGCGAGATCCGCGTCGCGCGTGGCCCGGCCGTACCAGTCGACCAGTGCCTCCAGGTCGATGACCTGCCCGGCCTCCTCGGCGGCGAGGTGCGGGGCGATGGCCGGCTCGAAGCAGCAGGGGTTCACCTGCTCGTAGGGCAACCGGACCGGGGCCGCCGCCTGCAGCGCCAGCGCGTCCTCGTTGCGCAGCCGGCCGGCGCCGTCCCGCCGCGAGCCGCTGGCGACTGGCTTCAAGGCCACGACCTTCAGGCCCGAGGGCCGCAGGGCCCGGGCCCACGCCGCCGCCACCCGCGTCTTGCCGACGCCGGTGCTGGTGCCGGTGATGAAGATCCCGGGTGTCCGGGCGGTCGGGGCATCGTTCACGTCAGGCTCATATTAGAAGGAGCAACGGAAATATTTCGATGCTGATTGTTAACAAAAATCTAATCATGTCAGGGCGAACCCCGGTCCCGCCCGGGGCTGCCCCGGCGACCGATGCTGTCGACCGGCACCCGCACTTCGCCGCCCGCGGAGCGCCCGGGCCGTCCGGACCCGGTGGGACCCCACGCCTGCCCGAACACGACTTCGTAGGTGGCCGGCAGCAGGCCGTCCGCCCGCCGCTCCGTTTCGTAGGCTTCGATCATGCGCGCCAGCGTGCGCTTGCCGGTGAGGCCCTTCGGCCGCTCCGTCGCCGCGCTGTGCGCGCCGATCGCCTTGAGGTCGCGCATGAGTCCGCGTACCTCGGTGTACGTGAGCGTATAGCGCTCGACGTCCATGACCGGCTCCGCGAGCCCGGCGC
This sequence comes from Pseudomonadota bacterium, assembly GCA_052035645.1. Lineage (GTDB taxonomy): Bacteria > Pseudomonadota > Gammaproteobacteria > Steroidobacterales > Steroidobacteraceae > RPQJ01. Next base: position 30,598 of record JBPOHK010000063.1, read on the forward strand.
GGACCAGCGCGTCGCCGAGGTCGTGCATGTCGATGAACGTGTTGACGTGGGGGTGTGCGCGGTCGGCCGCCGCCCAGGCGCGCCGCAGCTCGACCAGGGTGTCCGGCCCGAGCGTCGTGAAGGTGAGCAGCCCGCCCGGCCGCAGGACCCGCCGGCATTCGCGCAGCACGGCATCCGGGTCCGGGCACCATTGCAGCATGAGGCTGCTGAAGACCAGGTCGACGCTCCCGTCGGCGAGGGGCAGCGCGGCGGCGTCCGCGCCCAGCCGGTCGAACCGCCGCCACAGGGTCTGGCGGCGCCCCGCCTCCCGCAGCATGCCGGGGGCCAGGTCGGCCGCCACCACGCGGGCGCGCCGGTAACGGCGCTTCAGCTCCAGCGTCGCGTGTCCCGTGCCGGCCCCCAGGTCGAGCACGACGGCCGGGTCGAGGCGCACGAGCTCGAGCCGCCCGAGCAGTTCGCCGCGGACCCGTGCCTGCAGCACGGCCGCCGCGTCGTACGTCGACGCCGCCCGGCTGAACGAGCCGCGCACCGCCGTCCGGTCGATGTCGAGCGGGTGGGTCACGGCGGCGCTCCGCAGCGCGCGAGGAACGGCAGCACCTCGGCCAGCACCTCGGCCGGATGCGAGAGGAACGGCGCGTGCCCGGCCCGCGCGACCAGCTCGAACCTCGCCGCGGGCAATCGCGACGCGAGCTCGCGGCCCGCCGCGGGCGGCGTCAGCCGGTCGTGCTCGCCCGCGATCACCAGGCTCGGCAGGGCGATGCGCGCCAGCGCGTCGCGCAGGTCGGCCGAGCGCAGGATGTCGAGCCCCGTCGCCAGCGCCCGGGCGTCCGGCTCGCCGTGCGCGCCCAGCCACTGGCGCAGGCGGCGCAGGGACTGCGCCGCGTGCTCGTCGCCGAGCGTCTGCAGCGCGAGGAAGTTGCGCACCGTGCCGCGATAGTCCTGCGCGAGTCCGCGTGCGAAGCCCTCGAGCACCTCGCCCCGCATCCCGGGTTCCCAGTCGTCGCCCGCGACGAAGCGCGGCGTCGTGGCCACGAGCACGAGGGCGCGGACGAGCGACGGCTGCCGGCGCGCGAGTTCGAGCGCCACCATGCCGCCGAGCGACCAGCCGAGCACCACCGCACCGGCCGGGACGACCGGTTGCACGGCGCTCGCGAGGCCCGCAAGGTCCGCGATCTCAGGCTGCCAGCCGCTGCGGCCGTGACCCGGCAGGTCGACGACGTGCAGGCGCGCCTGCGCGGCCAGCGTGTCGAGCCACGGGCCCCACATGCCGCCGTGCAGCGCCCAGCCGTGCAGCAGTACGAGGTCCGGGCCGTCGCCGAGCTGCTCGACGTGCAGCGCGCTCATGCCGGCGCGTCCGGCCGCGGCAGCGCCGCGCAGGCCTCGACCAGGCGGTCCACGTCGGCGTCGGTATGGGCCGCGGAGAACGTCACACGCAGTCGCGACGTGCCGACGGGCACGGTCGGCGGGCGGATCGCGGGCACCCACAGCCCGGCATCCCACAGCGCACGACTCGCCGCGAGCGCGGACGCTTCGTCGCCGAGCAGTACCGGCTGGATCGGCGTGGCCGACGGCCGGACGTCGAGGCCGAGTTCGCGTGCGGCCTGCGCGAAGCGCTGTGCGTGCCCGAGCACGCGGTCGCGGCGCCAGCCCTCCTCCCGGGCGACCCGCAGCGCGGCGCGGCTCGCCGCCGCCACGGCCGGCGGCAGCGCGGTCGTGTACACGTAGGTCCGGCCGCGCTGAATGAGCGACTCGACGAGTGCCTCGGAACCGGCGACGAATGCGCCCGCGGTGCCGATCGCCTTGCCGAGCGTGCACATGAGCACGGGCACGTCCTCGCCGCCGAGCCCGGCGGCTTCCACGGCCCCCGCGCCGCGCTCGCCGAGCACGCCGAACCCGTGCGCATCGTCGACGAACAGCCAGGCCCCGGCCTCGCGGCAGGCCTGCGCCATTGCCGCGAGCGGCGCCACGTCGCCGTCCATGCTGAACACGCCGTCGGTCGCGACCAGCGTGCGCCCGCCGGCGGGCTTCGCGAGCTGGCGGCGCAGCGCCGCGACGTCGCCGTGCGCATAGCGCGCGAAAGCCGCGCCGCTCGCGAGCCCGGCATCGAGCAGCGAGGCGTGGTTCAGGCGATCCTCGAGCACGCGGTCGCCCCGCGCGACCAGTGCCGCGCCCACGGCGAGGTTCGCCATGTAGCCGGTCGAGAACAGCAGCGCACGCGGCCGGCGGGTGAACGCCGCGAGTTCCTCCTCGAGGGCGTGGTGCTCGCGGCAGTGCCCGCTCACGAGATGCGAGGCGCCGCTGCCGACGCCCCAGCGCCGGGCCGCCTCGGCACAGGCCTCGACCACGCGCGGGTGGTCGGCGAGCCCGAGGTAGTCGTTGCTGCAGAACGCGACGACCTCGCGGCCGTCGACGCGCACGCGGGCCGTGCCCGGCACGCGGGCCTCGACCGTCCGCCGCCGCCGGTAGCGGTCGGCCGCGGTCAGCGCCTCGAGGTCCGCCGCCAGCGTGTCATCGAGGCGCGGCATTTTCCGGCACGAGGCCGAGGCGCGCGAACAGCGCCATGTCGTGCGACTGGCCGGGGTTCGGCGTGGTGAGCAGCCTGTCGCCGTAGAAGATCGAGTTGGCGCCGCCGAGGAAGCACAGCGCCTGCACCGCGTCGCTCATGCCGGTGCGGCCCGCCGAGAGGCGCACGTAGGACTTCGGCATCAGCAGGCGCGCGGTCGCGATCGCGCGCACCAGCTCGAGCGGGTCGAGCGGCGGCAGTCCGTGCAGCGGCGTGCCCTCGACCTGCACCAGCTGGTTGATCGGCACGCTCTCGGGATGCTGCGGCAGCGTCGCGAGCGTGTGCAGCAGCGCCACGCGGTCCTGCGGCGTCTCGCCCATGCCGAGGATGCCGCCGCAGCACACGTGCATGCCCGCGTCGCGCACGGCCTGCAGCGTGTCGAGCCGGTCCTGGTAGGTGCGCGTGGTGATGATCTCGCCGTAGAACTGCTCGGACGTGTCGAGGTTGTGGTTGTAGTAGTCGAGCCCGGCCTGCTTGAGCTCGGTCGCCTGCTGCGGCGTCAGCATGCCGAGCGTGGCGCAGGTCTCGAGGCCGAGCGCGCGCACCTCGCCCACCATCGCCTTGATCTTCGCGAGCTGGTGCGGCTTCGGGTTGCGGTAGGCCGCGCCCATGCAGAAGCGCGTCGCGCCGTTGGCCTTCGCCGCGCGGGCGCGGTCGACGACTTCGCAGATCTCCATCAGTTCCTCGCGCTCGAGCCCGGTGTCGTAGCGCACGCTCTGCGGGCAGTACGCGCAGTCTTCCGGGCAGGCCCCGGTCTTGATCGAGACCAGCGTGCTGATCTGCACCCTGTTCGGGTCGAAGTGGGTCCGGTGCACCCGCTGCGCGTGGAACAGCAGGTCGTTGAACGGCAGTTCGAAGACCGCGCGTGCTTCCTCGAGCGTCCAGTCGTTGCGGACGTCGCCCAGTCGGTTCGGGTCGAGGAGGCTCATGTCAGGGATCCCGGCAAGGCGCGGAACCGGCCGTTCGCGCGCGAAATGGCCCGTGCAACGGGGCGGATCGCCGCGGATGCTGGCCACGGCGGCGGGCCGCAGTTTCCGGCCCGTCCCACGCCTTGTCAACCAAGCATGCCGTCCCGAGTTGACAGTGTCCTCGACTGGCTCGCGGGGCGCCTGCTGCCGCCCCGCTGTGTGCTTTGCGAGGCGCCCGGGCAGCGCCCCGTCCTCGACCTGTGCGTCGACTGCGAGGCCGACCTGCCCCGGCAGGGGCGCGTCTGTCCGCGCTGCGCCCAGCCAGTGCCGGACGGCGCCGGCCCGGGGGACTGTGGCCGCTGCCGATCCGATCCGCCGCCGTGGGAGCGCTGCCACGTGCCCTGGCGCTACGGGTTCCCGCTCGCCGGGCTGGTGCAGGAACTCAAGTACGCCGGGCGCCTCCCGGCCGGGCGCGTGCTCGGCACGCTGCTCGGCCGCAGCGTGGTCGCCGCCGGCCTGCACCGCGACGTCGACCTGATCGTGCCGGTGCCCCTGCATACCGCGCGGCTCGTCGAGCGCGGCTTCAACCAGTCGCTCGAGATCGCGCGCGCGCTCGCGCGGGTGACGCAGCGCCCGCTGGCGCCCCGGGGGCTGCAGCGCACGCGCGCCACCCGCGCCCAGGTCGGGCTGACCCTCCACGAGCGGCGTGCCAATCTGCGCGGCGCGTTCGCCGCGGCGCACGGACTCGAGGGACTCGGCCTCGCGGTCGTCGACGACGTGATGACCAGCGGCAGCACGCTGCGCGAGATCGCCGGGGCCCTGCGCCGCGCCGGCGTGGGCCGCATCGAGGTGTGGTGCGTGGCGCGGGCACTGCGCGATGCAGGTACACTCGGGCCCGACCCCGAGGATCCCGGCGCCGCATGAGCCTGACGTACCCGTTCAAGCCCGTCACCGCCCTGCGCGACTTCCTGAAGCTGGAGTCGGCGGGCGGCATCGTGCTCGTGCTGGCCGGCGTGGCGGCGATGATCGCCGCCAACACGGCGCTGGCGCCGTGGTACGAGGCGCTGCTGCAGGTGCCGATCAAGGTCCAGGTCGGCGCCTTCAAGATCGACAAGGCGCTGCTCATCTGGATCAACGACCTGCTGATGGCGATCTTCTTCCTGCTGGTCGGGCTGGAGATCAAGCGCGAGGCGACCACGGGCGAACTCTCGGACGGCGCCAAGATCGCGCTGCCGGCGTTCGCGGCGCTGGGCGGCATGGTCCTGCCCGCCGGCCTGTATGCCTGGATCAACTGGGGCGACCCGGTCGGCATCCGCGGCTGGGCCATCCCTTCGGCCACGGACATCGCCTTCGCGCTCGGCGTGCTCTCCCTGTTCGGGCCGCGCGTGCCGCTCGGCCTCAAGGTGTTCCTGATGACGCTCGCCGTGCTCGACGACCTCGGCGCGATCGTCATCATCGCGCTCTTCTACACCAGCGAGCTGTCGATGCCGGCGCTGGTGGGCGCGGCGGCGGCGCTCGCGGGCCTGGTCGCGCTCAACCGCCTCGGCGTGATGCGCATCGCGCCCTACATCCTCATCGGCACCGTGCTGTGGGTGTGCGTGCTCAAGTCCGGCGTGCACGCGACGCTCGCCGGCGTCATCACCGCGCTGTGCATCCCCGCGAGCGACGCGCAGCACCCCGGCCACTCGCCGCTCAAGACGCTCGAGCACGCGCTGCACCCGTGGGTCGCGTTCGCCATCGTGCCGCTGTTCGCCTTCGCGAACGCGGGCGTGAGCCTCGCCGGCCTGAGTCTGGGCAACCTGCTGCAACCCGTCCCGCTCGGCATCGCTGCAGGCCTGTTCTTAGGCAAGCAGGTGGGCGTATTCGCATTTTCGTGGCTGGCGGTGAAACTCGGCCTGGCGCGGCTGCCGATGGGCGTGGAGTTCCGGCACGTGTACGGCGCCGCCGTGCTGTGCGGCATCGGCTTCACCATGAGCCTGTTCATCGGCATGCTGGCGTTCGAGAACAGCGCGACCGGGGACGTGGTCGTCACCGTCCGGCTGGGCATCCTCGTCGGCACGCTGCTCTCGGCCGTGGTCGGCTGGCTCGTGCTGCACGTCGTGCTGCCGAAGCAGGCGACGCCGCACGCCTGATCAGGGCCGGAACAGGTAGTCGAGCAGGATCCCGCCGAACACGGCGAGCCCGAACAGGTTGTTGTTGAGGAAGGCGCGGAAGCACGCCGCCGGGTCGCGGTCGCGGATCAGCAGCTGCTGGTAGGCGGCCAGCGCGACCGCCACCGCCAGCCCGCCCCAGTACCAGCGGCCGAGGCCCGCCATGCGCCCGACCAGCGCGAGCGCCGCGAGCGCGCCGGCCTGCAGCGCGAGGATGATGCCGCGGTCGGCTTTGCCGAACAGGATCGCCGACGAGCGGATGCCGATCACGAGGTCGTCCTCGCGGTCGACCATCGCGTACATCGTGTCGTAGGCCGTCGTCCACAGCACCCCGGCCACGAACAGCACCCAGGCCATCGTCGGCAGTTCGCCCGTCTGCGCCGCGAAGGCCATCGGCACCGACCAGCTGAACGCGAGTCCGAGGTAGGCCTGCGGCAGCGCGAAAAAGCGCTTCAGGAACGGGTAGGTCACCGCGAGCACGCCGCCGATCAGCGCCAGCACCTGCGTCGGGCGGTTGAGCGGGATCAGCAGCCCGAGCGCGACGATCCCGAGCACGCCGAACAGGGCCAGCGCCTCCGCCGGCGAGACGGACTGCTTCGCGAGCGGGCGGTCCGCGGTGCGGCGCACGTGCGGGTCGAACTCGCGGTCGGCGAAATCGTTCATCACGCAGCCGGCCGAGCGCATGACGAAGGTGCCGATCAGGAAGATCACGAAGACCTTCTCGTCCGGGCGGCCGTTCGCCGAGATCCAGATCGCCCACAGCACCGGCCACAGCAGCAGCCAGATGCCGATCGGGCGGTCGAGGCGCATCAGGCGGGCATACTCGCGCAGCCGCGTCCGCCACCGCGGTACGGTGACGTCCTTGCCGATCTCGGTCGCGTCGCCCATGCGCAAATCCCAGGTCAGACCTTCCGGAAACGCTCGCCCTCGCCGACCCAGCGGGCGACGAGCGCCGATATGTTGGACTGCGGATCGCCCAGCATCAATGCCGCGGCCCGCTGGACCCCCGGCAGCAGGTCCGAGTCCCGGACCAGGTCCGCGACGCGCAGCTGCATCAGCCCCGTCTGGCGGGTGCCGAGCAGCTCGCCCGGGCCGCGCAGCTCGAGGTCGCGGCGGGCGACCTCGAAGCCGTCGTTGGTGTCGCGCATGACGGCCAGCCGTTCGCGCGCGACCGGCGAGAGCGGCGCCTGGTACAGCAGCACGCAGGTGCTCTCGACCGAGCCGCGGCCGACCCGACCGCGCAGCTGGTGCAGCTGTGCGAGCCCCATGCGCTCGGCGTTCTCGATGACCATCAGGCTGGCGTTCGGCACGTCCACGCCGACCTCGATCACGGTGGTGGCGACCAGCAGGTCGAGCTTGCCGGCCTTGAACGCGCCCATCACGGCGTCCTTCTTGCGCCCGGGCATGCGGCCGTGCACGAGCCCGATGCGCACGTCGGGCAGCGCCGCGGCGAGCGTCGCGGCCGTCTCCTCGGCCGCCTGGTAGCGCAGTTCCTCGGACTCCTCGATCAGCGGGCAGACCCAGTACGCCTGGCGGCCGGAGCGGCACGCGCCCTCGATGCGCTGGACGATCTCCTCGCGCCGGGCATCGGGCAGCACCACGGTCCTTATGGGCGTGCGCCCCGGCGGCAGCTCGTCGATCACCGAGACGTCGAGGTCGGCATAGGCCGTCATCGCGAGCGTGCGCGGGATCGGCGTCGCGGTCATGACGACCTGGTGCGGATAGCGCCCGTCGGCGAGCCCCTTCTCGCGCAGGGACAGGCGCTGGTGCACGCCGAAGCGGTGCTGCTCGTCGACGACCACCAGCGCGAGACGCCGGAACGACACGCCTTCCTGGAACAGCGCGTGCGTGCCGACCGCCACCTGGATGTCGCCGGACGCGAGATCGGCCTCGAGCGCGGCGCGGACCCTGCCGGTGTGACGGCCGGTGAGCAGCGCGACGCGCACGCCGAGCGGCTCGAGCCAGGCGCTGAAATTCCGCGCGTGCTGCTCGGCGAGCAGCTCGGTCGGCGCCATGATCGCGGCCTGGGCACCGTGCTCGACCGCCCGCAGTGCCGCCAGCGCCGCGACGACCGTCTTGCCGGAGCCGACGTCGCCCTGCACGAGGCGCATCGTCGGATGCGCGCGCGCGAGGTCGGCGGCGATCTCCTGCCAGGCGCGTTCCTGCGCGCCGGTGAGCTGGAACGGCAGGCTCGCGAGGCAGCGTCCCACCAGCGCTCCGCCGGGCGGCAGGGGCCAGCTGGCGTCGCGGTCCGCGGCCTGGCGCAGCAGGCGCAGGCTGAGCTGGTGCGCGAGCAGCTCCTCGAACGCCAGCCGACGCTGCGCGGGGTGGCGGCCCTCGTCGAGCAGCGCGAGGTCCGCGTCCGGCGGCGGGCGATGCACGTAGCGCAACGCCGCCTCCAGCGTCGGCAGGTGCAGCGCGTCGAGCACGCCGGGCGGCACGTGGTCGCGCAGTCCGCCGTCGGCCAGCATCGCCAGGGCGAGTCCGGTCAGCGAGCGCAGCCGGCCCTGCTGCAGGCCCTCGGTGGTCGGATAGACCGGCGTCAGCGACTCGCCGGCCTCGGCCGCGGCGTCCGTCCCGACTCGCCGGTATTCCGGGTGCACGATCTCGAGCCCGCCGGGCCCGGGCCTCGCCTCGCCGTAGCAGCGCAGCCGTGCGCCGCGCACGAGGCCCGCCTGCTGTGCGGCGCTGAAGTGGAAGAAGCGCAGGGTGACGAAGCCCGACCCGTCGGCGATGCGCACCAGCAGGGCCCGGCGGCGGCGGAACACCACCTCGGCCAGCTGCACTTCGCCTTCGACGACCGCGCGGTCGCCACTGCGCAAGGTGCCGATGGGCACGACCCGCGTGCGGTCCTCGTAGCGCAGCGGCAGGTGGAACAGCACGTCCTGCACCGTGCGCAGGCCGAGCCGCTCGGCGAGCGCGGTCGCGAGGGCGGGGCCGACTCCCCGCAGCGCGGTGACCGGCCGCTCGGCGAGCGGTGCCGCGGCGGTCACGGGGGGCTCGCCGCGGTCAGAGCACCATGACGCAGTCGATCTCGACCGCGGCGCCGCGCGGCAGCGCCGCCACGCCGACGGCGGCGCGGGCGGGGTACGGCTGCGCGATGTACTCGGCCATGACCTTGTTCACGAGCGCGAAATTGCCGAGGTCGGTCAGGTAGACGTTGACCTTCACCACGTTCGAGAACGTGCCGCCCGACGCGCCGATCACCGCCTTGAGGTTCTCGAACACGCGGCGGATCTGCGCCTCGACGTCGCCCTTGGCCATCTCGCCCGTCGCCGGGTCGAGCGGGATCTGGCCCGAGAGGTACACGGTGTTGCCGGCGCGGACCGCCTGCGAGTACGTGCCGATCGCGGCCGGCGCCTGGTCGGTGTGGATGGGTGTGAAGGACACGGGCTGCTCCCGGGAAAACGGCTGTTGCGGAAGGCGCATAATGAACACGGAACGGGGAATAGTGAAGGCGGCCCGCGCCGACGACCGAGGCGGCATCATGCGGCGGACGACCATCGGCAGCATCCTCGCGCTCGGGACGCTCCTGGCCGCGTGCTCCGGCACGCCGGTCCTCGATCCGAAGGACACCGCGGCGACCGACTACCGGCCCGGCGCAACGTACGAGCTCTTGCGCGACCGCTTCCTGGAACACCAGGGCTGGCCCCCCGGCGTCGCGCCGCCCGAGATCGTGGCGCAGTCCGTGGCGTACCCGCAGAACGGGCCCGCCAGCGTCGCGGAGTACCGCGCGGGTCCGGGCCGCTGGCCGCGCATCGTCGGCGTGTTGCCCGCCGGCACGCGGGTGCGACTCGAGGCGGTGGTCAGGCACCGCTACCCGATGCTCGAGGACTGGTACCAGGCGACGGGCGTCGTGCTCGACGGGGAATTCCGCGGCCGGGACGTCGAGCTGATGCGGATCTCGCAGGGCGTGCCGGGCAGCCGGATGCTGCGCGTCGATCCGGCCGAATTGCGCCTGGTCGCACCCGGCCCGGGACCCTGATCGGACCGGCCTCCGTTCAGGCGAGCGTGCGGATGACCTTGAGCACCTCGGGCATGCCGCGCACGGCGCGGATGACCGTCGCGAGCTGCTTGCGGTCGTGCACCAGCAGCTCGAAGATCAGCGTCGAGGTGTCGACGTCGCGCTCGACCACGGACACGCGGTCGATGTTGGTCTGCGTGCCCGCGATGGCCGAGGCGACCTGCGCGAGCACGCCCATGCGGTTGGTCACCTCGACGCGGATCTCGACGTGGAATACGCGGTCGGTGGCCGCCTGCCAGGTCACCGGCACCCACTTCTCGGGCTGCTTGCGGAACGAGGCGAGGTTGCCGCAGGCCTCGCGGTGGATGACCACGCCGCGACCGCTCGAGAGGCTGGCGAGGATCGGGTCGTTCGGGATCGGGAAGCAGCAGCGCGCGTAGGTGACGACCAGGCCCTCGGTGCCGGCGATCGCCAGCGGCCCCGCGGCGACCTCCGGGACGCCGTCCGAGTCGGTCGGCAGCAGGCGGCGGGCGATGAACGGCGCGACGCGCTCGCCGAGGCCGATCTTCTCGTACAGCTCCTCGCGGCTGCGCAGGCCGAGGTCGACGGCGACCGTGTCGATCGTGGACTCCGGCACCTTCTTCAGGTTGAGCGAGAATTCCTCGAGCGCCTGGTTCAGGAGCCGCTTGCCGAACTCCGCGGCCTCGCCGCGCTTCATGTTCTTCAGGTACTGGCGGATGGCCGCTCGCGCCTTGGCGGTCACCACGAAGCCCATCCACGCGGGGTTCGGCGTCGCGCCCTTGGCGGTGATGATCTCGACGGTCTGGCCGTTGCGCAGCGGGGTGCGCAGCGGCACGAGGCGACGGTCGACCTTGGCGGCGACGCAGCGGTTGCCGATGTCGGTGTGCACCGCATAGGCGAAGTCGACGCAGGTGGCGCCCCGCGGCAGGCGGCGGATCTCGCCCTTGGGCGTGAACAGGTAGGTCTTGTCCGGGAACAGGTCGACCTTGACGCTCTCGAGGAATTCCTCCGAGTTGCCGCCCTGCTGGATCTCGACCAGCTGCTGCAGCCACTCGCGCGTGCGGTCGTTCTGCTCGCCGGAGCCCGCCTCGCCGCTCTTGTACTGCCAGTGCGCGGCGATGCCGGTCTCGGCGACGCGGTGCATGTCGATGGTGCGGATCTGCACCTCGATCGGCATGCCGTTCGGGCCGAACAGCGTCGTGTGCAGCGACTGGTAGCCGTTGACGCGCGGGATCGCGATGTAGTCCTTGAAGCGGCCGGGCATCGGCTTGTACACGCCGTGCACCACGCCGAGCGCGCGATAGCAGGTGTCGACGGCGTCGACGACGATGCGCACGCCGTACACGTCGACGATGTCGCTGAGCGAGACCTTCTTGCGCCGCATCTTCTCGTAGATGCTGTAGACGTCCTTCTCGCGGCCCTCGACCTTGCCCTCGATGCCCGCCTTGCCGAGGGCCTCGCGCAGCGCGGTGGAGATCCGGCCGAGGAACTGCTTCTGGTTGCCCTTGGCGGCCTTCAGCGCGGTCTCGATCACCTTGTAGCGGCGCGGGTAGAGCGCGCGGAAGCCGAGGTCCTCGAGCTCGCGCTTGATCGAGTGCATGCCGAGGCGGTTGGCGATCGGCGCGTAGATCTCGAGGGTCTCGCGCGCGATGGTGCGGCGCTTGGCCGGCGGCATCGCGCCGAGCGTGCGCAGGTTGTGCGTACGGTCGGCGAGCTTGACCATGATGACGCGGATGTCGCGCACCATGGCGAGCAGCATCTTCCTGAAGCTCTCGGCCTGCGCCTCGGCCCGGCTGCGGAACTGGATCTGGTCCAGCTTGCTGACGCCGTCCACCAGCTCGGCCACGTCGGCGCCGAATCGGGTGGTGATCTCCTCCTTGGCGATCGGCGTGTCCTCCATGACGTCGTGGAGGATCGCCGCGATCATGGTCTCGGCGTCGAGGTGCAGGTCCGCGAGCAGGTCGGCGACCGCGACCGGGTGGGTGATGTACGGCTCGCCGGAACGCCGGCGCTGGCCGTCATGGGCCTGGAAGGCGAGGTCGTAGGCTTCCTGGATCCGCTCGACGTCCTCGGGCGGCAGGTAGGTCTCGAGCTTCGAGACCAGCTGGTTGATGCCGATCGACCGTCTTCCGTAGGGCAGCAGGCTGCGCAGGGAAGACGTGACGTCCACGGCGAGCGGGCCCCGGGGTCAGTCCCCCAGCCCGATCTGCGGCGCGCGGAGCTCGCCCATGAACTCGGGCTCGGGCACGAATTCCTGGGGCGGAGGCAGGTCCGGCTCCTCGAGGATCTCGAGGCCGACGTGGCCCGCCGCGATCTCGCGAAGCGCCAGCACGGTCGGCTTGTCGTTCTCCCAGTCGAGCGTGGGCTCGGCCCCGTTGGCCAGCTTGCGCGAGCGCTTGGAGGCGACCAGCACCAGCTGGAACAGGTTGGGAACGTTCTGCAGGCAGTCTTCGACGGTGATGCGGGCCATGGTTTGCGTCGGTCAGTCGGGCAGGGACAAGGGGCGAAAGCATACCATAAGGCCCCCGGGCGCCATCCGCCGGGGTCCGGTAAGCCGGACGGCCGGCCGGGCGGGCCCGCCGGGGCCCGGCCTGTCCCGCGGGCCCGGGCCGGGCGTGGACGGCCCCGTGACCCGGGTCACAGAATCCTTCCCACCGGGCTCCCGGGGCCCGGTTCGGTGGTATGTTTCATCGTGAAAAAGCCTTACCCCGCAACTTCATAGGCGCGCCGATGGACCACGTCCAAACCCGCCGACCGACCTGCGAAAACGGCCGCAGCCGCGGCTTTTCGCTCATCGAACTCATGATCGTGATCGCGATCGCCTCGATCCTGCTCGCGGTCGCGATCCCGAGTTACCGCGAGTACATCCGCCGCGGCGCGATCGAGGAGGCCACGGCCTCCCTGGCTGCCGGCCGCGTGGTCGACGAGCAGTTCTTCCTCGACAATCGCTCGTACACGGACGCGCCGTGCCCGGCCAGCACCGACCGGTTCACGATCAGCTGCACGTCGGACGACACCACCTACACGATCACGGCGACCGGCACGGGCAACCTGAACGGTTTCATCTACACCATCGACGAGACCGACACCCGCACCTCCGACGGGCCGTGGGGGTCGGGCACCTGCTGGATCACGCGCAAGGGGGACTCGTGCTGAAGCCGGTTCCGGTCCGGGGCCCGGCCCCGGGCTTCACGCTGGTCGAGATGATGATCGCCCTGACGGTGATCGGCATCCTGCTGGTGCTCGGCGTGCCCGCGATGCGCGGGGTGGTCGAGAACACCCGCATCCGGGCCACCAGCGAATCGCTCAAGTACGGCCTCGACCTCGCCCGCAACGAGGCCGTGCGCCTCAACCAGGAGATGGAATTCGCCATCACCGACGAAGGCTGGGTCGTGCGCGTACCGACCGCGGACGACAGCGCGCCGCTGCTGCACTCCGGCACCGGGCGGGAATCCGGCAGCGAAGTCGCTCTCACCGTCCTGCCCACGGGTGCGGAGCGCGTCACCTTCGATTCGTTCGGGCGTGCGCTGGCCGCCAACCGGGCCGACGCCTCGGCCCCGATCACCGCGATCGACATCGAGTCCGTGAACGGGGCGACGCTGACCGGCTACCGGCCGCTGCAGGTCCAGGTCCTGCCGGGCGGTGCCGCCCGCCTCTGCGACCCGGCCGTCGACGCCACCGATCCGAGGGTCTGCCTGTGATGCACCGGCCCATGAACGTGCTGCCCCGCGCCCAGCAGGGGTCCGCCCTGGTCGAGGCGCTGGTCTCCGTGCTGCTGTTCTCCATCGCCATCATCGCCCTGATGCGCGTGCTGGGCACCGCGGTCAAGGACTCGGGCGACATCCAGTACCGCGCGATCGCGGCCACCGTCGCGGACGAGACCATCGGCCGCATGTGGGTCGACCGCGGCAACCTCGCCGCCTACGAGGAAGATGCCGCGGCACTCGACGCCGGCATCGGGCTGCCGGGCGGCACCCGCACCGTCGCCGTCGACGGCAACCGCGTGACGGTCACGATCGACTGGCAGCCGCCGGGCACGGGTGCGCACACGCACACCATCACCGCCACCCTGACGGGCAACTGAGGGAGCAACGGATGGCGAGCCGGATCCATTCCCGCGGCTTCTCGATCGTCGAACTGATGGTCGCGGTGACGATCGCGATCATCACCGGCATCGTGGTGCTGCAGGTGCTGAGCACCTACGAGTCGCGCAAGCGCACGGTCACGGTGGGCAACGACGCCGAGATGAGCGCCGCCGTCGGCCTGTACATGGTCGAGCGCGAAGTGCGCATGTCGGGCGCCGGGTTCACCAGCCCGTCGGGCCTGCTGTGCGGCAACGGCATCAACGCGCAGTACGACGGTACGACGCTGTCGGACGGCGAGACCTTCCCGTTCGTGAGCATCCAGGACGGCGGCACGGGTCCCGACCGCATCGACGTGATCCGCGCGGACTCCGCGTTCGGCAGTGCACCGATCACGGTCACGCACACCATGACTTCGCCGGACGCCGACGTCTCCGTCGAAGGCACTGCCGGCCTCGCCGTGGGCGACCTGATGCTGGCCGCGAGTTCGGACGGCGTGAAACTCTGCACGCTGATGCAGGTGACGGCCGCGCCGAACAAGGTCGGCAACAGCTGGGAGATCGAGCACTCCTCGGGCGGGTCGGAGTTCAATCCCGGCGACCCGGCGGCGGCGTTCACCAACCCCGTGAACTACGACGTCGGCGACGTCGTCTACAACCTCGGCACGTTCGGCGCGCGCGCCTTCCGCGTGGTCTGCAACGACGCCGCCGCGCCCTCGCTCACCAATACCTGCGTGCTCGGCGGGTCGGACGCGATCGCCGGTCCCGCCACGCCGACCATCGCCGAGGTCGACGCGCTGGCGACGCAGGTCTGGGATTTCCAGGCGCAGTACGGCGTGGCGCCGGCCAACAGCCAGACGGTCGACACCTGGGTCGACGCGACCTCGGCCACCGGCTGGGACGCGCCGTCGGCCGCCGACCAGCGGCGCATCAAGGCGGTGCGCATCGCGATCGTCACGCGCGGCAACCTCGAGCGCGAGATGGTCAGCCCCGACACGCTGGTGCTGTGGGATCCGGGCGGCGCCGGCGAGCGCACGATCACGCTCACCGACGACCAGCGCTACTACCGTTACAAGGTGCTGACGGTCGTCGTGCCGGTCATCAACATGATCTGGGCGGGCGTATGAGGCAGCGCGGCATCTCGCTCATCGTCGTGCTGGTGGCGCTGGTGATCATCGGCTTCGCCGCCGTGGCGATGCTGCGCTCGTCGGACACCGGCACGCTGGTCGCCGGCAACCTCGCCTTCAAGAAGACGGCGCTCGCCGCGACCGACGCCGGCGGCGAGGTGGCCATGAACTGGCTGCTCGCGAACGCCACGGGCAATACCCTGTGGGACGACGTGACGGCCAGCGGCTACTACGCCAACACGGCCGACGGCTGCGACCTCACCGGCACCCGCACGCCGGCCGACGCCACCGACGACGTGAACTGGACCGGGACCGACCCGGGCAGCAACTGCAACATGGACGGCTTCGCGCCGACGGCGCCGGCGGGCGTCCCGGCCGGCTACACCGTGCGCTTCGTCATCAACCGCGTGTGCAACGCCGCCGGCGACCCGAATGCAGTGTTCGCGGCGGACGGCATCACGCCGATGATCTGCTCGACGGCGGGCGCCGGTGCGAGCGAAGGCAGCACGCGCGGCGGCGCGTCCTACGGCAACACGCCGCTCACCGGCGAATCGCAGACCTACTACCGGATCACGACCCGGGTGGACGGGCCGCGCAACACGACCCGTTACGTCCAGGTGATCGTGACGATGTGACCTGACGCCCGCGGTGGCGCAGAGGGAGATTTCCGGCATGAACACGAAGTTCCAGACGCTCGTCCGCACCGCCGCCCTGACGGCGGCGGCGGGGTTGTGCGGCCTGTCGGTCGCCGGCGCGACGACGGTCGATCTCGCCAGCTCGCCCATGGTCACGGGCGTCAGCAAGGTCATCCCGCCCAACATCTACTTCATCCTGGACGATTCCGGCTCGATGAACGACGAGCACATGCCGGACGACGTCGAGGACAACGATACGAAGAACTGTTACCGCAACTGGGGCTACAACAAGATCTACTACAACCCGAACGTCACCTACATCCCGCCCAAGAACGCGGATGGCACGTCGTTCGCGGCCGCCGACTACAACAACGTGCTGTCGAACGGCTACGACACCAGTTCGGGCTATTCCGACCTGGCCAAGACCTATTACGACCTGAACAGCAACCCGTACTCGACCACGAACGGCAGCAAGAACGTGACCGTGACCCACAACAGTCACGGTTACTCCGTCGGCACGGTGGTCAACTTCTCGCCCGCGAAGACCTTCCGGGGCGTCACCATCAGCGGCAACTACACCATCACCGCGGTGCTGACCGGCAACACCTACCGCATCCAGGCCGCCACCAACGCCACCTCCACGGGCACGGGTGGCGGCAGCGGCGTGACCGAGACGACGAACATCGTCCGTGGGTATTACTACAGCTACACGTCCAGCCCGACGAACCCGTCGACCACCTGCGCGAGCGACGCGTCGTACACCAAGGTCACGCCGTCGACGGCGACGGAGAAGACCAACTACGCCAACTGGTACACCTACTACCGCAAGCGCATCATGATGATGAAGGCCGCCACGGGGCGCGCCTTCACCTCGGTCGACGACAAGTACCGCGTGGGTTTCAGCACCATCAGCGAGAAGGGCACCAGCGCGAGCGAGTTCCTGAACGTCAAGAAGTACGCCTGCTGCGGTACCAGCACGCAGAAGTACCTCTTCTACCAGAACCTGTACGCGGCGACGACCGGCGGCACGACGCCGCTGCGCGGCGCGCTGTCGAAGGCCGGGCGTCTCTATTCCGGCCGACTGTCCGGCGCGGACGGGGTGAACAACCCGGTCCAGTACTCCTGCCAGCAGAACTTCACCATCCTCACGACGGACGGCTACTGGAACAAGTCCGACGAGAGCACGGGCAGCACGACCAACTACAACACCAGCAATTACAGCGCCTATCGCGCGGACAACGTCACGGCGATCGGCAACTGGGACAAGCAGACGCTGGGCACGGCGACCAACCAGGGCGAGTCGTCGACGGTGCGGCCGTACATGGAGCCGAACGCGTCCACGTACTCCGATACCCTCGCCGACATCGCGGCCTATTTCTACCGCAACGATCTCTACCCGGAATCGGGTAGCGGCACCGTCACGCAGGGCGGCTACCTGGAGGACGGCTCGACCCGCCTCGATCCTCGCTCGGACAACGTGCCGACGGCCGGCAGCGACACGGCGACCTGGCAGCACATGACGACGTACACGGTCGGCCTCGGCGTGGCGGGCAGCCTCAAGTACCGCGAGGACTACCTGACCTGCCCGGCGACCGACTCGGGCTGCGACTACGGCAAGATCCTGCAGGGCACCAAGGACTGGCCGGACCCGCAGGTCAGCAGCACCTCCAACACCGTCACCACGCGCATCGACGACCTCTGGCACGCGGCGGTGAACGGCCATGGCGCCTACCTGAGCGCGTCGAACCCGGACTCCGTGGTCGATGCGCTCGAGAAGACGCTGGCCGCGATCTCGATCAAGAACGCGTCGGCCGCAGCGGCGGCCACCAGCAGCCTCGAGCCGGTGGCGGGCGACAACTTCGCCTACGTCGCCCAGTACACGACGGGCTTCTGGTACGGCGACCTGCAGGCCCGCGACATCGACCTGACCACGGGCTCGCTGTCCTCGACCGTGACCTGGTCGGCCAAGACCCTGCTGCAGGGCAAGGTCGGCGTCTCGACCGACACCCGCACGATCTACACCTTCGACTCCGGGGCCACCAACAAGCTCAAGACGTTCGTGTCGGCCAACCTGACGGCGGAGAAGTCCGCCAATTACTTCAAGTCGAACTCGACGAATCCCAACGGTGCGCTCACGCAGTATCCGCTGTGGACGCTCGCCGAGCAGGGCCAGGCGACCGACGACAACATGATCAACTTCATTCGCGGCCGCAGCGGCTTCGAGGACGAGGCGGGCAACACCTACAAGATCTTCCGCGACCGCCAGTACGTGCTCGGCGACATCGTGGACACCTCGCCGGTGTTCGTGAAGGCGCCGCCCTTCAAGTACACCGACTCCGGCTACGCCACCTTCGTCTCGGACAATGCCTCGCGCACGGCGATGGTGTACGTCGGGGCGAACGACGGCATGCTGCACGCGTTCAACGCGGCCACGGGCGCCGAGGTCTGGGCCTACATCCCGACCATGGTCATTCCGTACCTGTACAAGCTGGCCGACGCGGGCTACGCGAACAACCACCGCTTCTACGTCGACGGCCAGATCACGATCGGCGACGCGTACAGCGGCTCGGCCTGGAAGACGATCCTGATCGCCGGCCTCGGTGGCGGCGGTCGCGGCTTCTTCGCCCTCGACATCACGGACCCGGCGAACCCGAAGGCGCTGTGGGAGTTCAGCGACAGCTCCGACAACGACATGGGTTACAGCTACGGCAACCCGATCCTCACCAAGCGCAACTCCGACGGCAAGTGGGTGGTGCTGGTGACCTCCGGTTACAACAACACCGGCGGCGACTCCAAGGGCCGGCTGTTCGTGCTGGATGCCTTCACCGGCTCGAAGCTGGCGGAGATCAAGACCGACGACACGGTCACCGACCCGAACGTCAGCGGCATCGGCAAGGTCAACAACTACGTGGTCAACACCCTGACCGACAACACGACGCAGTACGTCTACGGCGGCGATCTCGGCGGCAGCCTCTGGCGCTTCAACCTCGACAACAACACGTCGAAGGAACTCGGTCGGACTTCGTCGACCGTCGGCAACCAGCCGATCACGGTCAAGCCGGAACTCGCCCGCATCCGTGACAGCTCGGGCAACTACTACCGGGTGATCTACTTCGGTACCGGCCGTTTCCTCGGTCTCAACGACGTGACCGCGTCGGCGCCGTCGATTGCAGTGGCCCAGGGCATCTACGCGGTGAAGGATACCGACGCCGACCTGGGGGTCCTCACCCAGACCGGTGCGGCCCTGCAGGCGCAGACGCTCGACAGCTCGGTCACGCCGCGCACCATCCCGAGCCCCGTCGCCGTCGACTGGGGCACCAAGAACGGGTGGTACGTGACGCTGCCGGTCGGCGAACTGGTCAACATCGACCTCAAGCTGCAGCTCGGCACGCTGGTGGTGCTGACCAACGAACCGAACGACGACTACTGCTCGGTGGGCGGCCGCAGCTGGCTGTACGCGCTGGGTTATCGCTCGGGTGCGTCGGTGGTCTCGGGTTCGACGGCCGTCGGCCAGCTCGCGGGCAACTCGATCGCCTCGGGCGTGACCATGATCCGCCTGCCGAACCACAAGCTGATCGCGCTCGTGACCCTGGCCGATACGACCGTCAAGCCGTTCAACCCGGGCGTGGAGTCCGGCGTGGGCGTCGGCGTGCGGCGCGTGAGCTGGCGCGAGCTGAACTGACGCCCTGCGTCAGGCGAGCGTGAGCCGGGCGGCGAGTTCCGCCAGCCCGGCCCGTTCGCGCCGCACTTGCGGAGGATCGCGGCCGTCGACGACGGCCTGCAGCTCGTCGAGCGCCCGCCCGAAGTCGTCGTTCACCACGACGTAGTCGAACTCCCGCCAGTGCGTCATGTCGGCCGCGGCATCCGCGAGCCGTCGCCGGATCACGTCCTCTGCATCCGTGCCGCGCCCCCGCAGGCGACGTTCCAGTTCCTCCCGCGAGGGCGGCAGGATGAACACCGACACGCACTCCGGCAGCGCCCGCCGGACCTGTGCGGCGCCCTGCCAGTCGATTTCGAGAATCAGGTCCACTCCTGCGGTCAGTGCGGCCTCAACCGGAGCCCGTGCCGTGCCGTAATAGTGATCGAACACCCGCGCGTGCTCGAGGAAGCCACCGTCGGCGACCATCGCCTCGAACGGCCCGCGCTCGACGAAGAAATAGTCGCGGCCGTGTACTTCCGTGGGACGGCGCGGGCGGGTGGTGTAGGAGATCGAGAACCGCAGGCGCGGTTCCCGCTCCATCAGGGCCCGGACCAGCGAGGTCTTGCCGGCGCCCGAGGGCGCGGCGATCACGAACAGTCGGCCCCGGCGGGACCCGGAGTCGATCATTGGCGGCCCCCGGCCGGGACGGCGGAGGCGAGGAAAGTGGGCAGGCGCATGGCGAAAGTGTACCCGCTCGACGGCCCGGAACCGGTCCAGGACGGCCGGCAGGGGCCGGGTCAGTTCATTCTGGGTGCGATTTGAAAGTCCAAGCCATTGATAAGCCTACCATTGGACCGTCCATGAACCCCGGGAGAGCGGATCGTGTGCCCTGCCAGTGAACTCAAGCCACGTGTTGCGGCGTCGGCCGGCCACGTCGAGTTCGACGATCGCGGCAACGCGATCTGGCACTGCGACGATCCGGGCGCCGAGGATCCACAGGCCGCGGCCCTGGCGGAATTCTCCCTCGACGAGCTGGGCCTCGCGATCGAGGAATCGCCGCCGCGCTTCGCGGAAGTGACCCGGCCGACCACCTCGCTCGAGGAGGGCTTCGACCCCTACTCCAGCGGACACGTGGTGCGCGACCGGCGACGCTCGCGCCGCACCGACCTGCGTGCGTTGTCGGAAGAGATCAAGCGCATGCGCGCAGGCGGCATCTGAGCGCCACTCAGCGGGCCGGGACCGGCCCCTGCAGGAATTCCACCAGCGCCGCCCGGCCATCCGCCCACAGCGCGTAGCGGTCGGTCCGGTCCTCGCGCGTGGCGGCCACGCTCAGGTCCTGCGCCTTCACCAGGAATCCCAGCGCTTCGCGCGTGGTCGCGGCCACCAGGACCCGGGCATTCAGGGCGGGCGCCTCCACCGGCGCCTCGCCGAGTCCAATCGCCCTCGGGGTGGCTGCCGCGGGCGCCAGTTCGATCACCCGACCGTCCGCGACCAGCGAGAACTGCGCCGGCGCCTCCGACGCATTGGGCCGGTCGATCGTCGACCAGACGTAGCAGTAGAGGTACAGCGCGTGGGTGCCGCCGCGGTTCACGTCGACCGGAACGACGGTCACGTAGTCGCGCGCATTCACGGCGTACTCGGTGCGCGGGCGCGCGAACACGATGCCGTCGCCCGCCACGGTCACGGAGGCGGCCGTCTGCTCGTCGAGGTACTCGCGCACGGTGGACGGCGGTGAGCTGGCGCAGCCGCCGCCGAGCGTGAGCAGCGCGAGCAGCAGGGCGGTGGCCGCGAGTCGCGGGGCGGGCAGGGGCATTGGCAGCATCGTGCGGATCCCGGCGGCCGGTCTGCCGGCCTAGAAGTCGTAGCGGTAGCCGAGGCTCAGATAATAGCGCGTGGTGTCCTGCTGGGTCTGCCCCAGGTCGCGCGAGCCGAACTCGGCGCCGCCCTCGAACTCCGCGGTGAACTTCTTCCAGCGCCACTCGGTGCGCAGGGTCGGCAGGTACACCGTCTGCGAGGAGCCGTCGGTCTCGAACTTGCGCCGGTCCACGCGCAGCCGCGGCTGCAGTCGCCAGCGCTCGCCGATCGGGAACTGCGAGCTGACGCCGAGCGACGTCGTCTGCAGCGTGTCGCTGGTCTGGTACTGCAGGCCGAGCGTGGACACGTCGCCGCGCCCGAACAGGCCGTAGCCCAGCAGCTGCGTCGAGACCGCCACGTCCGTGCCCGAGTCCGGAGTCGCGGCGACCCCGCCGGAGGCCGGCGTGTCGCCCACCTGCGCCGCCGCCGCATCGATCGACCACTGCCAGCGTTCGCCGAGCGGCCGTGAGGCCGACAGCGTGACGGAGTCGGCCTCGGCGGTGCGATCGACCGCCAGCTGCTCGATCTCGTCCGGCGTGAACAGCCCGAACAGCTGCTCGAAGCTCGTCACCGGCTGGCCGATCATCGCGTTGCGGGTCGCGATCCCCGGGCTCTTGCGGTGATCGACGTTGAAGTTCACCGTCCAGCGCGCCGGCAGGGCGAAGGTCCCGAGCAGCATGACGCTGTTGAGGTCCTGGTAGTGCACGTCGTAGTCGACGAGGCCGATGAAGGTGACGCCCGGCTTGAAATAGCGCACCTCCGTGCCGACCGCCTGGCGGTCCGTCGCCCCGAAGTACTCCTGCGACAGCGCGTACACGGAGAAATCCCAGGCCCCGGCGAAGGTGCCGAAGTCCGCCGACAGGCCGTAGAAGCGGCGGTCGGTGTCCGGCCCGTCGCTGGTCGATTCCACGGGATAGCCGAGCTGCGCATTGATCCGCACGCGCGGTCGCAGCTGGTAGCCGGCGTAGAGACCGTCGTAGGTGCCGAACAGGCCGCCGGCGTTGCCCGACTGGCGGCCGATGCGCGCCGTCCAGTCGAGCTCGCGATCCGTCAGCTCGGCGAACAGCGTGGTGATGCGCGACTGGTCGCCCGGACCGTCGCTGAGCATGTCGAGCGTGTAGCCGGCCGACGCGCGCGTCGCGAAGTCGAAGCGTTCGCCCCGCCGCCGTGCCACGAAGGCCACGTCGTTCAGCAGCGCGTTCTGCGTGGTCTGGTCCGTGTTCGTCGTGCCGCTGTCGAAGCTCGTGGAATCCTGGCGATAGATCTGCGAGACGCCGCCGTACATCCGCCACGGCGAATCGTCCGCGCCGGAGAACGCGGCGCCGCCCTGGGCCGGCCGCATCGCCAGCGCGAGCGCACGCTGGCGCTTGCGGACCCGCTCCGCGCCCGGCCCCTGCGGGTAGCGTCGCAGGTACGTCTCGTAGTCGGACTTGGCGTGGGCGAGCTGGCCGCTGCGCTCGTGCGCGAGCCCGAGCAACTCGAGCGCGTCGGCGCGCTGCGGGAACTCGGGCTGGGCCAGCAGCTTGTTGAGCAGCGGCACGGCGGTGTCGTACTGCTTGCGCCGTACCGAGTCCTTCGCCTGCTTGAGCGTCTTCTGCAGGTCGGCGGCCGTCATCGTGACGGCGGCGTGCTCCGGCGCCGCTTCCACGTTCGCAACCGCGTTCGGCGTGCCGATGGCGGTGAGTTCCGCGTCGTCGTCGATGGCGATCCACGCCTTGGGATAGCCGCTGCGCGCCTTGCCGAGCGCCACCTTGGCGTCCGGCTCGGTCACGAACGGGCCGGCGCGCAGCCGGTACCACTTCTCGTCGTCGACCGTGATCTCCGAGACGTAGGTGCGCACGCCCAGCGCGGCGGATGCGGCGGCGACAGCCTCGGGCGTGAACGGCTCCTTCGCCGCGTCCAGGTTGACCGCGTAGGTCGACGTGCTCTCCGGCGCCGCCTGGACGGCCACCCGGGGCGACTCCGGCCGCAGCAGTCGGATGCGCAGGCCGCGACCGTCGAACGACGGCACGATCACGAACTGCTCGGCGCGCACCCAGCCGATGCGCAGCTCGACGTCCGAGCCGAAGGGGCGCGCCACGTCCACCGAGCGCACGAAGCCGGCGCCGCCGACGCTGAGCGGCTGCTCGATGCCGGCAGACGGCGGGCCGCAGTCCGCGCCCGCGCTGAGCCGCACCTGCACGGCCTGGCCGCTGGTGGCCGGGGTGTGGCTGACGTAGCGCAGCGTGCAGCCGAAGACCAGCGTCACCGCGACGTAGCCGCGCTGCTCGGAGGCGCCGACGTCCTCGACGAGGCGGACCGATTGCGCCTGGGCGGCCCCGGCGGCGAGCGCCAGGGCGGCCAGGCAAAGCACATTGCGCAACGAGCTCATGTCAGTCGAACTTCGAGTCCGTGATCTTGTGTTCCGGACCCGGCCGCGACTTCGAGATCGTGGTCATCGTGGCGTCCGTGTAGACGTGGCAGGCGCCCGAGCAGTTGCGCAGCTCGCTCACCGTGTACTTGGTGTTGCCGAACTTCGTGTGCTCGCTGGCCTTGAAGTCGCCCGAGTGACACCCGGCGCAGGCCGGCTTGTAGACCGCGTTGCTCCAGGTGGCCGCGTCGGTGTTGGTCTTGTGGCAGCTCTTGCAGGTGAGCGAGACGCGGTGGTCGCCCGGGTAGCCGCCGCCGGTGACGTGCTTGAACCTGTTCGGCGACCAGGCCGTGACCGTGTGGCAGTAGTTGCAGTCGAAGTTGTTGACCGGGAAGGTCATGTGGCCCGTCGACGGGCCCGTCGCCTGGCTGCCGTCGTGGCAGTTCTTGCAGCCGCCCGTGATGTTGCTGTGGTCGACCTTCGCCGGCTTCCAGGCGAGCGTCGAGTGACAGGCCCCGCACTCCTGGGCCGTCACCAGGTGACCGGTCGGCTTGCCCGCCGCGGTGACGCCGTTGTGGCAGCTGGAGCAGACGCCGGTCACGTGCGCGTGGTCGACGTTGATCACCGGCTTCCACGCCGTGGTCGTGTGGCAGGCGTTGCAGGTGTTGTCCGAGGCGATGTGCCCGCTGTTCTTGCCCTTGGCCTTGATGCCGTCGTGGCAGGAGATGCAGGTGCCCGTCACCTGCGTGTGGTCGACGCGCAGCGCCGGCTTCCAGCCCGCGGTGCCGTGGCAGGCCTCGCAGGTGTTGCTGGTCGTGATGTGGGTGGCGTTCTTGCCGCCCGCGTCGGTGCCGTTGTGGCAGCTGAAGCAGTTGCCGGTCACGCCCTCGTGGGTGAAGCCCGTCGCGGGCTTCCAGGCGATGGTGCTGTGGCAGGCGCTGCACTCCGCGACCGTCACGATGTGCCCCTGGTCCTTGCCGCCGGCGATGGTGCCGTTGTGGCAGCTCGAGCAGGTGCCCATGACCTGGGTGTGGTCGACCTTCGTGGCCGGCTTCCACCCGGAGACCGCGTGGCACTTCTCGCAGATGTTGGTCGTGAAGAGGTGGCCGGAGTTCTTGCCCGCGGCGTGCAGGTTGTCGTGGCAGCTGTAGCAGTTGGCGGTGACGCCGGCGTGCGTGTAGTTCGCCGGCTTCCACGCCAGCGTCGTGTGGCAGGTGCTGCACTCCTGCGTGGTCGGGATGTGGTTGGTGCCCTTGCCCTGCGCGGTCGTGTTGTTGTGGCAGGACGTGCAGGTGCCCGTCACCTGCGCGTGATCCACCTTCGATGCGGGCTTCCAGGCCGCCACCGCGTGGCAGGCCTCGCAGACGTTGCTGCTGGTGATGTGCCCGGTGTTCTTGCCGCCCGCCTTGGTGCCGTTGTGGCAGTCGAAGCAGTTGGCCGTGACGCCCGTGTGGTCGAAGCGCGCCGGCTTCCAGGCGGTGGTCGAGTGGCAGTTGTCGCAGGTGTTGTCGCTGGCGACGTGGTCCTGGTTCTTGCCCGTCGCCGTGCGCCCGTCGTGGCAGGAGTAGCAGCTGCCGATCGTCTGCGCGTGGTCGACCCGGGTGGCCGGCTTCCAGACCGTGGTCGAATGGCAGGCGTCGCAGGCGTTGCTGCTCTGCATGTGCTCCGCGTTCTTGCCGGTCGCGAGGTTGCCGTTGTGGCAGGAGTAGCAGCTGCCGGTCACCTCGGCGTGGTCGACCTTGACGGCGGGCTTCCACGTCGTGACGTTGTGGCAGGCCTCGCAGCGGTTGCTCGAGACGATGTGCGTCTGGCTCTTGCCGCTGGCGTTCGTGCCGTTGTGGCAGTTGCTGCAGTTGGTCGTGATGCCGGCGTGCGTGAACTCGGCCGGCGTCCACGCGATCGTGGTGTGGCAGTCCGCGCAGTCGTCGTTCGACTGGATGTGGTTCTGCTTCTTGCCCGCGGCCGTCGTGCCGTTGTGGCAGGACACGCAGGTGCCGAGCACCTGCAGGTGGTCGACCCGCGAGGCGGGCTTCCACGCCGCGACGACGTGGCAGGACTCGCAACTGGTCGAGGAGTTGATGTGCTGGGTGTTCTTGCCGGTCGCCTTGCGGCCGTCGTGGCAGCTCACGCAGTTGGCGGTGATGCCGGTGTGGTCGAACTTGGCCGGCAGCCAGGCCGTGGTCGTGTGGCAGTTGTCGCACTCGGCGTTGGTCGAGATGTGGTCCTGCTTCTTGCCCGTGGCCCGGGCGCCGTCGTGGCAGGCCGAGCAGCTGCCGAGCACCTGCGCGTGGTCGACCCGGGTGGCCGGCTTCCACGTCGAGGTCGAGTGGCAGGTCTGGCACGCGGTGGTGGTGGCGATGTGGGTGCTGGTCTTGCCCGTCTCGCGGACGCCGTCGTGGCAGCTCGCGCAGCCGTCGACGACCCCGGCGTGCGTGAAGGCCGCCGGCTTCCACGCGCTGGTCGAGTGGCAGTTCTCGCAGCCGAACGTGGTCGGGATGTGGTTCTGGCCCTTGCCGGTGGCGGCGAAGCCGTTGTGGCAGGAGTCGCAGCCCGACGTCACGCCGGCGTGGTCGAAGCCCGCCGGCGTCCAGGCGGCATTGTTGTGGCAGGCGCCGCAGTCCTGCGTCGTCTGGACGTGGCCGGGCGGCTTGCCCTGGGCCTCGACGTCGTTGTGGCAGCTCGCGCAGCTGCCGCGCGTCTGGCTGTGGTCGAAGCGGCTGGCCGGCACCCACGCCGCGGTCGTGTGGCAACCGCTGCAGGTCTCGGTGCTCATGACGTGGCTGGAGGTCTTCGGCGTGGCGCCGATGCGCGAGCCGGGCGAGTGGCAGCTGAAGCACGCCCGCGGAGTGCCCTTGAACACCGCATCGACGTGGCATGACTCGCAGGGCTGGAGGCGGTGCGCCCCCGTCAGCTCGTAGCCGGTCGTCAGGTGGTCGAACTGCTTGCCGGGCCCCGGCGTCTGCGCGGCCGCCGTGCCGCCGAGCAGCGAGAGGAACAGGAGAATGCTCGCGATGATCGTCCGCATGACGGTGTCCCTCCTCATTGCAGCCGCGCTCCCTTGAACGTCGTGCTGTTGTGGCAGCGCTGGCACTGCCGGCCGAACTGACCCATGTGCACGTCGTCCTGCGTGTGGCAGGACGCGCAATCGCCGGTGAGCTTCACGACGTCCGGCGGCTGCCTGTGGCAGCCCTCGCAGGTCGCCCGGACGTGGGCGCCGGTCAGCGCGAAGCCGGTCTTGGCGTGGTCGAATTCCCAGATGCCCCAGCCGCTCGGCGAGTGGCAGGACTCGCAGTCCTTGCCGAGCGAGCCCTTGTGGCGGTCGTCGCGCGCGTGGCAGTCGTTGCAGGCCTTCGGCGCACCCTTGAACGCCGGCCGCTGGTGGCAGGAATGGCAGGGCACGGCGACGTGCAGGCCGACCAGCGTGAAGCTCGTCAGGTCGTGGTCGAAGGCGACGTCCCTGCGCCAGCTCTCGACGCCGTGGCAGCTGGCGCAGTCCTTGCCGAGCTGGCCGGAGTGCACGTCGCGCGTGCGGTGGCACGCGATGCAGTCCGTGCCGAGCTTCTGCGTGGCGACCGCCGCCGTGTGGCAGGTGTGGCAGTCGAGCTTGGCGTGCCGGCCCAGCAGTTCGTACTTGCCGTCGCGCGTGTGGTCGAAGCCGACCTGTCGCCAGCCGACGCTCGAGTGGCACTTCTCGCAGGCCGTGCCGAAGCGCGTCGCGTGGGCGTCCTCGGCCTTGTGGCAGCCGAGGCAGTCCTTCGGCAGCGGATCCTTCAGCGACGCCGTCTTGTGGCAGCCCTGGCAGGAGATGCTCGCGTGCGCCCCCGTGAGTGCGAAGCCGGTCTCCTTGAGGTGGTCGTACTTCGTGCCGCGCCAGGTGGCGGCGTTGTGGCAGCTGCCGCAGTCCGTGCCGCGGCTGCCGCGGTGCACGTCGTCCGGCGCGTGGCAGGAAACGCAGGCGAGCGGCGTGCCCTCGTAGCGGTTGGCCGCGTGACAGGCGGCGCAGGGAATCTCGGCGTGGCGGTCGCGCAGCGCGAACTTCGTCTTGCCGTGGTCGTACTTCGTCTCGGCCCAGCCGCGGGCGACGTGGCAGCCGGCGCAATCCTTGCCGAGCCTGCCCTCGTGCACGTCGGCCTCCCGGTGGCAATCGAAGCACGCGCTGGCAGCCTGGCGATACTTGGCGCCGCTCTTGTGGCAGTCGGCACAGGGCGCCGTGGCATGTGCGCCGACCAGCGCGAAATCGGTGCGCGAGTGGTCGAAGACGGCCGGGCTCAGCTTGACGATGTCGGCGTCGCGACCGAGGTGCTCGGTGTGGCAGGCCTTGCACTGCGCGCCGCGGATCCCGCTCAGGCGGCCATGGAATCCCTTGCCTGCGCCGACGTCGGCAGCGACGTCCTTGTGGCAGTCCAGGCACAGGGCCGTCTGTCGCTCGCGGTCCGCGCGGTCGTGGCACTTGCTGCACTCGGCCTCTTCCTTGGCGTGCGCCTTGGAGACCTTGCCGGGCATCAGCAGGGTCTCGACGCTGGAGCCATGCGCGGCGGCCATGCCGAAGCAGGCAGCCGTGGCGACGAGCAGTACGAAAGTGCGGCGCAGTAGTCGTGCCATCGTGCCGGCCGGCTCAGTAGACGTGGACGGCCACGACGTGCACGGTGCCGGCGATGATCAGCATGATGAACAGCGGCATGTGCAGTGCGTGCCACAGGGAGAACAGCCGCTCGAAGGCCGTGAACTCGACCACGCGCCGCGTGGCCGCGAGTCGCGAGTCGATGTAGTCGTACGCGATCGCTTCCAGCCGCGAACTGCGGACGGCCGGCGCGCCGACGACGTGCCCGGCGGCGAGTTCGCGGTGCACGTAGGCGCGCAGGTGGCGCCGGGCCACGACGGCGCCATAGGCCCCGGCCAGCGGACGGGCCAGCACGAACAGGCGCTGGCAGCGGTCCACGAGGGCCCGCTCCTCGGCCGCGATGCGGTCGACGAGCTCGGGCAGGAACGACACTTCCGTCGAGACCTGGCGCAGGCGCTCCGCGTAGTCGCGCAGCTCGTTGAGCGAGGTCTTGCGCCCGTGCAGGCCCAGGTGGATGTGGGCGTAGAAATAGCGGCCGAACAGCCCGCTGCCCGCCACCGTCAGCATGCAGAACAGCGCGACGTTGCTGTTGGTCGCGCCGAGGCTGAAGTTCGAGTGGAACAGGATCAGTAGCGGCCCGACGACGCCCAGCAGCATGTGCAGCTGGAACCACGCCTTGGTCGTGCCGATGAACTTCAGCCACGGCTTGCGCTTGCGGGCCGGGTAGAACAGCAGCAGCAGCATCAGGCTGCCGCCGAGGATGCCGAGGGCGTAGCCGAGGCCGCTCTGCGGCGTGAGGTACTGCTCCGTCGGCAGGACATAGCCCGCGACGATCGCGAGCGCCGCCGCCAGGAAGCCGATCCCGGCGGGCGTGATCCATCGCGTCTTCTTCGGCAACGAGTCCTCGCTTCGCGCGTCCTGCACGGCACGCAGCCGGGGCTGAGTGGTCGGCCGGGTGGGCGGCGTCTCGCCCGGCAAAGGCCTTGGTTTCAAGCTGGCATTCATGTCGTGATCAACCCTTCCTGCCGGCGAGGCGCTGCGCCTCGGCGATGTTGGCCTCGATGATCCGCGCGTCGGAGGAACCGGCCGGCATCTGGGCAAGCAGCGCGCGCCAGGTGGCGAGCGCCTCG
Source organism: Pseudomonadota bacterium (assembly GCA_052035645.1). Classification (GTDB taxonomy): domain Bacteria; phylum Pseudomonadota; class Gammaproteobacteria; order Steroidobacterales; family Steroidobacteraceae; genus RPQJ01. The sequence goes on from JBPOHK010000063.1 coordinate 59,582, forward strand.
TCGTAACGGCGTTGCTCGTGCGCGAGGCTCGCCTTGAGCCACAGCGCCTTCGTGTGCTTCGGGTTCAGCGCCAGGGCGCGGTCGACGGCCTTCGCCGACTCGCCGCCCAGGCTGCCGCCGGGGGCGGACGCCAGGGCGTCCGCGTAGTCGGCCCAGCTGTCCGCGGTCATGGCGTTCGCGGCGACGAGCTTGCGATAGGCCTCGATCGCCTGCGTGAACTCGCGCTTGCGGCGATGCTCCTCGGCCTGGGCGACCAGCGAACCGGCGGAGCCAGCGGCGGGACCGGCGGCCGGCGTGCCGGCCGGTGCGGCCGGCATCGGTCGAACGGGGGCCGTGGCGGCCATGGCGGACGTCAGGCTGCCCTGCGGGGCGAGCTTCTTCTGCCGCGCCCGGGCGGCGTCCTCGCCGCGGCCCATGAACTCGTAGGACTGCGCCAGGAGGTTCCAGTCCTCGTCGCTGCCGCCCTGGGCCGCCAGGCGCGCCTCCAGGGCCTGCGTGGCGGCCTCCATGGGGCCGGCCGGGCCTTGCGGCATCGCCGGGTTGCCCGAGGCTGCGACCATGGCCCGCGACGCGGCGGCGACCCCGTCGGACAATTTCGAGGGTTCGTTATCGCTAATGAGAATGATTGCGATTGATGTGATGCCCACGAAAGCGACCACACCGCGGGCGAACCAGGGGTTGAGCGCGGCCACGACGCGGGATACATCGCGCGTGGCGAGCAGGAGCAGCCCCAGGCCGATGCTGAGCCCGAGTCCGAAAAAGCCTGCAGCGGTCCCGGCAATACCAGCGTCCGGCATCCAGTCGTCTCCTGAAGCAAAGTGCATCCAGCGCACGCCGTCGTGCGCGCACTAAACCCCGGAACCCGCTGGATATCTTGTTATTCGGCACACGGCGATCGGGACGAAGACTAGCCGTGTGCGGCCGGATTATCAGTCAGAGTGGCCCTGCAAATCCAGAATTTGTGATTGCGGTCGCATGATCCGGCGGAACTCGACCGTCTAAGGGAGGGTTCTCCAGTATCTTCAAGGCCCCGTGACCCACGTATCCTCCAGCCCATCCCGAATGCTGCGCTGCCATCGCGCAGGCTCTGCGCCCCACGCGGGAGGTCGGGCTCATGGATAAGGCACTGCTGCTCGTCTACGCCGCCCCGCTGGTGGGCATCTGGGCCTGGTACCTCGGCCGGAGAAGTCGCAGCGAGAAGCACAATCGCGCGGTGCAGGAGCGCGCCCGTGCCTCGGGACTCGTCGAGCCGGTCTCGCTGCACCCGGTCATCGACTCCGTCAAGTGCATCGGCTGCGGATCCTGCGTGAAGGCCTGCCCCGAGCAGCCGGAGCACCACGTGCTCGGACTCATCGGCGGCAAGGCTCAGCTGATCAGTGCATCGGACTGCATCGGCCACGGCGCCTGTCGCGCCGCGTGCCCGGCGGATGCGATCACCCTCGTGTTCGGTTCGGAAAAGCGTGGCGTCGACATCCCGCTGCTCAGCCCGAACTTCGAGACGTCGGTGCCGGGCGTATTCATCGCCGGCGAGCTCGGCGGCATGGGCCTGATCCGCAATGCGCTCGCGCAGGGGCGGCAGGCCGTCGATTCGATCCACGCGCGCCGGCCGAAGGCCAGGGACCGGCTGGATCTCGTGATCGTCGGCGCCGGGCCCGCGGGCTTCTCGGCGTCGCTCGCGGCGAAGTCCCACAGCATGAAGTTTGTCACCGTCGAGCAGGAGTCGCTCGGCGGCTGCGTGTTCCAGTATCCGCGCGCCAAGCTGGTGATGACCGCCCCGGCCGACATCCCGCTGGTCGGCAAGGTGCGCTTCACGCACACCAGCAAGGAAGAACTGCTCGAGTTCTGGACCGACGTCGAGCGCAAGACGGGCGTCGGCGCGCACATGAAGTACCGCGAAAGCGTCGCCTCGATCGATCGCGACGCGCAGGGCGGCTTCGTCGTGACGACCAGCAAGGGCCAGTACCGGACGATGAGCGTGCTGCTCGCGATCGGCAGGCGCGGCACGCCGCGCAAGCTCGACGTGCCGGGCGAGAACCTGCCCAAGGTGGTGTACCGGCTGATCGATCCGGAGCAGTACGCGGGTCGACGCGTGCTCGTGGTCGGTGGCGGCGACAGCGCGCTCGAGGCCGCGGCCAGCATTGCCGAGGCGGGCTGCAAGGAGGTTGCGCTCTCCTACCGCGGCGACTCCTTCTCCCGCGCCAAGCCGCGCAATCGGGAGCGCGTCGCCGGGTTGCACAAGTCGGGCCGGCTGCAAGTGCTGTTCAACTCGAACGTGCGCCGCATCGACCCGGATTGCGTGGTGGTCGAGCAGCAGGGCAAGGACGTCGAACTCGCGAACGATGCGGTCATCGTCAGTGCCGGCGGCATCCTGCCCACGGACTTCCTGAAGAAGATCGGCATCGACGTCGAGACGAAATATGGCACTGCCTGACAACCGTTCGATGGCCTCGCGCACGGCGGCCCTGGCCGCAGCCACCTTGCTCCTCGCGTGGTCGGCCCTGGCGGCCCCGCCCGCGGCCGATCCGCTCGAGCCGGCCAAGGCCGCGATCCGGCTGAAGGACTACGGTGCCGCGACGGCGAAGCTCGCGGCCCTGGCGCAGGCGGGCAATGCCGAGGCGCAGTACCTGCTCGGCTCGCTCTACCTCGCCGGACTCGGCATCGACACGCCGGACGACGCCCGGGCCCGCGCGCTGTACGAACAGGCGGCCGCGAAGGGCCACGGCAAGGCCGCGCTCGCGCTGGCCGCGCTTGCGGCCGGCGGCGAGCCGCCGGATGCCGCAACGGCGCGACGCTGGCGCGATCTCGCCGCCGATGCGGGCGAGCCGCAGGCCGTCGAACTGCGCAAGCGCCAGGCCCTGCCCCTGGAGTTCCGGCCCCAGGACGAGTTCAAGGACGCGCTGACGCGCCTCGAGGCTTTCCTCGAAGCCGCGGACCGCAACGACGTGCGCACGCTCGAGCAGCTCGCCGACGCCTCATTGGCGTCGGCAACCGACGAGTTCGGCCGCACCGCCGTGCATCACGCCGCGGAGCACGGCGCGAGCGAAGCCCTGGCCTGGCTGCTGGCCCACGGCGGCCAGGCCGGCACGGCCGACCGCTACGGCGTGACGCCCCTGATGCTGGCGGCCGGCGCCGAGCGTGCCGGTGCCTGCACGGCGCTGCTGCAGGCGCGCGCCGGTCTCGCTGACGTCGACAGGGCGGGCAGCACCGCGCTGTTCTATGCGGCCCGGGCCGGTCGGCTCGACCAGGCGCGGCAGCTCGTCGAGGCGGGCGTGGACGTGCGTCACCGCAATTCGGGCGACTGGACCGCGATCGACTACGCGCTGCAGTCCGATGCGAAGGACGTGGCCGAGTACCTGCGCACGCGCGGTGCGATCGCCGCCCGCCGGGCCGCGAGCTCGCCGGGCCTGGTCGCGGGCGAGGTGGCGCGTCCGACGGGCAAGGTGGCGGACGCCTACGCCGGCTGGCCCGACGTCGCGGTCGCCGCGAGCCGCGGTGACTCGAACATGCTCAAGGGCGTGCTCGCCCGCGGCGCGAACCCGAACGCGGCGACCGCCGCCGGCGCCACGGCGCTGCTGCTCGCGGTGCAGTCGGGGGCCCCCGAGAACGTGCGGATGCTGCTCGACGCGGGCGCCGACCCGATGCGTGGCGGTGCGAGGCAGCCCACGCCGCTGGTCGCGGCCGTGCGTCGCGGCGAGCCGACAGCCGTGCAGGCGCTGATCGACCGCAAGGCCGACGTGAATGGCCACGGCGCGAACGAGCCGGCGCCGCTGATCGTGGCGGTGAACTCGGGCAACGCCGTGATCGCGCTGCAACTGCTCTCGGCCGGCGCCAATGCGAACGGCAAGGACTCCTACGGCAACACCGCGCTGGCACTGGCGGCTTCGGGCGGGCGGGCGCAGATCGTCGGCCACCTGCTGCGCGCGAAGGCCGATCCGTCCCTCGCGGACGCGGCCGGGCACACGCCGCTGTGGAATGCCGCGTGCAGCGACCAGGCCGAGATCGTCGGTCAGTTGCTGCTCGCCGGCGCATCGCCGGAGGCCGGCGATTCCACCGGGCTGACGCCGCTCGGGTGCGCGGCCGCGCGCGGCTACGCGAACACGGTCGAGCGCCTGCTGCGCGGCGGAGCGAGTCCGAAGTCGCGTACGAAGACGGGCGACACGCCGCTCATGCTCGCGGCCGGTGCGGGCCGGGTCGAGGCGGTCCGGCTGCTGCTGTCCGCGTCGTCCGAGCTGAACCAGCAGAACCGCTACGGCGACACCGCGCTGATCCTGGCCAGCCAGGCGGGCCGGGCCGAGGTCGTGAAAGTGCTGGTGGCCGCGGGTGCGAGCAAGGCGATCCGCACTCGCGACGGCATCGATGCCGGCGATGCCGCCAAGGCGCGCGGCTTCACCGAGATCGTCGGCTACCTCGGTCGCAGCTGAGCGGGCTCGCTAGGGTTGCACCCAGCCTCCGGAGCGGTAGCGTACGCCGTCGCCGGCCGGCGCCAGTCTCGCGAGGAAGGCACCCTTCACCAGAAAGCGCTGTCCGCTCGCCAGCGTGGTCACCGGGAACAGCGAGGTCATCGACGTGCCGTCGAGCATGTGCTCCAGCCCCTCCATGAGGTATTCCCGGGAGTAGTTGTCGGCCAGCCCGAGCATCGCCTCGCCGACCGCATGACAGGCGAACAGCGCCTCGGCGGCAGGCAGGGGCTCCAGTTCCGCGAGGCCCTGCGATTTCAGCCAGACCTGCTCGCGCGGGAACTGCGCGAGACCCGCCTGCGGCAGGCTGTACGGATACACGTGGATGACGCGGCGCTCGAATTCCGCCGGACCCCGCTGTTCGTTCCAGTCCGTGAAGGCGGCGGCGGTGTACACGGTCGCGGGCAGCAGGTCGGCGCGGGCGCGGGCCAGGGCCGACAGGGACGCCGCGTCGACCCAGGCGATCAGGCTGTCGGGGCGCTCGCGGGCCAGCAGGTCCTCCCAGTATCGCGTGGCAGGCCGCGAGCCCGCCGGCAGGGCCAGGGCGTGCAGGCGTCCCCTTGCGGACTCCGGCCAGTCCTCGCGCAGCGCCGCGAGTGCAGCCCGTCCGAGGGTATCGTCCGCGTAGACCACCAGGGCCTTGGCATCGCCCGCGCCCGCGGCCTGCCTGAGACTGCTCGCCGTCACGCGGGCATCGAGCACGGCGCCCGCCGAGTAGTACAGGTTGTAAAAGCTCCCGGCGCCGACCCGAGGTAAGTCGGTCACCGGGAGGACGCAAGGCAGTTCCTTGCGCTCGCAAAAGGCGTCGACGACCGCCCAGTCCGCGCCCGCCGCTCCCGAGATGACGGCGAAGGGCGGCCGGGCTGCATACAGTTCGTCGAGTTGCGCGGGCCAGCTCGCCGGTTCGCCATGGAGCGTCCACACCGAAACTCGCCAGCGCCGGAACGCCCGCGCGTGGCGCTCCCCGTAGAGATGGCGGCGCGACGCCTCCGCTCGCTGCTGCTCGCGACGGGTGACGCCGTTCTTGTAGGACGCGAACTGCTGCACGACGGCCGCCACGGCATCGCGCTCGCGCACCGGCGCGCTGTCGGCCACGATCGTCGCGAGTTCGATCTCCTCCGCGCCGACGCCCGGCGCCGGCCCCGTGCCGAGCGTGCGCAGGTACGCCGTGAGCGACGCGAGGTCCACTGCGGAGAGCCGATACCTCGGCATCAGCGGGTCGAGCAGGCGTCCGTCCGCGGCACGACCCTCCGTGATCGCCGTCGCGAGCGTCGAATCGTCGTACGGCGGGCGCTTCGACAGCAGGTTGGGAGGGAGTGCCGCCGCGTCGCCGAACAGTGCGGGCGCGGTGACCGGCAAGGCCCGATTGCCGCCTTCGGATGCGCCGAGGCCACTGCGTCGGTGGCAGCTCGCGCAGGCCAGCATGGTGCCGTCGACGGCAACGTCGCCCTGCACCACGGCGCTGACGGGCCGACCGTCTACGCCGATGCCGCTGCGATACAGGCGCAGCCCGAGTTCGGCCGGGCTCTGGGCGCCGGCCGACGAGGACAGCCACGCGGCGACCAGCAGGATTGCGCGACGGCCGCACACGGCGACGCCACCCCCTGCGCCGCCCCGTGCCTCAGCTGACGTGGTCGCGCCAGAGCGCGGCGAGTTGCTGCGCCGACGCCAGGCCTTCGACCCGTATCCAGTGGCCACCGCTCGCTCCCCGGAACAGCGTGATCGCCGCGTGGTTGTTCTTGTTGCCGCGCCACGCGGCGAACGACTGCAGCACGGACAGCACGTCGGTGCGATCGCCCGTGAGGAACGTCCAGTCCGCGCCGAACTTCTGCGCGTAGGCGTTCAGCGTGACCGACGTGTCGAAGTCCGGGTCGATCGAGATCGACACGAACAGCGGCCGGTTCGGCTGGTCCGCCAGCTCGTGCTGCAACTGCAGGAAGGTGGCCGTCATCACCGGGCAGATGGTGGTGCAGGAGGTGAAGATGAAGTTCACGGCCACCGGCCGGTCACCGCTCAGCAACTCGCGGACCCGGACGGGCCGTCCTTGCTCGTCGCGCAGCACGACGTCGGGAATGTCATAGGCCGCGTGATCGACGCGCAGCGCCCCGTTCGACGCCTGCGCCATCATCGCCCGGTGCGCGGCGTGGGGATCGTCGCCCGGGGTTTCCTGTGCGGCGGTCGCCAGGCTGGCGAGCGCAAGACCCGCCGCCGCCAGCCAGGCGGTCCGGGCCCGCGGATGCGTGGACGAGCAGCGGCGACTCATGCGCGGTTCCCCCGGTCGTTTGGCGTCGGCTGCCAGTGTTCGCATCGCCGGGGCCTGCGGCAATGCGGCAGATCCCCCGCGCCTGCCTACAGTGTTGACCTACCTTTGCCGCGGGCGTCGGGCCGGGCTCCAATGCCGGCATGCGCACCACCGGACTCGCGATGCCCGCGCTCGTCCTGCTGCTCGCGGCGGCCGTTCCGGTCCATGCCGACATCTATTCCTTCACGGACGAGCACGGGGTGACGCACCTGACCAACGTGCCGGCCGATGCGCGCTTCAAGGTCCTGCTGCGCAGCGCGCCGGAGGTCACCGAGGCCGGCCGGCCGCTCGACGCGTCCCTGCTCGTGCGGGCCGGCAAGTTCGATCCGATCATCGAAGCGGCCGCCGCCAGCACCGACCTCGAGCCGGAACTGCTGCGCGCGGTGATCGTGGTGGAGTCCGGCTTCGACGCGAAGGCCGTGTCGCCGAAGGGCGCCCAGGGCCTGATGCAGCTGATGCCGGCGACGGCCCGCGCCTATGGGGCGCGCGACGCGAAGGATCCGCACCAGAACGTGCATGCGGGCGCACGCTACCTGCGCTACCTCATGGACAGGTACGCGAACGATCTCGAGCTCGCCCTGGCCGCGTACAACGCCGGCGAGACGGCGGTCGATCGCCATCGCGGACGCGTGCCGCCATTCGGCGAGACGCAGCGCTACGTGCCCAGGGTCCTGCGTGTCTACCGCGCACTGCGCGACGCTGCGTCCTCCGGCTGACCTACAGGGTTACCCCACCCCGCCTACGTAATCGCGGCCGCCCGCCTACGGTGCGGAGCCGATTTGTCGCGTGCCTCCCGGTCGATAGCCTCCGGTCCAAAGAACCGTGCGCATGCGACAGCCCATGGCGTCGTACGCCGCAGGAGTTCGGCAGTCCGGGATGCGCGAGGCCACGTCGGGCTCGCGAGAGGGGACGGAGATGATTGCCAACATGAAGCGCTTCAGCGGGTTTGCGGCATCGATGCTGGCGGCGTGCGCGGCCTTCGCCACGTCGGTCTGGAGCCCGCTGGCAATCGCCGCGGGGCCCGGCACCGTGACGGTGACGGCGAAGTCGGCGGGCGTGCCGATCACGGTCGGGTACCGCTGGCTGCTGGAGGAGGATTCGACGTGGTACGTCGATCCGGGCCAGCCGGATGCCGACACGACGACCGCGACGCTCGCGCTCAACATGCACAAGAGCCACATGACGGTCGTCGCGTCCGGGCACTCCGACGCGAATCCGGCGAGCATCCCCGTCCCGGATACGGCGAAGCGGTACTTCCTCACCGTCCTGCCGGACCAGCACGAGCCGGGCACCGACCCGCGCACGTCGGCTTCCCGGGACTGCACGGCGCCCGGCAACTGCTACACGCAGAGCGGTCGACAGATCACGCCGGAACTGTTCAACGGCGGCACGACCGCGACGCTCTCGGTGACGCTGGCCAGCCAGCCGGTGCCGACGGCGCAGATCTTCGTGCGCGCGTTCCAGGACAGCCGCCCGATCAACGGCGTGTGGGACAACGGCGAGGCCCCGCTCGGGGGCTGGACCGTCTTCATCTACGACATGGGCGGGCAGATGATGGCCGACACCTTCGGCCACCCGCTCGGCACGGTCTACGATGCGGACGGCAACGTCGTGCGGCTCGGCGACGGCACGCTGCACACGATCACCGCGGAGGAGGCCGCCGATCCGGCGCGCAATCCCTATGGCATCGCCGAGGGTGAACTGCTCGTCAAGGGCATCGCGCCCGGCAAGTACGGCGTGCGCGTCGTCCCGCCGGCGGGCCAGAAGTGGCAGCAGACCTCGACCATCGAGGGCACGCCGGGCATCGACACCTGGGTCAAGGCCAACGAGCCGCGCTATTTCGCGGAATTCGGTCCGGCCGGCCACCACGCCGAATTCGGCTTCATCAGCACCAACGGTGCGCTGAACGACTTCCCGAAGTCGGCGAGCGATCCGGACTACGTCCCGCCGGGCTCGAATTCGATCTCCGGCCGCATCGTCAACATGCGGATGGCGCGACCGCCCGAGGTCGGCTTCTCGGCGGGCCACCCGCTGCCCGGCTGCTGGGTCGGCCTGAACAACCAGGCGGGTACGCGCGGCCTCATGGCCATGCCCTGCGACGAGGACAGCCAGTTCACGTTCCCCGGCGTGGCGGACGGCACCTACCAGCTCGTCATCTGGGACACGTACCTCGACAACATCATCGCCACGCAGACCGTCCAGGTCGGCGCCGGTGCGCCCGCGCCGAACGGCGACCTCGGCGACGTGCCGGTCTTCCGCTGGTTCGGGTCGCTCGAGCACTGGGTGTTCAACGACCTGAACGGCAACGGCGTGCGCGAGCCGGGCGAAAAGGGCATCCCGGACCAGACCGTGAACCTGCGCTTCCGCGACGGCAGCATGTATGCGTCGTCGACCACGGACACCGAGGGCTACCTGCCGTTCGACGAGATCTTCCCGTTCTTCAGCTGGCTGATCGCGGAAGTCGACTACGCGCGCTTCAACGCGACGGGCGTGACCGTCGTCAGCGACGCCGGCGGACCGGTGCTCAACGACGACAAGTACGGGCGCGGCAAGCTCAACCCGCAGACGCAGGACCCGGCGGAATGCGCCGACGGTTCCGACGCCACGGCGGAGCGCCCGGGACTGTGCCTCGCGCGCAAGGAAGTCGCGCAGTGGAATGCGACCGATCCCGGCCAGATCGTCCCGCCGCCGCTGCTCGAGGGCTACAACTCGTTCCTCGGCACGACCGAGGTGTTCTAGTGGGGCAAGAAAGCCTGGTACAAGGGCGAGAACGGCTGCATCACCGGCGTGGTGTACTACCAGACCACGCGCGCTGAAA
>JBPOHK010000080.1:0-58281 GCA_052035645.1 Pseudomonadota bacterium
TGGCCGTTTCCAGCCTCTCGGGACGAGTGTAACGCGGCACTTGTGTTGCAGCGCAAGAATAGGGCAGCTTACGGGCAACTACCGACAGTCGTATTACCTAAGTGGACCGCAACCGCGACGCCTTTACGCAAGAAAGCAAGATGGGCCCTGCCGAGCCGCCCTTGCAGATGACCGCGACTCCGAAAGTGGGGTGCCCAATCAGCAAGTTGCGCGCGGATAATCGACCGAATACGCTCGGGATCCGTTCGTCATTAAACCCGGCCAGCGTCCAACTTCTGGCTGATAAGAGGTTTGCGTCGTGGGGGGGGGGCGTAGCAGACGCTGGGTTGGCGCTCAGCGGAACATCGCCTGCCTTCTGACCTGCCGCAACAGGGAGCGTGTTTGAAGTCCTTCATCGCCGAGCTACGACGCCGGAACGTGTTCCGCGCCGGCGCCCTCTACGTGGCCTCTGTTTGGGCCATTGCACAGGGCATCGCGCAGTTGGGACCGTCCGTCGGTGCCCCCGAATGGGCCACGCGCTGGTTCATCGTGGCCGCCGTGATCGGCCTGCCGTTCTTCCTGGCATTCGCCTGGTTCTACGAGATCACCCCGCAGGGGCTGAAGCGCGAAAGCGAGGTCGATGCCTCCGAGTCGGTCACCCGCCGCACGGGCAAGGTGCTCGATCGATTGATCATCGGCGTGCTGGCGGTCGCGGTGGTTCTGCTGCTGACCCACGTATTGGTATCCCGCGAGAACCCATCGGCCGCCACCCAGGTCGCCGCGGAGGCGACGACAAGTAAGCCTGTGCTGGCTTCGGACAAGTCCATCGCCGTCCTGCCGTTCGTCGACCTGAGCGAGACGAAGGACCAGGAGTACTTCACCGACGGCATTTCCGAGGAACTGCTGGGCCTGCTGAGCCAGGTTCCGGAGCTGCGAGTGATCGGACGCACGTCCTCGTTCCAGTTCAAGGGGAAGAACGAAGAATTCCACGTCATTGCGCAGAAGCTCGGTGTTGCGAACCTGCTCGAAGGCAGCGTGCGCAAGTCCGGCAACCGGATACGGATATCCACCCGCCTGGTCCGTGCCGACGACGGCAGCGACCTGTGGTCGGAGACCTACGATCGCACGCTGGATGACATCTTCAGCGTGCAGGACGACATCGCTGGCGAAGTCGTGAAGTCGCTCAAGATCACGCTGTTGGGGTCTGCGCCCAAGGCGCGCCAGACGAAACCCGGGGCTTACGCGCTGTTCCTGCAGGCGAGGCAGCTCGCACGGCAGTTCACCCCGGACTCATTGCGCCAATCCGACCAGCTATACGAGAAAGCCCTGACGATCGACCCCCGGTACGCCCCGGCGTGGGATGAGCTGGCGGTGAATAGTCTCAATGAAGCGAGTATGGGAATGGAGTCCCTACCCGTGGCATCCATACGCGCGCGGGAGCGCGTCGAGAAGGCGCTCGCCCTCGATCCGGAATACGCTCCGGCCCATGCCACACTAGGGCTGATTGCCCTATACGCGAGCAATCTCGCGGAGGCCGCCCCGCACCTTGAGCGGGCGCTGGCTCTTGCGCCGGAAGACCGAGACGTTCGCGTAGGCGCCTCGCGTCTGCTACAGGATCTAGGCCGGCTAGATGATGCGATTGGCCTGCTCAAGTACGTCATCGCGCGCGACCCCATCGACGCCGGTGCGATGACAAATTTGGGTATCCTCCTCGAAGCCGCCGGGCGACTCGATGAGGCCCTCCCGCTCTTACAAGCGTCCTTGAGACTGAATCCGACGCGCGTGGCGGGAAATTACACCACTAGCAGGGTGCTGCTTCGGAGAGGACAGCCCGGTGCATCGCTAAGCGCTGCGGAGCAAGAGACCGACGCGGCTTTCCGGCTGATTGGTACCGCAATGGCTTATCACGAACTGGGCCGGCAAGCCGAAGCGGACGCGGCTCTTGCCAAGCTTGAGGCTGACCACCGTACGGATGCGCCTTACAACATTGCTTACGTATACGCGGCGAGGGGCGATGCGGATCGCGCGTTTGAATGGTTGGAGATAGCCGTGGAAAATGAAGATCCCGGCCTTTCCGATATCGTTGCGGAACCGTTCTTCGCAAAGATCCACGACGATCCCCGGTGGCCGCCGTTCCTGCGCAAACGCGGCATGGCGCCGGAACAGCTCGCGGCGATCAATTTCGACGTCAAGGTGGCCGAGCGAGCCGGCAAGGCGTCCTCCGCGGCGGGCGGGCACTGAACCGGAATTGCATGATCAGACAGGAACTCTCAGTAGTTGCCGGCCAGCAGTTCGGAAGACTTCAAGTCAGGCCGATGTCCCGTGAATTGCCAAACAGAATGGCCGTTGCCGATTAGCCGAGTGTCCTGAGTGGGCCGACTCGCGCCCGTCGCGCGATTGACGAGTTTTCGTTGACGTTTCCGCGGAAACGTCTCGAGTGGGCCGGGAAACGACCGTCGCGGATCGATCGCATCGGCCCGTGCACTCACGCGTCTGTCTGCTCGGAAATCTCCAACGCGTCGTCCACCTCGATACCGAGGTACCTCACCGTACTCTCGAGCTTGGTGTGCCCGAGCAGCAACTGCACGGCGCGGATGTTTCGGGTGCGACGGTAGATCAATGTCGCCTTCGTCCTGCGCATGGTGTGCGTTCCGTAGGTCGAGGGCTCGAGTCCGATTGATGCGACCCAGCGACGAACGATGCGAGCGTACTGCCGGGTCGACAAGTGTGGCGACGCCACGATGCGGCTGGGGAACAAGTACTGATCGTGGCGCAGGCGCGCGGTCGCGATCCACGACGACACTGCAGCGCGAGTCTGCTCGGTGAGCTCGAATTGAACCGGACGACCGGTCTTCCGCTGGAGCACGATCGCCCGCGAGGCAACCGTTCCGGACGGTGCGACATCTCGAACCTTGAGAGCCACGAGATCGCAGCCACGCAGCTTGCTGTCGATCGCCAGGTTGAAGAGCGCAAGGTCCCGCGACCGGCGCCCGATCTGCAGCCGGACGCGGATGGCCCATATCTCCTGTGCCTTGAGCGGCGGCTTCTGCCCCCGCATGACGCCTCGGTTCGATGCGACGGCAGGGACGTTGGGGGCCATGTCCATGGCGGTCTCCTGTGGGTTTGAAACCGTCAGGATCCCCGCGATCGGGCTGGAACGGAATCAGCGCCGGATTTCGTCCGGGAAGGGCATCACGACGTCGACAGGTCAATCAAACCGTCTGCGAATGGCGGGATGCGCATTCACGCCCCCCAAGAAAAACGCCCGGTCCCTCGCGGGGCCGGGCGTTCGTTCGTCAGCCGGACGGGCTTATTCGCTCGCCTCTTCCTCGCCGCTCGACCACGGGAAGCTGGTCGAGACCGAGAACACGGCGCGGGCATCGCTGCTGCCGATGTCCTTGAACGCGTCGTTGCCCGGCTTGTAGTCGCTGCCGTCGATGTACTTCAGGCCGAGGTCGAAGTGCCCCAGCGTGTACGTGACGCCCACCGACCAGTCGAGGTAGCTGTCCTTGTCCCAGTACGCGCCGTCGCTGTAGCCGGCGTGCAGGCCGATGCCGAAGTTGGCCGGCAGTTCGAAGTTGGCGTTGCCCTCGTAATAGAAGGCGTCGTCGCCCAGCGAGCCGCCGCCGAAATCGTTCGAGTACCACACCTTGCCTTCGAACCACTTCCAGCCGAGGGAGGCGTAGATCTCGGCGAAGTCGTGCACGTCCTGCGACTGCGGGTACGTGTACCACACGATGCCGACGTCCCAGGGGAAGGTCTCGCCGCCGGCGATGCCGCCGTACAGGTCGACCTCGATGTTCTCGTCGCCACCGAAATCGATGTTCGACGCCCAGGCGCCGACGTAGAAGCCGCTCTCGCCCGCGTAATCGATGCTGCCCTGCAGGGCCGGGTTCTGCCGCGTCTGCGTGATGCCGCGGAAGTCGTAGTCGGACGTCGCGGTGACCGTGGCGGTCACCTCGGCTTGCGCAGCCGCGGCCGACATCGTCAGCACCACTGCGGCGAGGCCATGGCTCAGTTTCATGCTGCCCCCTTCTCGTTGCGTTGAAACCACAAAAGCACCAAATGCTGTGGCGCAATCGTATCAGAAACGAGACGAACCGGCTGCGCCCCAGGCTGGGGCGGACGAAAAAAGGCGCCCGGGACCCTTGCGGGGTCGCCGGGCGCCCGGGGGCCAACCCGTGGGTGCCTAGCCGGTCACTCCTTCTTCCAGGGGAAGGTCGTGGAGACCGAGAACACGGCACGGGCATCGCTGCTGCCGACGTCGTCCACCGTGTCGTTGGCCGGCTCGAGGTCGCTGCCGTCGATGTACTTCAGGCCCAGCGTGAAGTTGCCGAGCGCGTAGGTGACGCCGACCGACCAGTCGGTGTAGCCGCCGCCGTAATAGCGATCCCAGTAGTCGCCGTCGCTGTGACCGACGTGCGCGCTGGCGGCGAAGTTGGCCGGCAGCGGGACCGCGGCGTTGGCCTCGTAGTAGAGCGCCGACTCGTCGCCGTTGCCGAAGTCGTTCGAGTACCAGATCTTGCCGCTCAGCCACTTGTAGCCGATGCCGGCGTAGATCTCGGGATAGTCGATGCTGTCGGCGCCGGGATAGGCGTAGTAGATCAGTCCGACGTCGTAGGTGACGGTCTCGCCGCCGCGGAAGCCCGTGTAGACGTCGACCTCGACGTTCTCGTCGCAGCAGTCGCCGAAGTCGACGTTGCTGGCCCACGCACCGATGTAGAAGCCGCTCGAGTGGGCGTAGTCGATGCTGCCCTGCAGGGCCGGGTCCTGCGCCGTCTGGGTGATGCCGCGGAAATCGTAATCGGAGACCGCCGTGACCGTCCCGGTGATGTCTGCTTGCGCTGCGGCTGCCGCCAGAGTCAGGCCGATTGCAGCCAGGCCGTGAGTCAATTTCATGATGTACCTCGTGTTGCTGTGCGACGACAAGTTTCAGCGGCCTCCGCATCGCCTGTGTCGAACCCGACACAACCGAACGCGGTGCAATGAAGCAACGCCGTCTGCTCAGCCTTGGTGCAGGAAACGTGCCAGCGGAATTGCAGGCAATTTCGGCAGTCGCAGCGGCTTTTTGCACCGCGGCGGCGCAACGGTGCGCCATGGGCGCACCGCAGTGGATCATTTGCGAAAAAGCAACGCCGGTCAGCTGCCGGCGGCGGGCTCGTAGATCGCGTAGAACTTGCGGGCCGACTCGAGTACCTCCCAGCGGCCGTGGAACCCCGCGGGCATCACGAAGCAGTCGCCCGGCCCGAACTCCCAGACGCGGCCCGAATCGTCACTGATGCGCACACGCCCGGTCGTGAGGACGCAGAGCTCGTTCTCGGTATAGGAGACGCGCCACGCGCCCGGGCTGCTGCGCCAGATGCCGGCGAAGAATTTTCCGGTCGCGTCCGTGAACAGGTTGCGGACGTGCTGCTGCGGGATCGCGCTGTCTGGGGCGAGGCGTGCCGGGTCGAGGTCCAGCGCTTCCTCGTGGCCAGTGGTGTCGTCGATCTTGAGTACGGCGGGGCCGGGTTGGCTCATGGCGACGCTCCGTGGGGTCAGGGCGAAAGCGTACCACGCAGCACGCCGGACGCCGGGGTCGCGGCCAGTTGCAGCAGGTCGCGCACCTCCTGATCGTCGGTCTGCTCGAAGGAGTCGTAGTACTGGCCCACGGCGCCGAACCCCGACGGGACGGACGGGCACTGGACCTCGTCGGCCAGGTCCGCGATCCGGTCCAGCGCCTCCGCCGACGCGACCGGCACGGCGACCACCGCGCGCGCCGCCCCGAGGCTGCGCAGGGCCTGCACGGCCGCCGCCATCGTCGCGCCCGTGGCGAGTCCGTCGTCGACGAGGATTCCGACGCGACCGCGCATCTCGAGCGGGGCACGCTCGCCCCGGTAGGCAAGCTCCCGCCGCTGCAGTTCTGCGCGCTCCCGGGCCTCCACGCGCTCGAGCGCGTCGCTGCCCGGCGGGAGAAAGCGCAGGACCTCGTCGTTCAGTACCCGCGCCCCGCCGCTCGCCACGGCGCCCATCGCCAGCTCCGGCTGCGACGGCAGGCCGAGCTTGCGCACGACGAGCACGTCGAGCGGCAGCCCGAGCGCACGCGCCACCTCGAACCCGACCGGCACGCCGCCGCGCGGCAGCGCCAGCACGACGGCGCCGGCGTGTCCGCGCCACGCGGACAGCGACTGCGCCAGCACCCGCCCCGCGTCGCGTCGATCGCGATACCTGCGAGTCATCGGTTCGTCCCCTGTCGCCTGACTCCATGTTCCGCGCGCATCCAGGGCCCGGCATGCGCGCATTTACCTAGTGCTATGCTGGACCCGATGGCCGCGGACCTCCCCGCCCTCGCCGACCGGGTCGCGTTCCTGCGCAGCCTGTGCGGTCGCGGCGACGAGGCGATCGAGACGCACTTCGCGTGGCTGTTCCTCGTCGGCGATCGCGCCTACAAGCTGCGCAAGCCGGTCGTGCGCGACCCCATGGACTACCGCACACCCGAAGCGCGTCGGCGTGGATCGATCGAGGAAGTGCGCCTGAACCGGCGGCTCGCGCCGGGCGTCTACCTCGACGCCGTGCCGCTCACGAGCGACGCCGACGGGCGCCTCGCGATCGCCGGCCCGGGCACCGCCGTCGACTGGCTCGTGTGCATGCGACGACTCGATCGCACGCGCCTGCTGGACGCCCGGCTGATGCGAGGCGAGGACGTCGTGCCGCGGCTCGAACCCGTAGCTCGCCTGCTGGCGGAGTTCTATCGCAGCGCTGCCCCGGCGATCACGGACGGCGACGCGTTCGTCGCCCGGCTGGCGCGGCAGGTCGCCGCCAACCACGCCGTGCTCGCGGCGGCCGGCCGGCCGCACGCGGACACGCTGCGCGACACACAGCTCCGGGTCGTCACGCGGGAGTGCGACGTGCTGGCCGCGCGCGCGACCCGCGGCTGCATCGTCGAAGCGCACGGCGACCTGCGCCCCGAGCACGTCTTCCTGGACGCACCCCCATCGATCATCGACTGCCTGGAATTCGACCGCGACCTGCGGCTGCTCGATCGCGCCGAGGAACTCAGCTTCCTCGAACTGGAGTGCGCGCGCCTCGGGCACGCCGAAGCCGGCGCGCAGCTGCGACGCCGCTGTCTCGCCCTGCTGGACGACGACGCCCCGCCCCGCCTGCTCGCGTTCTACCGCAGTCACCGCGGGGCGACGCGAGCCAAGCTCTACACGTGGCGCGCCGCCGAGCCGGACGGCGGGGGCGAGTCGCAATGGCTGGCGCGCGCGGACGACTACGTCGGTGCAGCCCTCAGCGACGCCGGCCTCGGCCTCGCCTAGCGCGGTTTGACCTCGAGTTCGCGCAGCGCAACGACGGATTCACCGGCCACGATGCGTCGGACCGCCTCACCGAACAGCGTCGAGGCCTCGAGCACGATCGGCACCCGCTCGCCGGGGCCCGGCGCGATGCGCGTGGGCAGGATGGAATCGGTGATCCACAGGCCGTCGGGGCCGTCGGGGCCGAGCAGCCGCTGCGCCTCGGGCTCGAACACGCCGTGCGTCGCGCAGGCCTCGACGCGCACCGCCCCTGCGGCACGGCAGGCCTGCACGGCCCGAAGGATCGTCGAGCCGGCACTGATCAGGTCGTCGACGAGGATCACGTGCGCGCCCTGCACCGGGCCGATCAGCAGGTCGCCGCTGACGACGCCGCTGCTGCGGCGCTTCTCGTGCAGGGCGAAGCCGATCTCGCGCCCCGAGTAGACCGCGAGCAGGTCCTGCAGCCGCTGGGCACGCTTGGCACCGCCGAAATCCGGCGACATGACGGACACGGGGCCCGGCCCGAGGTGCTTCGCGAGCTGGCGGGCCAGCAGCGGCGCCGCCTCGAGGTGATCGACCGGGCAGCGGAAGGCATTCTCGAATGCCGCGAGGTTGTGCGCGTCGAGCACGATCACGTGGTCCGTGCCCACCGCCTCGAGCAGCTGGGCGACGTAGCGCAGCGTGACCGGATCGCGTTCCTTGGTGCGACGGTCCTTGCGCGCGTAGCAGAGGAAAGGCAGGCAGGCCGTCACGCGCGACGCGCCGCCGTCCTTGAGCGCGGCGATGAAGAACAGCAGTCGGCAGAGCCGGTCGTTGGCGCTGCCCGCGGCGTCGCCGCTCAGCGACTGCACGACGAACACGTCGCGGCCGCGGACGCCGACGAGGGGGCGGGCCTTGTGCTCGCCGCCCTCGTACTCGCGCTCCTCCATCGGCGCGAGCTCGCAGCCGGCCGCCGCCGCCATGCGCTCGCCGAACTGCCGGCTCGCGGCCGGCGCGAACAGCAGCGGCGCGGGGCTCAACTCAGGGTCTCGCGTCGCTTGGCGTCACCCCGCAGGCTGGACATGCGCTGCTGCAGCTGCCGCTTCGCAGCATCGAACGCGTCGCGCAGCACGACGTACACGTCTTCGTGGTCTCCGCGCTGCGGCCTCTCCATGTCGACGACCACGTCCTCGCCCGGCAGCTCGAGTTGCACCTTCACCGCGTACACCTTGCCCTGGTGGTGATGCCGGTGCGGCGAGTCGACCACTACGCGACAGGCCTGGATGCGATCGCTGAAGACACCGAGGTGGCCGGCCAGCTCATGGATCCGCGTCTCGAGGGCTGCGGAACTCTCCATGTGGCGAAAGGTGATGTTGACGGGGATGGTCACGATGTGAACTTCCTTCTGGTGTCCAGGGACTGGACGACTTCATTGTCGAACGGTGGTCCCGGCGAGCCATAAGTATTGATCGCAGGGGCCTGGGGCGTCGATAGCCAGCGTACACTGGCCGGAGCCGCCGTCGAGTGCCGAATCCGGGGAATGCGTCATGAATGCGGCCGCCGCACTGCCCGCCGCGCTGCTCGATCCCGCCGCCTACCCGCACGAAGTCTCCGCGCCGGTGCGGCTCGTCGAGACCCACATTTCCTGGGTCGCGCTCACCGGGCGCTACGCCTACAAGGTGAAGAAGCCCCTGCGGCTCGGCTTCCTCGACTACTCGACGCCCGAACGTCGCGCGCTGCTGTGCGCCGAGGAAGTGCGCCTCAATCGCCGCTTCGCGCCGGGACTGTACCTGGACTCGGTGGCGATCACGCGCGACGGCGAACGCCTGCGCATCGGCGCGGGTTGCGGCGAGGTCGTCGATCACGCGGTGCGCATGCTCCAGTTCGATCCGCGCGAGGAACTCGATGCGCTGATTGGGCGCGACGCCGTGCAGGCGGACGAAGTCGCGGCGCTGGGTGCGTCAATCGCCGCCGTGCACGCCGTGGCCGCACCGCCCCCGTCCGCGCCGGACTTCGGCTCGCCCGAGCGGGTGCGGCGCGTGCTGCTCGACAACTTCACCGAGTTGTCCGCGCTCGCCCTGCCCGAGCCGGTTCCGCACCTGCTCGCGCGCCTGCGCGCGTGGGCCGAGGCGATCGCACCGTCGCTCGAGGCCCGGATGCTGGCACGCGTGCGCGAGGGGAGGATCCGCGAGTGCCACGGCGACCTGCACTGCGCGAACGTCGTGCGCTGGGACGGCCGGCTGACGGCGTTCGACGGCATCGAGTTCGATCCGGCGCTGCGCTGCATCGACGTGGCGAGCGACATCGCCTTCCTCACGATGGACCTCGCCGCGCGCGGCCGCCGCGACCTGCGCCGCGCCGCCCTCGCCGCCTGGCTCGACGCGCTGGGCGACTTCGACGCACTGCCCCTGCTGCCCTGGTACGAGACGTACCGCGCGCTGGTGCGCGCCAAGGTGGCGGGCCTGCGCCAGCGCCAGTCCGGCACGTCGGACGCCACGGTTCTGCGCTATCTCGAATGGGCGTGGCAGCGCACGCAGGTCGCGCGGCCGCGTCTCGTCGTGACCTGCGGACTGTCGGGCTCCGGCAAGACCTGGCTCGCGGGCCAGCTGGCGCCGGCGCTCGACGCGGTGCACCTGCGCTCGGACGTGGAGCGCAAGCGGCTCGCGGGGCTCGACGCCCTCGCGGATTCGCGCTCGCCGCCCGACGCGGGCCTCTACTCGCGCGAGTTCAACGCGCGCACCTACGCCCGCCTCGGCGAATGCGCGGCGAAATGCCTCGCGGCCGGCGAGAGCGTGATCGTCGATGCCGCCAGCCTGCGACGCGCGGAACGCACGGCACTGCTCGCGCTCGCGGCGAGCCACGGCGGCACCGCGCAGTTGCTGCACGTCGTCGCGCCGGCCGGGTTGCGGCGCGAGCGCGTCGCAGCGCGACGCCGCGCCGGTCGCGACGCGTCGGAAGCGGACGTCGGGCTGCTCGACCGCCAGGCCGGCTACTGGGAGCCGTTCGACGAACGCGAGCGTCCGCTCGTCATCGAGGCGGACACGACGGACCCGCAATCGGTCGCCCGGTCTCTCGCCGCATTGCGCGCGGCGGACGGCTGAGATCAGCCCGGCGGCGGCAGCTTCTCCACCCACACGTTGCAGGGCACGCGGTCGAGCACCGCCTCCGCCGTGTTGCCGACGAACCAGCGCTCCAGGCGTCGCCGCGACACGACGCCCATCACCAGCAGGTCCGCCTCGAGCGCGAGCGCCTCGGCGACGATGTCCTGCGCGGGAATGCCCACGCGCAGGTGGGCGTGCTCGCGGAACGCCGGGTGCGCCGCGAGCAGTGCGTGCAGGCTGCGGTTCGCCGCCTCGAGCGTCGCCTCGTCGGGCACCATGCCGGCCGCGGCCACGTAGGCGTCGCCGATGACGGCGACCGGGTGGGGCAGCGCGAACACGTGCAGCGCGTGCACCTCGCCGCCGAGCCGCTCGTGCAGCAGGGCCGCGCTGCCGAGCAGGCGGTGATCCAGTGCGGCCGGCTTGTCGTGCAGGTGCTGCGGATCGACGCAGACGAGGATGCGCGGCGTCGCGAGGCGGGCGGGATCCTTCACCAGCAGCAGCGGCGCGGGACAGTCGCGGATCAGGTGCCAGTCCGAACCGGTGAACAGCGTCCGCTCCACGCGGCCGTGGTGCACGCTCTGCTTCATGACGAGATCCGGCGCGAGCGCCGAGACGCGCTCGATCGCCAGTTCGTGAAAGGGCGTGCCCCACACGCACTCGAAGTCCGCCGGAACGCCCGCCGCCTGCGCACGCGCGACACAGCGCTCGAGCAGGACGCGGTGCGTCGCCAGCACCGACTCGCGGTACTGCAGCAGGCCGGGCGCCGGCGGCTGGTGGAACGACACGTGCAGGTCGCGGTAGTCCGTCATCAGCAGGTGCAGACGGGCACCCGTGGCGCGCGCGAGCGGCAGCGCCGCCTCGAACGCAGCCTGCTGTTCGAGCGCCGGCTCCATCAGGACGAGGATGCTGCGCAGCGTCTCCATCGTCGCCTCCCCGCCCGGATCACGAAGCGTAGAATGGCCTGGAAAAATCATAGCCGCGCCGCGCCTCAGGAAACCCGGCGAACCTCGACGGGATGTACCTAAGGGCGGTCGGGGAGGCAGGAGCCGAAGCGTGCGCGCACCGGATCGTTATCCCGCCGTCCTGTTGTCGGCCTTCGCCGTCCTGTGGCTGGCGCTCGCGATCGATCCCTGGTACCGGCAGGACTGGCTGCTCGAGAACCTGCTCGTGCTCGTCGCCGTGCCCGTGCTGGTCGCCACGCACCGTCGCCTGCGCTTCTCGAACTTCGCCTACACCTGCCTGTTCGCGTTCTTCGTGCTGCACGAGATCGGCGCGCACTACACCTACAGCGAGGTGCCGTGGCCGGCGTGGCTCGCCGGCGCCGGCATCGATGTCAACCACGCGCCGGGGCGCAACCACTACGACCGCCTCGTGCACTTCTGCTACGGGCTGCTGGTGTTCCCGGCCACGTGGGAACTGTTCGCCGCGCGCGCCCACCCGCGCCGGCTGTGGCGCTACCTGATGCCGGTGATGTTCCTCATGGGCCACTCGGTGCTGTACGAGATGATCGAGTGGGCGGCGGCGGAAGCCTTCGGCGGCGATCTCGGCGTGGCCTACCTCGGCACCCAGGGCGACGAGTGGGACGCGCAGAAGGACATGGCACTCGCCAGCGCCGGTGCCGTCGTCGGTCTGCTGCTGACGCTGACGGTCGAGCGTGCGACGCAGGCTGGGCGGCGGGGCGCCGCGGCGTGATGGACCGGGTCCAGCCTCCGGGCGCACCGACCCTGGCCCGTCCACTGACCGTGCCGGACCGAGCGGGCGCAGAATGGGAAGGTGGTGGTGAGGGGGAGAATCGAACTCCCGACCTAGGGGTTATGAATCCCTCGCTCTAACCGTCTGAGCTACCTCACCACGAGGCAGGGTCCGGGCCGGTGGCGGCCCGTACGGGGCCGCGAATTTTCGGCCCCGGGATGCGGGGAGTCAAGGCAGGCGATGACCTAAGGCACTTGCACCACCCCTGCCCTGTGCCAGACTTGACCGGAAAGGCCGGACAACGAGGAAAATGGCCATGAAACGCGCAATCAGCACGACCCTGATCACCACGGCGCTGGTCCTGCCGGCGGGCCTCCAGGCCGCCGAGACGGCGACCCAGCGCCCGCCCGACAAGCCGCCGATCGCCCAGGCCTGGATCGACGTCGCGACCTTCACGTCGCCGGGCGGCATGGGCGGGATGATGGGCAGCATGATGGGCGGTGGCGGTGGTGGCGGCGGCGACACGCCCCTCTCGGCCCTGTTCGGCGGCCGCTCCCAGGACAACCAGTTCGGGCACACGCGCTGGGGCGGCAGCGGCAGTTTCGTCGACGTGACGCTGCGCACCAGCCGCAACCCGAGCCTGAGCGAGGCCGTGCAGGCGGTGCCGGACGCCAGCAAGCTCGCGCCGAGCCTGCAGCTCAAGGTGCTGCCGCAGGCCAAGCCCGTGAAGGAGACGGGTGGCGAGGACGTGCCCGAAGAGCCGTCCGAGCAGCCCAAGGGCAAGATCAAGCTGTACTGGGGCTGCGGGCCCGCGGTGCGCCCGGGCCAGCCGAAGGAAGTGGATTTCTCCACCGGCACGGTCGGCCAGCTCGCCGAGATCTTCAAGGGCCGGCGCGCGACCCAGCGCGGCACCCACTCGGCGCCGGGCCGACCGGTGTGGCCGAACCTCGTCGACAAGCGCATGGTCCCCGCGGGCGCGTCGCTCGTGGGCGCGCACACGTTCACGGGCCAGGGCGTGCCCGAGAACTTCAAGTTCAACATGCCTGCGCAGCAGGACATCATGCCGCCGATCGCGCTCAAGCAGGCGGACGACAACGGCGTCACGCAGCTGTCGTGGCAGGCGCTGCCGACGGCCCGTGCGTACTTCATCGCGGCGATGGGCGGCAAGGGTGACGAAGGCGGCGCGGCCGAGATGACCCTGTGGACGTCGAGCGAGTTGCCGGACTCGGGCTTCGGCCTCGTCGACTACCAGACCAACCGGTCGGTCGACCAGTGGCTGAAGGACAAGGTGCTGCTGCCGCCGACGACGACCACCTGCCAGATCCCGAAGGGCATCTTCCCGGAGGGCAGCGGCGGCATGCTGCGCATGATCGCGTACGGCACCGAGCTGAACCTCGCCCATCCGCCGCGTCCGACCGACCCGAAGATCGCCTGGGAGCCGGACTGGGCGGTTAAGGTGCGCGTGAAGTCCGTGGCGTTCACGATGCTCGGCATGCCCGACATGGGCGAGACCGACGGCGGCGCCGAGGACGCGGCGAGCGCAGGCGAAGGCACGACGGACGAGGCCGCCGCGGGTGCCGATGCCAAGAAGAAGAAGAAGAAGGGCTTCAGCCTGAAGGACGCCATCGACGCGGCCAAGCAGGCGATCCCGTAACCGGGGACATTGCTCTTTTTTCCGCGCACACGATCCGGGCCGGGGCGACCACATCGCCCCGGTCAGTGCGTCGCGTCGCTCCCGGCGAGGAATCGGGCCCGCGCGGCGACCGCCGTGTCCGTGAAGTCCGTGAACAGGCCGTCGACGCCCAGCGCCAGGAACTGCCGGTACTCCGCCGCCGGATCACCGCCGTAGTCCGCGGCGAGGTGCTGCGCCTCGTTGCGGAACGTCCACGGATGCACCAGGAGTCCCGCGGCATGCGCCAGGGCGATGAACTGCGTGGGTGCCGTCGTGCGCCGCGTCGCCTCACCCGGCTGACCCGGCTGCGTCTCGCGGGTACCGACGATGTGTCGCTTCCAGGGACCGATCGCGTCGGCATAGCCCGCGATCTTCGCGAAGGACGCGGCCGTGCCGAAATCCGTCGGCGGCAACTGCGCTTCGAACAGCGCGCAGCGGCCCCGCGCCTGCCACTGAGGGTCGGGCGTGACGAGGCCGTCGGCGGTCAGTGACGCGCCCCCGACCAGCTGCATCAGCCTCACCTTGGTGCGCCCGCGAAGCCACTGCAGGTTGCCGGACTCGAACGACTGGATGAACACCGGCGACGTGCGCTCGGTCCAGCCGACGCGCGCCAGAGCGTCGAGCAGCCGGGGTTCCAGGGCGAGGCCCTGCTCGCAGTGCCACGTCGGGTGCTTGGTCTCCGGGTAGATGCCGATCGTGCGGCCTCGCGCCTGCGACTCGTGCCGCGCCAGGTCGACGATCTCCGCCAGCGTCGGAATGGCGAACCGGCCGTCGAACTCGTGTGACCGGTCGGGACGCGACTGCACGGCGCGCAGCGTGCGCAGTTCCTCCAGCGTGAAGTCGCTGGTGAACCAGCCGGCCTCCTCGACGCCGTCGATGACCTTCGTCGTCCGCCGCGCGGCGAACTCCGGATGGCGCGCGACGTCGGTGGTCTCGGTGATGTTGGGTTCGTGGCGGGCCACGAGGTGCCCGTCCTTCGTCGCCACGAGGTCGGGCTCGATGAAGTCGGCGCCCATCTCGATGGCGAGGCGATAGCCCTCGAGCGTGTGCTCGGGACGGTACCCGGAGGCGCCGCGGTGCGCGATGACGATCGGACGCGCCTCCGGGGCACGCGGGGCCGCCGCGCCGGGATCAGCCATCGAGGGGCCCGCCGGGCAGGCCAGGACGAGGAGCAGCAGTGCCTTGCGCATGCCGCCGGACTCTACACGTACTGGCCCGCATTGAATCAGGGGACACTCATTCTTTTTTCACGCGGCGGGGCCGGCCGCGGCGCCCGAAAAAACGTGAGTGTCCCCCATTTTTTTCTAGACGTTGAAGCGGAAGTGCATCACGTCGCCCTCGCGGACGACGTACTCCTTGCCCTCGAGGCGCATCTTGCCGGCTTCCTTGGCGCCCTGCTCGCCCTTGAGCGCGATGAAGTCCTCGTAGGCGATGACCTCGGCGCGGATGAAGCCCTTCTCGAAATCCGTGTGGATCTCGCCCGCGGCCTGCGGCGCCAGCGCGCCGATGTGGGTGGTCCACGCGCGCACTTCCTTGACGCCCGCGGTGAAGAACGTCAGCAGTCCGAGCAGGTGGTAGGCAGCGCGGATGACGCGATCGAGGCCCGGCTCGTGCAGGCCCAGCTCTTCGAGGAACGCGATGCGGTCGCCTTCGTCGAGCTGCGCGATCTCGGCCTCGATCGCCGCGCACACGGGCACCACGTCGGCACCCTCCTCGGCGGCGCGCTTCTCGACGGCCGTGAGGTGCGGGTTGTCCTTGAAGCCGCCTTCGGCCACGTTCGCCACGTACATGAGCGGCTTGAGCGTGATCAGGCAGAACTCGCGCAGCAGCGGCTTCTCGGTGGCCGCGTCCATCGGCAGGGTGCGCGCCGGCTTGCCCGAGTCGAGGTGCTGCTGCATGCGCTTCAGCAGGTCGCGCAGCTTGATCGCGTCCTTGTCGCCCGCCTTCGCGTCCTTCTCGGCGCGACGGTGGCCGCGCTCGACGGTGTCGAGGTCGGCGAGCGCAAGCTCGGTGTTGATCACGTCGATGTCGCGCAGCGGATCGACCTTGCCCGACACGTGCACGATGTCGTCGTTCTCGAAGCAGCGCACGACGTGCGCGATGGCGTCCGTCTCGCGGATGTGCGCCAGGAACTTGTTGCCGAGGCCCTCGCCCTTCGACGCGCCGGCCACGAGGCCCGCGATGTCGACGAACTCGACCGTGGTCGGCAGGATCTTCTCGGGCTTCACGATCGCCGCGAGCGCCTTGAGGCGCACGTCCGGCACGGGCACCACGCCCACGTTCGGGTCGATGGTGCAGAAAGGATAGTTGGCGGCCGCGGCGTTCTGCGCCTGCGTGACCGCGTTGAAGAGCGTCGACTTGCCGACGTTCGGCAAGCCCACGATTCCGCACTTGATGCCCATTACTTCTCCGCGGTGTGCAGCTGCTTCATGGCGCGCTCGGCGCCGTCGCGCAGCAGCACGGCGAGGCCCTCGAGCCCGGCCGAAACGCTGCCGATGATGGCCTGCTCGTCGGCGGGCGAGGCCCGCTGCAGGACGTAGTCGATGACCTGCGACTTGTCGCCGGGGTGGCCGATGCCGAGGCGCAGGCGCCAGAAATCCGGGCCGCAGTGCGTGATGGTGTCGCGCAGGCCGTTGTGCCCGCCGTGGCCGCCGCCGAACTTGAGTCGCGCCGTGCCGGGCGGCAGGTCGAGCTCGTCGTGCACCACCAGCACCTCGGTCAGCGGCGCCTTCACGTAGTCGACCAGCGCGCGGATCGCGAGGCCGCTGCGGTTCATGTAGGTCTGGGGCTTCAGCAGGACCAGTTCCCGGCCCTCGTGCGTGACCTTGGCGATCTCGCCCTGGTAGCGCGAGTGCGGCCGGAACGGCGCGCTGTGCACGCGCGCGAGCGCGTCCACGAACCAGAACCCCGCGTTGTGCCGCGTGAGCCGGTGCTCGGGACCCGGATTGCCGAGTCCGACGACGATCTGCAGCGGTGTGCCGGCCATGGTTGGGGTCGTCCTGGGTCGCGAGGCACGGAAGTGAAAGCGGACGGGCCGCCCCGGGGGACGGCCCGTCGCTCACGACCGCTGCGCGACTTACTTCTTCGCGTCCTTGCCGGCCTTGGCATCCGCCGCCGGGGCCGCGGCCGGAGCCGCCGCCGCCGGAGCCGCGGCACCCGCGGCCGCCTCGGCCGCCGGCGTCTCGACTTCCTCGGCACGCGCGTGGTGGATGGACACGATCGGCGTGTCGCGGCCGTGGGTGAGCTCGGGCAGCTCGACGCCTTCCGGCAGCGCCAGGTCGGAGAGGTGCAGCATCTGGTTCATGCCGACGCCCGAGAGGTCGACGTCGACGAACTCCGGCAGGTCCTTCGGCAGGCAGCTCACCTCGACGTCGTTGCGCAGGTGCGAAACCACGCCGCCCGCCTTGACGCCCGGCGAGGCGGCCTCGCCCTTGAAGTGCAGCGGGATCGTGATGCGGATCTTCTCGTCCTCGAGCACGCGCTGCAGGTCCACGTGCAGCACGGCGTTCTTCGCCGGGTGACGCTGCACGTCCTTGAGGATCGCCGCCTGGCTGAGCTCGCCCACCTTCAGGTTGATGATGGTCGAGTAGAAGCGCTCGTTGTCGAGCATCAGCAGGAGCTTGGTGTGATCGAGCGCCAGGGCGCGCGGCTCACGGTGGCCACCGTAGAGGATGGCAGGCACCTTGTTCGCGCGACGCAGGCGGCGGCTCGCACCTTTGCCCTCGGCGTCACGGAACTCGGCGGCGAGTTCGAATGCGGTTTTCATGTGTATCTCCAGTTGTCGTCAAATCGCCCCGCGGATCGCGACCAATCCCGCGGGACACCCAGCAAATCAGTCGAGGTAGAGCGAGCTCACGCTCTCCTCGTCGCGGATTCGGCGCATGGTCTCCGCGAGCAGGCCCGCCACCGAGAGCTGGCGGATCTTGCGGCACGCGAGCGCGTTCTCGCGCAGCGGGATCGTGTCCGTCACCACCAGCTCGTCGAGCGCCGAGGCCTCGATGCGGTCGATCGCCGGCCCGGACAGCACGGGATGCGTGATGTACGCGGCCACGCGCTTCGCACCGTGGTCCTTCAGCGCCTTGGCGGCCTGGCACAGCGTGCCGGCCGTATCCACCATGTCGTCGACGAGGACGCAGCTCTTGCCCTCGACCTCGCCGATGATGTTCATCACTTCCGAGACGTTGGCCCGCGGCCGGCGCTTGTCGATGATCGCGAGGTCCGCGTCGTCGAGGCGCTTGGCGATGGCCCTCGCGCGCACCACGCCGCCGACGTCCGGCGACACGACCACGAGGTTCTCGTACTTCTGCTTCCACACCTCGCCGAGCAGCACCGGCGAGCTGTACACGTTGTCCACGGGGATGTCGAAGAACCCCTGGATCTGGTCGGCGTGCAGGTCGACCGTCAGCACGCGGTGCACGCCGACGCCGGCCAGCATGTTGGCCACCACCTTGGCCGTGATCGCGACGCGCGTGGCGCGCGGGCGGCGATCCTGGCGTGCGTAGCCGAAATACGGCATCACCGCGGTGATCCGGCCGGCGGAAGCGCGTCGGCACGCATCGACCATCACCAGCAACTCCATCAGGTGGTCGTTGGCCGGCGGACACGTGGACTGGACGACGAACACGTCGCGCCCGCGCACGTTTTCCATCAGCTCGACCGTCACCTCGCCGTCGCTGAAGCGCCCGACGTGCGCGCGCCCGAGCGGAAGCTGCAGGTAGCGTGCGATGTCCTGCGCCAGCGCCGGATTCGCATTGCCGGTGAACACCGCGATCGACGGGCCGTCCATCCGAGACTCTCCAGTTCGCCTGGAAGCGGGCCTCGCCCGTCTTCCGAATTCGTCAGTCAGCCCGCGGGCTGGCTGGGGTGGAAGGATTCGAACCTCCGTATGGCGGGATCAAAACCCGCTGCCTTACCGCTTGGCGACACCCCAACGCAATCGTCAGCCGCCGCGGCCCGCGTCCCGGTGCGCACGCTCGAGCGCGAGGCGCGTCGCGAGCGGCGAGCGGTTGAGGCCGCGCACCACCCAGCCGCGCCAGCGCGACGGCAGCCGGTCGAGCGCGCGCTGCGCGCTGCCCGCATCCGCCATCGCCACGAACACGCAGGAGCCCGTGCCCGTCAGACGCGCCGCCCCGAATTGCGCGGCCCAGTCGAGCGCCTCGGCCACCGCCGGGTAGCGACGCCTGACCGCCGGCTCGCAGTCGTTCCGGCCACCGTTCTGCAGGAAACCGCGAATTGTGATTACCGGCGAATCCCTTGTCAATTCAGGGGCTTTGAAGATCTCGGCCGTACCGACGGCGGCGTCGGGCCGGATCAGCAGGAAGGTCGCCTCGGGGAACTCGGTCGCAGTCAGGACCTCCCCGACGCCCTCGGCCCAGGCCGACTGCTGGCGGACGAAGACCGGCACGTCGGCACCCAGCGCCAGGCCGAGGCCGGCCAGTTCGTCCGGATCGATGCCGAGGCCCCACAATTCGTTCAGTGCAACCAGAACGGTCGCCGCATCCGAGCTGCCACCGCCCACTCCGCCTTGCATGGGTAATTTTTTCCGCACCTCGATCGCCACTCCGTGGCCGTCCGGGCGGCCCTCGGCGAGCCTGCGCGCAGCACGGATCGTCAAGTCGTCCTCCGGCAGCACCCCCGGCACGTCACCCACCCGCTCGATGACCCCGGCCGGCCGGCGCCAGAAACGGATCTCGTCGGCCAGGTCGATGAACTGGAAGGCGCTCTGCAGCAGGTGGTAGCCGTCGGCACGGCGCCCGACGATGTGCAGGCAGAGATTCAGCTTGCCCGGCGCCGGCCAGGCCGCGGGCAGGCCGAGCGGGTCGCCGGCACTCACGGCGTGCTCCCGGCCGGCGGCAGGTGCCACTCGTCGACGACGACCCGCACGCGCGCGGCCTCCCGGGCGGCCGTGAGTCGCCTGGGCACCGCCCAGCCGTCCACGACGGCCATGGCGTCGTATTTCACCGTCCAGCCGGACTGCTCGAGCGCCTTCAGCGTGCCGCCGGGCGCATCGACCGTGGCCGACTCGCCCGGTGCGGGCAGGCCGAGCAGCCAGTAGCGCATCTGCGCGAGCGGCAGGTCGGCGCCGAGCCTCGCGCGCAAGCGTTCGCGGGCCGCGTCCGCGTCGACGCTCTGGCCTGCCGCGTCGGCCACCGTCAGCCCGCTCCCGTCGGTCTCGATGTCCAGGGCGCCGACGCCCAGCGGACCCTGCACCCGCAGGCGCGTGAGGTCGGCGCGCTGGTTCCACTCGAAGCTGCCGCTGCCGCCGTCGTGCCCGATTGCGACGGCGAGACGGCCGCGTGCGGACCAGGCCTCGAGCCGCCGGGCATCCACGGCCCGCCCGGCCTCGACCGGCACCTCGGGCGTCACCGCGCAGCCGGCCAGCGCAGTGGCCAGCAGCCATCCCGCCGCGAATACCCTCACGGCCCGGCCCGCTGGAGGCGCTCCTGCAGCCGGCGGTCGTCGGGATGCTGCGCCAGCGCGTCCTGCCAGGTCTTGCGCGCGTCCTGAGGCTTGCCGAGGGCCCACTGCACCTCGCCGAGGTGCAGGTCGATCTCGGGATCGTCGCCGGTGGCGCGCGCCCGCTCGAGGTACGCGAGGGCCTCGGCCTGACGCCCCTGCCGGTGCAGCAGCCAGCCCATGCTGTCGAGGATCGCCGCGCTGTCCGGGGACTGCGCCAGCGCCGCGCCGATCAGCGCCTGCGCCTCGTCGAGCTGCCGGTCGTGATCGGCCAGCGTGTAGCCGAGGGCGTTCTGCACCAGGGCGTCGCCCGGCCGCTCGGCCAGCAGCGCGCGCAGTTCGCGCACCGCCGTCTCGTCCTTGCCGAGACGCTCGTAGACGAACACGCGATCCATGCGCAGGCTCGCGAGGTCCGGATAGCGGCGGATGCCGTCGTTCAGGATCTCGAGTGCGCGCTTGCCGTCGTCGAGCGCCGAGGCGAGCGCCGCGCGCGCGGCCACCAGCTGCGGCCCGCTCTGCGGCTGGGCGCGCGCGAACTGCGCGAGGTGGTCGAGTCCCGCCGCGAGGCCCGACTTGTCCGCCTGCAACCGGGCCACGCGCTGCTGCGCCGGCAGGGCGTAGTCGCCGCCCGTCACGCGGCCGTAGTAGCGGATCGCCCGCTCGTCGTCCTTGCGGCGCTCGGCGATCATGCCGAGGAAGTACATCGCCTCGTAGGACTGCGCGCCGGTGGAGAGCAGGTCCTCGAACCGGCGCTGCGCGGCGTCCAGGGCGCCCGCGTCGAGGTCCATCGCGCCGAGACTGCGGATGGCGCCCGGGATCACCGTCTCGCCGGTCGCGTACGGCGTGAGCATGGCGCGCGCCTCCTCGTCGCGGCCGGTGGCGGCGAGCATCAGGGCGTACTCGAGCTGGGTCGGGATGTCGGAATCCGGGGCAGTCACGAGGTCGCGCGCGATCGCGAGCCCCTCCTCCTCCTTGCCCGACGCGATCGTGGCCCGCGCGAGCACCAGGCGGGCCGGCGCCCAGTACGGCGCGAGCGCCGCGGCCTGTTCCGCCGACGCCAGCGCCAGCGCGAAATTCTCCGAGCGCAGGGCCGCGTGTGCGAGCGCGAACTGCCCTTCCGCGACGCGCGGATGGCGCGCCACGAGCCGGCGCAGCAGCTCGGTGACGTCGGTCGGGATGGCCTCGTCGCCGATCACCGGCAGCAGCGCGATGAAGCCGGCCGCGGGACTGATGTAGGCGGTGTCGAGCAACTGCGCGAACTCGGCCTCGGCCTCGTCGAGCCGGTGCAGCCGCAGGGCCGCGGTGCCGGCGTACCGGTGCGCCTCTTCGCTGGTCGGGTTGATCGCCAGCCAGCGCCGGGCCGCGCCCGCCGCGGCCGTCAGCTGGTGCGCGTCGTAGGCGGCGCGCGTCGCCTGCTCGGCGACGGCCTCGTCCGTGGACTGTTCCGCGGCACGCCGCCAGGCGGCCGCCGCCGCCACGAGGTCGCCCTTCGCCGCCGCGGCATCGGCCTCGGCGAGCAGCGCCGCGGGATCGGTCGAGGTCGGCGCGGGCTGCGGACGAACCGCGGCCGACGGGGCGCATCCCGCCAGGAGGACGAGACCCGTCAGGGCCAGCGAAACGACGGCGCGGCAAATGCGGATAGGCATGGCCGGCCCACTATAGCGGAAGGCGAATGCGACTTGTGTTGCCTGACGGGTTCACCCAGAATTTCGCGACTTTTCCCAACTGGAACAGGAATGTCTCTCGTCGTCGTCGGCATCAACCACCGCACGGCTCCCGTGGAAGTCCGGGAGCGCGTGGTCTTCGAGCCGGCGCGCATTCCGGACGCACTCAGGGAACTCAAGGCGCTGCCCGAGATCCGCGAGTCGGTGATCGTCTCGACCTGCAACCGGACCGAGCTGTACTGCGTGACCGAGGGCCAGGCGGAGGACCTCGGCCGCTGGCTCGGCAACTATCACCAGCTCGGCGCCACGATCCAGCAGTGCCTGTACCACCACGACGAGGTCCGTGCGGTCGAGCACGCCTTCTCCGTGGCCGCGGGCCTCGACTCCATGGTGCTCGGCGAGTCGCAGATCCTCGGCCAGCTCAAGGAGTCCTACCGCGTCGCCCAGGACGCGGGCACGACGGGGCCCGTGCTCAACCGGCTGTTCCAGGCCACGTTCTCCGTCGCCAAGCGCGTGCGCACCGAGACCAAGATCGGCGCCAACGCCGTCTCGGTCGCCTCCGCGGCCGTCGCCATGGCGAAGACGGTGTTCGCGAGCTTCGACAACCGCACCGCGCTGCTGGTCGGCGCCGGCGAGACCATCGCCCTCGCCGCCCGCCACCTGCACGCCGACGGCCTGCGCCGCATGATCGTCGCCAACCGCAGCATCGAGCGGGCGCGCGAGCTCGCGGCCGAGTTCCAGGGCTTCGCCATCTCCCTGGAGGAGATCCCGACGCACCTGCGCGAGGCTGACATCGTCGTCGCCTCCACGGCGGCGCCGAACGCGATCATCACCCGCGAGATGACGGCCGCCGCCCTGCGCGCCCGCAAGCGCCGGCCGATGTTCATGGTCGACATCGCCGTGCCGCGCGACATCGAGGCCGAGGTCGCCGAGCTCGAGGACATCTACCTGTTCACGATCGACGACCTGAATACGGTCGTGAACGAGAACATGGAGGGCCGGCGCGCCGCCGCGCGCGAGGCCACCGAGCTGGTGCAGGCCGAGGTCGAGCGTTTCGAGCACGTGCTGCGCACGCGCGAGGCGGCCCCGCTCATCCGCCGCCTGCGCGCGGACGCCGACAAGGTGCGCCTGCACACCCTCGAGCAGGCGCAGCGCATGCTGGCGCACGGCCGCTCCCCCGAGGAAGCGCTCGAGTTCATCTCGACGACGCTCACCAACCGACTCATCCACGCGCCCAGCCAGCGCCTGCGCGACGCCGCCGAGAGCGGCGACGGCGAGATCATCGACACCATCGCTGCGATCTACCACCTGGACTCGCACGACTGATGAAGGATTCCATCCGCCGCCGTCTGGAGAAGACGGTCGAGCGCTTCGAGGAAGTCGGCGGGCTGCTCGCCGATCCCGGGGTGATCGGCCGCCAGAACCAGTTTCGCGAACTCTCCATGGAGTACTCGCGCCTCGAGCCTGTGGCGCGGCGCTTCCGCGAGTACCGCAAGCTCGAGGACGAGCGGCGGGCCACCGCCGAGATGGCCGAGGCCGGCGACGCGGAAATGCGCGGGCTCGCCGCGGAGGAACTGGGGGAGCTCGACGCGCGCCTCGCGGCCGAGGACGCCGAACTCACGAAGCTGCTGGTCCCGAAGGACCCGCGCGACGACGCCAACATCTTCCTCGAGATCCGCGCCGGTACCGGCGGCGACGAAGCCGCGATCTTCGCGGGCGACCTGTTCCGCATGTACTCGCGCCACGCCGAGCGGCAGGGCTGGAAGGTCGAGGTGCTGAGCGAGAGTGCCGGCGACCACGGCGGGTACAAGGAGATCATCAGCCGCGTGGTGGGCAAGGGCGCCTACTCGCAGCTGAAGTTCGAGTCCGGCGCCCACCGCGTGCAGCGCGTGCCGGCCACCGAGTCGCAGGGCCGCATCCACACCTCGGCCTGCACGGTGGCGATCCTGCCCGAGCTCGAGGAGATCGACGACGTGCCGCTCAACCCGGCGGAGCTGCGCATCGACACGTTCCGCGCCTCGGGGGCGGGCGGACAGCACGTCAACAAGACGGACTCGGCGATCCGCATCACGCACATCCCCACCGGCGTGGTGGTCGAGTGCCAGGACGAGCGTTCCCAGCACAAGAACCGCTCGCGCGCCATGGCGCTGCTGCGCGCGCGCCTGCTGGAGGCCCGGCAGCAGAAGCAGACTGCGCAACAGGCGGCGGAGCGCAAGCTGCAGGTGGGCAGCGGCGACCGCTCCGAGCGCATCCGCACCTACAACTATCCGCAGGGCCGCGTGACCGACCACCGCGTGAACCTGACGCTCTACCAGCTGCCCGCCATCATGGAAGGCGCGCTCGCCGAGGTCATCGGCCCCCTCCAGCAGGAATGGCAGGCCGAGCAGCTGGCGAGCCTCGAGTGAGGCGCTGAGGCGCGGCGCCGGACTGCGGTACGCTTGCGCCGTGGCCACCGAGATCTCGACCCTGCTCGACGAAGGCATCGCGCGCCTCGCGCGCGCCTGCGACGAGCCGCGCCTGGAGGCGGAAATCCTGCTCGGTGCGGCACTCGGCCGGCCGCGTGCGTACCTGCTGGCCCACCCCGAGGTCCGCATCCTCGACTGCGAGGCGACGGACCGCTACGAGGCCTACGTGACGCGGCGCGCACGCGGGGAGCCGGTCGCTTACATCCTCGGGGAGAAGGAGTTCTGGTCGCTGCCGCTCGAGGTGGCGCCCGGCGTGCTCATCCCGCGCCCGGAGACGGAACTGCTGGTGGAGCGGGCGCTCGTGCGCCTGGCCTCCGGCCGGCCGGTCCGCGTACTCGACCTCGCCTGCGGCAGCGGCGCCGTCGCGCTGGCGCTGGCGCGGGAACGCCCGCTCGCGCGGATCGTCGCGACGGACGTGGCGCCCGCGGCGCTCGATCTCACCCGCCGCAACGCGAGTCGCCTCGCGGCCGGCAACGTCGAGGTGCGCGGCGGCTCCTGGTTCGAACCCGTCGCCGGCGAGCGCTTCGACCTGATCGCCAGCAACCCGCCGTACCTTGCAGGGGACGATCCGCGGGTCGAACCGGACGTCCGCCGCTACGAGCCGCCGGGCGCACTGTTCGCGGGCGCGACGGGGCTCGAGGCCCTCGCCGCCATCGCCGCCGGGGCTGCGGCCCACCTGTATCCGGGCGGTTGGCTGCTGGTCGAGCACGGCGACCGGCAGGGCGCCGACCTGCGGATGCTGTTCGGACAGGCCGGCCTCGAGCAGGTCGCCACGGCCCGCGACCTGGCCGGCCTGGAACGCTGCACGGAGGGTCGAGCGCCCGGCGGGGGGTGACATCGGAGCGCCGCCCGTTCACTATTCCCGCCCCGATTCGCACTCACGCCAGGGCCCTCCGCCATGATCCGATTCGAAACCTCGCTGGGCGACTTCACGGTCGAGTTGTTCGACAAGGAAGCGCCGATCTCCGCGCAGAACTTCCTCGAGTACGCCGAGGCCGGCCACTTCGACGGCACGGTGTTCCATCGGGTCATCCCCGGCTTCGTCGTCCAGGGCGGCGGCATGACCGCCGACATGAAGCAGAAGCCCACGCGGGCGCCCATCAGGAACGAGGCGGACAACGGCCTCAAGAACCGCCGCGGCACGCTGTCGATGGCGCGCACCAACGACCCGCACAGCGCGACATCGCAGTTCTTCGTCAACCTCGTCGACAACGCCTTCCTCGACCCGGGCCGCGGCGGCGCCGGGTACGCCGTCTTCGGCCACGTGACCGACGGCATGGCCGTCATCGACGCGATGGCCAAGGTCAAGACGGGCCGCAAGGGCATGCACGACGACGTGCCGGTCGAGCCGATCGTGGTGAAGAGCGCGAAGCGCGTCGACCCGAAGGCCTGACCCGGACCTGCCATGGCGAAGGCGCGGCGCGGACTCTTGCGCAGGATCCTGCGTGGGCTGCTCCTCGCCGTCGCAGCCTGGATCGCGGTCACGGTCGCGGCAGTCGTCGCTTTCCGCTGGATCGACCCGCCGTTCACGGCCTTCATGCTCAGGAGCCGCGCGGAGGCGCTGGTCACGCGCGAGCCCGGCTATGCGTTCCGCCACGAGTGGCGCGACTGGGACCGGATCTCGAAGCGCGCGGCGCTGGCCGTGATCGCGGCCGAGGACCAGCGCTTCCCCGAGCACGACGGCTTCGATTTCGAGCAGATCGACCGGGCCCTGGAGGCCCGCGAACGGGGGCGGAAGGTGCGCGGCGCCAGCACGCTCTCGCAGCAGGTTGCCAAGAACCTGTTCCTGTGGTCGGGCCGCAGCTGGTTCCGCAAGGGTCTCGAGGCCGGCATCACGGTGCTGATCGAGGCGACCTGGAGCAAGCAGCGCATCCTCGAGGTCTACCTCAACGTCGCCGAATTCGGGCGCGGCACCTGGGGCGTGCAGGCGGCCAGCCGCCGCTACTTCCACAAGGATGCGGACCGGCTGACGACCCAGGAGGCGGCACTGCTGGCGGCCGTGCTGCCGGCGCCGAAGCGCTTCAAGGTCGAGGCCCCGTCGCGCTACGTTCGCCACCGACAGGCGTGGATCGTCCGCCAGATGCAGGCACTCGGCGGAACCTCCTATCTGGCGCGCCTGCGCTGAGCGTCGCATGCTTGGCCCGACCTCGCCCACCCCGCCGGACGGAGCCCGGGACATGAACGCTCAGAACGTCGGCCGCGTGCGATTCGCCATCATCGGCGCCGGGCATTCCGGCCTGTGCATGGGCATGAAGCTGCGGGAGGCGAAGATCGACGACTTCGTCATCCTCGAGAAGGGCCCGACGCTCGGCGGCACCTGGCGCGATAACACCTACCCCGGCGCCTCCTGCGACGCCCCCTCCTTCCTCTACAGCTTCTCGTTCGCCCAGAAGACCGACTGGAGCCGCCGCTTCGCCTGGCAATCCGAGCTGCTGGCGTATTCGGCCGAATGCGCGGTGAAGTACGGGCTGCTGGCGCACTGCCGCTTCGACTGCGAGGTCGAGCGGCTCGCCTTCGACGATGCGGCGAACACGTGGCGCATCGAATGCCGCGACGGCACCCGCATCGAGGCCGACTACGTGGTCGCGGGGGTCGGCCAGCTCAATCGTCCCTCGATCCCGGAGTTCAAGGGTCGCGGGAGCTTCGCGGGCCCGCAGTTCCACTCTGCGCAGTGGGACCATTCGATCGACCTCACCGGCAAGCGCGTCGCGGTGATCGGCAGCGCCGCGAGCGCCGTGCAGTTCGTGCCGCAGATCGCGCCGCAGGTCGCGAAGCTGACGGTCTTCCAGCGCTCGGCCAACTGGCTGCTGCCGCGCAAGGACCGGCTGTACTGGCCGCGCACGCAGCGCCTGCTCACGCGCTTCCCCGGCCTCGCGAAGGCCTACCACGACTTCCAGTGGTTCTTCTTCGGCGAGATGCAGCTGACGCCGCTGATGAAGCAGGTCCGCTGGGTGCAGGCGATCGCGCGCTGGAAGTCGCTCCGCCACCTCCACCGGCAGGTGAAGGACCCGGCACTGCGCGCCAGGCTCACGCCGGACTACCCGATCGGCGCCAAGCGGGTGCTGTTCAACGACGACTACTACCCCGCACTCACGCGGCGCAACGTCGAACTGGTGACCGACGGCGTCGAGGAGATCCTCCCGCAGGGCATCCGCACGCGCGCCGGCAGCACGATCCCGGCGGACGTGATCGTCTACGCGACCGGCTTCAAGAGCACCGAGTTCCTGGCGCCGATGCGCGTCACCGGCGCGGCAGGGCGCGACCTGCAGGCGGAGTGGTCCGGCGGGGCGCGCGCATACCTCGGCGTGACGGTGAGCGGGTTCCCGAACTTCTTCATCCTGTACGGGCCGAACACCAACCTCGGCCACAACAGCATCCTCGTGATGATCGAGGCGCAGGTCGGCTACGTGATCGACCTGGTGCGCAAGCTGCAGGCCCGCGGCCTGAAGCGAGCCGACGTCCGCCGCACGGTCATGGACGAGTACAACCGGGGCCTGCAGCAGGACCTCGCAAAGTCGGTGTGGGCCACGATCGGCGCCAGCTGGTACAAGCTCGCGGACGGGACGATCACGAACAACTGGCCGCACAGCACCATCCGCTACCAGAAGCTGCTGCGCGAGGCGCGGCTCGAGGACTACGAGACATGAACGCACGCATCCGCGGCGCCGCCGCGCTCACCCTGCTCGCGCTGGCCGCCGGCCCCCTGGACGCGGCCGGTCCCGACATCGACGCGGCCCGCATCTCCGGCATCGTGCGCACGCTCGCCGACGACCGGTTCGAGGGCCGCGCCCCGGGCACGGCCGGCGAGACGCGCACGCTCGACTACCTGGTCGCAGCGTTCGACGAACTCGGGCTCGAACCCGCCGGCCCGGGCGGCTCGTACCTGCAGGTCGTGCCGCTGCTGCGCACGCAGGTGCCGACCGACGCGGCCGTCAGCGTGACGGTCGACGGCCGGCGCCGCACGCTGGTGCAGCAGGTCGACCTGGCCGCGCTGGCGCTGCGCCCGGTCGATCGCGTGCTCATCGACCGGGCCCCGATGGTGTTCGTCGGCTACGGCGTGACGGCGCCGGAGCGCCAGTGGGACGACTACAAGGGCGCGGACCTGCGCGGCAAGGTCGCGGTGTTCCTGATCAACGACCCGGACTTCGAGGCGGTGCCGGGCGAGGACGCGCACGGCCGCTTCGGCGGACGGGCCGCGACCTACTACGCGCGCTGGACGTACAAGTACGAGGAAGCCGCAAGGCGCGGCGCGATCGCCGCGCTGATCGTGCACGAGACCGAGCCCGCCGCCTACGGCTGGAAGACCGCGGTCGCACCGAACGGCGAGGGCTACGACATCGTCCGCGAGGACCCGGCCCGGGACAAGCTGCTGCTGCAGTCCTGGCTGCACCGGGACGCCGCGGTGAAGCTGTTCGCGGACGCCGGCCTGGACTTCGAGGCGCTGAAGAAGCGCGCGCGCAGCGCCTCCTTCGCGCCGGTGACCCTGCCCGGCGCGCTGTTCTCGGCCGACTTCCCGCTGCAGCACACCCGCATCGAGAGCCACAACGTGCTCGGCAGGATCCGCGGGGCAGGCCACCCCGACGAGAGCATCATGATCGGCGCGCACTGGGACGCGTACGGCGAGGGCGCGCCCGACGCGAACGGGCGACGGTTCCGCGCCGGCGCGCTCGACGACGGCATCGGCGTCGCCGGCGTGATCGAGATCGCACGCGCGTTCAAGCGGGGCCCGCGCCCGGACCGCTCGCTGGTCTTCGCCCTTTGGACAGCGGAGGAGCGCGGGCTGCTCGGGTCCGAGTACTACGCGGCGCACCCGACAGTGCCGCTCGCGAGGACCGCGGCCAACCTGACCATGGACGTGCTGCAGCCGAACGGCCGCGCCCGCGACCTCGTGCTGGTCGGCGCCGGACAGAACGAGCTCGACGCCCTGCTCGCCCGGCACGCGGCGAGCCAGCAGCGGGTCGTGACCCCGGACGCGAAGCCGGAGCGCGGCCTCGCGTTCCGCGCCGACCACTTCCCCTTCGCGCGCCAGGGCGTGCCGACGCTGCTGTTCATGGGCATGGGCGGCGGCCACGACCTCGTGAAGGGCGGTCGCGAGGCCGGCGACCGCTGGGTACAGGAGTACACGGACCGGTGCTATCACCAGGCCTGCGACGCCTGGAGCGCCGACTGGGACCTGAGCGGAGCCGTCGAGGACATGACCCTGGTCTACGAAATCGCCCGCGAGCTCGCCGGCTCGCGGGCGTGGCCCAACTGGAATGCCGGCTCGGAGTTCCGGGCGACGCGCGACGCGAGCGCGGCGCAGCGGTCGCCCTGAGGCGGGCGACGCCGGCCGTACACAGGCCGGCGCCGCACCGCGTCCGGTTCAGGCGGCGTCGGCCTCCGCCGGCGCGGTCGCACGGTACCAGTCGACCTTGCGGGTCGCGACCATGACCGCGGCGAGGATCACGAACAGCAGCCCGGAGCCCAGCACCAGCGCGTTGTCCTCGCTGACCAGCAGCCCATAGAGCGCGCCGTAGAGCGTCGCGAGCATGCCGGCGAATCCGGCCCCGCGCACCCAGCCGCCGAGCACGTGGCGCAGGTAGTAGCCGATCAGCCCGACGCACGCCGCCGCGGCGACCAGGTACGCCTGCAGGAAGGCGATGCGCTCGGACAGCGCCAGCAGCAGCAGGAAGAAGATCGCGATCGCGAGCCCGACCAGGGCGTACTGGATCGGGTGGATGCGCCACTGCTTCAGGTGCTCGAAGACGAAGAAGGCCACGAAGGTGAGCAGCACGAACAGCATGCCGTACTTGGTGGCGCGATCGACCTGCGAGTAGACGTTGACCGGATCGACGAGCGAGACACCGATGGCCTGCAGGGTCGCGGGCGTCTCGCCGCCCTGCAGCCACCCGCGCGCCTGCGCCTGGGCATTGCTCGCCAGCGAGGATATGTCCCACTGCGCGCGGAAGCCGGCCGCCGAGATCTCGCGCTGACGGGGCAGGAAGTCGCCGTGGAACAGCGGGTGCGGCCAGGGCGAGGCGATGGCGATCCGGTTGCGGGCCGCGAGCGGGGCCACGGCGAGGTTTTCCGTGCCTTGCAGCACCGAACGGAACTCGACGTCGAACGCCATCGGCTCGTCGAGCTGCGGCGCCCGCAGGTTCGCGTGCACGCCCGCTGCATTGCCGCGCCCTGCGCCCTGCTGCAACGCGACCGGCCGGCCGGAGACGTGCAGGGCGGGCGCGCCGACGAAGCCGCGGACGTCCGAGATCCCGATGCCGAGGACGGGCTCGCCGAGCACGCGGGTCGTGCCGGCATCCTTCGGTCGCGGCACCGTCAGCCGGAACGACGCCGACAGCGTCGAGTCGAGCTCGAACACGCGCACCTCGTGCAGCCCCCGCATGCGCGGCAGCGAGCGCATCTCGCCCTTCAGCGCCAGGTCGTCGGCAAAATAGACCAGCGTGCCGGACTGCTCGGAGACCTCGCGGCGCGGCTTGCCGTTCGCGTCCTTCAGCAGGAACACCGTGGTGTCCCGGTAGGGCACGAGCAGCACCGGGCCGGCCAGGGTCTGCGGCCCGGCGGTGCTGCGGGCGACCTCCTCCACCGCCTCCGTGCGGTAGCGTTGCCGGTCCTGCACGGTGCCGCGGATCATCGTGACCGGCACGAGCACGACGAGGCTCAGGCCGAGGATGGTGAGAATCTTGATCGCAAGTCGCATGGCGCCTCCGGGGTGGGAACGGCGCCAGTGTCGGGGTCGACTGCGTGGACAGGACGGGGGCTGTGTGAAGCGGGCGTGAACTCAGGCCGGCAGCTCGAGCGTGGCGATCGCCCCGCCGCCCTCGCGATTGGCCAGCGACGCGGCGCCGCCGTGCAGCGTGGCGACCTCGGCGACGAAGCAGAGCCCCAGCCCGCTGCTGCGGCTTGCGCCGCCCGGGCGAGGCAGCGAATAGAAGCGCTCGAAGGCCCGCGCCAGAGCGAACTCCGGCACGCCGGCCCCGCGGTCGGCGACCGACACACGGCAACGGTCCGCGGCGCGCTCGACGGACACCTCGATCACGCCGCCGTCGGGGGAGAAGTCCGCCGCATTGTCGACCAGGTTCATCACGGCCTGGCGCAGCAGGAACGGGTCGCCGCGCACCGTCTGCGTCCCGCCCTGCACGCCCGCCACGAGGCGTCGGCGCGCCAGCCTCGGCTCGAGGCGCTCGACGGCCTCGCGCGCGACGGCGACGAGGTCGACCTCCTGCGGCTGCTCGATGCTCCGCCGGTGCTCGACCGCCGCCAGGGCCAGCATTTTCTCGACCATCTCCGCCATGCGGTCGCCCTGCTCGCGGATGGTGGCGAGGAACCGTGCCCGGTCCGGCGCCGGCATGGTGTCCGCGCCGGTCTCGACCAGTTCGGCGCTGCCGCGGATGGCGGCGATCGGGCTCTTCAGCTCGTGAGCCAGGGCGTGCACGTACTGCTCGACGTACTGCTTGCCCTCGAGGCGCTCGCGCATCGTCTCGAGTGCGCGTCCCAGGTCGCCGAACTCGCCGGGCGCGTCCGGCGGCTCGGCACGCTCGCCGGCCGTCACCGCGTCGGCGTAGCGGCGCAGTTCGCCCAGCCGGCGCGACAGCCACCACGCGGCCAGCAGTCCGATGGCGAGCGCGCTGCCGAGCAGCACCATGCCCCAGCCGAGGATCGTGCGCTGGCTGCGCTCGATGAACGGGGCGATCGACTGGTTGGGCTTGGCCACCGTCAGCACGCCGACGATGCGCTGTGCGCCGTCGCGCCGATCGAGGACCGGCGCGGCCACGTACATCACCGACGACGTCTCGTCGCCGGGATCGGAGCGCGTCGAGCGCGCCCCGTAGCGGCCGCGCAGGGTGAGATGGACGTCGTTCCAGCGCGAGTAGTCCTTGCCGACGTCGGCGCCGTTCGAGTCGAACACGACGATTCCGCGCGCATCGGTCACGTAGATGCGCGTGCTCACGCGCCGCTTGGTGAAGCCCCAGATGCCGGCGCCGAGGTCGCGGTCGGTCAGCGACCGAACGCTCGCGGCGAAGCGGCCGTCGGCGATGCGGCCCGCGAGCAGGTCGTCCGCGGCCTGCGCCGCCAGCAGGTTCGCGGTGTCGACCAGCGTGTCCTCCATCGCCTGGCGCACGCCGGGCTTGACCTCCTGCACGAACACGCGCCCGAGCAGGATCGCCGCCAGGGCGACGATGAGGAAGTAGCCGAGCAGGATGCGCAGGCCGATCCGCATGCCGCGCCTCAGCCGTCGACCTCGAGCGAATAGCCGACGCCGCGGTGGGTGCGGATCGCCTCCTCGGCCTGCGCGCCGCCGGCCGCCCGCAACTTGGCCCGCAGGGTCTTCACGTGGGTGTCGACCGTGCGGTCACCGCTCTCGAGCGCGCCGGACCAGACGCGGTCCATCAACTGCGCCCGAGAGAGCACGGCGCCGGGCCGCTCCGACAGCGCCTCGAGCAGCCCGTACTCGTAGCGGGTGAGGTCGAGGCGCTGGCCGCCGTATCGCGCGCAGCGCCCCTCGCGGTCGATCTCGAACGCGCCGACCGTCGCCCAGCGCGCGGGTCCCGGCGCCCGACGGCGCAGCCGGGCCCGGACGCGCGCGGACAACTCGCGCGGCGAGAACGGCTTGACCACGTAGTCGTCGGCGCCGAGCTCGAGGCCGAGCACGCGGTCGACCTCGCCCTCGCGGGCGGTGAGGAAAATCACAGGCACGTCGCTCACGGCGCGCAGTTCGCGGCACACGTCGAATCCGCTGCGGTCCGGCAGGCCGACGTCGAGGACCACGACGTCGATGCCGCCCGCCCGCACCCGCGGCACGACCGCCGCGCCGAGCAGCACGTGCTCCACCGCGCAGCCGTCGGCGCGCAGCGCGTACGCCACGGTGTCGGCGATGGCAGGCTCGTCCTCGGCGATCAGGATCGTCGGCAAGGCGGTTCCCCCGGGCCCGCTGCCGCGCTACGGCCGGTAGCCGGGCCCGCGCACCACGCGTCCGGGCGTGGCCCCCGTGTGCTCGCCGTCGCGGATCACCGGCACGCCGTTCACCAGTACGTGCGCCACGCCGACGGCGTACTGCGCGGGCCGGTCGTAGGTCGCGCGGTCCGCGACGGTCGCCGGATCGAACACGACCACGTCCGCATAGCACCGCGGCTCGAGGCAGCCGCGGTCCTCGAGCTTCCAGTTCGTCGCGGGCAGGCGCGTGAGCCGGCGCACGGCCTCCTCCAGCGACATCACCTTCTCCTCGCGCACGTACTTGCCGAGCAGGCGCGCCACGTTGCCGTAGGCACGCGGGTGCGTGCTGCTCTTGAGGAAGACGCCTTCGGGCGCCAGCGCGGCGGCATCGGAGCCGAGGCTCACCCAGGGTTGCGCGAGGCCGAGCCTCACGTTGGCCTCGCTCATGAGGAAGTAGATCGACTGCACGCGCGAGTGGTCCTCGGCGACGAGGTCGACGATCGTTTCCTCCGCGGAGGTGCCCCGCAGGGCCATGACCTCGGCCAGGGTCTTGCCGGTGAGCGGCTTCAGCGCCGGGTTGCGGAAGCCGACGAACAGCACCCGGTCGGGGCTGCCGGCCGTGCGGAACAGGTTCTCCTCGCCAGCGGGCGGATGGCGGATGTCCTCGATCACCCGCGCGCGCAGCGCCGGATCCTTCAGCCGCGCCACCCACGCATCGAGCCCGCCCGCCTGCACCCACAACGGCATGGAGGCATCGAGCCCGGTCGAGCCGGCGGTGTAGGCGTACATGTTGGCGGCCACGTCGACGCCCTCGCGGCGCGCCGCCTCGATCTGCGCGATGGCCGTGGCCATGCGTCCCCAGTTGGCCTCGCCGGCCGCCTTCAGGTGATAGACCTCGCCGTGGCCGCCCGCGGCGCGCGTGATCTCGATCAGCTCGGCGATGGCCTCGCCGAGGCCCTGGCTCTCGTTGCGCACGTGCGAGACGTGCCCGCCGCCCGACTCGGCCGCCGCCCGCACCAGTGCCACCAGCTCCGGCGTCTCGGCGAAGAACGCCGGCGCGTAGATGAGCGAACTGCCGACGCCGAGCGCGCCCTCGCGCATCGCCTGGCGCACGAGGTCCTGCATCTCGGCGAGCTGCGCGGGCGTCGGATCGACGTCGCCCTCGCCGAGCACGTACTCGCGCACCGTGGTCGCACCGACGAACGACGCGACGTTCGGCGAGACGCCCCGGCGCACCAGGGCATCGAGGTAGTCGCCGAAGCCCGTCCAGTCGATCGGGTAGCGGATGTCGGACTGCCTCGCGAGCAGGCGCTCCTTCATGGCGGCATTCAGCGGACCGCCCGAGTCGCCCTCGCCCATGATCTCGAGCGTCACGCCCTGCTTGAGATCGCTCATGCCGCGCCCGTCGGCGATGAGCGCGGTGCCGGCCCACGACAGCACGTTGATGAATCCGGGCGCGACCGCCTTGCCCGTCGCATCGATCTCGGTGGCGGCGACGGCGCGGGACAGGTCGCCCACCGCCGCGATGCGGTCGCCCCGGATGCCGACGTCGGCCCGGCGAGCCGGCTGTCCGGTGCCGTCGTACACGGTGCCGTGGCGAACGACGAGGTCGTAGCGCTCCGGCGACAGCCCGGGCGCGGTGGCGGTCCGGGTGGCAGGGGCACACGCCGCGACGGACGCGGCGAACACGGCGACGAACCAGCGGACGCGGCTGCGGACGGACATGGCGAGGCCCCCGGTGCAACGGAGCGGACATCGTACCTGAGACGGCGTGTCAGCCAACGACGGCCTCTTGCGTTCTTGCGGGAGACCTTCGGCGAGGGCCGGGGCCGTTCGATACGCGCGTCACGCGCCCGCCTGACCGCGGCGCAGCCGCCGGGGACCGTGGAACTTCGCGGGAACCGCGCGGATCGAATGCCCAGGCACTCCGTTCTGGAGGCCATTCCGGGCCCCCGGTGTCGGGGGCCGTCAACCAAGGAGCAATCATGCGCTTCAAGCTCTTCACTGCCCTGATCGCCACGGCCGCCCTCGCGCCTGCCTACGCGCACGCCGACGGCTTCAGCTACTCGTACGTCGAGGGCGGATACGTGAACACCGACATCGACGACTTCGACGAGGACGTCGACGGCTTCGCACTCAAGGGCTCGTTCGAACTCA
Organism: Pseudomonadota bacterium; assembly: GCA_052035645.1. Classification (GTDB taxonomy): domain Bacteria; phylum Pseudomonadota; class Gammaproteobacteria; order Steroidobacterales; family Steroidobacteraceae; genus RPQJ01. The sequence goes on from JBPOHK010000080.1 coordinate 35,368, forward strand.
CCCCGCACCTGTTCGTGTTCGGCAATTACGCGAACCAGGGCACCTCGATCTTCGGCACCGACGTGAACCTCGAGCAGTTCCAGCTCGGCGCGGGCTATGCCTGGCCGCTCAGCGGCAATCTCGACCTGTACGGCAAGGTCGGCTACGCGCACGCCCAGTTCGAGGTGCCCGGGCCGAACTTCGACGACGACGGCTACCTGCTCGCGGCCGGCATGCGCGGGCGGCTGACGGACGCGTTCGAGCTGGAGGGCTCGGTCAACTACACCGACCTCAACGACTCCGGCGACGACACGACGCTCGGCGTGGCGGCACGCTACTACTTCACGCCGCAGTTCGCGGTCGGCGTGGCCGGCGACTTCGGCGACGACGCCAACACCTACGGCGTGAACGTGCGCTGGAACTTCGGCCGGTAGTCCTGCGTGGACGACGGGGCCCGGGAGCGATCCCGGGCCCTCGGCCGCCACCGGCGCCCGCGACTCACGCCGCGCCCGCCGTCGCCTCGTAGCCGAGGATGGGCGCGAGCCAGCGCTCCGCCTCGGCCACCGTCACGCCCTTGCGCCGGGCGTAGTCCGCCACCTGCTCCCCGTCGATGCGACCGACCTGGAAGTAGGTCGCGCCGGGGTGCGAGAAGTACCAGCCACTGACGGCGGCCGTGGGGTGCATCGCGAAGTTCTCGGTCAGCCGGATGCCGGTGTGGCGCTCGACGTCGAGCAGGCGCCAGAGTGTCGCCTTCTCCGTGTGGTCCGGGCACGCCGGGTACCCGGGCGCTGGGCGGATGCCGCGGTACGCCTCGCCGACGAGTTGCTCGCTCGCGAGCGCCTCGTCGGGTGCGTAAGCCCAGAACTCGCGACGCACGCGCTCGTGCATGCGCTCGGCCAGTGCCTCGGCGAGCCGGTCGGCGAGCGCCTTCAGCAGGATGGCGCCGTAGTCGTCGTGACGCGCCTCGAACTCGCGGACTTTCTCGTCGAGACCGATGCCCGCGGTGACCGCGAAGGCACCGATCCAGTCGGGCACGCCCGACTCCGCCGGCGCCACGAAGTCCGAGAGCGCGTAGTGCGGCTGCCCGTCGGGCTTCGCCTTCTGCTGGCGCAGGTGATGCAGGCGGCACAGCGGCGCGGCCCGCGACTCGTCGGCATGGACCTCGATGTCGTCGCCGACGGCCGCGGCCGGGAACAGGCCCACGACCGCGCTCGCGCGCACCCAGCCTTCCTCGATCGCCTGGCGCAGCATGCGCCGGGCGTCGGCGTACAGGTTGCCCGCGGCCTCGCCCACGACCGGGTCGGTGAGGATCTCCGGGAACGTGCCGGCGAACTCCCACGCGTTGAAGAACGGCATCCAGTCGATGTAGGGCACGAGTTCGGCGAGCGGCACATCGAAGCGCTGCACGCCGGTCGTCGCCGGGACCGGCGGCCGGTACTCCCGCCAGCCGCCCTGGAAGCGGTTCGCCCGGGCCTGCGCGAGGGTCAGGGCCGGCTGCTTGACCTTGCGGCCGCGGTGCTGCTCGCGTCGCTGCGCGTGCTCGCCCTTCAGCCTTGCCGTGACCTCGGCGCGGCCCTGCGCCGACACCAGCGACTGGCAGACGCCGACCGCGCGCGACGCGTCCTTCACATAGACCACGGCCTGCTCGTACTCGGGATCGATCCGCACGGCGGTGTGCGCCGGCGAGGTCGTCGCACCGCCGATGAGCAGCGGGATCCGCAGGCCCTGCCGCTGCATCTCGCGCGCGACGTGCACCATCTCGTCGAGCGACGGCGTGATCAGGCCCGACAGCCCGATCATGTCGGCCCCTTCCCGGCGGGCCGTCTCGAGGATGCGCTCGGCCGGCACCATCACGCCGAGGTCGATGACCTCGAAGTTGTTGCACTGGAGCACGACGCCGACGATGTTCTTGCCGATGTCGTGCACGTCGCCCTTCACCGTGGCGAGCACCACCTTGCCGTTCGAGCGGCGCGTGCCGTCGCGCCCCTGCTCGAGGAAGGGAACGAGGTGGGCGACGGCCTTCTTCATCACGCGGGCCGACTTCACGACCTGGGGCAGGAACATCTTGCCCGCGCCGAACAGGTCGCCGACGACGTTCATGCCGTCCATCAGCGGGCCTTCGATGACCCTGAGCGGCCCGCCCAGCTCGATGCGCGCCGCCTCGGCGTCCTCGACGACGAACTCGTCGATGCCCTTCACCAGCGCGTGCTCGAGCCGCCGGGCCACGCCCAGCGATCGCCAGGCGCGGTCCTCGACGCGCTTCTGCCCCGCCTCGCCCCGGTAACGGGCGGCGATCTCGAGCAGGCGCTCCGTGGCGTCCGGACGGCGCGCGAGGATCACGTCCTCGACGCGCTCGCGCAGCGACGGGTCGATCTGCTCGTAGATCGCGAGCTGCCCGGCGTTGACGATGCCCATCTTCATGCCGCTGCCGATCGCGTGGTAGAGGAACACCGAGTGCATGGCCTCGCGCACGACGTCGTTGCCGCGGAACGAGAACGACACGTTGCTCACGCCGCCGCTCACCAGCGCGCCCGGGCAGGCCTCGCGGATGCGGCGCGTGGCCTCGAGGAACTCGAGCGCGTAGCGGTCGTGCTGCTCGATGCCGGTGGCGACCGCGAAGATGTTCGGGTCGAAGATGAGGTCCTCGGGCAGGAAGCCGGCCTGCTCCGTCAGCAGCCGGTAGGACCGCCGGCAGATGGCGACCTTGCGCTCCGTCGTGTCCGCCTGGCCCTGCTCGTCGAAGGCCATGACCACCACCGCCGCGCCGTAGGCCCGCACGCGGCGGGCCTGCTGCAGGAAGGCCGTCTCGCCCTCCTTGAGGCTGATCGAGTTGACGATGCCCTTGCCCTGCAGGCACTTGAGGCCCGCCTCGATGACCGACCACTTCGAGGAGTCGATCATCACGGGCACCCGCGCGATCTCGGGCTCGGCGGCGACGAGGTTCAGGAACCGCGTCATGGCCGCCTCGGAATCGAGCATGCCCTCGTCCATGTTCACGTCGATCACCTGCGCGCCGCTCGCGACCTGCTGGCGCGCGATCTCGAGCGCGCCGGCGTAGTCGTCGGCCTCGATCAGGCGGCGGAACTTCGCCGACCCCGTGACGTTGGTCCGCTCGCCGACGTTCACGAACAGGCTGTCGGGGCCGATGTTGAGCGGCTCGAGGCCGCTCAGCCGGCAGCGCGGCTCGATGGCCGGCGGGCGACGCGGGGCCAACCCGGCCACGGCCTCCGCGATGTGCGCGATGTGCTCCGGCGTGGTGCCACAGCAGCCGCCGACGATGTTCACGAAGCCGCTCGCCGCGAACTCGCGCACCAGGCCGGCCGTCTCGCAGGCCGTCTCGTCGTACTCGCCGAAGGCGTTCGGCAGGCCGGCGTTCGGGTAGGCGCAGACGTAGCAGTCGGCGATGCGGGACAGTTCCTCGACGTACGGCCGCAGCTGGCGCGCGCCGAGCGCGCAGTTCAGCCCGATGACCGTGGGCCGCGCGTGCCGCACGGAGTTCCAGAACGCCTCGGTGGTCTGGCCGGAAAGCGTGCGACCGGACGCATCGGTGATCGTCCCAGACACGACGATCGGCAGGTCGAGGCCGGCCGCGTCCAGCACCTGCCGCACGGCGAACAGCGCAGCCTTGGCATTCAGCGTGTCGAAGACCGTCTCGATCAGCAGCAGGTCGACCCCGCCCTCGACGAGGCCCCGCGCCGCCTCCTCGTAGGTGGCGACCAGCTGGTCGAACGTGACGTTGCGGAAGCCGGGGTCGTTGACCTGCGGCGACAGCGAGGCCGTGCGGCCGGTCGGGCCGAGCGCGCCGGCGACGAAGCGGGGACGGCCGGTGCGCGCCGCCACGTCGTCGGCCGCCCGGCGCGCGATCTGCGCCGCCGCGAGGTTCAGTTCGCGCACCAGCCCCTCGAGGCCGTAGTCGGCCTGGGAGAGCGCGTTGGAGTTGAAGGTGTTGGTCTCGACGATGTCGGCGCCGGCCTCGAGGTAGCGGACGTGGATCTCGCCGATCAGCTCCGGCCGCGTCAGCACCAGCAGGTCGTTGTTGCCCTTCAGATCGCACGGCCAGTCGTGGAAGCGGTCTCCGCGGTAATCCGCCTCGCCCAGTCGATGCGACTGGATGACCGTGCCCATCGCGCCGTCGAGCACGAGGATGCGCTCGTCCAGCAGGCGCCGGAAGCGACGGACCCGCTCGGGGCGCAGCACGCCTCAGGCTCCCACGGCCGGACGCAGGGCCGGCGGCCGCACGCCGAGCGCGTGGCAGATCGAGTACGTGAGCTCCGGGCGGTTGAGCGTGTAGAAGTGGAACTCGCGCACGCCCTGCTCCTCGAGCCGGCGCACCTGCTGGATCGCGAAATGCGCGGCGATCATCCGCCGCGTCTCGGGATCGTCGTCGAGGCCGTCGAAGCGGTGCACCAGCCAGTCCGGCACGCTGGTGCCGCAGCGCTGGGCGAACTTCAGCATGTGGGGGAAGCGCGTGATCGGCAGGATGCCGGGCACGATCGGCGCGCGGATCCCGGCCGCCGCGCACTGGTCGCGGAAGCGCAGGAAGATGTCGGTGTCGAAGAAGAACTGGGTGATGGCCCGGCTGGCGCCCGCGTCGATCTTGGCGCGCAGGTTGTCGAGGTCGAATTTCGCGCCGGGCGCCTCAGGATGCACCTCGGGGTAGGCGGCCACCGAAATGTCGAAGTCACCGACCGTCTTCAGCCCCTCGACGAGATCGCGCGCATAGGCGAAGCCCTCCGGGTGCGGCACGTAGCCGCCCTGCCCGCCCGGCGGGTCGCCGCGCAGCGCGACGATGTGGCGCACGCCCGCGTCCCAGTAGGCGCGCGCGATGTCGAGGACCTCGCCGCGGGGCGCGCCGACGCAGGTGAGGTGCGGCGCCGGGGTCAGCGGCGTCTCCGCGAGGATGCGCGAGACGACCTTGTGCGTGCGCTCGCGCGTCGAGCCGTCGGCGCCGTAGGTCACCGACACGAAGCGCGGCGCGAGGGGCGCGAGGCGCTCGATCGACGACCACAGCGTGCGCTCCATCTGCGCGTCGTTGGGCGGGAAGAACTCGAAGGAAACGGCGATGGGTTCCATGGGTCACGCCGGGTCGCGGCCGCGCAGGCGGCCGCGGCAGTACGTTCGCTCGCCGCCCGCACGAGCAGCAGGTGCGCGCCCTCGACGTCCACCGGCGCGAGGCGCAGGCAGGCGAGCCCCGCCCCGGCGAGCCAATCGCGCACCTGCGCGAGGGGGTGGCCGGTGGCGCACCGGGCATCGAGCGCGTCGTAGTCCTCGAGCAGCAGCAGGCGGCCGTCCGGACGCAGCACGCGTCCGGCCTCGCGCAGCACGTCGATGGGACGCGTCGCGTCGCCGAGCACGCCGTCGAGCAGCACGCAGGCGAAGCCCGCGGAGGGGTGCGGCAGCGCCCTCGGGTCGCCCTGCTGCAGCACGCAATGGCTCAGTCCGCGCGAATGCAGCGCGGCGCGCGCGCGCTGCACGACCTGGCGCGACGGGTTCATTCCCACGACGCGCCGGGCCCGCGACGCGAGCGGCGCGATCATCTCCGCCGGGGCCGCGCCGAAATAGAGCAGCGAATCGATGCCCGCCTCGCCGAACTCGCCAGCGACGACACGGGCCAGCGCGGCGTTCGGCCGGGATTTCGGCGCCGTGTTCTCGGGCGGACTGCCGCCACGCTTCGCGCGCCGTTCGAGCAGCACCGCGACACGCCCGGCGTCGGCCGCGAGGACCGGATCGGCGGGGTCGATGCCCGCCAGCACCTGCCGCACGAACCGCCCGCCGTCGCTGTCCGCGGGCACGCGGTAGTAAATCCAGTGCTGCTCGCGGAAGCGCTCGAGCAGGCCGCAGTCGTCGAGCAGCTTGAGGTGGCGGGACACGCGCGGCTGGCTCTGGCCCAGCACCTCGGTCAGTTCGCCGACCGCGAACTCGCCGCGCGCGAGGATCGCGAGCAGCCGCAGCCGCGTCGGTTCGGCGGCCGCGCGCAGTTGTGCCAGCGTCGATGGAAAGTCATTCGTCACGGTCTATTAAATATAAAGATGTCTTTATTCAAAATCAAAGATATTGATAAAGTTATAAATATCATATGTTTGAATTGCATCTGGACACCTGTCCGGCCGATCGACGCGCCTGCGTGGCCTTCGTCAGGCAGGCGTCATTGAGAGCAAGGCGCTTTTCTGTGTCGGCTCCCCAGGGCAATCAGACCCATTCGATATCCCGACCGAGGGAGTCGGCACCGACCTGAACCGTGTTCCCCCCTCCAGGCGTTCAAGTCCGGTCGTCGGATGCCGAAAATTCCCACCATGGTGCGCAGGGGGCTCCGGCCTGCCTGCGCACGTTCGTTCAGGACTCTTGAATGCGCCCATCTGCCCGCCTGGCCACCGTCACCCTGGTGACCATGGCACTGACCCTCCCGGCCCTCGCGCAGGACGCGCCGCTCGACGACACGCTGCAGTTGGGTCTCGAGGACCTGATGAACGTCGTCGTCACCTCGGCCAGCCGGAAGTCGCAGACCCTCGCCGAGACCGCAGCCGCGGCCTACGTGATCACCGCGGACGACATTCGTCGCAGCGGCGCGACCAACGTCCCGGAGGCACTGAGGCTGGCACCGGGGGTGCAGGTATCGTCGATCGGCAACAACAAGTGGGCCGTCACGATCCGGGGCTTTGCCGACCGCTTCGCCAACAAGCTGCTGGTGCTGGTCGACGGACGCAGCGTCTACACACCGCTGTTCTCCGGCGTGCTGTGGGAGACGCTCGACGTACCGCTCGAGTTCATCGAGCGCATCGAGGTAATCCGGGGCCCCGGGGCGTCTATCTGGGGCGCCAATGCCGTCAACGGCGTGATCAACATCATCACGAGATCTCCGTTTCGCTCCCAGGGCGGCGAAGTATCGGTGGCCGGCGGCAGCGAGTTGCGCGCAGCCGGGGCGCTGAACTACGGCTGGGCACCCGATCCCGACACCGCGATGAGCGTGCGCGTCTTCGCAAAGCAGGTCGGGCCGGCCGAACTCACCGACGGGTCGGCAGGCGCCGACGACTGGCTCAACCAGGGCGCGGACGTCCGCCTCGAGCACCTGCTCGATTCGGGCACGCTGCAGGTCGAGGGGTCTGCGTCACGGTCGCTGGCCGGGGACCTGACGCTCATGAACACGGCGCCGCCCGCCAGCACCTACGTCGAGGCCACCCAACGCGCCGAGCAGCAGGTTCTGCAGGCCCGCTGGGACAGCCCGACGGACCGAGCGACGCACCACAGCGTGCTGGCCTTCGTTGCGCACGCGGACTACCAGCACGTCGCGCTCGATGAACACCGCGTCACGGCCGACGTCGAGTACCAGCAGCACGCGCATGCCGGCGCGCGCCACGACCTCATCTGGGGAGTCGGTATCCGCCTGAACAATGATCGCATCGAGGGCTCGCCGATGCTGTCGCCCGACGACGGGCGGGTGGACTCGACGCTGTTCAGCGTATACGCCCAGGACGAGATCGACCTGCAGCCGGGCCGCTGGCGGCTGAGCGTCGGGGCGCGGCTGGACTACAACGACTTCACGCACCTCGGGGTGCAACCGAACGTCCGGCTGTCATGGACGCCGACCGACGAGGACAGCGTCTGGGCGTCGCTCGCGCGCGCCCTGCGCACGCCCTCGCGCCTCGAACGGGGCGCGACGATCTATCTGGAGCCGCGCCCCGGCGTGCCGGCTCTGGGCATCCCGCCCAGCATCGTCGAGGCGCGCGGCGGCCCGATCGGGGACGAGCGGCTCGATGCCCTCGACTTCGGCTGGCGACGACAGTTGAGCCCGAGCGCCAGCCTGGACGTCGCGGCCTTCGTCTACCGGTTCGAGAGCATCCGGGGATCGAGACTGCTCGCTCCCGAATTCGTGCCGCCGGGCTACCTCGCCATCCCAGCCCTCGCCAACAACGCCAACCGGTCGACCGAGCACGGCATCGAGGCGAGTTTCGACTGGCGGGTGACACCGAGATGGAGCCTGCACGCGAGCTATGGCTGGCTGTCGTCGTCGGTCGACGACGACGCCAAGCCGGCGCAACTGCCGAGCGAGTACGCGGACGTGAGCCCGTCGCACCTGCTGTCGCTGCGCTCGTCGCTGGACCTGCCGCGCGGCCTGCACTGGGACCTCTGGCTGCGAGCGGCGAGCAACGTGGCCTATTACGACATTCCGGGCTACGCCACGCTCGACACGCGGCTTGCCTGGCAGCCGGACGCCCGATTCGAGTTCGCCGTCGTCGGCCAGAATCTCCTCGATGCCGCACATCCAGAGTTCGGCTCGCAGTTCATCCAGTCAATGCCGACGCAGATCCAGCGCGGCGCCTATGCCACGGTCGCCTGGAGGTTCTAGTCGTGGCAATGCGCGGACCGCCCCCGTTCGCCCGCAGAGCGCGGAATCGCCCTCGGGAAATACCTAGGACTGACGACCGACCGCGACCAGTCTGGTGCGGTTTCGCCGACGGACTGTTCAAGCGAAGGATCCCGTTGCCGACACTGGGAGTGGCCACGGCGGTCTTGCGCCCGGCCGGTTTCGTTCATGCACAGGGACCCGTCATGCGGATCGTTGCTCTTCTGGTCGGCGCACTCCTGGTGACGTCCACACCCGCCCGACCGGCCGGTCCGCCTGCCGATCCAGAACCGACAGACACGCTGAACCTCGGGCTCGAGGACCTGATGCAGGTCGTCGTGACCTCGGTGTCGAAGAAGTCCCAGACGCTCGCGGACACGGCCGCCGCCGCCTACGTCATCACCGCCGACGACATCCGCCGCAGCGGCGCCACCAACCTGCCTGAGGCCCTGCGCCTCGCACCGGGCGTGCAGGTCTCGGCGATGGGCAATAACAAGTGGGCCGTGTCGATCCGCGGTTTCGCCGACCGCTTCGCGAACAAGCTGCTGGTGCTGGTGGACGGGCGCAGCGTCTACACGCCGCTGTTCTCGGGCGTGATGTGGGAGACGCTCGACGTGCCGCTCGAGTCGATCGCGCGCATCGAGGTGATCCGCGGCCCGGGCGCCTCGATCTGGGGCGCGAACGCGGTCAACGGCGTCATCAACGTGATCACGCGCTCCGCCTTCGAGTCGCAGGGCGGCGAGCTGGCCGTGGCGGGCGGCACGGAGCTGCAGGGCTACGGCCTCGCGCAGTTCGGCTGGAGCCTCGGGCCCGACACCGCCGTCTCGCTGCACGCGATGGCGCAGGACACCGGCCCGTCGCAGGGTCCGCGGGGCGAGGATGGCGAGGACGACTGGCGGAACCAGGCCGTCGAGTTCGGCCTCGAGCAGCTGCTCGAGTCGAGCACGCTGCGCATCGACGCCACGGCGGCCCGCTCCGAGGCCGGTGATGCCGCCATCACGGGCCTGTCGCCGCCTTCCTCGCAGTATGTGCCCTTCACGCAGCACTCCGAGCACCAGACGCTGACGGCGCGCTGGGAAACGCAACGCGGCGAGCGGCCGCAGCAGAGCCTGCAGGTCTACGTCACGAACTCGATCCTCGAACACGTGATGCTGCGCGAACATCGCCAGAGCGCGGACCTCGAGTACCAGCAGCACATTGGGCTCGGCGAGCGGCACGACCTGATCTGGGGCATCGGCTACCGCCACAGCCGGGACAGCATCCGCGACACCGCGATCGTGACCATCGAGGACCCGGAGGACACCTCCAGCCTGTACAGCCTGTACGCGCAGGACGAGGTCACGCTGGTGCCGCAGCGCTGGCGCCTCTCGCTCGGCGCCCGACTGGACTACAACGACGCCACGCACCTCGGCGTGCAGCCCAATCTGCGGGTGCTGTGGACGCCGAACGCCGGGCAGTCCGCCTGGATCTCGCTGGCCCGCGCGGTACGCACGCCCTCGCGCATCGAGCAGAGCCAGAACGTCTACCGCTACCCGCTCGCCAGCATGGATCCGGCCCTGATGCCGCCCACGATCCTCGAGACCGTGATCGGCCCGATCGACGACGAGTCCCTCGATGCGCTCGACTTCGGCTGGCGCAGCCAGCTGAGCCCGACCCTGAGCTTCGACGTCGCGGGCTTCTACTACGACTACGACGACCTGCGCGGCGGCCGGATGTCGCCACCGCAGATCGTGCCGCCCGGCTACCTGATCATCCACACCCAGACCGACAATTCGGTGCGCGCGCAGGAGTACGGGGCGGAGGCGAGCCTCGACTGGCGGGTGCTGCCGCAGTGGCGCCTGCAGGCGAACTACAGCTGGCTGCACACGACCATCGAGCGCGGCCACGATCCGCTGCAGGCGTCGAGCGACCTCGGCGGCATCAGCCCCGAGCAGCAGTTCTCGCTGCGCTCGTCGCTGGACCTGCCGCACGCTCTGCGCTGGGACGCATGGTTGCGGGCCGTCGGCCCGGTCGATGCTTTCGACGTCCCCGGCTACGTGACGCTCGACATGCGGCTGGCCTGGCAGGCGCACCGCAGACTCGAAGTGTCCCTGGTCGGACAGAACCTGCTCGATGCGGCCCACCCCGAATTCGGATCGCTCTACCTCGAGACCCCGCCGACCGAGGTCCAGCGCGGGGCGTACGCACGCATCGACTGGAAGTTCTAGGGCATGCCGACGAGCCGAACCAGCGACGTACAGGCAGTGGAGCCGCGATCCAACGCGGACCCGCGCCGGCTCCTGCACGCGATGATCCTCGCGCTCGCGGGCGCCGCGCTGGCGCCGGGAGCGGCGCACGCCGACGGGGCCGACACGGACACGCTGAGTCTCAGCCTCGAGGACCTGATGAAGGTCGAGGTGACCTCGGTCTCCCGCAAGACGCAGACGCTCGCCGACACCCCGGCCGCGGCCTACGTAATCACGGCCGACGACATCCATCGCAGCGGAGCCACCAGCATCCCGGAGGCCCTGCGGCTCGCTCCCGGCGTGCAGGTCTCCGCGATGGGCAACGACCGCTGGGCCGTGTCGATCCGCGGCTTCGCGGACCGCCTCGCCAACAAGCTGCTGGTGCTGGTCGACGGGCGCAGCGTGTACACGCCGTTGTTCTCCGGCGTGCTCTGGGAGACGCTCGACGTGCCGCTCGAGTCGATCGCGCGCATCGAGGTGATCCGCGGCCCCGGGGCGTCCGTCTGGGGCGCGAACGCGGTCAACGGGGTCGTCAACATCATCACTCGCCCCGCGTTCGAGTCGCAGGGACTCGAGGCGGCGGGGGCCGCAGGCACGGAACTGCGCGGCTACGGCACGCTCCGCTACGGCTGGGACGTCGGGCCCGACACGGCCCTGTCCTTGCGGGTGGCGGCCCAGGACGTCGGCGACTCGCGCGCGGCCGGGAGCGACGACCCAGCGCACGACGCGTGGCAGCAGCGCTCGCTCGGCGCCAGCCTCGAGCATCTCATGGAGAGCGGCCGCCTGCGCGTGCAGGGCTCGCTCGCCCATTCGGCCGCGGAAGATGCCGTGCGGTCCGAGCTGTCGCCGCCCTCGCTGGCGTACGTCCCGACGACCCAGCACACCGACAGCGAATACCTGGTCGCGACCTGGGAAGGCGCGCTGCGGGACGGCCGCCAGAGCACCTTGCAGGCCGACGTCACGCACAATGATCTCGATCACGCCCTGCTCGGCGAGCAGCGCACGACGGCCAACCTGGAATTCCGCCAGCGTGCCCTGCTGGGCGATCGCCACGACCTCGTGTGGGGCCTGGCCTATCGCTATACGACCGACCGCCTGCGCCCGACGACGCAGTTCGAGATCCCGCGGGCCGAGCAGTCCTCGCTGTACAGCGCCTTCGTGCAGGACGACATCGTGCTGCGCCCGGAGCGCTGGCGGCTCAGCCTCGGCGCGCGCCTCGATCACAACGAGTACTCGGGTCTCGGCGCGCAGCCCAACCTGCGGCTGCTGTGGACGCCGGGCCCGAACCAGTCCGCGTGGCTGTCGCTGGCCCATGCGCTGCGCACGCCGTCGCGCATCGAGCAGGGCAACGCGCTCTACCGCTACCCCTTCCCGGTCACGGACCCGGCCATGCCGCTGCCCGCCATCGGCGAGTCGGAGACCGGACCGATCGGCGACGAACGCCTGAACGCGATCGACGTCGGCTGGCGCAGCCGGCTCGGCGCGTACGCGAGCCTCGACCTCGCCGCGTTCTACGGCGACTACGACGAGTTGCGGGGCTTCGAACCCGGCGTACCGTACGTGGTCCCGCCCGGTTACCTCGTGATCCCCATCCTCGCGAACAATGACGTGAGCTCCGACCAGTACGGGGCCGAAGCCAGCCTCGACTGGCGGGTGCGGCCCGAATGGCGTCTGCAGGCGAATTACAGCTGGTTGAAGTCGTCGCAGGACATGGCCGGCGGCGCGCTCCCGCAGGAACTCACCGCCGTCAGTCCGACCCACCAGTTCTCGCTGCGATCGTCGCTCGACCTCCCGCACGGCCTGGCCTGGGACCTCTGGCTGCGGGCGGTGAGCGAGATCCCGGCGTTCGACGTGCCCGGCCACGTCGAACTCGACATGCGCTTCGCCTGGCGCGCCGGCGAGCAGCTCGAGGTCTCGCTGGTCGGGCAGAACCTGCTCGCGGCGAGCCATCGCGAGTTCGGCGCCCTGCTGATCCAGTCGGAGCCCGCCCGGATCGAGCGCGGCGCCTACCTGCGGCTGGACTGGAAGCCAGGCCGATGAGCCGCCGCAGCGCATCACTTGCCGTCCGACTGTCGGCCGTCCTGGCGGCCGCGCTGCCACTGGGCGGATCGCTCGCCGGCGCCCCGTCCGAGGACGAGGTCAAGGTCGCCTTCATCCTCAATTTCATCAAGTACACGACCTGGCCCGCGTCCTCCGGCGACGATGCCACCTTGCGCATCTGCGCCGATCACGCACAGGCGCTCGCCGGGCGGCTCGAGGCGCTCGGCGGCCGCCAGGTCAGCGGCCGGACGATCCGGGTCCTGGCGCCGGTCCGCCCCGCCGACTGGCGCGGGTGCCAGGTGCTGTACCTGTCGGGCCCGGACGCGACGACGCTGGCCGACGGGCTGCGCGGCGTCGCCACCGCGCCGGTGCTCACCGTCAGCGACATGCCCGGCTTCGTGGACGCCGGCGGCATGATCGGCCTGAAGCTGCGCGCCGACCGCGTGCGCTTCGACATCAACCAGGGTGCGGCACGGCGCGGCGGCCTGGCGCTGAGCAGCCAGTTGCTCAAGCTGGCGGACGAGGTGAAGCCGTGACGCGCAATCGCGCCATCGCGGTGTCCATCCGCCAGCGGCTGATCGGCCTGCTCGCCGGCATCGCGCTGCTCGTGCTCGTCCTCGCGCTTCTGCTGTTCACCGCCAACGGCATCCTGCGCCAGCAGGCGGGGACGCTGGCGCAGTTGCGCGGCGTCTCGGAGGTGCTGATCGCGAACACCGAGTCGGCCCTGCTGTTCGGCGACGGGCAGGCGGCCGAGGTGAGTCTCAAGAGCCTGCGCGAGCAGCGCGAGGTCGTGGCGGCACGCATCATCCTGCCGGACGGCAAGGTGTTCGCCGTCTATCCGCAGCGCACGCCCGGCTCGCTGTTCGACTCGCTGTCGCCGCAGAGCTTCGACCAGCGGATGCCCTTCCGCGCCACGCTCCTGCGCCTGGACCGGCCCATGCTGACCAGCGACGGCCCGGGCCCGCGCGAGCGCATCGGCACGCTCTCGATGGTCATCGACCTGGGCGGCATGTGGAACCAGATCCGCCAGGACGTGGCGATCACGGTGGGCCTCAGCTTCGTCGTGTTCCTGCTGGCCGTCGGCGCGGCGCTGCGCCTGCAGGCGCGGATCAGCCAGCCAATCCTCGACCTCGCCGGCACGGCCCGCCAGGTGGCCGAGAAGCAGCGCTACGACCTGCGCATCGAGACCAGCAGCCGCGACGAGATCGGCCTGCTGGTCGATGCCTTCAACGACATGCTGCGCGAGGTGCAGATGCGCGACGCGAGCCTGCGCCAGCACCGCGAGCACCTCGAGGACATGGTCGAGGCCCGCACGCTCGAGCTGCGCGCCGCCAAGGAGCAGGCCGAGGCCGCCAGCCTGGCGAAAAGCGAGTTCCTCGCCACCATGAGCCACGAGATCCGCACGCCGATGAACGGCGTGCTCGGCATGAACGAGCTGCTGCTGCAGACTCCGCTGGATGCGACGCAGCGCGGCTACGCCGAGGTGGTGATGCGCTCCGGCCGCCACCTCCTCAACATCATCAACGACATCCTCGACTTCTCGAAGATCGAGTCCAGCCGCATGGACCTCGAGCACGTCGACTTCAACCTCGGCGACCTGCTCGAGGAGGCGACGGCGATGTTCGCGCAGCCGGCCGCGGAGAAGGGCCTCGAGCTGGCGACGGAGGTGTACCCGCCGACGGCGCCGATCATGGTGCGGGGCGACCCGTTCCGCCTGCGCCAGGTGCTCGCGAACCTGCTGAACAACGCCGTCAAGTTCACGGCGCGCGGCGAGGTCGTCGCCCGGGTGCGCGTGCTCGATGCCACCGAGAGCTCGGTGCACGTGGTGCTGAGCGTGGAGGACACCGGCACCGGCGTGCCGCGCGACGCGCAGCAGAAGATCTTCGAGCACTTCTCGCAGGCCGACGGCTCGACCACCCGCCGCTTCGGCGGCACGGGCCTCGGCCTCGCCATCAGCAGGCGGCTGGTCGACCTGATGGGCGGCACCATCGGCGTCGAGAGCGAGGTCGGCAAGGGCTCGCGGTTCTTCGTCGACGTCGTGCTGCCACGGGCGACGCACGCGCCGCCGGCTCCGGTGCCGGTCAGCGAACTGCGCGGATTGCGCGTGCTCGCGGTCGACGACAACCGCACCAACCTCAGCATCCTGAGCCAGCAGCTCGCGGCCTGGGACATGCCGGTGACATGCGTCGAGTCGGGCGACCGGGCGATCGAGGAAGCGCTGAGGGCCGCACGCGACGGCCACCCCTACGACCTCGCGATCCTGGACATGCACATGCCGCAGCTGGACGGCCTGCAGGTGGCGCGCACGCTGCACTCGATGCCCGAGGCGGCCGACCTGCGCATGATCATGCTGACGTCGACCAGCGAAACCGGCGAGGCCGGCGAGCGGCGGAGCGCCGGAATCCTCAAGACGATCAGCAAGCCGATCCGCCAGTCCGAGCTGCGCGAGGTGCTGCGCGGGGTGCTCACGGAGGCGGGCACGCTGCGGGTTCGGCCGAAGGCTGCGCCGGCGCCGGACGACGCCGCCGGCTCGCTGCACGGCCACGTACTGCTGGCCGAGGACAACGTCATCAACCAGCAGGTCTGCCTCGCGATGCTGACCGGCCTCGGGCTCACGGTGGACGTCGTGGACGACGGCGAGCAGGCGGTCGCGCAGGTGCACCGGCGGCCGTACGACCTCGTGCTGATGGATTGCCAGATGCCGATCCTCGACGGCTACCGCGCGACGTCGACGATCCGCGCCGGCTGGTCGCCGGACCGGCCCCGCCTGCCCATCGTCGCACTGACGGCCAACGCGATGCAGGGCGACCGGGCCGAGTGCCTGGCCGCCGGGATGGACGACTACCTCGCCAAGCCCTTCACGCGCGAGCAGCTGGAGACGGTTCTGGCGCGGTGGCTGTCGCCCGTCCCGCGCACCGGCCTGCGTCAGTGCACGCCCGGCGCCGCCGAGCCCGAGGCGCCGAACAGCGCCGCGCAGTCGACCGCATCGAGCCGGTAGGCGCGGCCGCAGAACTCGCACCGGACCTCGACGAGGCCGAACTCCTCCAGCACCGACTCGACCTCGGCGCGGCCGAGCGAGCGCAGCATGTTCTCCACGCGTTCGCGCGAGCAGCGGCAGCGGAAGTACACCGGCGTGCCCTCGAACATGCGCACGTCGTCCTCGGCGAACAGGCGGCGCAGCAGGTCGCGGTCGTCGAGCCCGCCCAGTTCCGCCGGCGTCACGGTGTCGGCCACGAGTTGCACGCGACGCCACGCGTCCTCGACCTCGTCGGCAGGCAGCATGCCGGCGCCCGACTCCGGCAGGCCTGCGGGCCGGCCCTGCAGCGGCAGGCGCTGGAGCAGCAGGCCGCTGACGCCGTCGGCCCCCGCCCGCAGCCACAGCCGCGTGGGCAGCTGCTCGGAACTCTCGAAATACTCGCCCAGGCACGCGGCGATCGAGTCGCCCGCGAGCGGGACGATGCCCTGGTAGCGGTGCGCGGCCTGGTCGCCCTCGACGGTCACCGTGAGCGTCCCTTCGCCGGCGAGCACGCGCAGGTCGCGGCTCTCCGGCACGTCGCGGAATCGGGCGACGGCCCGCATGGCGAGGCCGTTCGTGCACTCGACGGACATCAGGTGCATCGGCCCTTCGCCGCGCAGCTGGAACGTGAGCAGGCCCTCGAATTTCAGGGTCGAGGCGAGCAGTGCCGCGGCGGCGACCGCCTCGCCGAGCGTGTCGCGCACCTGCGGCGGATAGTCGTGGTGCTCCATCATGGCCTGCCACGCCGGGCCCAAGTGCACGACCTGGCCGCGGAACGGGTAGCGCTCGAAGACGAAGCGCCGGAGCGTGTCGACGGCGGACATGCCCGTCAGGCAACCCGGACCGGTATCTTGAGCGTGCGGATCCGCTCCGACCACTCCGCCGGCGCCGTGTTGTGCACGGACGTGCCGTTCGCATCCACGGCGACCGTCACGGGCATGTCCTTCACGTCGAACTCGTAGATGGCTTCCATGCCGAGGTCGCCGAAGGCCACCACGCGCGACGAGCGAATCGCCTTGGAGACGAGGTAGGCCGCGCCGCCGACGGCCATCAGGTAGGCCGCCTTGTGCTTCTTGATCGACTCGATCGCCGCCGGGCCGCGCTCGGACTTGCCGATCATGGCGATCAGGCCCGTCTTCTCGAGCATCATGTCGGTGAACTTGTCCATGCGCGTGGCCGTGGTCGGCCCCGCGGGACCCACCACCTCGTCGCGCACCGGGTCGACCGGGCCGACGTAGTAGATCGCGCGGTTGGTGAAATCGACGCCGGGCGGCAGGCCCTCGCCCTTCGCGAACAGATCGGCGATGCGCTTGTGCGCTGCGTCGCGGCCCGTGAGCATCTTGCCGTTCAGGAGCAGCGTCTCGCCCGGCTTCCAGCTCTGCACTTCCTCGCGCGTGAGCGTGTCGAGGTTCACGCGGCGCGAGCTGCCGCCGGCCGTCCACGTCACCTTGGGCCACGCGTCGAGCGACGGCGGCTCGAGGTTCGCCGGACCGCTGCCGTCGAGCACGAAATGCGCGTGGCGCGTGGCGGCGCAGTTCGGGATCATCGCCACGGGCTTCGAGGCGGCGTGCGTCGCGTAGAGCTTCAGCTTCACGTCGAGCACGGTGGTGAGGCCGCCGAGCCCCTGCGCGCCGATGCCCAGCGCGTTGACCTTCTCGTACAGCTCGATGCGCAGCTCTTCGGCCTTGTCCCTGGGACCGCGCGCCAGCAGCTCGTGCATGTCGAGCGGGTCCATCAGCGATTCCTTCGCGAGCAGCATGGCCTTCTCGGCCGTGCCGCCGATGCCGATGCCGAGCATGCCGGGCGGGCACCAGCCGGCGCCCATGGTCGGCACCGTCTTCAGCACCCAGTCCACGACCGAGTCGCTCGGGTTCAGCATCACGAACTTCGACTTGTTCTCCGAGCCGCCGCCCTTCGCGGCGACGGTGACCTCGACCTCGTCGCCCGGCACCAGCTCGACGTGGAACACCGCCGGCGAGTTGTCCTGGGTGTTCTTGCGGGCGAACAGCGGATCGTCCACCACCGAGGCGCGCAGGCGGTTGTCCGGGTGGTTGTACGCGCGGCGCACGCCCTCGTTGATCATGTCGGCGAGGCTGCGCTTCGCCTCCCAGCGAACGTTCATGCCCACCTTGAGGAACATGTTGACGATGCCGGTGTCCTGGCAGATCGGCCGCTTGCCCTCGGCGCACATGCGCGAGTTCGTCAGGATCTGCGCGATCGCGTCCTTCGCTGCCGGGCTCTGCTCGCGCTCGTACGCGCGCCCGAGGTGCTCGATGTAGTCGAGCGGGTGGTAGTACGAAATGAACTGCAGCGCGTCGGCGACGCTCTGGATGAAGTCGTCCTCGCGGATCGCGGTCATGGCGGCGGCCCTCAGCCGGACAGTTTCTGCTTGAGCAACTCGTTCAACTGGGCGGGATTGGCCTTGCCGCCCGTGGCCTTCATCACCTGGCCGACGAAGAAGCCGAACAGCTTGTCCTTGCCGCTGCGGTACTCGGCCAGCTGGCCGGGGTTCTTCGCCATCACGTCGTCGATGGCCTTCTCGATCGCGGAGGTGTCCGTGATCTGCTTGAGACCCCTGGCCTCGATGATCTCGTCGGCCGACTTGCCCTCGGCCCACATCGCCTCGAACACTTCCTTGGCGATCTTGCCGGAGATGGTGTTGTCGACGATGCGCGCGAGCAGGCCCGCGAGCCGGTCGGCCGGGATGCGGCTCTCGGCCACCTCGAGGTTTTCCTTGTTGAGCGCGCCCGAGAGATCGCCCATCACCCAGTTCGCGGCGAGCTTCGGCTGGCCGCCGAGGCCCTTCACGACCGTCTCGTAATACGCGGCCAGCTCGCGGCTCGCGGTGAGCACGCCGGCGTCATAGGCCGACAGCTCGAAGTCGCGCATGTAGCGCGCGGCCTTCTCGTCCGGCAGCTCGGGCAGCGTGGCGCGCACCGACTCGACGGTCGCCTCGTCGATGGCGAGCGGCAGCAAGTCGGGGTCCGGGAAGTAGCGGGAGTCGTTCGCTTCTTCCTTCGAGCGCATCGAGCGGGTCTCGCCCTTGTCCGGGTCGTACAGGCGCGTTTCCTGCCTGACCTTGCCGCCGCCCTCGATCAGCTCGATCTGGCGCTCGACCTCGTAGTTGATCGCGCGCTCGACGAAGCGGAACGAGTTGACGTTCTTGATCTCGGCGCGCGTGCCGAACTCCTTCTGGCCCTTCGGCCGCACGGACACGTTGGCGTCGCAGCGGAACGAGCCTTCCTGCATGTTGCCGTCGCAGATCTCGAGGTAGCGCACCAGCGTGTGGATCTTCTTGAGGTACGCGATGGCTTCCTTCGCCGAGCGCATGTCCGGCTCGGAGACGATCTCGAGCAGCGGCGTGCCGGCGCGGTTGAGGTCGATGCCGGAGAGGCCGTGGAAATCCTCGTGCAGCGACTTGCCCGCGTCTTCCTCGAGGTGGGCGCGCGTGATGCCGATGGTCTTCTTCGTGCCGTCCTCGAGCAGGATGTCGAGCTTGCCGCCGTGGACCACGGGCAGCTCGTACTGGCTGATCTGGTAGCCCTTCGGCAGGTCCGGGTAGAAGTAGTTCTTGCGCGCGAACACCGAGCGGCGCGCCACGGTCGAGCCGGTGGCGAGGCCGAACTTGACGGCCATGCGCACGGCCTCGGCATTCAGCACCGGCAGCACGCCCGGGTAGCCGAGGTCGACCAGGTTGGCCTGGGTGTTCGGCTCGGCGCCGAACGCCGTGGCGGAACCGGAGAAGATCTTGCTGCGGGTCGCAAGCTGGGCGTGGATTTCCAGCCCGATGACGGTTTCCCATTCCATGACGGTCACTCGCAGCCCGGCGGCACGCGGCGGTGCCAGTCGGTGAGCAGCTGGTACTGGTGCGAAACGGACAGCAGGCGCGACTCGCCGAAGTGCGGGCCGACGAGCTGCATGCCGACCGGCAGCTCGCTGCCGCCCTCGCGGACGAAGCCGCAGGGCAGCGAAATGGCCGGCAGGCCCGCGAGGTTGGCGCCGATCGTGTAGATGTCGTTCAGGTACATGGTGATCGGGTCGCTGGTCTTGGCGCCGAGTTCGAACGCCGCCGTGGGCGCCGTCGGGCCGAGCACCACGTCCACCCCGGCGAAGGCGCGGGCGAAATCGCTGGCGATCAGCGCGCGGCACTTCTGCGCCTTGAGATAGTAGGCGTCGTAATAGCCGGCCGAGAGCACGTAGGTGCCGGTCATGATGCGGCGCTTGACCTCGGCCCCGAAGCCCTCGCCGCGCGAGCGCTTGTAAAGGTCGAGGAGGTCCTTGGGCGCCTCGCAGCGGTGGCCGAAGCGCACGCCGTCGAAGCGCGACAGGTTGGACGAGCACTCGGCCGGGGCGACGACGTAGTACGTCGGCACGGACAGCGGCAGGCTCGGCAGGCTGACGTCCTTGATCTCGGCGCCCGCCCGCTTCAGCACGTCGATGGCGTCGCGGACGCACTTCTCGACGGCCGGGTCGAGGCCCTCCCCGAAGAACTCCCGCACCAGGCCGACGCGCACGCCCTTCAGGGGCGCCTTCAGCTCGGCGGCGTAGTCCGGCACCGGCGCCTCGACGCAGGTGGAATCGCGGGGATCCGGGCCGGACATGGCCTGCAGCAGCAGGGCCGCATCCTCGGCCGAACGGGCCAGCACGCCCGCCTGGTCGAGGCTGGAGGCGAAGGCGATCATGCCGTAGCGCGACACCCGCCCGTACGTGGGCTTGATGCCGGTCAGGTTGGTCAGCGAGGCCGGCTGGCGGATCGAGCCGCCCGTGTCCGTGCCGCTGGCCGCCGGCGCCAGGCAGGCTGCCACCGCCGCGGCCGAGCCGCCCGAGGAGCCGCCCGGAACGCGCCGCGGGTCCCAGGGGTTCTTCACCGGCCCGAAATGGCTCGTCTCGTTCGACGAGCCCATGGCGAACTCGTCCATGTTGGTCTTGCCGAGCAGGACGGTCCCGGCCGCCCGCCAGCGCTCGACCACCGTGGCGTCGTAGGGGGCGACGAAGTTCGCCAGCATGCGCGAGGAGCAGGTGGTGAGGATCCCGTCGGTACAGAAGATGTCCTTGTGGGCGATCGGGACGCCCGTCAGCGGGCCGCCCTCCCCCCTCGCCAGGCGCTCGTCGGCGGCCCGGGCGTCCGCCAGGGCCCGGTCGGCCGTGACGGTCACGAAGGCATTGAGGGCGGGCCCCAGCCGTTCGATGCGGCCGAGGAAGTGCAGGGCGAGGTCGAGGCTCGAAAAGCGCCGGGCCTTCAGGCCGGCCGCGAGCTCGGCGACGGTCAGGGTGTGCAGGGACATGGCGGGACCGCTTATTCGATGACTTTGGGCACGAGGTAGAGGCCAGCCGCGACGCTCGGGGCGTTCTGCTGGTACTTCTCGTGCCGGTCGGATTCCGTGACCTCGTCCGGGCGCAGGCGCTGGACCTGGTCGGCCAGCGGGTGGGCCATGGGATCGACACCCTCGGTGTCGGCCGCGGCCAGCTGCTCGACGAAGTCGATGATCTTCGACAGGCTGTCGACGTAGACGGGCATCTGGGCCTCGGTGATCTCGAGGCGGGCGAGGTGCGCGATACCCTCGACCTGGGCGCGGGTCAGACTCATGCGGGAGGCTCGATCGGGCGGAAAAAACCCGTCACAAATCATACACGTCGCCTTGCCGAAAGTCCCGGCAATGGTTAAATTGCCGCCACTTTGCGCAGCCCTGCGCGCCCTCCTGCGTGTCCATATTTTTTAAATGTTCAAGAAATTCCGCGGCTACTTCTCCAACGACCTCTCGATCGACCTCGGCACCGCCAACACGCTGATCTACGTGCGCGGCAAGGGGATCGTCCTCAACGAGCCGTCGGTGGTCGCCATCCGCGAGGAACCGTCCCGCGGCGGCAAGAAGATCGAGGCGGTGGGCACGGAAGCGCAGAACATGCTCGGCCGCACGCCGGGCAACCTCACCGCCATCCGGCCGATGAAGGACGGCGTGATCGCCGACTTCACCGTCACCGAGAAGATGCTCCAGTACTTCATCGACAAGGTGCACGGCAACCGCATGGTGAGGCCGAGCCCGCGCGTGCTGGTGTGCGTGCCCTACGGCTCGACCCAGGTCGAGCGTCGCGCGATCCAGGAGTCGGCCGAGGGCGCCGGCGCGCGCTGGGTGCGTCTGATCGAGGAGCCGATGGCGGCCGCCGTCGGCGCCGGCATGCCCGTGCACGAGGCGCGCGGCTCGATGGTGCTCGACATCGGCGGCGGCACCTCCGAGGTGGCCGTGATCTCGCTGAACGGCATCGTGTACGCCGCGTCGGTGCGCATCGGCGGCGACCGCTTCGACGAGGCGATCATCAACTACGTGCGCCGCAACTACGGCATCCTGATCGGCGAATCGACCGCCGAGCGCATCAAGATCGAGATCGGCTCGGCCTACCCCGGCCAGCAGGTCAAGGAGATCTCGGTGAAGGGCCGC
Organism: Pseudomonadota bacterium; assembly: GCA_052035645.1. GTDB lineage: Bacteria > Pseudomonadota > Gammaproteobacteria > Steroidobacterales > Steroidobacteraceae > RPQJ01. Next base: position 57,406 of record JBPOHK010000080.1, read on the forward strand.
AACCTCTCCGAGGGCGTGCCCCGCAGCTTCAGCCTCAACAGCAACGAGATCCTCGAGGCCCTGCAGGAACCGCTGCAGGGCATCGTCGGCGCCGTGAAGGCGGCCCTCGAGCAGACGCCGCCGGAACTCGGCTCGGACGTGGCCGAGCGCGGCATCGTGCTCACCGGCGGTGGCGCGCTGCTGCGCGACATCGACAAGCTGCTCATGGAAGAAACGGGGCTGCCCGTCGTGGTGGCCGAGGACCCGCTCACCTGCGTCGCCCGCGGCGGCGGCAAGATGCTGGAACTGATCGACGAGCACGGCCCGGGCCTGTTCGGCCTGGATTGAGCGCGGGCGCAGCCCTCCTCATCCGGCCGTGGTCGAACTGACGCACGACTCACGCCCCATCATCGGCCGCGGACCGCCGCTCGGCGCGACGTTCATCGCGCTCGCCGCCTTGTCCATCGGCCTGATGGTGGCCGACCAGCGCTACGACCAGATCGGGCAGATCCGCGCGCTCATCACGGCCGCGGCCTATCCCATCCAGAAGGCCGTCGACCTGCCGTTCCGGTTCTGGGACTGGCTGAGCGGCTCGGTCGCCGACCGCAGCCGCCTGCGCCAGGAGAACCTCGAGCTGACCGCGCGCCTGCGCCTCGCGAACCTGCAGCTGCAGCGCTTCGCGCTGCTCGAGGACGAGAACCGCCGCCTGCGCGACATGCGCGCGAAGACCCAGGGCGTCGCCGAGCGCGTGCTCGTCGCCTCGATCCTCTACGTCGACCTCGATCCGTTCCGCCACCGCGTGCTGCTGGACATCGGCACCCGCGACGGCGCCGTGGTCGGCATGGCGGTGATCGACGGGCACGGCGTGTTCGGGCAGGTGATCGAGGCCACGCCGCA
>JBPOHK010000165.1:0-21672 GCA_052035645.1 Pseudomonadota bacterium
GGCCGGTCCGTGTGTCGGGGCCGCAGCCGCCGTGGTCGTCGCTTCGGCGGCCGGGGCCGACGGGTTCGCGCGCCGGAGCAGCAGCACGCCGACCGCGACGAGGTTGACGATCAGCAGCGCGATCGCCGCCGTGGCCCACACGTTGGTCTTCGGCTTGCGCGGCGCGGGCGGGATCTCGGCGAGTCCCGGGCCGCTCTTCTGCTGGCGCTCGTGCTCGGACTTGCGCAGCGCGTCGAGGATGAAGGACATCGCTCAGCCTCCCGCCACCTGAGCCACGATCGTCGGCGAGCCCGTGGCGTTGAGCACGGTGTCGAGCACGATCTGGGTCTGCACGCCCGCGACGCCGTCGATGTTGAGGCGGTGGGTACGCTGGAAGTCCTGCACGAGGCGCACGAGGTCGTCGTCGTAGTAGTCGTTGCCGCCCGCGGCGGGCAGGCCCTGGGCGCTGCGCAGGCTCTCGCGCAGCCAGCGCACGTCGGCGCCCCGCATGCCGGGCGTGAGCGCCTTGGCGACCGCGATCGGCGGACGCCACAGCAGCAGGAAGTCGCCGAACCAGTAGCGCGAGAGGTTGGCGATGGAGACGGGGCGCGTCTCGCCGCCGAGGTCGATGGTGGCCCGGTCGTCGTCGAGCGAGGTCAGCAGCACCTGGTGCGTGCGACCGACGTCGTCCGTGAGCGTGAGGATCGCCGGCCGGTTCAGCGTGCGCAGCTGTGCCCACGAACCCTTCTGGAACAGGCACTCGAGGCCCTGCTTGCTGGCCTGGTCGCAGCCGCGGCCGCCGGTCGGGACGTAACGCGCGCCCCAGAGCGCGAACAGCTTGCCGAGCGCGGCCTCGGTGGTCGTATCGTTGCCGTTGGCCGCCAGCACCTGGTCGAACGGCACGGCCTTCGGCGCGGCCGGCTCCGGCGCGACGACCGCCGGGGGCGGCTGCGCGGCGGGGGTCGACTGCGCAGGCGGCGGGCTCGCGGCCACCGGCTCGGTCGGCGTGCGGTGGAAGAACGTCCAAGCGCCGAAGCCCGCCACGGCGAGCGCGGCGGCGACGGCGCCCGCCGTCGCCCACTTCAGCCACGGCGCCGGCACCGGACGGCCGTACACCTCGCCCGCGGCCTGGCGGATGTAGGACGCGCCGACCCGGTGGTCCTCGCGCGTGAAGGCGCCGCGCTGCGCGCGGTCGCACATGTCGTTGATGACGCGCGGGATGCCGCCGCTCAGGCGGTAGATCTCGCGCAGCGCGCCCGGGGTGAACGCCTCGGCGGTCGCGCCGGCGACGCGCATGCGGTGCTTCACGTAGCCGCCGGCCTCCTCGAGCGACAGCGGGCTCAGGTGATAGCGGCCGGTGATGCGCTGCGCGAGCTGGCGCAGGTCGGGCTGGTCGAGCAGGTCGCGCAGCTCGGGCTGGCCGATCAGGATGATCTGCAGCAGCTTGGTGGTCGCGGTCTCGAGGTTGGTCAGGAGGCGCACCTGCTCGAGCGTCTGCGCGCTGAGGTTCTGCGCCTCGTCGACGATCAGCACCACGCGGCGGCCGCGCGCGTGGGTCTCGAGCAGGTAGCGCCCGAGCAGGTCCATGAGGGTCTTGGTGCTGCCCTTGCCGGCCTCGGGCACGGGGATGTGCAGTTCCTCGCAGATCGTCAGCAGGAACTCGGCGGGCGTGACGCGCGGATTGAGGATCAGCGCGACGTCGGCGTGGCCCGGCAGCTGCTCGAGCAGGCTGCGGATGACCGTCGTCTTGCCCGTGCCGACCTCGCCCGTCAGCTGGATGAAGCCGCCGGCCTCGTTGATGCCGTAGAGCAGGTGCGCGAGCGCCTCCGCGTGCCGCTCGCTGAGGTACAGGTAGCGGGGGTCGGGGGTGATCGCGAACGGCTTTTCCTGGAGACCGAAAAAGCTTGTGTACATAGGCACTTATGCCGCGGGGCGGCATCTGACCGGGCGCCCATCATGCCTGAGCCGGCCGGATTGCGGGAGAGCCCGGAATTCAGGGGACAAAATCAGGGGACACTCACGAATTTTTCGGGCGGGTTACGTGCCCACGGGAAAATTCGTGAGTGTCCCCTATTTTTCGGGTTTTTCGAGGGCGCTGGCGCGGGTCAGGGCGACGGAGCCGAACCGTTCGCGGATCCGGTCCACCGTCGCGTCCAGCTGGCGGTTCCTTTCCGACTGGGGCGCGCCGAACAGGTCCGGCTGCACGTCCATGCCGAGTTCGCTGACGCCCACGCCCAGCAGGCGCAGTTCCGCCCGCGGCTGCTCGCGCAGCCACGCGTCGAGCAGCTCGGCCGCGATGCGCGCGATGACCCTCGTCTCCTGCGTCGGCGGCTCGAAATGCCGTTGCCGGGTGTAGGTCGTAAAGTCCTTGCGCCGGATCTTGACCGTCACGCACCCGGCCACCATCTCCTTCGCCCGCAGGCGGGCGCAGGTCTTGTCGGCCAGCCGCGCCACCTCGGCCTGCAGGCGCGTCCGGTCGCCGATGTCCGTGTCGAAGGTCTCCTCGGCGCTGATCTGCTTCTCGTCGAGGTCGGGCACGACGGGGCGGTCGTCGATGCCGGCGGCGCGCTGCTGCACGCGCTCGGTGTAGCGCCCGAAGATCGGCCGCAGACGCGCGGGCGACGCCCGCCGCAGGTCGCCGAGCGTGTGGATGCCGAGCGCCTCGACCTTCGGCGCCGTCTTCTCGCCGAGGCCGAACAGCTTGCGCACGGGCAGCGGGTCGAGCAGCGCCGTGACCTCGCCGGGCCGCACCATCACCAGCCCGTCGGGCTTGCGCAGGTCCGAGGCGATCTTGGCGACCAGCTTGTTGGGTGCGACGCCGACCGACGCCGTGAGCTCCGTGCGCTCGCGGATGCGACGCTTGATCTCGCGGGCGATGTGCGCGGGCTCGCCGAGCACGGCGAGGCTGCCGGTGACGTCGAGGAACGCCTCGTCCAGCGACAGGCCCTGCACCAGCGGCGTGAACTCGTGGAACACCGCGAAGATCTCGCGCGAGACGGCGGAGTAGTGAGCCATGCGCGGCGCGACGCAGATCGCCTCCGGGCAGCGGCGCAGCGCCTCGCGCGTCGGCATCGCCGAATGCACGCCGAACCGGCGCACCTCGTAGCTCGCGGCGGCCACCACCCCGCGCCCGCCGGCGCCGCCGACGATGACCGGCTTGCCGCGCAGTTCGGGCCGGTCGCGCTGCTCGACCGACGCGTAGAACGCGTCCATGTCGACGTGGAGGATGACGCGCTCGGGGCTCACGGCGGGTGCCGGCGGCTGGGGTCTCAGAGGGTGAGCGCCGTGTAGGCCAGCAGGCCGACGCCGGTGAGCGTGAGGAAGAACAGGTAGCCGATGCCCAGCACCGCGTACTTGAGGAGCGTGACGATGCGGCCCTGGCCGTAGACCCGGCGCATCGCCCGGTACAGGTAGAACGGCACGTAGAAGAGCAGGACGAACGCCAGGAACTTGCCCGCGCTGTCGAGCACGCCGCCGACGCCTCCCTCGCCGAGCCGGGCCCCGACGCGCTCGAGCAGCACGACCGCCATGCCGCCGAGGAAGAAGAACGCGTGGTAGTGCACGAAAAACAGCAGGTGCTCGACGTAGTAGCGCCCCGAGCCGAGGTACAGCACGTACATCAGGCCGGCGATGAGCGGCAGGAAGATGAACATCATCTTCGGGATGTTGTCGTACAGTGCGCGGCCGAAGCCCTTGGAGTCCGTCACGATCTTGCTGCAGGCCTGGCGCAGCCGCGGTTCGTACTGGCTGGTGAGCGGGCCGAGGTTGACCTTGAAGTTCTCGGGCGAACACGGGTTCGCCACCACGCGATCGACGACCGCCGCCTGCTCGGGCGTCATGGCCGCGAACTCGCGCTCCATTTCGGCGCGGGCGCGCGCGCGGTCCGGTTCCGGGATCCGATTCACGATCGCATCGACCATGCGCTGCCGGCTGGGGTCGAGCTTCGGTGCCGCGTCGGGCGGCGGCGTGGTGGCGGGCGACTTCGCCGCAGGTGACTTCCCAGCAGGCGATTTCCCGGCCGCGGACGGCGCGGCGGGTACTGCCGGCGGCTGCGTGCCCGTCGCGGAGGGATTCGCCGGGGCTTCGTCCACCTTGTACTGGAGGTTCGCGCCGTCGTCGTCCACGTTCAGGTGGATGTCCGCGCCCGGGTCGGCGCCGATCGTGGTGCTCAGGAAGAACGCCACGCTCAGGATCAGGTACATCCGGAACGGCGGCGTGTAGTGCGCGCGGCGGCCGCGCAGGAACTCCTGCGTCAGCAGGCCGGGCGAGAAGGCGAGCGGGCGCAGCGTGCGCCACACGCGCGAGTCCCAGTCGAGCACGTCGCCGACCACGTCCTTCAGCAGGCCCCACAGCGACAGCACCCGCACCCGCGCGCGCTGGCCGCAGTGCGAGCAGTGCTGGCCCGTGAGCACCTCGCCGCAGTTGAGGCAGTTCTCGGTCGAGACCCAGCCGCGCACGAACTCCTCGCGGTGGGCCAGCACTCGCCGCTCCGCGCCGTAGCGCTCGCCGAACTTCGCCACGCCCTGAGCGCGCATGCGCGGGGCGTGCTCGCGCAGGTAGGCGTCGAGCGCCGCCTGGTCGCGCAGGCGGTACTGCACGATGCGACGCACTCGACCGGGCGGCGCCGAGGCGTCCTCGAGGATCTCCGCGGAACGGAAGCCGTCGATCTGCAGCAGGTCGGCGATGTGGTCGCGCAGCCAGGTGTCGAACGGACCCGCGATGGCCGCGTCGGCCTCGAGGTTCACCTCGTAAAGGACGGTCTGGTTGTCGTCGCCGGGAGTCACGCCGGCAAGAGTAGCGCAAAAGCGGGTAAGCTCCCCGCATGACGATGATCGACACCGGCGAGGCGCGGCTGCACTGCCGCTGGGACGAGTTGCACGAAGGTCCGGTGGTGGTGCTCGCGCATGCCCTCGGCGCCACCCTCGACATGTGGCGGCCGCAGGTCGAGCCGCTGTGCGCGACGTTCCGGGTGCTGCGCTACGACGCCCGCGGCCACGGCCAGTCGTCGGTGCCGCCGGGTCCGTACTCGATCGCCCAGCTCGGCACCGACGTGCTTGGACTGCTCGATGCCCACGGCATCGAGCGCGCCCATTTCTGCGGCCTGTCGATGGGCGGCGCGACCGGCCTGTGGCTCGGCATCCATGCGCCGGATCGCATCGACCGGCTCGTGCTGTGCAACACGGCGGCGTGGTTCGGGCCGCCCGACGCGATGAATGCCCGGATCGAGACGGTGCGCACGCAGGGCGTCGCGCCGCTCGTCGAGCCGACGATGGAGCGCTGGTTCAACGCGGCGTTTCGTGCCGCGGACCCGACCACGGTGCAGCGCACGCGCGAACAGCTGCGGGCCACCTCGCCCGAGGGCTACGCCGCCTGCTGCGCCGCCATCCGCGACCTGGACCTGCGGGAGGGCCTGCCGTCGATCCGCTCGCGCACGCTGGTGATCGCGGGCACCGACGATCCCACCGCGCCACCGCCGGCCGCGCTGGCCATGGCCGCAGCCATTCCCGGGGCCCGCTGCGTCGAACTGCCCGCCGCACACCTGTCCGGCCTGGGGGCCGCGGCCGCCTTCAACGCCACGGTGCTCGGCTTCCTGGCCTGACGCGCCCGGGCGAGCGGTCCGGGCCGTGCGCCCGGCTCAGGCCGGCTCAGGGCGCGAAGATGGCGGCGACGGCGTCGCTGACCGACGCGGCCAGGCTGCCGCGATCGACGTCCGGCTCGCGCACGGCGCGCAGGACCAGCCCTTCGATCATGCACTGCAGCTGCAGGGCGCGCCTCGCCGCGACCTCGGGCGCGAAGCCGAGGCCGCCCTCGGCGACGCTGCGGCCGAACCAGGCCTGGAACTCGCCGCGCATGATCGCGTCGGACTCGCGCAGCGCCTGCGCGATCTGCGGGTCCCGGGTCGCCTCGGCGCTCATCTCGAGGAACAGCGCGGGATTCATGCCGCTGCGCTCGCCGGTGCACCAGTGTTCGAACGCCTCGAGCAGGCTGGCCCGGAAATCCGCCGACGACTGCAGCGTCCGCACGCGGCAGCGCTTCTCCTCGAGCTGGCGCTCGATGATCGCCAGCACGATCGCATTCTTGTTCTCGAAGTAGCGGTACATCAGCCCGGCGCTCATCCCGGCGGTCTCGGCGATGTTCGCCATGCTGGCGGCGTGGAACCCGTGCTCGATGAAGCACTGCAGGGCCGCGCTCAGGATGCGGTCGCGCTGCTCGTCCGCGCGCCGGGACGGCCGGTGGGTGACGGTTGCGCAATTCATGGCGTGTGCTCCCTCCAGCCTCCGCCGAGCACCTTGTAGAGCGTGACGCGGTTCGATTGCTCGGCCAGCCGCGTCGCGATGAGCGCCTGCTGCGCGACGTACAGGGTCCGCTGCGCCTCGAGGCGCGTGAGGTAGCTGTCGCGACCCGCCGCGTAGCGCGCGGCCGACAAGGCTTCGGCGCGCGTCGCGGCATCGACCACGGCCTCGAGCGCGGAGCGCTGCTCGGCGAGCGTCGCGGACAGCGACAGCGCGTCCGCCACCTCGCGGAAGGCCTGCTGGATGGACTTCTCGTAGCCGGCCAGCGCGATGTCGCGGTCCACCCTGGCGACGCGCAGGTTGGCGCGCAGCCGGCCGCCCTCGAAGATCGGCACGCGCACGACCGGCACGAAGCTCCAGGTCTGCGTGCCGCCGCCGAACAGGCTGGAAAGGTCGTCGCTCGCGGTGCCGACGGCGCCGGTGAGCGTGATGGAGGGGAAGAATGCCGCGCGCGCGGCGCCGATGTTGGCATTGGCCGCGTGCAGGGCGTGCTCGGCCTGCAGCACGTCGGGCCGGCGCAGCAGGACCTCGGAGGGCAGGCCGGCCGGCAGCGCGCCGAGCCCGCTGACGGACTCGCCGGAACCCGTGGGCAGCAGCGCCGCCTCGATCGGTGCGCCGACCAGCACCGTGAGGGCATGGGTGTCCTGGGCGACCTGGCCGGCGTAGCGCGCCGCGTCGGCCCGGGCCGACTCCACCACCGTGCGCGACTGGTTCACCTCGAGCGCCGACACCGCGCCGAGCTCGTGGCGCTTCTCGGTGAGCGCGTGCGACTCCTCGCGCGTGCGCAGCGTCTCCTGCGCGACGCGCAACTGGTCCTGGTCCGCCGCCAGCGTCAGGTACGCGTTCGCCACCTCGGCGACGAGCGCGAGCTGCGCGCTGCGGCGGGCCTCCTCCTGCTCGAAGTAGCGCTGCAGCGCGGCCTCGCTCAGGTTGCGCACGCGCCCGAACAGGTCGAGCTCGAAGCCGGTCACGCCGGCGTCCGCCGTGAAGCTCTCCGTCGTGCCGGCATCGCCGCCGCGCCGGGTCATCGTCCCGACGGCGTCGACCGACGGCACGCGATCCGCCCGCTGCACGCGGTACAGCTGGCGCGCCCGCTCCACGTTCAGCACGGCGATGCGCAGGTCGCGGTTGCCGGCGAGAGCGCGCCCGACGAGCTCCTCGAGCCGCGGGTCGGTGAAGAAGTCGCGCCAGCCGATGTCGCCGGTGGCGGCGGCCGGGTCGGCGCCGGGCGGCGTGCTGGCGGGCACCGGCCACGCCTGCGGCACGCCGGCCTCCGCCTGCGGAAGCTTCGGCTCCAGCATGGCGCAGCCGGACACGGAGAGCGCCACGGCCAGCGCGAGTGCGAGCGGGCTGCGCCTACTCATCGTCGCCTCCTGCGGTCGCGGTCGCGGCCGCGGCGGGCGCGGGGTCGCCGCGGCCGTGCCGCACGAGCAGGCGCTCGACCACCACGAAGAACAGCGGAATGAAGAACAGGCCGAGCGCGGTGCCCGCGAGCATGCCGCCGAGCACGCCGGTGCCGATGGCCCGCTGCGCGCCGGAGCCCGGTCCGGTGGCGATCGCGAGCGGCAGCACGCCGAGACCGAACGCGAGCGAGGTCATCAGGATCGGGCGCAGCCGGTCGCGCAGGGCCTGCACCGTGGCGGCGACGAGGTCCATCCCGGAGCGCAGGTTCTCGGTGGCGAACGAGATGATCAGGATCGCGTTCTTGCTCGAGAGGCCGACGGCCGTGAGCATCGCGACCTGGAAGTACACGTCGCGCTCCATGCCGCGCAGCGTGTTGGCGAGGGTCGCGCCGAGGATGCCGAGCGGCGCCACCATCAGCACCGCGGTCGGGATGCTCCAGCTCTCGTACAGCGCCGCGAGGCACAGGAAGACCATGAGCAGCGAGAGCGTATAGAGCAGCGGCGTCTGCGCGCCGGCCCGGCGCTCCTGGTAGGAGAGCGCGGTCCACTCGACGCTGAGGCCCTTCGGCAGTTGCGCGACGAGGCGCTCGACCTCCGCCATCGCCTCGCCGCTGCTCACGCCGCGCGCCGCCTCGCCCTGGATCTCGAGCGCCGGTACGCCGTTGTAGCGCTCGAGGCGCGGCGAGCCGTAGTCCCAGCGCGTGGTCGCGAACGAGCTGAACGGCACCATCTCGCCCTTCGAGTTGCGCACGTACCAGCGTCGGAAGTCCTCCGGCGACATGCGGTAGGGAGCGTCGGCCTGCAGGTAGACGCGCTTCACGCGGCCCCGGTCGATGAAATCGTCGATGTACTGGCCGCCCCAGGCCGCCGACAGCGTGCTGTTCACGTCCGCGATCGAGACGCCGGCGGCCGTCGCGCGCTGCACGTCGACGTCGACGTGGAACTGCGGCTGGTCCTCCTGGCCGTTCGGCCGCACGTTCGCGAGCTTCGGACTCTGGCTGGCCAGGCCGAGCAACTGGTTGCGTGCCGCCACCAGCCCGGCGTGCCCGAGCCCCGCGTTGTCGGCCAGGAAGAAGTCGAAGCCGGTCGCCGTGCCCAGCTCCGGGATCGGCGGGGGCGCGAACGCGAAGGCCATCGCGTCCTTGATCTGCATCAGTGCACCCATGGCGCGGCCGGCCACGGCGGTGACGTGCTGGGCCGGGTCCTTGCGCTCGTCCCAGTCCTTGAGGTTGATGAACGCGATGCCGTTGTTCTGGCCGGTGCCGCCGAAGCTGAAGCCCTGCACGGCGAACACGGACTTCACGGCCGCCTGCTCGTGCCCGAGGAAGTACTGCTCGAGCTGGGTGATGGAGTGCATGGTGCGCTCCTGCGTCGCCCCGACGGGCGCGATCACCTGCGCGACCAGCGAGCCCTGGTCCTCCGCGGGCAGGAACGCGCTCGGCAGGCGCACGAACAGCACGCCGAGCAGCACCAGCAGCACGGCAAACACCGCCAGGTACCGGCCGCTGCGCTGGAGCACGCCGGTCACGCCGCGGCGGTAACGCGCGCTGCTCGTGTCGAACCACAGGTTGAACCGGCGGAAGAATCCGGACTCGCCGTGATGGTGGCCCTGCTCGAGCGGCTTGAGCAACGTCGCGCACAGCGCCGGCGTCAGCACGATCGCCACCAGCACCGACAGCGCCATCGCCGAGACGATGGTGGCGGAGAACTGCCGGTAGATGATGCCCGTCGAGCCGCCGAGGAAGGCCATCGGCACGAACACCGAGGCGAGCACCAGGCCGATGCCCACCAGCGCGAAGGTGATCTGGTCCATGGACTTGCGGGTGGCCTCGAGGGGCGAGAGCCCTTCCTCGCTCATCAGGCGCTCGACGTTCTCCACCACCACGATCGCGTCGTCCACCAGCAGGCCGATGGCGAGCACCATCGCGAACATGGTCAGCATGTTGATCGAGTAGCCGAGCACCGCCAGCACCCCGAACGTGCCGAGCAGCACCACCGGCACGGCGATGGTCGGGATCAGCGTGGCGCGCAGGTTCTGCAGGAACAGGTACATGACCAGGAACACGAGCACGACGGCCTCGGTCAGGGTCTTCAGCACCTCGATGATCGACTTGCGCACGAACGGCGTGGTGTCGAAGGGCACCACCGCCTCCATGCCCGCGGGGAAGAACGGCTTCATGCGCTCGAGCTGGGCCTCGACCGCCCGGGCCGTCTCGAGGGCGTTGGCGCCCGTGGCGAGCGAGATGGCCACGCCCGCGGCGGGGTACTTGCCGTTGTAGCGGCTGATGAAGTCGTAGCTCTCGGCGCCGAGCTCGACGCGCGCGACGTCGCCGAGCCGCAGCACCGAGCCGTCGGCATTGCTGCGCACGACGATGGCGCGGAACTGCTCGGGCGTCTGCAGTCGCTCCTGGGCGCTCACGGTCGCGTTCAGCTGCTGGCCCGGCACCGCGGGCGTGCCGCCGAGCTGGCCGACCGTCACCTGCGCGTTCTGCGCCTGCACGGCCGACACGATGTCCGGGGTCGCGAGGCCGTACGCCTGCAGCTTGCCCGGGTCGAGCCAGATGCGCATCGCGTACTGCGAGCCGAACACCTGCACGTTGCCCACGCCCGGCACGCGCGACAGCGGGTCGACCACGTTGGCGATGATCCAGTCGGAGATGTCGGCGCGGTTCATGTGCTCGTCGTGCGAGATGAACCCGACGATCTGCAGGAACCCCGTGCGCGACTTGCTGACGTTGACGCCCTGGCGCTGCACGGCCTGCGGCAGCAGCGGCATCGCGAGCTGCAGCTTGTTCTGCACCTGCACCTGCGCGATGTCCGGGTCGGTCCCGTTGTCGAAGGTCAGCGAGATGGATGCGCGACCGCTCGCCTCGCTGGCGGCCGACATGTAGATGAGGCCGTCGAGGCCCTTCATCTTCTGCTCGATGATCTGGGTCACCGAGTCCTCGATCACCCTGGCCGACGCGCCCGGATAGCTCGCCTGGATGTTGACCGAGGGCGGCGCGATGCTCGGGTACATGGACACCGGCAGGCGGGTGATCGCAACCGCGCCGAACAGCATGATCACGATCGCGATGACCCAGGCGAAGATGGGCCGGTCGATGAAGTAGCGTGCCATGGCGGGCTACTTCGCCGGCGCGGCGGACGGCGCGGGTGCGGGCGCGGCGCTGCCGGCCTCCGTGGGCTGCACCGGAGCGCCCGGGCGGACCTTCTGCAGTCCCTCGACGATGACGCGGTCGCCGGCCGCGAGCCCGTCCTCGACCAGCCACTGGTCGCCGACGCTGCGGCTCACGTGGACCGGGCGCACCTCGACCTTGTTGCCGGCGCCGACGACCATCGCGGTCGTCTGGCCCTTCATGTCGCGCGCCACGCCCGGCTGCGGCACGAGCAGCGCATCCCGGCGCTCGCCGTCGCCGACCACGGCGCGCACGTACATGCCGGGCAGCAGGACGTTCTCGGGGTTGGGCACCACCACGCGCAGCAGGAAGCTGCCGGTGCCCGGGTCGACCGTCACGTCCGAGAACGCCAGCTTGCCGTCGTGGGCGTAGCGCGTGCCGTCCTCGAGCAGGATCGTGACCGGCAGGTCGCGCGTGCCCTGCAGTTTGCCGTCCGCCAGCGCGCGGCGCAGCGCGAGCAGTTCGGCGCTCGACTGGCTGACGTCGACGTAGATCGGGTCGAGTCGCTGCACGGTGGCGAGCGGGTCGGCCTGCTTCGCAGTCACCAGCGCGCCCTGCGTGACCGACGACTTGCCGATGCGCCCGTCGATCGGCGAGGTGATGCGCGCATAGCCGAGCACCACCTCCGCGCGGTCGGCGGCGGCCTGCGCGGCCTTCACGTCGGCCTCCGCCTGGCGCAGCGCGGCGGCCGCGTTCTCGTCGTCCTGGCGACTGACGGCGTCGATCTTCACCAGCTCGGCGCTGCGCTTCGCGTTGAGCTGCGCGGTGACCAGCGTGGCCTGCGCCCGGGCCAGCGCTGCGCGGGCACTGTCGGCGTCCGCGCGATAAGTCGCGTCCTCGATCTGGTACAGCGGCTGGCCCGCCCTGACCAGGGACCCCTCGGTGAACAGCCGCTTCGCGACGATGCCGTCGACCTGCGGCCTCACCTCGGCGACGAGGTACGGCGAGGTCCGCCCCGGCAGCTCGCGGGTCAGCGTGACGGTGCGGGTGGCCAGCGTGACGACGGTGACCGGCACCGCGCCGGCTCCCTGCGGCGGGGCCGTCGCGCCGCCGCAGCCCGCCAGGGCGGCCAGGGCAACGACGGAAAAAAGCGGACGGGCCCGGGGGCCAGCGGACTTGGGCATGGGAGTGACCTGGGTAGATCGCGCACGGGAACGCGCGCGGGGTGCAGCGTGGCGCGAAGAATGAACGATCATTCTATCGTTGTCAACGCTGCCTCGGGGGAGTGTGCCGGCCGCGACTCAGGCCGGCAGCGGGGTCGGATCCCGGGGCGTCGACTCCGCGCGCAGCATCACCGGCAGGATCACCACCTCGATGCCGTGCTCGTTCAGCACCCGCTGGATCGCCAGCGGAGTCTGGCTGTGCAGCCAGCGGTTCCACCAGTGCTCGGTCTCGAACACGAGCCGGCTGGCGAAGAACACGCTGTTCGGGAACTGGCGCCGCACTTCCAGCGAGAGGCGCTCGAGTTCCAGCAGCCGGTCGCTGCCGTAGGCGTCGTGCCAGGATGAGGCGCGGCCCTGCACGTGGGCGTAGTTCACCAGCGCGTCGAGGGTGGCGCGCGTCTCGTATTGAAGCGTCGTCAGCGCCTGCTCGCTGCCGTACGACTCGCTGTCCACGACGCCGACGCTGACGAACACGAAATTGCGGAAGTGGCCCGGGAACAGCTTCTCGACGCGGTCGACCGTGTGCAGGCCGACGCCGCGGTTGGCGCTCACCAGGAACACCGCGGTCGGCTGCGCCGGGTCGGTCGCGGGCGGCGGGGCGTCGAGGTCCTGCAGGCGCCAGCGGTGCTCGCGCTCGAAGTGCCGCGTCAGCCGCCTCACCCATCCGTAATGGCGCCGGATCAGCAGCCCCACGCCGACCACCAGCGAGGTGATGCCGAGCGTGACGATGCCGCCCTGCAGGAAGCGCTCGATCACGATCACGACCAGGATCGCCAGCGTGATGAGCAGCGCGAAGCCCGACAGCGCCAGCCGGCGGCGTGCGAAATCGTCGTCGCGCCGCTGCTTCCACCAGTAGATGGTCAGTCCGAGCAGCGAGAGCGTGAAGGTGATGAACACGTTGACGGTGTAGAGCACCACGAGCAGCGCGACCTCGCCGCGGGTCCACAGCAGCACCAGCAGGGCGGCGACGCCCATCAGCAGTACGCCGTTGCGGGTGACGAGCCGCGAGGACAGGGCGCTGAACTGGTTGGGCACCCAGCGATCGACCGCCATGTTGGCGAGCACCGAGGGGCCGCCGAGGAAGCCGGTGTTCGCCGCGACGAACAGCAGCGCGCCCTCGAGCAGCAGCACGACCATGAGCAGACCGCGATCGAGGCCGCCCTGCAGGCCGAGGCTGTCGATGATGCTGCGGAACACCTGCGCGTTGAGCGTCTCGTGGGTCTGCACAGGCGCGACGTCCCACAGCAGGTACAGCAGGATGATGCCGCCCGCGGTGATCGACAGCGACAGGGCCATGAGGAACATCGTCCACTTGCCCGTGCGGACGCGCGGCTCCTTCAGCATGTTGACGTTGTTCGAGACCGCCTCGATGCCGGTGTAGGTGCCGCCGCCGAGCGAATACGCCTTCAGGAACAGCGCGAGCACGAAGAACCCGCCCATCTGGCTGCTCAGGTCGCGCGTCTCGTCGAGCGTCTGCACGACCTCGGCGTGCAGGCCGGCGCCGTGGCTGACGATGCCGTAGGCGATGAGCGCGAGGTGCGTGATCACGAACCCGACGAAGATCGGCGCGAGCACCCGGATCGACTCGCGCATGCCGCGCAGGTTGAGGTAGATCAGGAGCACGATGACCGCCGCCTCGACCTCGAGCTTCACCAGCTGGTGCGTCGGGTGGAACAGGCTGAACACCGCGTCGACGCCGCTCGCCACCGAGATCGCGATGGTGAGCACGTAGTCCACGATCAGCGCCGCGCCCGCCACGAGGCCCGCGTACGGGCCGACCAGCTTCGTGGCCACCTTGTAGCCGCCGCCGCCGTTCGGGAACAGCTCGATCACCTGGTTGTAGGCGAGCGAGATCACGAACACCGTGAAGGCGGTGGCGAAGGCGAGGTAGAGCGCGAGCTGGCTGTGCGGGCCGAGCGCGATGAACGCCTCGGCCGGGCCGTACGCCGACGACGATAGACCGTCGGCACCGATGCCGATCCACGCGAGGAAGGCCGCGAGCGCAATGTGCTGGCGCGTCTGCGGCGACATCGGGTCGCGCGGCGGGCCGAGCAATGCGTCGCGGAAGCGACGCTTTTCGGACGCGGTCATGGGGTGGAATTGGAGGAGGTGCGGCGGCGGACCGATCGCCCGCCGCCGCCGGTCAGGCTGCGGTTACAGCAGGTCCTTGACGCCGTCGCGCTCCTCGAGGAGCTCCTTGTGCGTCGCTTCCATGCGCGCGCGGCTGAACTCGTTGACGGCGAGGCCCTGCACGATCTCGTACTTGCCGTCCTTGCAGGTGACCGGGAAGCCGTAGATCACGCCCTCCGGAATGCCGTAGCTGCCGTCCGACGGGATGCCCATGCTCACCCAGTCGCCCGCCGGCGTGCCCATCGCCCAGTCGCGGATGTGGTCGATGGCCGAGGAACCGGCCGAGGCGGCCGAGGAGGCGCCGCGCGCCTTGATGATCGCGGCGCCGCGCTGCTGCACGACCGGGATGAACGTCTCCTTGTACCAGGCGTCGTCCACCAGCGAGAGCGCCGGCTTGCCGGCCACCGTCGCGTGGTGCAGGTCGGGGTACTGCGTGGCCGAGTGGTTGCCCCAGATGATGACTTTCTTGAGGTCGGTGACGTGCTTGCCGGTCTTCTCCGCGAGCTGCGAGAGCGCGCGGTTGTGATCGAGGCGCACCATCGCGGTGAAGCACTTCGGGTCGAGGCTCGGCGCGTTCTTCATCGCGATCAGCGCGTTGGTGTTGGCCGGGTTGCCGACCACGAGCACGCGGATGTTGCGATCGGCGACGGCGTCGAGCGCCTTGCCCTGCGCCGAGAAGATCTGCGCGTTGGCGAGCAGCAGGTCCTTGCGCTCCATGCCCGGGCCGCGCGGGCGCGCGCCGACCAGCAGCGCGACGTGGCAGTCCTTGAAGGCGACTTTCGCATCGTCGGTGGCGACGATCCTGTTCAACGTCGGGAACGCGCAATCGTTCAGCTCCATCACCACGCCCTGCAGCGCGCCGAGGGCCGGCGTGATTTCGAGCAGGTGCAGGTTGACCGGCTGGTCGGGGCCGAGCATCGCGCCCGAGGCCACGCGGAAGGCGAGGGCATAGCCAATCTGGCCGGCGGCGCCGGTGATCGCGACGTTGACAGGGGTCTTCATGAATCTTCTCCGTGAGGCGTCTGTGGCCCGCGCCGGCCCAGACTGCGTCTGTGCGGAGGGGCCGGGCATTTTACCGCGCTGCAAAGGAGACCGACCGTGCGTAAAGAACGTCGAACGGTGGCCAGCGGGCTTGCAATAGAGTTAGTGTTGTAGTCCACTATAACACCATTGATGCTTGCTCCCTCGGTTGCATCGGGGCGGACGGTCCCCTAGGCCATCGTAGCCGCTCGTTCCCGATGCGACCGACTTTGTCGTCGGCGAATACGAATCGCCAAATCCGACCCCACATGGTGTTCTGCTACAGTAATGCAGCGCATCACCCCCCCAGAACCCGGGCGCGATGGAATCACACTGGCAGGACAACCAGCCGATCTACCGTCAACTGCGTGACCGCGTCGTGGCGATGATCCTCGAGGGCGCGCTGGCCGACGGCGACCCCCTGCCGTCCGTGCGATCGGTCGCGGCCGAGCACACGCTGAACCCCCTCACGGTGCTGAAGGGCTACCAGCAACTGGTGGACGAGGGTCTCGTCGAGAAGAAGCGCGGCCGGGGCATGTTCGTGACGACGGGGGCGCGCGCCAAGCTGGCGCTCGACGAGCGTGACCGCTTCCTCGCCACCGAGTGGCCGCGCGTCGTGACGCGCATCGAACAGCTCGGCCTCGACCCCTCCCAGCTGCTCGCCTCGATCAAGAAGCCCTGAGCGTCATCGCCGGCCGCTGGCGGCCCGGTGCCCCGATACTGCTGCGCTTCGACGTTTCCGCGGAAACGTCTTCCCGTGTTTGACGCGCCGGAAGGGCGGTGCTCTAGTGCGCGCCATGGGTCCCAGGGATCGAGGCCTCGTGGCAATCCGGGCGCCCGCGCTGGCTGCGGTGCAGCATCGTCGTTTGTGGGTGTGTTTAGCCGATACGGCCAAGTGCTGTCGGCCGAAAACCTGCGCCCATAAAATCTGTCGGCCTAATTGGTAGTTAGATGGCAAGCAACCCTCACCATCATGGTTTCAATCCCGCGTCGCGCAAGGCGGATACGGTCAGGTAGATGCCCATAGACCTTCTTGGGGAGATCGGCACTCTCGATCCTTGGCTGTGGCGAGGCTGGAGATGGCTCTTCTCGAGAGAATATCGTGTGCGTCGGCTCGCGGTCTGGAAGCAATCGACACCCTGGTATGCCGCTGCGGACATAGGGTTGTCGCTAATCGTGATGGTTTTGGAGATGGCTGCACTGGTCTGGATAGTCCTCGCGGTGTTGCGTTGAAGACGCAACGAACCTTCCGCGAGAAGAGAAGTCCGGTCCAACGTGGCACGAGGATCATGAAGTGAACAAGAGCCATCTAACAACGCGCTGTACCGGGACGCGCCTTGTCTGTCACGTCCTTTGCAGCCGTGGCAAAGGCCGCGCCAGCCTGCGGCGCGCCGGTAAGCGCGAGCGTTACGCGCAATTTGGCTGATAGGTACGGAGGCCTTTCATGTCGTGGGACCGCAAGGAAGTGGCGAACCTGCTCATGGTTGGCGCCGGCATAATTGCTGGCATCGAAACCGCCGTATTTGGGAAGTGGGTCGATGCCCTTGTGGAGCCTGGCGCCAGAGTAGACGTCGCCCTGATGATCGCCCGCGTTGGATTTTGGAGTACCGTTGGCTTGGCGGCGGCGTGGCTCTTCTGTCGCATCTTCATGGGGCTGGATATTGCTGGCAATAAGAAGTTGAGCTGGCCTGTATCTCTTGCCACGCTTCTGGTGTACGTCGCAATCGCAACAGGCTGGGTGTTCGCTCACCGGCATTCCAGCGACCTTCAGGGGGTTCCGTATAGCACCTCGTTGCAGCGGCCGTGAACGACAAAGTGCTCACCTCGCAGCGCTGGCGTGCGGCCGCTGAACGCGGGCGTTAGCCGTCAATGAATCGCACTCAACTCCAAGCCAAGCTTGCAGTCGCCACGGCAAACCGCTCGCTTGTTCGAATCACCCGCAGGGTCGAGTCCGGCGCAGCTGACGGATACGTCGTCAAGTCGAGCGAAAAATGGCTACTGTTGCTCCTTGTCGGAGACGGTGTCTCCTATGAAGGCTTTCAAGCCTTTCGTCTCCAAGATGTAGCGGCGCTGGTAGTGCCGTCGCCTCGCGAGGCGTTCTATGAAGCGGTTCTGCGCAAGCGCGGGTTGCGGCGCCCACGGACGCCGAGGCTGGATCTCTCTTCAACGAGAGAGCTCATCTGTTCGGCTGGAAAACGCTTTCCGCTCATCACCATTCACCGCGAGAAGGCGGATCCCGATGCCTGTCACATTGGGCAGGTAGTCTCTGCCTCCTCTGCATCGGCGTCGATCCTGGAGGTAACCCCGGACGCCACATGGGACGAAAGCCCCAACAACTATCGCATCGCGCAAATAACGCGAGTCGATTTCGGTGGCCCCTACGAAGATGCTCTCGCTCTCATCGCGATGACGCCTAGCCCCTCCGTCAAGGGGACGTCCCGCAAGCGGGCCGCCCATTACGTCGAACGTTAGGCCGCAGCCGGCCCTCGCTGCCAGATTGACGGGCTGTATCCAAACGGCCACAGTTGCGCTGTGTTCCAGATCCAGCAGACTGACGTGTTCGCAGATTGGCTCGCGCGCCTCGAAGACGCCAAAGCCAAGGCCCGAATACTCGCGCGCTTGGAATCCGTGACCCAAGGCGATCTCGGCGATACGAAAGTGGTGGGTGGGGGCGTGCGCGAACTACGAGCGCACGTCGGTCCCGGTTATCGAATCTACTTCACGCAGATTGGCCAGATTGTGCTTCTGCTTCTCTGCGGTGGCGACAAGTCCATGCAGAAGCGCCCATCGAGCGAGCCAAGCGGCTGCTGCGTCAGACGTAAGAGGACTGAACCATGGCCAAGATCAAGCCGTTCGACCCCAGTGAGTTTCTCGACGACGACGAGGTCGTTGCGGAGTACCTCTCCGCTGCCCTTGAGGATCCGAATCCCGCCGTCTTCTTCGCCGCGGTTGGACACGTCGCAAAGGCTCGCGGCATGAGCGAGATTGCGGAGCGCTCGGGTCTCGGCCGCGAGAGCCTATACAAGGCGCTGACGCCAGGCGCCAAGCCTCGTTACGACACCGTGCTGCGTGTCCTTCAAAGTCTCGGCGTAAAGCTCTCTGTGTCTGCGGCCTGACAAAGCGATGGAGGGGGCGGGATGGATAATGTGCCTGCGGATCGCGCTGTGCGCGCGGCTTCGAGCCCTCAGATACACCTGAGCACGGTCGCTCGTCGGGCACGTTAGCCGTCATGTTTCAACGTCTTCGCGTTGCTGCCTACATGGCCGTCGCATGGTGCTTTATTGTCTTTGCCTATGGTCTCGCCAAATATCCAGATGCTCCGTACAAAGCGTGCAGATCACCAGCCGGATACTGTGGAAAAGGAGGCACGATCCACACCGAGTCGGAGTACAAAGCGCAACAGACCTGGGAGAGAACGCTCTTGGTCTCGTGGCCTTTCGGCATACTGGCGGCAATCTATCTGGCCCGAACGAGGAAGGACGCAGAGCGCAAATGAGGGCTGACAACTCGCTGGAGCGGACCGTGAGTTCTCATGAGTTGGCGCGCCGAGCACGCGAGATTCACTTTGCGCGCTCGGCGCGCTGCTGGTCTCATCGTGCGGCGGCCACGCTCAATCGTTACGCGGCAGGTCTTCGGTCATTTTCTCATCACGGGAGCGCGAATTGGTCCGTTACATTACGCGTCTGAAGACGCGGATAGGCTTTAACGTCATCTTCCTGCTTCTGCTTACGACGAGTTGGCAAGCTGCTGCGCAGAATGCTCCCGCGTACGAGCGCGCATTTCTCGACTACACCCAGGTGACGAAGCACTCCGACACTCAACGAATGTCGGAATACATGCATCCGGAAGCCCTCAAACGCTTTCGAGGGGTCATTGAGGTGGCGCTTCATGGTCAAAAGAAAGAAGAGGCCGCGGCAGCACTGCTGCCGTTGTTCTCTGTTTCGTCGGCGGCGGACTTCGAAAAGTTGACGGATTTGCAGGCGTACAAGCGCATGAACGACACGATCGTGAAGTCATCTCCGGAACTCGTGGAGATGATGTCGACCTCAACATACGAGATCGTGGGTAGTTTCGTAAGGGACGATGTTGCATATGTAACTTACCGTCTTGAGGTGACCGTCCGCGGCAAGCCGATCAGTAGTCAGATCGTCCAGACACTGAAGGTTCACGATGGAAGATGGCTCTTGTTGCTGCCGTCAACCGCCGAGGGTGCTATTGCCGGAATTGAGGCGCGTTTCCATTGAGGTGCCGCTAATTCTTGTGGACTTGCAGGGCGCGTCGTCGCCTAACATATCCTTGGAGCGGGGCGTGAGGGATTAAGTGCCAGGCTCAAACGTCGGCGCACGCGCCGCTCAACTTGGCCGTTAGGTGTTGCGAAGTGGCAGCGCTCTATCGCACGGCCGCCTCGCTCCGGGTCTTCGGGGACGACCTGGAGCCTGAAGAAGTATCTCGTCTCCTTGGCTGCGAGCCCAGCGCGTGGGAGCGCAGAGGCCAGAGAATAATTGGTGGGTTCACAGGCAACGTGCGCATCGCGACGACTGGTTCGTGGCGCCTCAGCGCAGGCACACAGGTGCCGGGTAACCTGGACGCGCAAATAGACGAGCTACTCTCGAAAGTGTCTCAAGACCTGGGCGTTTGGAAGGATATTGCGGATCGATTCCGCGTCGACCTGTTCTGTGGGCTGTTCATGGACGGGCCAATCGAAGGCATCTCGGTGTCAGCCTCGTCATTGGCGTCTCTTGGAAGTCGGGGAATTGAGCTTGTCCTGGACATTTACGGCAGCGAATCTGGTGACACTTGGCGCATCGCTGGAGCGGATGCGTGAAAGATGAAGAGCCACGCTCAGGAGCCGGCGCGCGCGTCGCTGAGCGCAAACGTTAGGCGGCACAGTGCCAACATCAGCGGTCATGCCCAACTCTTCGTCAGATCCGTTCAATCTCTGCCGCTTCGTCAGAGAACAGGAACGGCACTACGCGCAAGCGTTGAGCGAGATTCGCGCGGGTCGAAAAGAGACGCATTGGATCTGGTACGTCCTTCCACAGGTGAAGGGACTCGGATCGAGCGAGATGTCAGACTACTTCGGAATCACCGGGCCCGATGAGGCACGCGCCTACCTGGTTCACCCTGTCCTTGGAAGACGTCTCGTTGAATGCGTTGAGGTCATCTCTTCCCATGCGGACCTGCAAGCGGCGAATATCCTGGGTAGCCTCGACGCGATCAAGTACAGGTCTTGCCTCACGCTGTTCGCGTCGATAGCGGGCAGCGAATCGATCTACGCCCGAGCCTTGCAGCAATACTTCGCGGGCAAGTGGGACCAACGAACTCTCGAACTTCTTGGCCAGGGCGCCACGCCTCCGCGGCCCGGTTAGCTCCACGTCAGGTGTCATGACCATGGGATTCCTCCACGACCTGAAGCTTCGGATTTCTCCTCCCCGGATCGAGGATCCCGCTTTCGGCAGCTTGCTGTTCATGTACATCGCCAATGCTCCGGAGAAATCATATTGGGAAGGAGAATGGAAGTTCCCTTCGACGGGCACGGACATCTCAATTGCCTTGCCAGGCGACGAGCAGGGGCCGGCAGCGGAGGCGCGACATTTCTATC
Source organism: Pseudomonadota bacterium (assembly GCA_052035645.1). Lineage (GTDB taxonomy): Bacteria > Pseudomonadota > Gammaproteobacteria > Steroidobacterales > Steroidobacteraceae > RPQJ01. Next base: position 20,767 of record JBPOHK010000165.1, read on the forward strand.
TTGGCCTGCCCGACCGATTCGAGGCTGTTGTCGATGCAGCTCGACCGGCGTTGCAGAAAGTGTTTCGGCGATGGCTAGGGCAGGACTTGCCGGATGACATCTTTACGGTTGTCACACTGGCGGGATTCGACGTCGAAGACTTGACGCAGCAGCCGCCCAAATGGGACATCTCGTTCGAAACGACTGGAGACAAGTGGCTTGGCATTGTTGTTCCATTTGTCGGCGACACGCCACAGGAGCCGACGGTCGACACATGAAAATTGACACCTCGCTCGAGTCGGCGCGAGAAAAATATAGTGCCAGCCTCGGACGCCGGCGCGTGCGCCGCTCATCTCAACCGTTGGGCGTCGCAGGCCACCGTGATCGCCCGTGCCTCCTGGGGGACCTCCATGCGTGATCAAGCTGTTGCATTTGCAGGCATTACTCCATACCTGCACTACGGCGACCTTCCCGCCGCCGTCGAGTGGCTCACGCGGATCTTCGGCTTCGTCGAGAAGGGTCGTTGGCAGGACGAAGCGGGAACGACGACAAACGCGGAACTGCTTGCTGGCACCACCGAAGTGTGGCTCGACGGGTCACCAGACTGGTGGGAAAGGAAGGGGCGGCGTCCTGAAGAGTGGATCGGCGTCTGGGTCGGCGATGTGGACGCCATGTACGAACGCCTCATCGGCCTGGGCGTGGAGGTAGAGAAGCCTCAGCACAAGTTCTACGGTGTTCGACTCCTGCAGGTCACCGACCCGGAGGGATACACCTGGGGCTTCATGCAGCGTGCACCATTCACTGCTCGCGCGCCCCGCCCTGCGTAGCGGACGAAATCCGCACGACAGGTCGGCGACGCCTAACCCCTGGATCGAGCCGGGACCTGCATCGGCACGGCGCTTGGCCCGCGAGGCGCTCTGGTCTATC
>JBPOHK010000115.1:0-2567 GCA_052035645.1 Pseudomonadota bacterium
CGCGAGTACCCCTTCCGCGGCCAGCTCTACAAGGTGTTCCTGGACGGCGGCATGGAGATGGAGCTGCCGGTCGACCGCGGCTCGCTGGCCTCGGTGGCGCCCGACCACAGCGGCCTGGCCTACAATCGCATCAACCGTCAGATGCGCACCTGGAAGCGCTACGAGGGCGGCATGGCCCAGGACATCTGGGTCAAGGACTTCAAGAGCGGCGACATCACGAAGATCACCGACTGGACCGGCACCGACAGCTTCCCGATGTGGGGCCAGGGCGCCATCTACTTCATCAGCGACCGCGAGGACGGCACGCTGAACCTCTATGCCCATGACACGGCGACGAAGCAGGTCAGGCGCCTGACGCACTTCTCGGACTACGACGTCAAGTGGCCCTCGTACGGTGATGGAAAGGTCGTCTTCCAGCACGGGGCCGGCCTGAAGGTGCTCGATACCGCCAGCGGGCAGGTGCGCGACGTGGCGATCAGCGTGCGCTCGGACCGCCGCCACGTGCGCGAGGAGTTCAGCGACGAGGCGCCGTCGATCGGTGCCTTCGGCCTGTCGCCCGGCGGCGAGCGCGCGGTGCTCGAGTCCCGCGGCGAGCTGCTGAGCCTGCCGGCCGAGGACGGCGACGCGGTCAATCTGACGGCGACCAGCGCCTCGCGCGAGAAGTACGGCACGTGGAGCCCCGACGGCGCGCACATCGCCTTCGTCAGCGACCGCACCGGCGAGGAGCAGCTGTACGTCATGCCGGCCAAGGGGGGCGCCTGGAAGCAGCTGACCAGCGGCACGTTCGGGTTCACGAAGCAGCCCGCGTGGTCGCCCGACGGCAAGCGCATCATCTTCGCCGACAAGTACCTGAAGCTGAACCTGGTCGAGGTCGCGACGGGCAGGACCAGCGTGATCGCGCAGAGCGACTACGACGACGCCTGGGAGCGCTGGGGCATCATGGACTACGTCTGGTCGCCGGACAGCCGCTGGGTGGCGTTCACGAGCCAGACCGGGAACATGAACGAGGAGATCTGGCTGCACGACACGAAGACCGGCGCGAACACGCGGGTCACGGACAACATGTACCAGAGCTGGTCGCCCAGCTTCTCGGGCGACGGCAAGCACCTCTACTTCCTGTCCATGCGCACGTTCAACCCGATCATGTGCCGCATCGACCAGCAGCACGTGTTCCTGGACGTGGCGAAGCCGTACGTGGCGCTGCTCCAGGCCGGCGGTCGCTCGCCGTTCTACAAGGCGGACACCGAGGTGCCCGTGAAGGCCGCCGCCGACGAGGGCAAGGGCGCCGCGAAGAAGGACGCCGGCAAGGGCGACAAGGCCGACAAGCCCGCCGTCGCGCCGGTTGAGATCGAACTCGCCGGGCTGCCCGGGCGCATCCTGGCCTGCCCCGGCGTCGAGGCCGGCAACTGGTTCCGCCTCGAGGCCTGCGAGGGCGGCTTCCTCATGCTGCGCAGGAACGAGCCCGAGTTCCTCAAGTACCAGCACGTGGACGACCGCACCGGCGGCGAGCTGGACCTGGTGAAGTACACGCTGGCGGACCAGGAGACCAAGGACCTCATCCCCGGCATCGCCAACTACCACCAGAGCGCGGACGGGAAGAAGCTCATCTACCGCGCCGGGTCGAAGTACGGCATTGTCGACGCCGGCAAGCCGGCCAAGGTCGGCGACGGCAAGCTGGCGACGAACGGCGTCAAGCTGCGCATCGACCACCTGGCCGAGTACCGCCAGATGTTCGACGAGGCCTGGCGTATCCAGCGCGACTTCTTCTACGACCGGAACATGCAGGGGACCGACTGGCAGGCCATGCACGACAAGTACGCGCCGTTCGTGGCGGGCTGCGGTTCGCGCACGGACCTCAGCTACCTGATCGGCGAGATGATCAGCGAGCTGAACCTGGGCCACACCTACGTCCAGGGCGGGGACTTCGAGCCCGGCCCGGCGCCGATCCGCACCGGCCTGCTGGGCTGCGACTTCGCGCGCGACGAGAAGCAGCCGTACTACCGCTTCGCGAACATCGTGCCGGGCGTGTCGTGGGACGAGAACCTGCGGTCGCCGTTGGCCGAGCCGGGTGTCGGCGTCAAGGACGGGGACTGGCTGATCGCCATCGACGGCGTCGAGGTCAGGTACCCGGCCAACGTCTACGCCTTCCTGGTGGACAAGGCGGGGGCGCACGTGACCCTGACGGTGAACGACAAGCCCGGCGCTGCGGGCGCCCGCACCGTGCGCGTGCAGACGCTGCGCAGCGAGTTCGGCCTGCGCTACCGCGCCTGGGTGGACGGCAACCTGGACTACGTGACGCGGCGCTCGGAGGGAAAGATCGGCTACCTTCACGTGCCCAACATGGGCGAGGAGGGACTGGTCGAGTTCGGCCGCAGCTACTACCCGCAGACCGACAAGCCGGCCCTGGTCTTCGACGAGCGCTACAACGGCGGCGGCTTCACCGGCGACATGATCATCGACCGGCTCGAGCGCGTGCTGTGGTCGATCACGATCCCGCGCGAGGGCAAGTCCGGCCGCAACCCCGAGCGGGTGCAGCACGGTCCGGTGGTCGTCCTGATCAATGAGGA
>JBPOHK010000034.1:0-23599 GCA_052035645.1 Pseudomonadota bacterium
TTCGAAGCCAATGAACCTGTCGAAAACGCTTGACGTCTGGATCGTCGACGACGACGCGTCGATCCGCTGGGTGCTCGAGCGCGCGCTGCGACAGGCGGGCATGCAGGCCACGGCCTACGAGGACGCCGATGCGGTCCTCGCGTCGCTGCGCCGCGGCGAGCCCGACGTGCTGGTGACCGACATCCGCATGCCGGGCAAGAGCGGCCTCGACCTGCTCGAGGCGATCCGCGCGCGCCGCCCGCGCCTGCCCGTCATCGTCATGACCGCGCACTCCGACCTCGACAGCGCGGTCGCGGCCTACCAGGGCGGCGCATTCGAATACCTGCCCAAGCCCTTCGACATCGACCAGGCGGTCGAGCTGGTGCGTCGCGCCGCGTCGCAGACGGTGCGCACGACCGACACTGCGCTGGAGTCGCGGCGCATCCCGGAGATGCTCGGTCACGCGCCCGCGATGCAGGAGGTGTTCCGCGCCATCGGCCGGCTCTCGCGCTCGAGCATGACGGTGCTGATCACCGGCGAGTCGGGCACCGGCAAGGAACTCGTCGCCCGGGCGCTCCATCGCCATTCGCCGCGCGCGGCCAAGCCCTTCATCGCGCTCAACACCTCCGCGTTCACCGCGGACCTGCTCGAGTCCGAGCTGTTCGGCCACGAGAAGGGCGCGTTCACCGGCGCCACCGACCAGCGCCGCGGCCGCTTCGAGCAGGCGGACGGCGGCACGCTGTTCCTCGACGAGATCGGCGACATGTCCCCGCAGCTGCAGACGCGCCTGCTGCGCGTGCTCGCCGAGGGCGAGTTCTATCGCGTGGGCGGGCAGCTCCCGGTCAAGGTCGACGTGCGCGTCATCGCGGCCACGCACCAGAACCTCGAGGCGCGCGTCGAAGAGGGCCTGTTCCGCGAGGACCTGCTGCACCGGCTGAACGTCATCCGCATCGAGGTGCCGCCGCTGCGCCAGCGTCGCGAGGACATCCTCGACCTCCTGCAGCACTACCTCGACGTGGCGGCGATCGAACTCGGCGTCGCGCCCAAGGTGCTCGCGGAGGATGCCGCGGCCGCGCTGTCGGCCTTCCACTGGCCGGGCAACGTGCGCCAGCTGGTCAACGCCTGCCGCCGGCTCACGGTGCTCGCGGCGGGGCGGGAGATCACCCGCGCCGACATTCCCGCGGACCTCGGCGGCGGCGGCGACGGGCCGAGCGTCGGCGCGACGTGGTCGCAGGCGCTCGCGAGCTGGGCCCAGGCCCGGCTGCTCTCGGGCGGCGCGCCGCTGCTCGACGACGCCATGCCCGAGTTCGAGCGCACGCTGATCCGCGAGGCCCTCAAGGCCACGCAGGGCGGGCGGCAGGAGGCGGCGCGCCTGCTCGGCTGGGGCCGCAACACGCTGACGCGCAAGCTCAAGGAACTGGGCATGGAAGGCGCCTGACGCGCCCGCGCGACGGCCGGTTCCGGTAGATTGCGCCGGCGGGCCGCGAGCCCGTCCCCGTCCAGAGGATTTTCATGCAGGCCATCCGCATCCACCGCTACGGCGACGCCGGCGTGCTGTCGCTCGACGACGTCCCGCAGCCCGCGTACGGGGACGAGGACGTGCTGATCCGCGTCGTCGCGGCGGGCGTGAATCCCGTCGACTGGAAGATCCGCGAAGGCGGCCTGAAGGACCGGCTCGGCCACCGCCTGCCGCTGACGCTCGGCTGGGACGTGTCGGGCGTGGTGGCGGCGGTCGGGCGCTCGGTGCGCTCGTTCAGGCCCGGCGACCTCGTCTACTCCCGTCCCGACATCGCGCGCGACGGGTGCTACGCCGAGTACGTGGCGGTGCGGGCGAGCGAGGTGGCCCTGCGCCCGACCACCGTCTCGCACGTGGCGGCGGCGTCGCTGCCGCTCGCCGTGCAGCTCGCGAAGTGGCGTGGCGCGCACGTGATCGCGACCGCCTCGGCCGCCAACGCCGACCTCGTGTCCTTCCTCGGGGCGGACGAAGTCATCGACTACCGGCGCGAGCGCTTCTTCGAGCACGTGCAGGGCGTCGACGTGGTGCTCGACACCGTCGGCGGCCAGGTGCAGCAGGACTCCTGGCGCACGTTGCGGCCGGGCGGCCTGCTGGTGTCCATCGTCGACCCGCCGTCGGAGGAGGCCGCGCGCCAGCGCAGCGTCCAGTCGGCGTTCGTGTTCATCCAGCCGAACGCCGCGGTTCTCGAGCAGATCGCGGGCCTCGTCGACGCCGGCCAGCTGCGGCCGGTGGTCGGTGCCGAGTTCGCGCTGCGCGATGCCGCGGCCGCCCAGCGCCTCAGCCAGTCCGGCCGCGCCCGCGGCAAGATCGTGCTGTACGTCGCCGCGCCCTGAGGCTCAGACGACGAGGTCGATCTGCTGCAGGGTTCCGGCCTCGCCGGACTCCTTCAGGTAGACGCCCGTGCTGCGGATCGCACCGAGCGCGGTGCCGGCGGCGTCCTGCAGCTCGAACGGCGTCGCGGTCCGGGCCACCGACAGCGCGCCCACGCCGAGGTCCTGCAGCGTCTGCAGCCGGTCCGCGCCCGAGGCGTCGCGCGTCCACACCTGCAGTTCGCCGAACGACCCGTCCGCCTCGTCGATCCAGCCGTTGCCGTCGCCATCGAGGGCCGCCAGCTCGGCGAAGCCGTCGCCCGAGCGCGGGCCGAACAGCTCCGAGCGCTGCGTGATCCGGCCGTCGCCGTCGCGGTCGAACACCAGGAAGCCGGAGCCCGGCCCGACGAAGTGCGCGGTGTCGCGCCGGCCGTCGCCGTCGAGGTCGATCGAGAAGGTCTGGTCGGCGAGCTGTGCGGCCGTGCCGGCGAAATTGACCACCAGCGGGTCCTGCTTGCGCGCGGCGTCGCCGAGGCGCAGCGAGACGTCGACCTGCTCGGTGCGGCTGCGCGCGACCTGCATCGACAGCGCGAACTCGATCGAGCGCCCGTCGCTGGTCTGCACCGTGCCGCTCGCCGCGAAGTTCGTCTGCTCCTGCTCCGTGCGGACTTCGTGCCGTTCGTACTCGACGCCGTAGCCGGCGGACGGCGGCGGCGCGGCAGGCGTGGCGCCGGCATCCTGCGCGACCGGCGCGTCCGCCGATTGCGCCGGCACGTCGCGCAGGTCGATCACGTCCACCTCGACGCCGAAGATGCGCGCGAGGATGGCCTTCAGCAACGCGAGCTTCGGGTCCATGTCGGTCGCGTCGGAGGCGGCGTCGACCGCCGTCGCCTCGGCCGCCTTGCGCCGGGCCTCCGGAGACAGGCTGACCTCGGGGGCGGGCGGTGGCGGCGGCGCCGCGCGGGCGGCCGGTGCGTCCGGTCGCGCGCCGCTCCAGGCGCGCAGGCGCTCCTGGACTTCGCGGCGCTCGACTGCGGCGTGCGTCGCGCTGAGCGCGAGCTCGGAGCCGACGATCTTCATGCAGCGTACCCGGTGGCGGGGGAATGCACACCGGTTAGCGGCCGGCGCGGCCGCAACTTGAGCGCCTCAGCAGGTGCAGGCTTCGACTTTGCGCTTCGGGGTCTCGAGGCTGCCGACCAGCTCGCGCAGCGAGGCCATGCCGTTCGCCGCGAGGTACTGCGCGATGCCGTCGTTGATCCGTCGGCACACCAGCGGGTCGTAGAAGAGCGAGGTGCCGACGCCGACCGCGGTCGCGCCGGCGATGATGAACTCGAGCGCGTCGTCCGCCGTGCGGATGCCGCCCTGGCCGATGATCGGGATGCCGAGCGGGCCGGCGACCTCGGCCACCTGCATCACCTTCAGCAGCGCGATCGGCTTGATCGCCGGGCCCGACAGCCCGCCCTGGACGTTGCCGATCACGGGCCGGCGGGTCTTCACGTCGATGGCCATGCCCATCACGGTGTTGATGACCGCGAGCGCGTTGCTGCCGGCCTCGATGCAGCGGCGGGCGTTCTCGCGGATGTCCGTCTGGTTCGGCGAGAGCTTGGTGATGAGCGGCTTGCCCGTGACCTTGCGACAGGCCTCGACCACACGCGCCGACATCTCCGGGTAGTTGCCGAACTGCACGCCGCCTTCCTTGATGTTCGGGCAGGAGATGTTGATCTCGATGGCGTCGATCGGAGAATCGTCGAAGCGCCGGGTCACCTCGACGTAGTCGTCGATGGTCGACCCGCAGACGTTGGCGAAGAAGCGCGTCTCCGCGAAGTCGAGCGTGGGCAGGATGCGCTCGAGGACCACGTCGACGCCGGGATTCTGCAGGCCGATCGCATTGAGCATGCCCATCGGCGTCTCGTAGACGCGGTGCGCCGGGTTGCCGAGCCGCGGCTCGCGCGTGGTGCCCTTGAGCACGATCGCGCCCACGTCGGTGTTGGCGAAGCCCTCGACGCGCGTGTACTCCTCGCCGAATCCCACGCAGCCCGAGAGCAGGACGATCGGCGAGGCGAGCCTCAAGCCGCAGAACTCGGTGCCGATGCAGGCAGGCGGGGCGGGCGACGGATTCGTCATGGCAGGAACGGATTGTAAGGGAATCCCGGGGTTCGGGCCGACGCGCGACAGCCACGTTCAGGTTGGTTCCACCTCCGCCGCCCGGTCCGGACCCCGGGGCATACTGGCGAAGCCATGAGCGCCACGACCTCCTCCCCCCGCCCGCGGCCGGACCCGGCGTTCCGCCTGCCCGCGGACCCCGGCTGCCCGGCCGTCGACGTCGCCGCGGGCCTGCGCTACTTCGACGGCCAGTTCCCGATCTACCGCAAGGTGGCCGAGATGTTCCTCGCGGGACACGCCGGCGACGCGACCGCGCTGGTCCAGGCGCTCGAGGCCGGCGACCGCGACACGGCGCACCGCCTGGCACACACCCTCAAGGGACTCGCCGCCACGCTCGGCGCCGTCCACCTGCGCGACGTCTCGACCGAGGTCGATCACCGCCTGAAGGCCGGCGCCGGCGCCGACGAACTGCGCGACGATATCGCCCGGCTCGAGCAGGGCCTGGCCCAGGCCTGCGAGGACCTGCGCGCCCTGCTGCTCAGCCGGCGATGAACCGCTCGAGCTGCTCGATCGTCTCCTGCTGTTCCTCGATCACCGCCCGCACCAGGTCGCCGATCGAGATCATGCCGACCATGGCACCGTCCGGGCCGAGCACCGGCAGGTGCCGGATGCGCCGCTCGGTCATCAGTGCCATGCAGTGGCGCACGCCGTCGTCCGGCGTCACGCTGACCACGGGGGCGCTCATGATCTGCGCCACCGGCGTGTCGGCCGAGGAGCGGCCGAGCAGGATCACCTTGCGCGCGTAGTCGCGCTCGGACACCACCCCGACCAACGCTCCCTGGCGCAGCACTGGCAGCGCTCCCACGTGGCACTCGGCCATCCGGCGGATGGCCTCCAGCACGGGTGCGTCGGCGTCCACGGACCAGACGTCGCGACCCTTGCGTTCGAGCAGATGCCTGACGCGCAGCATGCAACAATCCCCCCTGGCCGGTTCCGTCGAGACCGATTCTATGCCACTTCACGTCGTGCTCGTCGAACCCGAGATTCCGCCCAACACCGGCAACGTCATCCGGCTGTGCGCGAACACCGGTACCCGCCTGCACCTCGTCCGGCCGCTCGGCTTCCGCCTCGACGCCCGGTCGGTCCGGCGCTCGGGCCTCGACTACCGCGAACTGGCCGACGTGACCGTGCACCCGGACTTCGCGGCCTGCCTCGCCAGCCTGCCGGGGGCCTCGCGCTGGTTCGCGTTCTCCACGCGGGGCGGCGGGCACCACGACGCGGTGCGCTGGGAGCCCGGGGACGTGCTGGTCTTCGGTGCCGAGACGCGGGGCCTGCCGGACCCGGTGCTGGCCGCGTGCCCGGCCGAGCGCTGCGTGCGCATCCCGATGCGCGCGGATTCGCGCAGCCTCAATCTCTCGAACGCGGTGGCCGTCGCGGTCTACGAGGCCTGGCGGCAGCTCGGCTACCCGGGGGCCGGCCGACCGGCGGCCGTCAGTCCGTCTCGGCCTTGACCGTGCGCAGCATCAGCGCCGCGACGGCGTCGCGCGGCGCGAGGTCCTCGTAGAGGACGCGGTAGATCTGCTCCGAGATCGGCATGTCGACGTTGACTCGCCGGGCCACCTCGCGCACGGCCTTCGCGGCCAGCACGCCTTCCACGACCTGGCCGATTTCCTGCGCCGCCTGCCCGGACGACTTGCCGGCCGCGAGGGCGAGGCCCATGCGGCGGTTGCGCGACTGGTCGTCGGTGCAGGTGAGCACGAGGTCGCCCAGGCCGGCGAGGCCCATGAAGGTGTCCTTGTCGGCGCCGAGCGCGACTCCGAGGCGCATCATCTCCGCGAGGCCGCGCGTGATCAGCGCGACGCGCGTGTTCGCGCCGAAGCCGAGCCCGTCGGAAATGCCCGCGCCGATCGCGAGCACGTTCTTGGTCGCGCCACCGACCTCCACGCCCGTCATGTCGCTGGAGGCGTAGGCGCGGAAGTTGACGCTGCTGATGCTGCGCGCGAGTTCGAGGGCGTAGGGTTCGTCCTCGGACGCGACCGTCATCGCGGTCGGCAGGCCGGCGCCGACTTCCTTCGCGAAGGTGGGGCCCGAGAGCACGGCCGTGGGCACGCCGGGCCCGAGCACCTCGCGGGCGACCTGGTTCGGCAGCTTGCCGGTGTCGAGCTCGAAACCCTTGGTGGCCCACGCGACCTTCTGCCCGGGCCGCAGCACGGCTTTCAGCCGCTCGAGCACTTCGCGGAAGGCGTGGCTCGGCACCACCAGCAGCAGCTGGCCCGCCGCGGCCACGGCCCGGCCGAAATCGTGCTCGATCTCGACGCCGGCAGGCAGCTCGGCTCCCGGCAGGTACCGCCGGTTGACCCGGTCCCGCGCCATCGCATCGAGCTCCTCGGTCTCGATGCCCCAGAGCAGCGTGCGGTGGCCGGTGCGCGCGAGATGCACCGCGAGCGCGGTGCCCCACGAGCCCGAGCCGAGGACGGCGACGGTCGCCCTGGCACCCGCGGCGGAGGAGCCGGCCATCGCCTGGCGCCGCGACTCAGTTGACCGCGGACGGGGCCTGGCCGGCCTGCTGCGCCGCGGCCTGCTGTGCGGCACGGGCGTGCAGCGCCTCGAAGGTCACCAGCGGCAGCAGGAACGGCGGGAAGCCGCCCTTGACCACCAGGTCGGAGACCGCGGCGCGCGCGAACGAGAGCAGGTAGTTCGGCGCGATGATGGACAGTGCCTGTGCCAGCTCCGGCGCCGAGAGGTTGCGCAGCAGGAACGCACCGGCCTGCTGCAGTTCGAGCAGCCACACGGTGCGGTCGCCCGACTTGGCCTCGAGATTGATCTGCAGCACGACCTCGTGCACGTCCTGCGCGAGCGCATTGGCGCGCGTGGAGATGTTGAGGTTCACGGCCGGCTGGCCCTCGGCGGTGACGAACGGGCCGTTCGGCGACTCGAAGGAGCAGTCCTTGAGGTAGGTGGCCTGGCAGTTGACGACCGGCGCATTGGCATCGGCGGTCGGGGTGGGCGTGGTCTGGTCAGTCATCGCGTTTACATCCTTCGTGGAATTCGGGGTCGCTCAGGCGCGACCGAGCAGCTTGTCGAGGTCGCCCGACTTGTCGAGCGCGTACAGGTCGTCGAACCCGCCGACGTGGCGGTCGCCGACGAAGATCTGCGGCACGCTGCGCCGCCCGCCGCTGCGCGCCAGCATCGCGTCGCGCTGCGAGGCGTCTTCGTCGATTTTGATCTCGCGGAACGCCACGCCCTTGCGCTGGAGCAGGCCGCGGGCGCGGTCGCAGTACGGGCACCAGCCGGTCGAGTACATCACGACCTCGGGAGCGGCGTCGGTCATCGTCCGGGCCTCACTTGCGCGCGCCGCCCTTCACGAGCGGCAGCGACTCGGCCCGCCAGGCCTGCAGGCCGCCCCGCAGGTTGACGACCTTGGTAAAGCCCTGGGCGGCCAGCACGCGCACGGCGGCGCCGGAGCGCATGCCGCTCTCGCAGCAGGCCACGACCACCTTGTCCTTGTAGCGCTTGTAGGTCTCGCCGGCCTGCGCGATCTCCTCCTGCGGCAGGTGCTTCGCCTCGAGGATGTGGCCGGACTCGAACTCGGCGGCGGACCGCACGTCGAGCAGCAGGGCGCCCTGGTTCATGAGGCGCACGGCGTCCGCCGGCCCGACGGCCTGCCCGCCCGAGCGCAGCTTGCTCAGCTCGTAGGTCACCACGGCGATGACGGCCACGACGGTGGCCCCGACCAGGAGCGGGTGACGGGTGGCGTATTCGAGCAGACGATCCATGGGCCGGGCCGGGGAAAAAAGGGGGCGGATTATAGCAGTCCGGGCGACAGGCTAGACTTACGCGCTTTGGGACTGCCCGGACCCGTCTTGCCCACCCCCGATTCCACCGCCCCCACGTCCCGCCCGCCCCGGCGCCCGCGCCGCGGCCCCGCAGCCGCCCTGGCCCTGGGGCTGCTGCTCGGCGGGCTGCTGGGGCTGGCCATGCCCCCGGCCTGGGCGGAGCGCAAGCCGACCCCGGCCCAGAAGGAGGCGGAGCTGCGCAAGGTCCAGGCCCGCATCGAGCGCGTCCGCAAGGCCGTCAACGAGGACATCGAGAAGCGCGACCGGCTGTCCGCCGGGCTGCGCGACGCCGAGCTGTCCGTGCAGGCGGCCCGCCGCCGGCTCGACGACCTGCGTGCCCAGCGCCTCGAGGCCGAGGCCAGGCTGCGCAAGCTGGAGTCGGAGAAGGCCGCCCGCGAGCGGGAACTCGACGGCGAGCGAGCGGCCCTCGCCGGGGAGCTGCGGGCCGCGTACGTGAACGGCCGCGAGGAGCAGCTTAAGCTGCTGCTCAACCAGGAGGATCCCGCGGCCTTCGGCCGCATGCTGGCCTACTACGGCTACTTCGGCCGCGCCCGCGCCTCGCGCATCGAGGGCATCCGGGACCAGCTCGAGCACCTCGCGCTGCTGCGCGAGAAGATCGCCGGCGAGACCACGCGGCTGCAGGACCTCGAGCAGGAGCAGGAATCCCAGCTCGCCGGCCTGCGCGCGGCGCAGGACGAGCGCGCGCGGGCGGTGAGCGCGATCGACCGGCAGATCAAGACCCGCGGCGGCGAGATCGAGCGGCTGCAGTCGCAGTCGCGGGCGCTCGAGAAGCTGATCGCGGAGCTGCGCAAGGCGCTCGAGGCAGTGCCGCCGCCGGCGGCCCGGCCGGCGCCGTTCGAGCCGCTCAAGGGCAAGCTGCCTTGGCCGGTGCAGTCGGGCCGGGTCCTCGCGCGCTTCGGCCAGCCCCGCGCGGGCGGATCGCTCAAGTGGCAGGGCATGTTGATCGGCACGGAGCGCGGCGCGAGGGTGCGCGCGCCCTTCGCCGGGCGGGTCGTCTACGGCGACTGGCTGCCCGGCATGGGCCTCATGATCGTCATCGACCACGGCAGCGGCTACATGAGCCTCTACGGCCACAACGAGGAGCTGTTCCGCAAGGTCGGCGAGACGGTGGCGGCCGGCGACGCGATCGGCTCGGTGGGGGATTCGGGCGGCCACAACCAGCCGGCCCTGTACTTCGAGGTCCGGCGTGGCCGGACGCCCGTGAACCCCGAAATCTGGCTGCAACGGCGCTGATCCGGCCCGGAATCCGCCCGGCAACGGTCGCCGGGGCGGTCGGACACCCCGAATTGAGGCCTGCGTCAAGGATTGGCGCCCCTCCGTGGCGGAGCATGGCAGCCAATCAATCCAACCTGGATGGAATCGGGCCCCATGCAGACCGCCACGGTGTTGAACGGTGCCCCGGCACCGGTCGGCGCCACCTCGCTCGACCCCTACGGCCAGCTCGTCAAGATGCTGTTGCCGCGCGCGCAGTCCATCGTCATCTACGACCGGATGGGCGTGCCCGTGTGGGTCAACGAGGGGGTCGACGACAGCGCGCTGCACCAGCTCGTGCAGGAATCGCTGAACCAGGAACTCGCGGGCGACGGCCGGCGGGAGGGATTCTGCGAGGAGACCGCGCGCGACGAGGCGTGCTACGTCTTCGTGCTGCGCGATGCCGGCGGGCAGCTGCTCGGCTGCGTCGGCCTCATCAGCCGCGAGACCGGCCAGCCCGGCGGGCCGCGCCCGTTCGCGACCGTGCAGCGCCTGCTGCGCCCCGCGCTCGAGTGCCTGCAGCGCGAGCTCGCCTCGCAGTACAGCATCGGCGACCTGCAGCGCAACCTGCTGGTGCGCGACCGCGATCTCGAGCTGCTGCTCGGCGCGGCCCAGGACGAGGCCGAGGACAGCGACGCGACCGACGATTTCGCCAAGCTGCTGCAGAGCTGCGTCGACCACCTCGGCTGCGCGGTCGGCGCGCTGCTTATCCCGGACAAGAACATCGCCGTGTGTCGCACCGGCAAGGGCACGCCGCCGCGCGTCGGCGCCGACCTGCTGACGCGCACGCACCGCTACCTGATCGGCTGGACGCAGCTCAACCGCCAGACGCTGGTCGCCAACCACCCGCTCGGCAGCGGGCCGCTGGCCGGCTTGCCGTTCAAGCTGCTGTCGTGCCCCGTGATGCACGGCGCGCAGCGCGTGCTCGGCGTGCTCGTGCTGTTCAAGCCCGAGGCGGCCTCGGACTTCGACCTGCGCCAGGTGCGCATCGTCGAGCTGCTCGCGCGCCGCGTGGCCTTCATCCTGCTGAACGCCTACGATCCCTCGACCGGCCTGCTGACGCGCCCGGCCTTCGAGAAACGCGTGCAGTCGGTGCTCACGCCCGACGCGCTGCGCGGCTGCAACCGCGTGATCTACGTCGACGTCGACCGGCTGCACGTGCTGAACGAGAACCTCGGCATGCACGTCGGCGACGAGGTGATCGTGCGGGTGGCCGAGGCCATCCGCCGCAACCTCTCGCCGCGCATGCTCGCGGCACGCATCTCGGGCGACCGCTTCGCGCTGTTCCTGCCCGACACGGCGATCGGCACGGCGCAGGACATCGCGGAAAACCTGCGGGCCCGCCTCGAGACGCTCGGCATGGTCGAGGGCAACCAGACCGTCGAGGTGACGGCGAGCCTCGGAGTCGCGGGCATCTGCGACGGCAAGCATCCGCTCTCGCACGCGCTCGCCTCGGCCGAGATCGCCTGCAAGGCGGCCAAGGACCGCGGCCGCAATCGCGTCGAGATCTACGAGGACGCCGACCAGAGCATCGTGCGCCGCTACACGGACATCGCGCTCGTCGGCGCGGTGCGCCAGGCGCTGCTCGAGGAGCGCTTCCAGATGGAAGCGCAGATGATCGTGCCGCTGAACGCGGCGTGCACCGCGCCCAAGTACGAGCTGCTGCTGCGCATGACCGACCTGAAGGGCGAGAGCATCACCCCGGAGAAGTTCCTCTCCGCGGCCGAGCGCTACCAGCTCGCGCCGTCCATCGACCGCTGGGTGGTGCGCAAGGTCATCGTGCTGCTGCGCCCGCTGGCCGCCGGCCTCGTCGAGCGCAACGCGAACTTCGCCATCAACATCTCCGGGCAGTCGCTCGGCGACCAGGACTTCGCCGCGTTCCTCGAGAACGAGCTGCGCGAGTCCGGGCTGCCGCTGCAGCTGCTGTCCTTCGAGGTGACCGAGACGGCGGCGGTGGCCAACATCGTGCGCGCCGAATCGCTCATCCGCCGGCTGCGCGAGCTCGGCTGCAACGTCGCGCTCGACGACTTCGGCCGCGGCCTCAGCTCGCTCACCTACCTCAAGGCGCTGCCGGTGACGCACCTCAAGATCGACGGCACCTTCGTGCGCGACGTCGTGGGCGACGAGCGCTCGCAGGCGATGCTGAGCGCGATCGTGCAGCTGGCCCGCGCCATGGGCCTGCAGACGGTCGCCGAGTGCGTGGAGAGCGACGAGATCCGCGCCCTGACGGCCCGCCTGGGGGTCGAGTACGGCCAGGGCTTCTCGATCGGCAAGCCCATGCCGCTCGAACACGTGCTGAACGCGCTGGTTGGGTCTAACATCAACGACCCGATCGCCCGGACAGCCTGAGATCCGTGAGCCGTGCCCTGCACACCGCCCTGGCCGTGTCGGCCGGCGTCCTCGTCGGCGCCGGCCTGAGTTTCGTCGTCGGCGTCCACGCTGACCGGCGGGGCACCGACCCGTCCGTGGTCAGCCGGCCCCAGTCCGCCCGCGGCGAGGCGCACCGCCTGCTGGACGAGGTCGTCGCCCGCGTGCGCCACGACTACGTCGAGACCGTGCCCGACACGACGATGGAGCAGGCGGCGGTCGAAGGGGTGGTGGGCAGCCTCGACCCGCACTCCGCATTCCTCACCGCCGCCGAATTCGACGAGATGCGCGTCAACACCGTCGGCAGCTATTCCGGCGTCGGCATCGAGGTGTCCGCCCAGGACGGCAAGGTCGTGGTGGTCGCGCCCATCGAGGGCTCGCCGGCGGCCCGTGCCGGCGTGCGGGCCGGTGACGTGATCCTGGCCGTGGACGGTCAGGCCGTCACGCCGACGCGGCTGAACGAGACCATCGACCGCATGCGCGGCAACGTCGGTTCGCGCGTCAGGCTGGCGATCGGCCGCGCGGGCGAGCCCGAGCCGCTCGTGTTCGACCTGCAGCGCTCCGAGGTGCACGTGCACACGGTGCGCGCCGAAGCGATGCGCGGCGGTTACGGCTACGTGCGCATCACGCAGTTCAGCGATTCGACGCCGGCCGACCTGGACACCGCGCTCGCCGGGCTGACGGCGGGTGGCAAGCGCTCGCTGCGCGGGCTGGTGCTCGACCTGCGGGGAAACCCGGGCGGCGTGCTCGAGTCCGCGGTGGGCGTGGCGGACGAGTTCCTCGAGTCCGGCGTGATCGTGAAGGCCGAGGGTCGCACGGCGGACGCGCGCTTCGAGATGGACGCGACCGCGGGCGACGCACTCCGCGGCGCTCCGCTCGTCGTGCTGGTGGACGGCGGCTCGGCCTCGGGCTCGGAGATCGTCGCCGGCGCGCTGCGCGACCACGGCCGCGCGGCCCTGATGGGCGAGCGCACGTTCGGCAAGGGCTCGGTGCAGACCGTGATCCCCCTGCGCGACGGGCAGGCGCTGAAGCTCACGACCTCGAAGTATTTCACCCCGTCGGGCGCGTCGATCCACGAGCGCGGCATCCAGCCCGACGTGGTGCTCGCGAACCTGCCGCGGGCGCCGGAGACGCCGCCCGCCACGATGGCCAACGACGTGGCGGTGCAGGCCGCGCTGCAGTACCTGCGCGACCGCAGTCTCGGCGCCCAGCTCGCCCAGGCGGCCGCGCCGCGCTGAGCCCTCGTCAGGACAGCAGCTGGCGTCCGGCGGCGAACAGCGCGCCGATCACCATCGCGAGCACGGGCAGCATGCTCAATCCGAAGCCCGCGCCGCGGCTGGCGGGATCCTTCACGTAGGAGCGGAAGTACACGACGCGGCCGACCAGGTAGATCGTTCCGAGCCCGGCCGCCCAGCGCGGATCGACGTAGTCGGCGAACAGCCAGATCGCCGGGACGAACACCACCAGCAGCTCCAGCGTGTTCATCTGGACGCGGTAATAGCGCTCGAACATCTCGTGGCCGGTGACGGCCGGCGCCTTCACGCCGTACTTGCCGCGGGCGCCGCCCACGAGCATGGCGAAGGCGATGTACTCGAGCAGGGCGAGCGTGACGACGATCGTGACCAGGTGCATGCGCGGCGCTCCGTGTCGGCTTGGGCGGAGCCGCGAGATTCCTTTACCATGGGCCCCACGTCAACGGCCGTTCGCGGCCGCAGGAGCGCAGATCATGGTCGGATTCCTGTTGCGCGCGGCGATTTCCGCGCTGGGCCTGTGGGTCGCCAGCCAGCTGTTCGACGGCCTGCACTTCACCTCGCCCGCGAAGCTCGCGGTGGCGGCGATCCTGCTGGGCATCGTCAACGCCATCGTGCGCCCGCTGGTGTTCGTGCTCACGCTGCCGATCACGGTGCTCACGCTCGGCCTGTTCCTGCTGGTGCTCAACGCCGGCATGGTGGCCCTGGTCGCGTGGGTGGTGCCCGGCTTCACGATCTCCGGCTTCTGGACGGCCGTCGGCGCCGCGCTGATCGTCAGCCTCGTCTCCTGGGCCGCCTCCAGCGCGATCGGTTCCTCCGGCCGCGTCGAAGTCTTCCACCGAAAATAGGGGACACTCACTATTTTTCGCGGTGCCGGGACAGTCCTCACTGGGTAAGAAATAGTGAGTGTCCCCTATTTTTCCCAGGTGACGAGGGCGACGCTCAGCAGGATGACGAGCGTGCCCGCGATCTGCAGCGGACCGAGCGTCTCGTCGAGCACCACCCAGCCGAGCACGGTCGCGATCGCCGGATTGACGTACGCGAAGGTCGCGACGCGATCGGTGCGGGCGTTCTTCATCAGCCACGCGTACGCCGTGTAGGCGACGGCGGAACCGAACACCGCGAGATAGAGCAGCGCCAGCAGCGTGCGGCCACTCCAGTGCCACTGCGGCAGCTGGCCGAGTGCCGCGCCGCCGACGAACGTGCCGGTCGCGCCGAAGAACATCAGCAGGGAGTTGAACGCGATCCCGCCGACCGGCAGGTGCGCGTCGCGATAGAGGATCGAGCCGACGGCCCAGGCGAAGCCGCCGGCCAGCACCAGCAGCTGCCAGGCCAGGTGCCCGGACGGCGCCGCGTTCCGCGGCCACACCAGCAGGGCCACGCCCACGAGGCCGAGCACCAGCCCGACGATGCTGCGGGTCGGCAGCTCGTGACCCTTCGGCCCGATCGCGCCGAGCGCCGCCATCCACAGCGCGAGGCTCGCGGTCAGCAGCGCCGCCTCGTTCGAGGGGATGTGCTTGATCGCCGTCGTGCTGGCGCCGTTGCTGAGCGTGATCATCAGCAGGCTGAGCAGGACCATGTAGCCCCACTCGCGCGCGGTGCGCGGAAAGCGCTCCTTCGTCGCCACCGCCACCGCGAACAGCAGGATCGACGCGAGGTACGAACGCGCCGCGCTGAAGATCAGCGCCGGCTGGTCCTGCACCCCGATGCGCGTGGCGAGGAAGGTCGACCCCCAGAACACGTAGATGATCGCGAACGACGCGATCGTCCGCGCGCGCAGCCGGGCGGCCGCGCCCTGCGTCGCCGGCTCCTCGCTCACGCGCGGCGGATCGCGGTCTTGTAGAGCCACGCCGCGAGCAGGCCGACGATCACGAGGCCCGCCGTCCGGCCGAAGTGCAGCGACTCCGGCAGCGCCAGCACGTCCGCGCTGCCGGCCGCCACGATCGGAATGGCGATGAAGATCCCCATCAGCGACTCGCCGGTGATCAGGCCGGCCGCGAACAGGATGCCGTTCTGCTTGGCGCGCTCCGCTTCGGGACCCTCGCCGTGGATGCCGAGCTTCCGTTCGGCAAAGTGGGCGATCAGGCCGCCGATGAAGATGGGTACCGACAGCTCGAGCGGCAGGTAGATGCCCACCGCCACGGCGAGCACCGGCGCGTGGAACGGCGCCTTGCGTGCCTTCAGATACTGATCCACGGTGATGATCGCTGCGCCGATCAGCGCGCCGATGCCGATCATGCCCCACGGCAGGTGGCCGCCGAAGATGCCCTTCGCGACCGACGCCATGAGCGTCGCCTGCGGGGCCGCCAGTGCCGTCGGATGCAGCGCGGTGCGCTCGCCGATGCCGTAGGCGTTCAGCAGGAGGTTCAGTACCGGCGCCATGACCAGCGCGCAGCTCACCGCGCCGACCGCCAGCATCACCTGCTGGCGCCAGGGCGTGGCGCCGACGAGGTGGCCGCACTTGAGGTCCTGCAGGTTGTCGCCGCCGATGCAGGCGGCGCAGCACACGACCGAGCCGATCATGATGGCCGCGACCGGCCCGAGCGCCGCGCCCTTGCCCATCAGCGCCAGCAGGAGCAGGGACGCAAACAGGATCGTGCAGATCGTGATGCCAGAAACCGGGTTGTTCGACGAGCCGACGAGGCCGGCCATGTACGCCGACACGGAGGTGAACACGAATCCCGCGACGATCATGATCACGGTCATCGTGAGGCTGATGCCGATGTTCTGCACGATCAGCTGGTAGAGCGCGAACAGCGGCACCGTGAACAGCACGAGCCCGACGAGGATGCCCTTCATCGGCAGGTCCTGCTCGGTGTGCGAGACGGCGCGGGCCGCGCCCGCGCGAGTGACCGCGAGCCCGCTGCGGATGCCCGAGGCGAGCGAGCTGCGGATCGAGATCAGCGCCCAGATGCCGCCGACCAGCATCGCGCCCACGCCTAGGTAGCGCACCTGCGCCGACCAGATCCCGTAAGCGACGTCTTCCGCGCTCGCGCCCGCGAGGCGCGCCGAGAGCTCGGGGTTGTCGGCGAGGAAATGCGCGGCGTAGACCGGGATGGCGACGGTCCAGGAGATCATGCCGCCGATCAGCGCGAGCGCGCCGATGTTGAGGCCGACGATGTAGCCGACGCCGAGCAGCGCGGGCGACAGGTTGGTGCCGAAGTAGGCGAGCCATGGGCCGAGGAAGCCGCTGGCCGCGGCGGTGTCCGGGATCAGGCGCAGGCCGCTGCCGGCCGCGAGCTTGGCGAAGCCGCCGCCCAGCGCCGACAACCCGAGGATCTTCACGCCCTGCGCCGGGTTGTCGCCGGCCTTGAGCACCTCCGCCGCGGCGACGCCTTCCGGGAACTTGAGGCCCTGCTCGACGATCAGCGAGCGGCGCAGCGGCACCGAGAAGAACACGCCGAGGATGCCGCCGAGGCCCGCGATGGCGAGCACCCACGCGTAGCGGAAGTCCGTCCAGTGCCCGAGGATCACCAGCGCGGGCACCGTGAAGATCACGCCCGAGGCGATCGACGACCCGGCCGAGGCGCCGGTCTGCACGATGTTGTTCTCGAGGATGGTGCTACCGCCGAGCACCCGCAGCACGGCCATCGACACCACCGCCGCGGGGATCGCCGAAGCGATGGTGAGGCCCGCGAAGAGCCCCAGGTAGGTGTTGGCCGCCGCCAGCAGCATCGCCAGGACGACGGCGAGCGCGATGGCGCGGATGGTGAGTTGCGGCGGCGGCAGGGCCGTGCTGGACATGGGCGGGATCCCCCGGGAACTGGAGGCGGCATTAGAGAGGGGATGCCCGGGCCTTTGCAACCCGGCCGGCGCCGGCGCCCCGGGGGTCGTATGAGCCGCAATGCGCGCCGACCCGGCACGGGCACAGAATGCCCATGGGGAGGACCGGCACAGGGAGAAGGCAAGCATGCCTCAGGCGATCTTCATCACCGGCGCCGGGGCCGGGATCGGTGCCGAGACCGCGCGGCTGTTCGCGCGCCAGGGCTGGATCGTGGGCGCGTCGGACCTCGCCGAGGAAGGGCTGCAGGCGCTGCGCAGCGACATCGGCGGCGACCGGCTGTTCACCAGCGTGGCGGACGTGCGCGACCCTGCCTCGGTGCAGGCGGCGGTGCGCGAGTTCACGCGACTGACGGGCGGGCGCCTCGATGCGGCGTTCGCCAACGCGGGCGTGCTGTACATGGGGCCCGACCACGAGCTGACGCCGGCGCAGAAGCAGCAGCTGATCGACGTCAACGTCCGGGGCGTGGTGAACACGGTCGACGCGGTGTTCCCGTGGCTGCGCGTCACGCCCGGCGCGCACCTCGTGGCCATGGCGTCCACGTCGGCCGAGTACGGCGCGCCGCTGCACGCCGTGTACAGCGCGACGAAGTTCTTCGTGCGCGGCTACACCGAGGCGCTCAACCTCGAATACCGCCCACACGGCATCCAGGTCTCCGCGATCTACGTCGCCTACGTGCAGACGGGCATGGTGTTCGATGCGAATGCCCGGCCCGCCACCATCGACGCGCTCGGCGTGAAGGTCCGGCCGCAGCAGGTCGCGGAGCACGTCTGGAAGGCGGTGCACGGCGCCCGCGTGCACTGGTACGTGGGCCTCGACGCGCGCGCGATCAACCTCGCCGTGCGCCTGCTCGGCAGCGGCGTCGCGCCGATCTTCCGCCGCCTCGCGAAGCTCTGAGTCCACACCCGGGAAGCACCGCACGCGCATCACGCGGTGCTGCGCTGCAACAGCCGCCGCCGGGCCGAATGCCCGGCCCCGACGGGCTTTGTCCTGCGCCCTCGACTGGACTATTGTGGCGTGCCGTCGAGCCTCGCGATCCGCAGACAAAGGCGAACAAGGAGCGGGAGCCGGCGGCGACACGCGGACACCTCGGGTCGATCGACGCTGCCGTTCCCGCTGCGGAGGATCGTTGGGCCGGTTTTTCCAAGAGCTGAAGCGACGGCACCTCATCGGCGCGCTCTCCGCCTACGCCATCGTCGCGTGGGTGCTCGTGCAGGCCGCCTCGATCGTGCTGCCCGCGTTCGATGCCCCGCCCTGGGCGATGCGGCTGGTCATCATTGCGGCGTTCGCCGGCGCGCCCGTCGCCTTCGTGGTGGCGTGGGTGTTCGACCTCACGCCGAAGGGCTTCGTCCGCACCGAGGAACTGCCGGGCAAACCGCCGCCATCGGCACCCGATGTCCCGCCGGCGCCGGCGTCCGTTGCGCCGCAGGCGTCGACGCCCGCGGCCGCGTCGCCCGATGCGGGACCCGAGCGGCGGCAGGTGACGATCCTGTATGCCGGTGTCTCGGTGCTCGCGGGCGACGACGAGGAACTCGACCCGGCGGTCGAACGCGAGCTGGTTCCGGAGGGGCGCGCGGCCTGCGAGCAGGCCGTGGCGACCTGGGGCGGCACCCCGGGCAGTGCCGCCGGGAACGACTTCGCGCGCTACTACGGCGTGCCGACGGCCAACGAGGACGACGCGTTGCGGGCGGTACGGGCCGGACTCGCCCTGCAGCAGGCCATCGACGCCCTCAATGCCCGCTGGCAGCCGCGCGGGCTGCGTGCGGACCTGCGGGTGACGATCCACACCGGCACGGTGGTCGCCGAGGACGACCGCGCCACGAGCGCGGGTCCGCCCACGCTCTCCGGCGACGCGGTGAAGGTGCCGGCGGCGATCCAGTATCTGACCGGCGCGGGCGAGGTGACCATCACGGCCGCCACCTATCGGCTGGTGGACGACCTGGTCGAAGGCGAGGAGCGCAGCGTCGCCGCGGCCGGTGTGCGCGGCGGCGAACTCCTCTACCGGATCACGCGCGTGGCGGACGTGCGCGCGCGCGGCGCGGCCATCGCCGGCATGGCTTTCGTCGGCCGCGACCGGGAGCAGGCGCTGCTCGAGGAACGCTGGGGCCGGGCCCGTCGCTCGACGCTGGACGGCGGCGAGGGCCAGGCCGTGCTGGTGAGCGGGGAGCCCGGCATCGGCAAGTCGCGCATCGTGCAGCGCATGATCGAGCACGCCGGCGTCGAGCCCGGCGCACGCATCCTCGTCGGGCAGTGCTCGCCATATCACGCGCAGCGCTCGCTCTTCCCGGTCGCGCAGTTCCTCGAGCGCGACCTGATCGGCCTCGACCCGGGGGGCGACGAAGGCGAGCGCTCGCGGCAGCTGGAGCAGTTCCTCGTCGCCGCCGGCCTCGAGCCCGCCCAATCGATGCCGCTGTTCGGCGCCCTGCTCGCAGTGCCCTGCGCGTACCCGCCGCTGCAGCTCGCCCCCGACCGCCAGCAGCAGCTGTTGCTCGAGCAGATCGCGTCGCTGCTGGTCGACCGTGCGGAGACCTCGCCGACGCTGGTCGTGGTGGAGGACCTGCACTGGGCCGACGCGGCGACACTCGACCTGCTGACCCTGCTCATCGACCAGCTGCCGACGGCCCGGATCCTGCTGCTGGCGACGTTCCGTCCGGAGTTCGAACCGCCGTGGCCGGTGCGCTCCAGTATGGTCCGCCTGGCGATGAGCCGGCTCGACGGCGCCGCCGCGGCCGAGATCGTCGCCCGCGTCGCGGCGCCCGAGGTCGTGCCGCCGCGGGTCGTCCAGCGCATCGTCGAGCGTGCGGACGGCGTGCCGCTGTTCATCGAGGAGCTGACCCGCGCCGTGCTCGAGTCGGGTTCGCTCGAGCGGGCGGGTGAGGACGACGCGGCGCCGATCGCGATCCCGCAGACGCTGCAGGAGTCCCTCGCGGCCCGCCTCGACCGGCTCGGACCGGCCAAGCGCGTCGCGCAGATCGCGGCGACCATCGGGCGCGAGTTCCCGTACGCCCTGCTGGTCACGGTCGCCGACACCGGCGAGGCGGAACTCGATCGGGTCCTCGACGACCTGGTGCACGGGGAGTTCATCCTGCGCAAGGGCATCGGGCGGCGGGCGCGGTTCCTGTTCAAGCACGCCCTGATCCAGGACGCCGCCTACGGCTCGCTGGTGAAGGCGCGCCGCCGCGAGTACCACGGTCGCATCGCTGCCGCGATGGAGCAGCACTTCGCGGACCTGCGCGAGCAGCAGCCGGAGCTGCTCGCGCGGCATTTCGCCGAGGCGGGCCAGGCCGAGCAGGCCGTGCGCTACGGCGTCGCCGCCGGGCAGGCGGCCGCGCGCCGTTCCGCGAACACCGAGGCCGAGTACCACTTCGAGCGCGCGCTAGGGCAGCTGGCCGGGACGCCCGCCGGGCCGGAACGCGACCGGCGGGAGCTCGCGCTGCAGATGGCGCTGATGCCGGTGCTCGTGGCGACCAAGGGCTACGGCGCCGAGCAGCTCGAGCGGACCTGCAGCCGCGCCCTGGCGCTGTGCGACGCGGTCGGCGACGTCCCGGAGAAGGTCTTCGCGCTGTTCGGCCTGTGGATGTTCCACGTCGTGCGGGCGAACCACGCGCAGTCGCTCGAGCTCGCGCAGCGCTTCGACGGCTATGCGCGGGCCTCGGGCGACGACGACCTGCTGGTCGAGGCCGACCTGATCAACGGCATCGCCTGCTTCTTCGTCGGGCGACACGCGGACTCGACGGCGCGGTTCGACGCCTGTCTCGCCCGCTACGCGCCGGCCCGCCACGCGGACCACGCATTCCGCTTCGGCCAGGATCCCCGCGTCATCGCCTGCTCGTACCTCTCGTGGATCCGCTGGCTGCGCGGCGACGAGGACCGCGCGCTCGGCATCAGCACGCAGGCGGTCGAGTCCGCTCGCTCGCTCGAGCACCCGCTCACGCTGTCGTTCGCGCTGACCTTCGCGGCGTGGCTGCATGCGTATCGCGGCGACCTCGACGCCGCGCGTCGCCATGCCGACGAGACGGCCGCGCTCTGCGCCGGGTTCGGCATCCAGGTGTTCCTCGCCCATGCCCGCGTCGTGCAGGCCTGGTGCGACTGCGGCGCGAGCAACGACCGGGCGCATCGCCAGGACCTGCTCGACCGCATCGACGACTTCCTCGCCCTCGGCGCGCGCTGCTTCGTGCCGCTGTGGGAGTCGCACGTCGCGGAGGCCCAGCTCGACGGTGGCGGGCTCGGCGAGTGCGCGGCCCTGCTCGAGCGCATGGCGCGCAACGTCGCGGCGACCGGCGAGACGTGGGCGCAGGCGGAGTTCCATCGCGTGCGTGCCCGCTGGCTGCGTGCGATGGACGCCGCGCCGGAGACGGTCGAGGCGGAGTTCGCGCAGGGTGAGCTGGAGGCGCGGACCCTCGGGTCGCGCGAGTGGGAGCGGCGCATCGCGCGCAGTCGCGCGACGCAGGCCATCGTCGGATCAACGGGAGAATGTCGTGAGTGACGCAAAGGCCGATTTCGAGCTCTATTACGCGCGGCGCAAGCAGGCCCTCGGCGTGCTGTACGAGGGCGACGAGTTTCTCTATCCGAGCGACGGGCCGTGGCCCGAGGCCTCGTTCGACTATCCCTACGGCCAGGCGCCGCAGGTGATGAACATTCCGGCCGACGAGCAGCGCGACTGGCAGAAGAACATCGGCCGCTACTACACCGACAATGCCGTCGGCACGTTCTACAACCGCTCGCCGTTCGGCGTGGCGGCGGCGGAGTACGCGCGCGACGACCTCGTGCAGAACGGCATCTCGGGCTACGCCGAAGTGTCGGACGACGACTTCATCGCGCTGATCTGCGAGGGACTGTTCAGCAAGTTCCTGTCGCGCCTCGACCCGCAGGACGTCGCGCTGTTCGGCCTGAAGCCGACCGACCTGGCGCCGGACTCCCCGTACGAGTACTACAAGTCCGACTACCGCTGCATGATGGTCGTGCAGCAGACCTGGCCCGGCGAGTACGCCTGTCCGACCATCGTGCTGGTGCGCCGGCAGCGTGGCGGCCAGAAGCGCTACGCGGACGAAGGGGCGTACGAGCTGATGGCGATCGCCGTGGCGCGCAAGCCGGCGAACGTGCCGCCGGGCGATGCCCCGTTCGTCTACGAGTTCCCGACCGAGCTCGTGTTCACGAAGGCGCAGGATTCCGCGTCGGCCGGCTGGTTCCTCGCGAAGTACTTCGTGCTGCAGGGCGCGGCCCACCGCATCAACCTGATCGACCACGTGAAGGTCCACTTCCCGCCGGATGCGATCAATGCGCTGACCAAGACGATCCTGCCGAAGTGGCACCTCGTCCACCAGCTGCTCGAACCCCACTTCCGCCTCACGCTGCCGGTCAACAACACGGTGCTCGAGGGCCAGCGCTCGCTGATCAACCGCGACACCTGGTACCCGTGGAGCCCCTTCGTCGCGGTCGGCAACGAGGTGCGCAAGCTGTTTCCGTTCGCCTGGGCGGGCGCCGGCTATTACGGCGATAAGTACTACGGAGCGGCCGCGGCGCAGCTCGGGAGGAACTCGTCCTACCCGGCCTTCCGGTACAGCACGAACCCGGACGGCATGCCGGGGGCCGACGACCCGGCCGTGCTCATCCCGAATTTCATCGGCATGGACTGCTCGCGCTACGGCGCCTTCCTCAAGAGCTACTACCCGCCGATCCTGAAGTTCGTGACCGAGTCACTGAAGGAACTCGGCAGCCCGACCAGCAACGATCCGAAGGTGCAGGTGGCGTGGCTGGAAGTCCAGCACTGGGCGCACGAGATCTCGAAGCTGCTGCCGGGTTTCCCGGATGAAAACGGCATCCTAGCGCAGGGCGAGCTCGCGCGCGTGTGCGCGATGGTGATCTGGAACGCCGCGGTCGTGCACAGCTCGGACCACACGACGCTGCACCTGATGATGGACACCCAGCCGGTGCCGTTCGTGCTGCGCGTGCCGCCGCCGACGAGCCGCACCGCCACCGTCGAGGAGACGGTGGAGAGCGCGCTCGGACCGACCGTTTCCGGCTATCTCAAGTCGGGCATCGCCGAGGTGCTCAAGGCGTGGGAGCGCGAGGGGCTCAAGGAGAAGCTCGAGGGCGCCGTCGTCGAGAAGCTGCTCGAGGGCATCGGGCAGATCAAGCTCTCCCACAAGGAGATCCCGCTGTGCTGGCCGACCGACCTCATGTACGCCCGCATGGCGGACCTGCTGTTCTACCGGCCGCACAACACGACGCTGCTGTACGACTGCGAGTACGCGTTCGAGCGCGATGCGCAGACCGACGAGGAGAAGGCGCTGCAGGCCCTGTGGATCGCCGCGGGTCGCCCGGTGTTGACGACCGACCAGAAGCAGCGCCTGCGCGGCCTGCGCAAGACGTTCCAGGCGATGCTCGATGCCGTGAACCAGCAGTACTACAACGCGGACGGCACGCCCGTCTTGCCGCAGGCCGGCAACCCGAACTATCACAGCGACACCGACGCCGCGATGCAGCACCTGAATCGCTTTGGCTTCCCGAAGCTGCGGCCGGGCACCGGCGAAGCGGGCGACACGGGCGCGATGCTGCGGCGGGAAGCCTGCATCGGCGCGGGCGTGCAGTACTGAGGCCGCTGGGGGCGCCGCGCCCGGCGGCTCTCAGCGCCGGGCGATCGCCCAGCGGCACGCCCGCAGCACGATCGAGGGCGCGAACAGCGC
>JBPOHK010000072.1:0-9714 GCA_052035645.1 Pseudomonadota bacterium
CGTTCGGCGAGAGCTTCGCCAACGACGCGAGGCGATGGGTGGCGTCGACCGACGAGGATGCAGGCGGGATCACGTTCGAGATGGCGTGCATGATGCTGCGCCTCGACGTGGACGCAGCGCGCCAGCGCGTGCTCGCGATGCAGCAGGCGCCGCGTCACCTCAACAACATGGTGTTGGAGTCGACGCTGCGGCGCCGGCCGATCACGCGCCACCAGATGAGCCAGACGCAGCGCGTGAAGGCGCACAAGCGTTGGGATGGAGTACCGGCCTGATGGCACGCATCATCCGCTGCGACCGCTGCCTCAAGGAGTTCAAGGCATACGACGAGGTGTGCTATCTTCGCCTCGTGGACAGAGATCACGTCGTGACGTGGGAGCGCGATCTGTGCGTGCAATGCGCCGGAGAAGTCCGAGCGCAGTTCGAGGTGCCTAGCCCAGCCAAGCCGTGAGGGCGGCGATCACGACGCGGATCAGCACGCCCACCCACTGCTCCTGCACTCCTGGCGCTGGGTTATCGTTGCGTCCCATCACGGCACCTTCGGCTGGTCGTCTTTCTGGTTCTTGTCGCCGGCTGCCAGCGTGACGGCGATCACCATCAGCGCGTCGCCGACGCGACGACCGCCGCCGTCCACGTTGGTCGGGATGACGCCGTTCGAGAACAGTAGCGCGATGCACATGATCACGCCGCGGATGATCGCGATGGTCTGAGCACTCAATCGAGTTCTCCCTTGTAGAGCTGGCGCGCCACGTTCACGGCGGGCGTGACGTAGAGCGGGATGCGCGAGTCGTAGATACCGCCGAGGCGCGCCGCTGCGTTGAACCCGGCAGCCGGGTCTTGCGCGATACCGGACACATCGCCGAGCGTGTCGAGCCACACCGACAGCGCCGGGATCTCCTTGAAGTTGCGGAACTCGTTGTCGCCGTACTTGTGCCCGCTCGCGCGGTCGGCGAACCCGTACCCGAGGTCGCCCGCCATCCCGGTCGGGCCCGTGACTGCCGAGCGTATCGCTGACGCCGCAGTCGGCAGACGGCCCGAGGCGACGGCGCGCAGTCCCGCGGCTGTCGCGTTGGCCGGTGCCCCGAGGTACGCCGTGCGCGCGAGACGCGCGAGGCCGAGGTCGCGCAGCGACTTGTCTCCCGTCGTGATACCATCGACGATCGGCTTGATCACGTCGTCGTACATGAGCTGCGACTGCTTGAGTCCGAAGATCTTGAACTGCGCCGCTGCCGCACCGGCCTGCGTGCGCGCCCAGTCGGGCACCTCGCCAGCGCCCTGCACATGCTGCCAGCGGTTGGTGAGGTGCTGGATCGTGTCGAGCCACGTCGCGTGCGACATGACGCCGCCCGTACTCAGGTACTCGGTGCCGAGCGCCTCGGGCGTCGTGCCCATCTCCGCGGCCTTCTTGATCAGGGCACCGGAAAACGGCTGGTTCGCCTCGAGCATCGCCGCCGCTTCCTTCGCCGTGTCCTTGATCATCGGCACCGCGACGTAGGACGCCGGCCCGCGCAGGAAGTTCTCGGTGGGCTTCATGAACGGCGCGCCGCGCTCGGCCGTCTCGCCGAGAGCTCGAGCAGCGTAGTCGGTGAACTCGTGGCTCTGCGCGCCGATGCGGAAGATGTCGCGCAGGACCGGGTTCGCCTCCACGTCCGCGATGCCGCGCGCCATTCCGGTCACGCCGCCGTGCATGATCGCACCGGTCGGCATCTGTCCGACCTGCGTCAGGAACGCGCGCGGCAGCGCCATGCGGCTCGTCGCGCTCGCAGCCATCGACAGCAGCCCGTCGCTCGCAGTCGGCGGCGCGTACCGCTCGACCAGCGCGCGGGCGTAGGCGTCGTAGGCGCGCCAGTCCTTGCGGTTGTAGAGGTCCGAGAGTTGCGCCGCGGCCTTCTCTCCGACCGTCAGCTCCACCGTGCCGCGACCAGGCAGCGCCACCTTGATGTCGACCGGCTTGCCGCCGAACGCCGTCGCATTCGCGATGCGCGGGATGTCGGCGCGGACGTGCGCGGGCAGCACCTCGGGCGCGTACTTGTTGTACGGCGCACCCTCCTCGGCGAGGCGCGCGAAGCCGCTCGATCCGCTGGTGCGGAGGCCCGTGAGGCGACGCATCGCCGCCCGGTGCGACAGGTTCTCGCCCTGTGCCGCGATGCGCTCGATCGCCGTCTCCTCGGAGATCCCCGGCGCGAGCGGATCGGGCACCGGCTGATGCGGGTAGTAGCGTCCATCCTGCACGAGCTGGCGCTCGGCGAACCACCGAGCCGGACTGTCGTCTGGGCCACCGATCGGCACGACATCGACGCCTTGATTGTAGAGCTCCATCACGCGAGCGCGCGTGCCGGCGCCCTTCAACTGGTCGTAGACGCCCGCCTTCGTGCCGGCCTCGCCGAGCTGCGCCATCGGGTCGCGAATGCCCTCCGCGAGGCGCTGCAGCTCGGGGTCGTACACGTCGGGGCGGCGCAGCATGTCGGCGAAGCGCGCCGCCTGCGCGCCCTGCCCCTCGCCCGTCAGCGGGTGTCCGCCCTCGACGACATCGACGACGCGCGCCGACAGCGGCGTCGCCGCGGCGTCCGCCGCCGGCCCGGTGGCGAGCGGCGCGATTGCCTCGTCCACGATGGGGCCGAAGTGGTTCGAGAGGCGGCGCTCGATGTTGTTCGCGAGCTCGATCTGGTCGGCGAGGTCGTCGCGCCCGAGGCCGCGCAGGAGGCGCACGTTGCCCGAGAGCTTCTCGGTGACCTGATCGGTGATCGTGCGTCCGCCGTGGCGGTTCGCGAGCCCTTCGATCGGCTCGGTCGCGAGGTCGGGACGAAGGTCCGGCCGCTGCCCACCGAAGATGTCGTCCATCGTGACCGGGCGGTCCTCGAGCAGCGTCTCGCCGTAGCCCGGCTTGCGCTTGGCGATCCAGTTCGCCGCCTTCGACACGGCCCCCTTCGCCGTGTCTCCAACGTAGCGTGCGGCCGATCCGGCGGCGTTCGCGACCGGTGCGGTGACCGAGTCGGGCAGGGCGTTCCAGACCTTGCCGGCTGCGTACTTCGACCCGGCGAAGATCTCGGGCACGGCGCTCATGGTCGCGTCGATCGCCACGCCGGTTGGGTCGTAGGCGGCAGCGACCGGATCTTGCCCGCGGCCCGCGGCCGTCATCGAGCGCGTGGCGGCACCCGTGCCGAGGCCGATCGCCTCGCGCCCAAGGAACGGCCCGATGCCGAGGCCCGCCGGCCCACCCGCGAGCAGTCCCCCCGCTGCAGCGTAGGTGGGCACGACGGTCCCGAAGAAGCCCTCTTTCTCCTGCGGCGAGAGCGACTTGATCGGCCCCTGCTGCAGGTCGCCGTATGCCTTCTCGTCGCCGAGCAGCGCCTTGCCGACCGTCAGGAGCTGGCCCGGCAGCGAGACTTTGCCAGCCGACGAGAACACGTCGCCCCACGACGCGGGCGTCTGCGTGACCGAGCCCTCATTCGCACGCGCGAGGATGCTGCCGGCGAGCCGCCCGATGTCCTCGCCGGGAGCGGCAGGGGCTGCGTAGACCTCGTCGAAGGCATCCTTCGGTGCCGCGGCAGGCGCGGTGCCGTACACCTCATCGAAGGCATCCTTCGGTTCGGTGCCGTACACCTCGTCGAATGCGTCGCCCATTTACGGCTGCAGCCCCTTCCAGATAGCGCGCGCCTCGGCGGGCGGGATGCCCGCCTCCTTGGCCGACAGCGCGAAGGCGCGCTCGCCGGAACGGTCGAGCTTGCCCGAGGCGAACAGCGTGCCGATCTCCTGCGCCCGCTGCATCATCTCGCCCTCGGTGCCGAGCCCTGCGCCCTTCAACGCACGGTACAGCATGTTGACAGTGTTGCCGTCCGGTCGCAGGGGCGAGGTATCCGCAGCGCCGCTGTCGAGCGACGGCATCGGGTAGAGCGGGATCTCGGTCCCGCGGCGCTGCGTGGCCGCCGCGGCAGAGTCCTCGGCGCGCAGCCGCTCGAGCGCAGCCGGGCCGGCGCGGAAGTCGGGCACGTCCGAGCTCCACCAGTGCGGTCCCGACTTCATCGGGATGTCGTACATCTCCGCGACCTGGTTCGGGTCGAGCGCGGGGCGCCCCTGATTTCCGTTGCCGGCGATCAGTTCCGCCACGTCCTTTCGGATTTGCCCCTCGCGCTGCGCTGCCGTGTTGCCGGCGGCGTTCGCGCCCTGCGTGCCCGAGCCGACGCCGCCTGTGTTGCCGAACACGTCGTTGCGCTGGTTCGCGAGCGCGACGTTGGCGTTCGCCTCGGCGATGCCCTTTGCCCTGGTGACGGGGAAGAGATCACGGCTCTGGCGCAGATCCTCGTCGGCCTTCTGCTGCTCGCTGAGTCCCTTCTGGCCCGACCAGTAGTTGGCGTCGAACTGCCCCTGCGCTCTCGCCTCGGCCTCGAGCTGGTCGGCCTTGCTCTTACCGACGACCGAAGGCCGGGTCTGGTCTTCGGTCGCGGTGCGCGCGTCGGCGTTGCGCGCGCTGGCATACGACGCCGTCGCCTGCGCGTTGTTCGCCCCCATCGCGGAACGCTTGACGCCGAGGTCCGCGGTCTCCTGCGCCGGCATGAAGTAGTTGTGGATGTTCTCGCCGGTCGTCTTCGCCTGCAGGAGTCGCGACTGCTCTGCGTTCGCGTTGCCGGCAGCGAGCTCGGTGAGGCGCTGCGCCTCCTGCAGGCCGATCTTCCCTGCCGCGTACTGCGCCTTGATCGCCATCCGCACCTGATCCATCGTCTGCTGCGCGCGGTCGCGACCGAGGTTCTGCGTCCACTGGACGAAGCCCTTCATCGTCGACCCGGCGTTCTGCCCGAGCGACGACGGCGCCCCCGCCGTCCCGCTCGAGTCGCCGACGTTCGCGCCCGGCGTCGAGATGCCCGAGATCTGGTCGATGCCGAGAAGCTGGCGCTGCGCCTGCGGCAGGTTCTGCAGCGCCTGCACCTGATCCGCGTCACGCCTGCGCGCCTGCGCACCCGGCAGTCCGAGCGTGTCCTGAATCAGGTTGCGCCCCTCGCTCAGGAGTCCAAACGGCAGCTTGATGATCGACTGCGCCACGTCGAGCGCCGAAGTCTCGTCGTCAGGCACGCCTTGGTTCGTCCGCCCGAACGACGACTCGCGGCCATACGCCATGTCGGACGGCTGCTGCGAGCGCGGGTCGTTGACGATGCCGAGCTGTCGCGCGATAGCCGCCTGGATCTGGTCCGCGAGGCCGGGGTTCTGCGCGGTCATCGTCGAGTAGGCAGTCGGCGG
Source organism: Pseudomonadota bacterium (assembly GCA_052035645.1). Classification (GTDB taxonomy): domain Bacteria; phylum Pseudomonadota; class Gammaproteobacteria; order Steroidobacterales; family Steroidobacteraceae; genus RPQJ01. The sequence continues at coordinate 5,230 of JBPOHK010000072.1, forward strand.
CACCGCTTGCGGGATGTCGCCGACACCGAGCTGCGGCTGCGGCGCGTAGCCGCTCGAGTAGTCCTGCCCGAGGATGTCCTGCAGAGACGGCCCCTGATACGGATTGATCACGACATGCCTCCCGCTCCCGGCTGCTCCCAGTAGGGGCGAATCCCGAACGACTGATACGTGCCCGGCTGCTGCTGCGGGGGCGTCGGCGTGAGCGCGTTATTGACCGCGTAGCGCGTGCCCATCGTGCCCGCCTTCACGCCGTACTGCCCGAGCCTGTTGGCGGCGAGCGTGCTGAACGGCGTGCTGCCGGGTGGCGGCGCAGCGTAGCCGGCGCGCGGCGGCATGACCGAGGCCGAGTCGGGCGAGTAGCCCCCGGTGTCACCCATCGGCTGGAAGTTTGCCTCGGGTCGCACGGACGGCAGGATGCCGGCGCTCTGTCCGATCGACTGCAGCCCGCCCGATGCGACCGCCCCCGCGGCCCCGACCAGCGCCCCGCGACCGGGGTTCTCCAGATCGCCCAGAGCCCCTGTCCCGGCGCTAGTGATCGCCTGCTTGCCGATGTTCACGCCGACATCGGCGAGCTTGCCGCCGAGCCCCTCGACGCCGTTCGACGCCGCCTTGAGCATCGTCGACACGCTGTTACTGAGAGGCACGCCGCCCGTGCTGACGCCGCCGGCAGGCGCACCCGCCGCCGCCGCCGGGGTGCCGACGCCCGAGCCGATGCCCATCGCCTCGCCAGCCGCTCCGAGTGCCGGGCCGAGTGCCCCGCCCGCAGCGCCGAGGCCGATCGCCTTGCCCTGCGCCGCGAAGAATCCCCCCGGATCATCCCACGGCGTCTGCCCGCTCGCGAGGCTCATGGCGCCCGCCGCAACGCCCGAGATGCCGGCGCCGACGATCGCGCCCGCAGCGACGCCAGCCGCTGTCGCGGACAGCCCCGCCGTCGTGAGGGAGGCGGCTAGTGCAGGTACGATCCACGCCATGACTTGACTTCTCGCACTTTTTCGGGCATGAGGCGAATCACTCCACCTTTTCAGCCATCGGCCCTTGCAGCAGCGCCTCGCGGACTCACCCCCTGCGGGGCGTTGCTGTTTGTGCCGAACTCGAGGCGCACGAGGCGCCCGATCACGCGGAAGCCCATCCGCATCACCGACTCGAACCCCGCGATGTTGTCCTCCGCAGCGCAGCCGTCCACGTAGCGGTAGCCGAGCGCCGTGGCGTGCCTCTCGGCGAAGTCGCGCAGCTTGCGCGACACGCCGTCGTGGCGCCACTCGGGCGTGACGTAGGTGCCGAGCCCCTCGCACTTCGTCCGCGGCGACATGGGCAGATGCACCCACGCGCACCAGCCGACGATGTCCTCGAGGTGCTCGGCCACGACGACCGCCTCCCCGGCGCGCACGCCGTAGACGATCGCGTCGAGCAGGAGGGCGTCGTTGCGCTCGGTCCCGCGCTCCTCGACCTCCTCCCCATAGGCGACGACGAGCTCGCGGAGCTGCTCGACATCGTCGGTCGTGGCGAGCCGGATGATCATCCGATCAGGCTCTGGAAGTCCTGGTACGACTGCACCGGTCCGCTCCCTTGGTTGTTGCCCAGCAGCCAGTTCGCGCCCGCGCCGGCAACCTGCCCGCCGAGCTGCGAGTTCCAGAACGAGTTGTTCTGCTGCTGCGGGCTGCTCGGTGCCGTCGTTCCGGTGGCGATGCGGAGCTGCGTCTCCCACGGCTGCATGCCGGCCTGCAACATCTGGTTGAGGCGGTCCTGCTGGATCTGCCGCTGCGCGTTGGCGAGCTTCAGCGCCTGATCGAGCGACGACGCCTGCGAGTTGTCGCGGTTCGCCTGCAGCCCGAGCCAGTCGGCGAGCGCCATCGAGCGTCCCTGATCCTCCATCCGCATGCGGTCGTTCTGCTGCGCGCCCGCGTTGGTGAGCATGCCGAACAGCGCGTTCTGGTCGCCCTGATTCTTCGCGAATCTGTTCTGCATGCTCTGCGACCAAAGCGCCGCCTCATTCTGGCGATTCGCCTGGTTCGCCTGGAACGTATCGTTCAGCCCGGCGAGTGCAGCACTCCCCATGCGCCCGGCGTATCCCTCGTATCCCTGCGCGCCAATCTGCGAGCCGAGGTTGATCGCCGACGCCTCGCGGTTCGCCGCGCGGTCGGTGAAGTCCGCCATCGTGCGCTGCTTGTCGCGGTTCGCCTGCGACAGGATGTCCTTCTGCGCGTTCAGCATCTGGAGCTGCCCGGCGCCCGATCGCCCGAGGCCAGCCGCTTCCATCGCCTGCGACACTTCGGGCAGGCGGTTCGCGAGCGTCTCCTGCGCCTCGCGGTCAATGCCGCGCGTGAGCTGGCGCTGGTTCACCTCGTCGAGGTTCTGCGTCTGCGAGAGCCCGCGCTGCCCGTAGAAGTCTGCCTGACCGGGGCCGCCCTGCGCCTGCTGCATCGTCGACAAGTAGTCGCCCGCGTCGGGCATCGCCCACGGCGAGTCTTGCTGCATCGCGCGGAGTCCTTCCTGCGCCTGGTACGGGTCGAGCCAGCGGTCGCTGTTCAGGTTGTTGCGCACGCCCTTCGCGGTGTTCCACAGGTCGCTGCCGCTCGCGTCGATCACGTTCCCGTCGTAGTCGCGCGCCCCGTAGTTCTGCGAGATGCGCAGCCCGGTCTGGTGCATCGGCGAGAGGATCGCGAGCGTGCCGTCCGGGTTGTACTGGTCGGTCGCGTTCCACTGCTTCCAGCGCGCGTCCCAGCCTCCGGCGCCGCCATTGTTCGGGTCGCCCGCGTAGCGCCGCATCGCCTCGTTCGCGCCCATGCCGAGCACGCCGGGGGCATCGACGGTGCCGTAGCCGAGGCGCATGGCGTTCCATGCGTCGATGGAGGATGCGTTCGGGCCACGCGGGTCGGGCGTGCCGTCCGGCCCGAAGATGTCGAAGACGCCAACCGGAGACTTGGTAGTGTTCCAGTCCTGATTGTCGTAGCCCGGCCCCCAGATGCCCGACCCGACTCCGTAACCAATCGGGACGACATACCCGCTCGCTGCATTCGCCATGATCTACCTCAGTACCACTGCCCCATGCCCATCATGTCATAGGGCATGCTGTAGTTGCCCGCGTCGAAGGGCGCGTATCCCGGCTGCATGCCGCCCCACCCCGATCCGCCGCCACGCATCGACGGGTCGAGCTGCGGCGGCTGGTAGGGACCGATCGGCTGGCGCGAGCCCGGTGCCAGCCCCTGCCACGGCGCCGTGCGCCCCTGCGCCGCCATCATCGGCTGGTCGTACATGTAGCCCATCTCGCCGCCGCCCATGCTCGCGCCGGGGTTGCCGCCGCCCTGCATCGCCAGCCATCGGTTGAGATCCGCGCCGCCGCTGACCATCGGGTTGCCCCCCGCGGAGCCCCAACCGCCACCAGAGGGGACACCGGGCATCCCGCCCGCCGAGCCCCAGCCGCTGCCCGTAGGCACGCCCGCGCCGCCACCCATGTAGCCGCCCTGCGGGTACGCGCTCTGGTAGCCCTGCATCATCGGGTTCTGCATCGGGGGCATGGCCTGCGGAGGCGGCCCATACTTGCCGAACGCCTGCACTGCGTCACCGTTCATCTGCCCGCTGGACGGAGTCGCGCCACGGCGCACGCCGCCCTGCACCGTCGCGGGCGGGGCTCCGCCTCCCTGAGACTGTGGGGCATGGGGCGCGGGCCATGGGCCACCAGAACGCGAGGGCGGACGGTAGTCCTGCGAAAGCCCGCGCTTCGCAATCTCCATCTGACGACCATGCTCATTGATCGCCGCTACTAGCGCCGGGTTGTTCTTGTTCTTGTACGCAAGTTCACCGAGCCTGACATTCGGATCAGATACATCAATCCCAAACTGGCGCAGGGTGTCAGCAGATGAAGCGAAGCTGGAATCCTGCATGTTCCCCGAATACGTGTCGGCATACCTACTGTTGCGCGCGTTCATCCGCGCCGCTTCCTGCTCGGGGGAAGTTCCGCCAGCAAAATATCCAGCATTCCGAGGGTCAAGAACGTCAGGCGTGAAGAACGGGGCGCGCATACCGCGTTCCTGATCTGGACCATGCGCCCACGGCATCTCGACGCCATTTACGTACAGCCCAGAACCACCCCACTTTTTCCACGCTGCGTCGATCCGCTCCTGCTGCGACGGACCATTCGACGGACCATAGTCAATCGTATCGCCACGCGGGTCGCCCCCCGGCCTAACGGGACCGTCGTGGTTGTCGTACTGATGATTGTTGCCGCCACCGGGGTATTGTCCGGCCGTGCTCCTGCCACCAAGAGACACCGTCGCCGCGCCGCCGGCTCGCGCAGTTGGGTTGTATCGCGTCATCGAAAGCGCCATCATTTGTCTCCTGTCAGCGGTACGTGCCAGTACCGAGCATGGTCTGGTACATCCCGTTCTTCATCTGCATCTGGCTCTTATTGCCGCCCGCAGCCGCCGCGTACTGGTTCGGATCCTGATAGAAGTCGGCGGGGTTGTTGTAGCCCATGTACTCCTGCTG
>JBPOHK010000045.1:0-5333 GCA_052035645.1 Pseudomonadota bacterium
GAGGATTGCGCCATGCCCGCCAACAACCAGTTGCTGATCTGGACGCGGACGCCGAGACCATGAACCCGTTCACGACCGCCACCGAGTGGCTCGCGGCCTTGCACCGTGGCGAAGCAGCTTCGCGCGACATCGTGGAGCTGTACCTGGCCCGTCGCGACCGGCTCGCCCCGCGCGTCAACGCCATCGTCGCGCACGACGATGCCTCGGCCCGCACCGCCGCGCTCGAGGCCGATGCGCCGACCGCCGACCGCGAACGGCCGCTGCACGGCCTGCCGGTCACCGTGAAGGACGGCATCCATGTTGCGGGCTGGGCGACGACCGGCGGCATGGTCGAGCCGTCCCGGGCACGCGCGCCGCAGGACGCGCCGAACGTGCAGCAGCTGCGCGGGGCGGGCGCGATCGTCATCGGCAAGACCAACGTGCCGGTCGCCAACGGCGACTGGCAGACCGTGAACCCGCTGTTCGGCCGCACCGTCAATCCCTTCGACGACGCATGCACGCCCGGCGGCAGCACCGGCGGCGGCGCCGTCGCAGTAGCCACCGGACTCACGACGGTCGAGCTCGGCAGCGACATCGGCGGGTCGATCCGGATTCCGGCGGCCTTCTGCGGCATCTTCGGCCACAAGCCCACGTCGGCAGCCGTCCCTCGCTGCGGGCATTTCCCCGGCGGCAACACGCCGAACCCCGCCCGCGGGCTGGCGGTGCAGGGCCCGCTTGCGCGCAGCGCGTCCGACCTCGAACTGCTGTTCACGCTCCTGTGTCACGCGGAGGGACTCGACGGCAAGGGCTGGCGCGCGCAACCGCCGCCACCCCGGTTCGAGCAGCTCGCACAGGCGCGCGTGGGCGTGCTGCGCCTGCCCGACTGGGTCCCGGTCGAAGCGTCCATCCTGAGCGCCCGCGAGGCGCTGTGCCGCCGGCTCGCCGCCCGCGGCGCACGGGTCACGGAGCTCGACGCGCGTGCGTGGTTCGGCGATTTCCGCGAATATTACGAACGTTACCTCGTCGCCCTGCAGTGCCTGCTCGGCGGCGGCCTGCCCGCCGCGACCCGCGCCAAGGCTGCGACGAAGATGCGTGGCTACGACGATCCGTTCCTCGCCGCGGTCGCCGAGGGACTCGAGGCCGGCGCCGGGCGGCTCGTCGAACTGCTCGAGGCGTTCGAAGGGTACAAGCTGGCCTGGGAGCAGGCGTTCGAGCGCGTGGACGTGATCCTGTCGCCGGTCTGCAGCGTCAACGCCTTCCCGCACGACGACGGATATTTCTACGACCGGACGCTCGCGGTGGACGGCGTGTCGATGCCGTACTACCGGCTGAGCGCGCTGCCCGCACTCGCGACCGCAGCGGGCCTGCCGGCCACGGTATTCCCCACCGGCGATCGCGACGCCCGCGGCCTGCCGATCGGCCTGCAGGCGATGGCCGCGTATTTCGAGGACCGCACCGCGCTGCGCTTCGCGCGCCTCGTGGAGGAGGAGACGGGTGGCTTTTGCCCGCCCCCCGGCTTCGACTGAATCCGCCGCCGTGGCAAGCTAGCGCCCCCCCCGTTTCGTGCAGGACGGCCGTCCGAGGACCCATGGAAACCGCACTCACGCCACTCGAGTTCCTGCGCCGCGCGCGCAAGATCCACCCTCGTCGCGAGGCCGTCGTCGACGGCGACGTGCGGCTGACCTACGCCGCGTTCGGCGAACGCTGCGACCGCTGGTCGGCGGCACTGGCGAAACTGGGCGTGCGGCCGGGCGACCGGGTTGCGACCATCGCTCCCAATACGCACCAGCACCTCGAGCAGTACTACGCCGTCCCACAACTCGGCGCCGTCATCGTGCCGATGAACTACCGGCTGGTGCCGGAGGACTTCGTCTACCTCGCCAACCACAGCGGCTCGCGGGTGCTGTGCGTCCACGCGGACTACCTCGACGCCGTGGACTCGGTGCGCGACCGGATGACGACCGTCGAGCACTTCGTCGCACTCGAGGGCCGCAAGCCAGGCTGGCTCGATTACGCGGATCTGCTGGCGGAGAGCGACGGCCGGTTTGCGGCGCCCGCGATCGCGGAGGGCGACCTGCTCGCGATCAATTACACGAGCGGCACGACCTCGAAGCCGAAGGGCGTGATGATCACCCATCGCAACGCCTGGGTGAACGCGACCGGCACGCTGGTGCACTGGCCGATGACGCCGGGCGACCGCTACCTCTGGACGCTGCCGATGTTCCACGCAAACGGCTGGACGTTCACGTGGCTGGTGAGCGGGGTGGGCGCCACGCACGTGTGCTGTCGCAGGGTCGATGCCGAGCACGTGTATCGCGCGGTCATCGAGGAGAAGATCACCACGTTCTGCGCGGCCCCGACGGTCCTGATCTCGATCGCGAACGGCCCCGAGGCGCTGCGCAGGAACCTGCCGCGGGGGGTGCGCCTGCTCACGGCCGGCGCGCCGCCGGCGGCCGCGACCATCGAGCGCATCGAGGGCGAGTTCGGCTGGACCGTCACGCAGGTCTACGGCCTCACGGAAACGGCTCCGTTCATCACCATCTGCGAGGAACTGCCGGAGCACGCCGCGCTGGCCCCGGCCGAGCGCGCACGGGTAAAGGCCCTGACCGGCGTCGAACTGATCACCTCGGGAGAGTTGCGGGTGGTCGACGAACAGATGCAGGACGTGCCCCGGGACGGGGCGACGCTCGGCGAGATCGTCGCGCGCGGCAACGTCGTGATGAAGGGGTACTACGACGACCCGGAGGCGACCGAGAAAGCCTTCCGCGGCGGCTGGTTCCACAGCGGCGACGCCGCGGTCGTGCACCCGAGCGGGTACGTCGAGATCCGCGACCGGTTCAAGGACGTGATCATCAGCGGCGGCGAGAACATCTCCTCGATCGAGGTGGAGGGCGCGCTGCTGCGTCACCCCGCGGTGCTCGAGGTGGCGGTCGTCGGCATGCCGCACGAGAAGTGGGGCGAGTCTCCCCATGCGTTCGTGGTGCTGCGCCCCGGGGCGTCCGCCACGGCGGAGGACCTGCGGCAGTTCGCGCGCGGCCTGCTGGCGCATTTCAAGGTGCCGACCGCGTACTCGTTCGTGCACGAGTTGCCCAAGACCACGACCGGCAAGATCCAGAAATACGTGCTGCGCGGCGGCAAGGCGGCCATCGCGCGTCAGTGAGGCCGTACGGCTGATTCCACCGCAGGCGCGTAGGGAGTTCTCGGTACAGACGCGCCACCCACGCGGCCCGCTAGAATGCGGCCCGGGTCGCGCGGCCCCGTCCGTGCGGGGCGCCGGTGTGGAGACGGTCTGTGACGATTGCGTTGCGGGTCCGCTGCGAGGGAGATTGCCTGAGCCTGCGCGTGCCGGACGGCCTGCACGTCGGGCAGGCGCACGAACTCATCGAGGCGCAGCGCGAGGCGATGGCTGCGCATCCGGCGACCAGGGTCGCGATCGACGTGCGCCCGATGTCCGGGATGCTCACGCTCACCGCCCGCTACCAGGTCGGGGAGCAGGTGGCCGAACGGCTGCCCCATGACCGGGCGCTCGCATTCATCGGCTCGGAGGAACACGTGCTGCCGGACCGATTCATGGAAGTCGTTGCAAAGAACCGCGGCGCCCATATCCTAGTCACCACGTCGCCGGCCGAGGCCGCAGCCTGGCTCGGCGTGCCCGTCGAACTCGTCGAGCTTCCGAGCTGAAGTAGGCCCCTTGCCCAACGTCCTGCTCACCTATTCCAGCGTCTATGGCCAGACCCGCAAGATCTGCGAAACCCTGCAGGCGGAACTGTCGAGGCAAGGCATCGCGGTCGAACTGCGGCCGCTCGCGGAAGCCGGCGACGACCTCGAGTCCTTCGATGCCGTCGTGATCGGGGCGAGCATCCGGCACGGCAAGCACAACCCGGCCGTGTTCGACTTCATCACCCGTCATCGGGCGGCGCTGGAGTCGCGGCCGAGCGGCTTCTTCTCGGTCAACCTCGTCGCCCGCAAACCGGAGAAGAACACCCCGGAAACCAACCCGTACGTGAAGGCCTTCGTGGCGCGCACGCCCTGGAAGCCGAGGCTGCTCGGCGTGTTCGGCGGCAACCTCGATTACCAGCGTTACAAGCCCTTCGACCGGGCGGCGATCCGTTTCATCATGTTCCTCACCCGCGGACCGACGGATCCCCTGACCAACACCGAGTTCACCGACTGGAACGAGGTGCGACGCTTCGCGGGACGCATCGCCGCACTGGTCGGCCCGCCCGCAGGGTAGGGCAGGCATGGACGGTGGACGCGACGGACTGACCGGTCGCCTGCACGTCGGCGTGGCGCTGCTGGCGGCCTGGCTCATCTTCACCAGCCCCTGGCTGGCGATGTTCCGGCGCATGCCGAAACACCCGGGCGTCCTCGATCTGGCCCACGTGGCCCTCGGGTTCCTCGCGCTGCTGCTCGGGCTGTTCTACCTGGCGGCCTGTTCCCGCCAGGGTCGCTGGCGACTGTATTTCCCATGGCTGGCCGGGCAGGGCGGCGCAGCCCTGCGCGATCTCGGCGGACTGCTGCGGGGACGCATTCCCTCGGCGGAGGGCGGCGGGCTGTTCGGCCTGGTCGAAGGGCTGGTGCTGCTCGCCCTGCTCGCCACCGGCGCGACCGGGGCAGGCTGGTTCCTGGCGCAGGGATCGGACACCGCGCTCGCATTCCGCTCGGCCCATGCGATCGCGTCGCAGTGCCTCGTCGGCCTGGCCGTGGCGCACATCGCCACCGTATCGCTGCACCTGATCGAACTGATCCGCGACTGAATGCGCCTGATCGCCACCTGCCCGGACGAGACGAAGCAGGCGCTCGCGCAGGAACTGGCGGCCCTCGGCGCGCAGGCAGCCGTGCCCGGCTTTCGCGCCGTGTCGTTCGAGGCGGACGCGCGGCTCGCGGGCGAACTGCACCTGCGCCTGCGCACCGCGAGTCGCCTGCTGCGCGTGGTCCGCGAGGTGCCGGCGAAAAACCCGCCGATGCTGCGCTCCCAGGTGCGACGGATCCACTGGCATGAGCTCTTCGATCCGCGGCACAGCTTCGCCGTCGAAAGCCTCGGCGGCGAGGAGACGATGCCGGCGAAGCAGGTGGTCACGCAGGTGCGCGAGGCCATCCTCGAGGCGTTCGAACGCACCGGGGCGCAGCGGCCCCCGGTGGATCCGAAGGAACCGCGCATCCTCGTGGTGGCCCACCTCGAGCACGGGCGCTGCACGCTCTGCGTCGACACCACCGGGAAGTCGCTGCACAAGCGCGGCTACCGCGAATCCCGCCACCCGGCGCCGCTCAAGGAAACGCTGGCCGCCGCGATCCTGCAACTGGCCGGCTACGACGGGTCGCAGCCTTTCCTCGACCCGATGTGCGGCAGCGGA
>JBPOHK010000169.1:0-28206 GCA_052035645.1 Pseudomonadota bacterium
CGCGCGGGGCGAGACGGTCGCGGTGTTCGGCGCGTCCGGCGCCGGCAAGTCGACGCTGCTCGAGCTGATGGCAGGCCTCGACCCGCCGAGCACGGGGCACGTGCGCCTCGCAGGCGCGGACCTCGCGGCCCTCGACGAGGACGGCCGGGCGGCGCTGCGGGCCCACCACGTCGGCTTCGTATTCCAGTCCTTCCACCTCGTGCCCTCGCTCACCGCGCTCGAGAACGTGATGCTGCCCCTCGAGCTGAGCGGCCACGCCGACGCCCGCGCCGAGGCGACCGGGGTGCTCGGCCGCGTCGGGCTCGGCAGTCGCACCGGCCACTACCCGCGCCAGCTCTCCGGCGGCGAGCAGCAGCGCGTCGCCATCGCGCGCGCCTTCGTCACGCAGCCCGACGTGCTGTTCGCCGACGAGCCCACCGGCAACCTCGACACGGCCACCGGCGAGCGCATCATGGAGCTGATGTTCGGCCTCAACGCAGCTTCGCGCACGACGCTGGTGCTGGTCACCCACGACCGTTCGCTCGCGGCGCGCTGCGGGCGCGTGATCCGGCTCGACGCCGGGCGCATCGTCGGGGCCTGAGCGTGTCGACGTTCGCCTTCGCCCTGCGCAACCTGCGTCGCGACCTGCGCTCCGGCGAGATCGCCGTGCTGGTGCTGGCGCTGCTGGTGGCCGTGGCCTCGCTCACGGCCGTCGGCTTCTTCACCAGCCGCATCGGTCGCGCCGTCGAGCAGCAGGCCGGCAGCGTGCTCGCCGCCGACCTGCGCCTGCAGTCCGGCCGCGAGATCGACCCGGCGTATGACGCGCTGGCGCGCGCGCGCGGCCTCGAGGTGGCGCGCATGGCCACGATGCCGAGCGTCGTGTTCCACGGCGAGGCCTCCTCGCTGGTCGCCCTGCGCGCGGTCGGCGAGGGCTATCCGCTGCGCGGCCGGCTGAAGGTCGCCGAGCGGCCGTTCGGCCCGGCCGTCGAGACGCGCGGGATCCCGGCGCCGGGCCAGGCGTGGGCGGACGGGCGACTGCTCGCGAAGCTCGGTGCCCCGGTGGGCGCCACGCTGCAGGTGGGTGCGGCGACCGTCACGGTCACCCGCGTGCTCGACTACCGGCCCGACCAGGGCGCGGGCTTCGCCGACCTCTCCGCCACGCTGCTGATCAACCTCGCGGACCTGCCCGCGACGCAGCTCGTGCAGCCCGGCAGCCGCGTCACGCGCATCCTGCTGGTGGCCGGCGACCCCGCGGACGTGGAGGCCCTGCGCACCGAGCTCGAGGCGCGCAAGCAGCCGTACGAGCGGCTGCAGAGCGTCGCGGACGCCAGCCCGCAGATCCGCGCCTCCAGCGACCGCGCCGGGCGGTTCCTCTCGCTCGCCAGCCTGGTGAGCGTGCTGCTGTCCGCCATCGCCGTGGCCATGTCGGCCCGGCGGTACGCGCGCCGCCACCTCGACAACGTCGCGCTGATGAAGTGCATGGGCGCCACGCAGGGCTTCGTGCTGCGCCAGACGCTGGTGCAGCTGGTGGCCATCGCGGTCATCGTGGCGGTGCTCGGCACCGCGCTCGGCTACGTGGCCCATCTCGGCATCGCCTGGCTGCTGCGCGACCTGATCCGCGACGACCTGCCGCCGCCGGCGCTGCAGACCTGGGGACTCGGCGTGGTGACGGCCGTGATCGTGCTGGTCGGCTTCGCGCTGCCGCCGCTGCTGCGCCTGAAGGACGTGCCGCCCGTGCGCGTCCTGCGCCGCAACCTCGAGCCGCCGCCGCTCGGCCACGCGGTGGTGTACGGCGTGGCGGTCGGCGCCGTCGTCGCGCTGCTGTACTGGATCGTGCGCGACGCGCGCCTGGTCGGCTACGTCACGGGCGGCATGGCCGCGACGTTCCTGCTGCTCGCCCTCGGCGGCTGGCTGCTCGTGCGCGCGCTGGCGCCGCTGCGCGGCGGCGTCGGCGTGGCGTGGCGCTACGGCCTCGCCAACATCGCGCGCCGCGGCGGCGACAGCGTGGTGCAGATCGTCGCCTTCGGTCTCGGCTTCATGGTGCTGCTGCTGCTGGCGCTGGTTCGCAACGACCTGCTGCGCGACTGGCGGGCCAGCCTGCCGGCGGACGCGCCCAACTACTTCATGATCAACATCCGCCCCGACCAGGGCGACGCGGTGCGGGCGTTCTTCGCCTCGCGCGGGCTGCCGCCCACCGAGCTGGTGCCGATGGTGCGGGCGAGACTCGCCTCGATCGACGGCGAGCCCGTGTCGCGGCGCAGGTTCGAGTCCGACCGCGCCCGGGAGTTCGTCGAGCGCGAGGCCAACCTCACCTACACCGGGCGCCTGCGCGGCGACAACCGGATCGTGGCCGGCCGCTGGTGGCAGCCGGGCGACGGCGGCGGGCCGCGCGTTTCGGTCGAGAAGGACTACGCCGAGCGCCTCGGCATCGGACTCGGCGACACGCTCGTGTACGACGTCGCGGGCGAGCTCGTCTCCGCCCGGGTCGCGAGCCTGCGCGAGGTGCGCTGGGACTCGTTCCAGCCGAACTTCTTCGTGGTGTTCTCGCCGGGCGTGCTCGAGCAGGTGTCCGGCACGCTCATCACCAGCGTGCACGTCGAGCCGGACCAGCGTCCGGCGCTGGTCGAACTGGTCCGCGAGTTCCCCGAGGTCACCATCATCGACATCGACGCGCTGCTGGCGCAGGTGCGCGACGTGATGGACAAGGCGGCGCTCGCGGTGCAGTACGTGTTCGTGTTCACGCTGCTGGCGGGGCTGATGGTGCTGCTGGCCGCCGTGCAGGCGACGCGCGACGAGCGTCGCTACGAGAGCGCGATGCTGCGCACGCTCGGGGCCAGCCGCAAGGTCGTGTTCCAGGGCGTCGCGGCCGAGTTCACCGTGCTCGGCGTGCTCGCGGGCGTGCTCGCGGCCACCGGCGCGACGATCGCGGGCTACTTCCTCGCCGAGCGGGTCTTCGAGCTCAGGTACACGCCCGATCCCTGGGTGTGGATCGCGGGCATCGTCGGCGGGGCGGTGCTCGTCGGGACGGCCGGCGTGCTTGCGGCCCGTTCGGCCGTCACGCAGCCGCCGATCACGACGCTGCGGCAGGGCGCCGGCTAGCTAGCGCGGGTCGATCGGCACGATGGCCGGGACCGCAGCCTCGATGAGTTGCGCGACGTCCAGGCAGGTCTCGTCGCGATGGCGGCCGCCGATGACCTGCACCGCCTGCGGCAGGCCGTCGGCGATCCCGACCGGCAGCGCGACGGCCGGCAGGCCCAGCACGTTGCAGGCCGTCACCAGCCGGTTGGCGTGCAGGATCCCGGCCATCGCGTCGGCCGTCAGGTCCTCGCCCACGCGGAACGGGCCCGCGCACGACACCGGGCCGAGCAGCACGTCGTAGCGCGTGAAGAACCGCTGCCACTCGCGCAGCAGGGTCGTGCGTTGTGCGAGCGCCGCCATGTACGCCGGGAGATCGAGGGCCGGGAACTGCGCACACAGGTGATCGAAGACGATCCGCGCGTCCCTCGAGAGCAGCGCGCCGGCGAGGGGCGCCACGAGCGTGCGCGCCTCGGCCGCGAGCAGCGCGCCCCACAGCTCGAAGGCCGACTGGACCGACGCCGGCTCGGCCTCCTCGACCACGCAGCCGCGGGCCCGCAGGATCTCGGCGGCGCGGCGCACGCCGTCGGCGATGCCGGCCTCGCAGCCGCGGCCGCCCGGATCGAACGTGCACGCCACGCGCAGCGGTCGGTCGGGCACGGCCCGCACCGTGCTCACCGACCACGGATCGTCCGTCGACTCGCCAGCGATCACCGCCAGGGCGACGCGCAGGTCCTCGATGCGCCGCGCCATCGGCCCGTCGGTGAGGAAGAGCTGGAACGACAGCGGCATCTCGACCGGCAGCGTGCTGGCGTGGTGCGGCACCCGTCCGGCCGTGGGGCGCAGCGCGCTGGTGCCGCAGCACTGCGACGGCCAGCGCACCGACCCGCCGACGTCGTTGCCGATGCCGAGCGGGGACATGCCCGTGGCGATGGCCGCGGCTTCGCCGCCGCTCGAGCCGCCCGGCGTGCGTCCCGCGTCCCAGGGGTTGCGGGTCGCGCCGTGCAGGGCGCTCTCGGTGTGCCAGCGCAGACCGAGGTCCGGCATGTTGGTGCGCGCGAACGGGATGGCGCCGGCGGCGCGCAGCCGCGCGACCAGCGGTGCGTCGCCCGCCGGCAGCGCCGTCGCGAACGCCGGCAGGCCGTCGCTGGTCGGCGAGCCCGCCACGTCCACGTTGATCTTGATCGAGACCGGCACGCCGTGCAGCGGCCCCACGTCGGCGCCCCGCGCCAGCGCCGCATCCGCCGCGTCGGCGTCGGCCCGTGCGGTCTCGGTGAGCAGCTCGGCGACCGCGTTGACGGCCGGATTGACCGCGTCGATGCGCGCGAGGTGCGCCTCGAGCACGGCACGGCTGGTGGTCTCGCCGTGCCGGATGGCGGCGGCGAGCTGCGCCGCGCCGCGCGCCCAGGGGGGATTCGTCATGTCGGCTCCCTGCGCGCGTCGCCGCCGGCGGGCGGCTGCATCAGGTACGCGAGCTGCATGGCCTTGAGCGCCTCCACCAGCGCCCGGCGCTGGGCGGGCCGCTCGAGCAGCGCGAGGTCGAGCACGGTCGTGGCCGTCTCGATCAGCATGCGCGCCACGATCTTCAGCTCGGCGCGCGGCCGTGGATCGCCCCGCCTCGCCAGCGCGGCCGCCAGCGACGCGGCGAGGCGCTCGGCGTCCGCGCGATCGACGGCCTGCAGCTCCGGGGTGACGCGCATGGCGCGGCGGATCGCGAGCCCGCCGGGCGTGCGGCGGATGCCGTCGATGAACGCGTCGATGTAGGTGTTCCACAGCCCGCGCAGGTCGCGCGAGGGATCGGCCAGCGCCTCGAAGCCGTGGAACCAGCCGTCCCACTCGACGGCGAGCCGCTCGGCCAGCGCCTTCAGCACGGCCAGCTTGTTGGGGAAGTAGCGGTAGACGGTGCGCACGCGCACCCCCGCGCGCGCGGCGAGAGCGTTGGTGTTGAAGGCCTCGAAGCCCTCCTCGTGCAGCAGCAGCGCGGCGGTGTCGAGGATGCGCTCGACGGACTGCTGAGCGCGCTCCTGCACGGGCTGGCGGCGCGTCTGCAGCGAGGCGCTGCGGGTCCGGCGGCGGGTCGTGGCCATGGCGCCAGCATACGGCCGGGCGGTTTGACCGTCCAGCAAAAAGGGAGTAAATACTCCCCAAAATCGCCGGCCGGCGGCCGCGGGGGAGGGAGCATGGGCGTCGACGCACTGTCGCGTTTCGAGGAAACCTCGTTCTGGGCGCGCCAGTTCGGCGCCTACGAGCCCGAGCCCAGCCTCGCCGGCGACGTGGTGGCCGACGTCGCCATCATCGGCGGCGGCTACACCGGCCTCAGCACCGCGTTCGAGTTCAAGCGCGACCACCCCTCGGCGCGCGTCGTGGTGCTGGAGGCCGCCGTGGTCGGCTACGGCGCCAGCGGGCGCAACGGCGGCTTCAACATGAAGCTGTTCGGCATGGAGCCCGAGGTCACCAAGCTGCGCTGGGGCGCCCAGCGCACGGTCGAGGCGCATCGCTACGCGCAGCAGGCCGTCGCCTTCGTGCGTCGCCTGATCGAGGAGCACGGCCTCGACTCGGACTACCGGCACACCGGCATGCTGCGCGTCAGCTACACGCCGTCCCAGCTGCGCCGGCTGCAGGGTACCCACCGCCTGATGCAGCAACTCGGCATCGACGACGACGTGTCGTTCTGGTCGCGCGAGCGCCTCGCGGGCGAGTTCCGCACCGACCGGTATCTCGGCGCCATCGGCGAGACCGAGACCGGCATCCTCAACCCCTGCAAGCACGTGCGCGAGCTGAAGCGGCTGGCGAAGGGCGTCGGGGTGACGGTCTTCGAGCGCACGCCGGTGCGCAACGTCGAGCGGGTCGCGGGCGGCATCCGCCTGACGGTGCCCGGCGGCACGGTGAACGCCGCGCGGCTGGTGGTCGCGACCAACGCCTACACCGTGGCGTTGCCGGGCCTGCCGGGCCTGCGCTCGACCCAGGTGCCGATGTGGACCTTCCAGGTGGCCACCGCGCCGCTCACGGACGCGCAGTGGGACAGCCTCGGCTGGGCGAACCGCCAGTCCTTCGAGGACAACCGCCAGCTCGTGCACTACTACCGCCCGACGGTCGACGGGCGCATCACGATGGGTGGCGGTGCCGTCACGACCTTCGCGGGCGCCGATCTCGACCGCGATTTCGCGCCGGAGATCTGGCGGCACTGCGAGGAACACCTGCGCTGGCTGTTCCCGCAGCTCGGCGAGGTACCGATCGACTACCGCTGGGGCGGCCCCGTGTCGGTGAACCTCGACATGACCCCGCAGATCGGCATGATCGGCGACGAGCGCGTGATCTTCTCCACCGGCTGCATCGGGCACGGCGTCTCGCTGACGCACCTGAACGGCCGGCTGATCGCCGACCTGCTCGCGGACCGCAAGACGCCGCTCACCGACTTCTGGATCGTCAACCGCAAGGCCTTGCGCTGGCCGCCCGAGCCGCTGCAGTTCCTGATGCGCGCCGGCATCGTGCGCCTGCTCGAGGCCTGGGACGCGCTCGAGGAGCGGAGCCTGCGCGCCGGGCGCCGCTCACTGCACCCGTAGCCGCACCCAGCCGGCGTCCACGCGCCCGCCGTCCCAGGTGTAGCCCTGCAGGCGGATGCGGTACTCGCCGGGACCGAACGACGAGCTGTTGAGCGAGAGGCGCAGGTCCTTGTTCGAGTCGGGCGCGATGCGCTGGATCACCAGCACGCGACCTTCGTCCACCTTGTCGATGGCGACCCAGAACGCGTCGAAGTCCGCGTACCCCACGGGCAGGAAGAGGTCGAGCATCTCCGGCGGCTCGGGGTAGTCGATGGTCGCGTCCGGCTGCGCGGAAAAGCTGCGCCGGTTCGGCGCGATGTGCAGCGGGCGTTCGGCGGTGATGGCGCGCAGCGTCAGCGAGCGCGCGAGATCCGCCGACTCGACGGCGAGCCGCCGGTCGCGGCCGGCCGCGAAGAGCGAGTACGCGGCGACGACCGCCAGCAGCAGGGCGACGCCCGCGAGCGCCGCGACGGATCGTGCACGCTGCCACCACGGCAGCCCGGGCTCGAAGACCTGCGGGTCGGCCGCGCCGCCGGGCGCGGTCGCGCCGGCCGCCGGCGGCGGCAGTTCCAGCTCCGCCTGCACGAGGTGTCGCCGCCACCGTGGCGGCGGCTTCTTCTTCTTGCCCGCCTTCGCGCTCATCCACCCACCGTGAGACCGTTCAATCCTCGAAGGGATTCGCCGTGCCGGCGAACAGCCGCTCCATCCAGCGCCACTCGCGCCCGCGCAGGGTCGCGAGGAATTCCTCCGCGCCGCGCATCGCCTCGAACGCGACCAGCCCACGCTCGAGGAACTCCTGCAGCAGGCCGAATCCTGCCGCGTGGGCGGGTCCCCGCGCCAGTCTCACGAGCGCCCGGATGACGGGCTTCTTCACGACGCGGTCCAGGTACCCGCCGATTTCCGCCATCAGCAGGATCTGGCGCTCCCGGTCGGGCCGGCGCCCCGCGACCCGGTAGGCCTGGGCGTAGGACTCCACCGTGACGGGCCCGGCCGGCAGGGCCTGGACCATCGCGGCGTCCAGTTCCTGCGAGAGGATCTCGAGCTCGATGGCGAGGCACATCGCCCGCAGGGCCTCGGCCGGCAGCAGCCGCTCCATGACCCGTTGCACCCGGGCGAGGTCGCGGTCGCGGGCGCGCGGGTCGCCCGCGCCGTACAGCTCGTTGAAGAAGAACTCGACGGCCAGCCGGTAGCGCGGGTCGCGGTGCAGGTCGTCGTGGGACTCCAGCAGCCGCCCGGACTGCCACCGCTGCAGCTCGGCCAGCCGCGCCTGCTGCCGGGGCTGGCCGGCGAACACGTCCCTCAGCGCCGCGTTGCGCTCCAGCAGGTGCGCGAGCGTCCCGGGTTCCGCACGCCGCCCCCGGCGTCCGTCGCCGGTTTCCACCCCGAGGATCTTCATCGCCTCAGGCGCGGGCCGCCAGCGCCGTTTCCAGCCGGTCCAGGGCCTTGTGCAGCGGCCCGGTGACGGGCTGCTGCCGGCGCCGGCGCTCGCGCACCGAGTCGACGAAGGTGCGGCGCGTGTCGCGCAGCACGTCGAGGCGCAGCCCGAGCCCGTGCCGGCGCAGGATCGGGCCGAGCGCGTCGGCGTGCTGCATCAGGTCGCGGCGCGTGCGCTGGTAGGCGTGCTCGGCGAGCCGCTTGCGGTCGGCGTAGCGGAAGACGTTCTGGAAGAACATCTCCTCGTCGCCGCGGTCGGGCTCGAACAGGATCACGTCGCTGTCCGGGTAGTCCTGCACGTAGTTGCGCATGCCGACCTTCATGCGCGACTGGATCATCGCGCGGAAGGTCTGGCTCAGCACCATGGGCAGGCCGCCGCGGGTCAGCTCGCGCGGCTTCGAGGCGTGCTCGCGGTGGCGCCGCGGCGCGCTCGAGGCGTCGAACGCCACCAGCGGGTTCACGCAGATCACCAGCTCCGCGCCGGCGTCGAGCAGCAGCGACGCGTTCATCGTGCGCAGCAGGGCGCCGTCGGCGTAGGTGTGGCCCTCGATCTCGACGGGCGGATAGAGGCCGGGCAGCGCCGTGCTCGCCTGGATCGCGCGCGAGATCGGCACGTGGTCGAAGCCGGGCTCGCCGAAGCGCACGCCGCTGCCGGTGTTCAGTTCCGTGGCGACGATGAACAGCTGGCGGCGCAGCCGGCGGAAGTCGTTCGAGCGCCCGCCGGTCGAGAACAGGTGCGCGAGGAACTGCTCGAACGGCTGGTTGTCGCACAGGCCGGTCGGCAGCAGGCGGCCGAGCGGGTCGATCGCCTCGGCCCAGTCCTTGCCCGGGTCGCGCAGGTACTCGACCAGCACGTGCCCGAGCAGGCCAGGGATCGCCGCGATGCGCTTCAGGTACTCGCGCAGTGCCGGCCGCAGGAACAGGCCGGGCGTCACCGGGTAGTCGAGCGAGGCGTTGTGGATGAACACCACGCCCATGTCGGCGGTGTCGAAGCCGTTCGCGAGCCCGGCGGCGATCATCGCGCCCGAGCTCACGCCGCAGTACATGTCGAGGTCGGTGAGGCGCAGCCCGTCGATCGATTCGCCGATGGCGTGCAGCGTGCCGACTTCGTAGAAGGCGCCGAGCGGGCCGCCGCCCGCGAGGGCGAGGCCGAACCTGTGGCGGCGGAATCTCGGTCGGCCCTGGGCCGGTTGCAGTTCGAGCATCGTGCCTCCTTGCGGAGGATCAGGTCGCCTTGCGTGTCGTCCGCCTGCGCCGCGCGGCCGGCTTGCGGCGCGCCGCCGCCGGCTTGCCCGACAGCTTCTGGACGGCCGCGTTCAGCTCCGCGACGCGCTTGTTGAGCAGCCGGATCTCGTCCGCGTTCGGCACGCCGATCTGGCGCAACGCACGGTGCACGCGGCTCTGGAACAGCACTTCGAGGTTGTCCCAGGTCTCGCTTGCCTGGTCGCGCACGCCCTCGACGCGGGTCTGCATCTGCGACTGCGCGGTCTCGAACGCGTCGCGGATGACCTTCTCGGCCTGGGTGCGCGAACGGTTGAGCAGCTTGAGCCCTTCGGCCACGGCGTCCTGGAAAGCGGCGGGGCCTTCCTTCTGCGCCCGCGAGATGGCGCCCATGCCGGCGAGCCACACCTGCTGGACGTTCTCGATCAGCAGCGCCTGCGCCTTCGTCGCGCCGGAGCGGGTCTTGCGGAGCGTGGACTTGGCCTTGGGAGCTTTCTTGCGCGCAGCCATGGGAACCCCTCGCGGCACCGGCCGCCGGTGATGGATGGATGCCGCCATTGTCGCCGATTGCAAGGCCGGCGTTGCTTGCGTCAAACCACCGCTAGGTAGTTTTGCCTAAGCCCCGGGCCCGGCCGCGGGGACGGCGGGCCGCCGGTTTCGCCCGGCCGGCCTTGCGCGCCGCCCGGGCCGGGCGGGCGGGCGCCGGACCCGGCGGCTCCGGCTCCCGGCCGAGCGCCCCGATCGTCACCGCCAGCAGCAGGCGCTCGAACTCGGGCGCGAACTGGTCGACGACCGCCTGCGGGTCGTCGATCAGGGCCGCGTCCGCGATCAGGCCGAAGAACACCTGGCCGGCGTAGGACAGCACGCTGACGCCGATGCCCATCGAGCCGCTCTGCGGCACCCAGAAGTACATCTCCGAGATCCGCTGGCCGCACATGTACAGCGGCGCCTGCGGCCCGGGCACGTTCGAGGCCACCAGCGTGCCCTTGCGGCTGAACAGCTCGATGGCTGGGGTCTGCACGGCGGCCGGCAGCAGGCCCAGCAGGCCGAGCAGCATCAGCGTCATCGGCGGCTGCAGCGAGCCCTTCAGCGCCGTCATGGTGTCGTGCATGGCGTACACGCGCTGCAGCGGATTGCGCACGCCGACCGGCAGCTCGACGAACACCAGGCCGAACCGGTTGCCGAGCGTGAGCGGCTCCTCCGCCGAGCGCAGGTTCACGGGCACCGAGGCGCGGATCGCGAGGCCGCGGGTGTCGAACCGCCGCTGGCGCAGGCAGGCGCCGAGCGCGCCGGCGACCGTGGCCATCAGCACGTCGTTGACCGTGCAGTCGAGCGCCCGGCCGATCGCCTTGACCTCGGCGAGCGGGATCGGCGGCGCCCAGGCCACGCGCTTCACGCCGCTCAGCGCGCCGCGCAGGGGCGTCTCGGGATCGTCGGGCAGGGCGAGCACGCGCGCGAATTCGCCCACCAGTCCGCCGGCCTGCTTCGCGATCGCCGCCGCCTGTTCGGGGTGGAAGAGCTTGTGCACGCCCCCTTCGAGCAGCCGCGCGCCCTCGGCGAGCGCGTTCTCCACGATGTCGTTGGCCGGCCGCGAGAGCTGGTCCACCCAGTTCAGCAGCGGCAGCAGGTCGGCGCCGCGCCGGGACCCGTCGCCCGGCTTCGCGCGGCGTCCGCGGCGTCCCGTGGCCATCGCGGGCGCGCAGTCCTGCTCGGTCATGGACAGCAGCACGCGCATCATCGCGATGCCGTCGGCGTAGCAGTGGTGGATGCGCAGGATCCAGGCGCTGCCGCCCAGGTAGTCCTCGACCAGGTGCACCTGCCACATCGGGCGGTCGGGGTTCAGCGGCCGGCCGGCGAGCTCGGCCGCGAGCGCCTGCAGCTCGCCCTGGCCGCCGGGCGCCGGCAGCTTCACGCGCAGCACGTGGGCGCGCAGGTCGAAATCCTCCGCCTCGACCCACGAGGCGCCGAGCGCGTCCGGGACCGGGCGCAGTCGAAAGCGCGGGAAGCACAGGAACCGGCTCTCGATCATCCGGCAGAAGTCGTCGTGGCGCAGCGGGGTCGCGGTCGCGGTGACGCTCACGATCATCATCGCGTTGGACGGCGTGTCCATGCGCAGCCACGCCGTGTCGACGCCGGACATGCGCTCGTGGCTGGGGGGTGTCATCGCGGGCTCCGGCCGACCGTCTGCGGCCCCGTCATCTTAGGCCAGCGCGGCCCGCTTGCCACGTTGACCTGCCCGCGCCCGACCCCTAAGGTAGCCGCAAAAACCAGGGAGAGAGCGCAATGACGTATTTCGTGACGGGAGCGACCGGATTCATCGGGCGCTTCCTCGTGCAGGCCCTTTTGCAGCGCGGCAAGGGCACGGTCTACGTGCTCGTGCGGCCGAAGTCGCTCGGCAAGCTCGACGAACTGCGCGAGTTCTGGGGCAAGGAGAGCCTGCGGCGCGTCGTCCCGGTCAAGGGCGACCTCGGCCAGCCGAAGCTCGGCGTCGGCAAGACCGACCTCGCGAAGCTCAAGGGCAAGGTCAGCCACTTCTACCACCTCGGCGCGGTGTACGACCTCGAGGCCAGCGCCGAGGCGATGGAGAAGGCCAACATCGCGGGCACGCGCGGCGCGCTCGAGTTCGCCGAGGCCGTCAAGGCGGGCTGCTTCCACCTCGTCAGCTCCATCGCGGCCGCCGGCCTGTACCGCGGCACCTTCACCGAGGAGATGTTCGAGGAAGCCGAGGAGCTCGAGCACCCCTATCACCGCACCAAGCACGACTCCGAGGCCATGGTGCGCGCCAACGAGCGCCTCGCCTGGCGCATCTACCGGCCGGGCATGGTGGTCGGCCACTCGAAGACGGGCTTCATCGACAAGATCGACGGCCCGTACTACTTCTTCAAGGCGCTGCAGAAGGCGCGCGAGTCGTGGCCCCGCTGGATCCCGTTCGTCGGCATCGAGGGCGGCTACGTCAACGTCGTGCCCGTCGACTTCGTGGTCGACGCGCTGGTCCACCTCTCGCACCGGCCGAAGCTCGACGGCCGCTGCTTCCACCTGACCGACCCGAAGCCCCGCCGCGTCGGCGAGATGCTCAACGTGTTCGCGCGGGCCGCGCACGCGCCGGAGATGGCGTTCCGCGTCGACCCGAAGATCTTCCAGATGGTGCCGGAGGAAGTCTCGCGCTCGGTCGAGCGCAGCAAGCCCATCCAGAACGTAACCAACCAGGTGCTGCGCGACCTGCAGATCCCGCGCTCGGTCCTGCAGTTCGTCAACTACCCGACGCGTTTCGACGCCAGCGAGACGCAGGCGCTGCTCGAGAAGGCCAAGATCCGCGTGCCGGCGCTCGAGGACTACGCCTGGCGGCTGTGGGACTACTGGGAGCGCCACCTCGACCCGGACCTCTCGATCGACCGCAGCCTCAAGGGCGCGGTGAAGGGCAGGGTGGTGGTGGTCACCGGCGGTTCCTCGGGCATCGGCGAGGCGGCGGCGCTGCGCATCGCCGAGGCCGGCGGCAAGGTCGTGGTGGTGGCGCGCGACGAGGAGAAGCTGGCCGAGGTGCGCCGCAAGGCCGCCGAGCAGGGCTGGTTCGTGAAGACCTACTCCTGCGACATCACCGATCTCGAGGCCAACGACAGGCTCGCGAAGGACATCCTGAAGGAGTTCGGCCACGTCGACGTGCTGATCAACAACGCCGGCCGCTCGATCCGGCGCTCGCTCGCGCTGTCCTACGACCGGTTCCACGACTTCGAGCGCACGATGCAGCTGAACTACTTCGCCTGCGTGCGGCTGACGATGAACCTGCTGCCGTCGATGACCGCGCGCAAGAGCGGGCACGTGATCAACGTCTCCTCGATCGGCGTGCTGACCAACGCGCCGCGCTTCTCGGCCTACGTCGCCTCCAAGGCGGCGCTCGAGTCCTTCGCGCGCTGCGCCGCGTCCGAGTTCCACGACGAGAACGTGCACTTCACGATCATCAACATGCCGCTGGTGCGCACGCCGATGATCGCGCCGACCAGGCTCTACGACGAGATGCCGACGATCATCTCGCCGGAAGAGGCGGCGGACATGATCGCCGACGCCATCATCCGCAAGCCGCAGCGCATCGCCACGCGCCTCGGCGTGATGGCCGAGATCATGCACCTCGTCATGCCGAAGCTGTCCGAGGTGGTGATGAATTCCGCCTACCGCATGTTCCCGGACTCGGCGGCGGCGCAGGGCAAGAAGGAGGGCGAGGCCCAGAAGCCGCCCACCAAGGAAGCCATGCTGTTCGCATCGCTGATGCGCGGCATCCACTGGTAAGCAGCAGAGGGTTCGAGAATGAAGCGACGCATGAACTGGATCGCAGCGCTGGCGGCGACGCTGCTGCTGGCGGGCACGGCCCAGGCCCAGGCTCCCTTCTCGCAGAAGGGCGCCGACCAGCCGGGCACGCGCTCGGCGAAGAGCAACTGCGAGAGCGAGGCGCGCCGGCGCGGCTACACGGTGCTCGCCACCGGCAATTACCAGCAGTACCGCGACGGCTGGTCGATCGACATGCGCGTGCGCGACTACCGGGGCCGCGAGTCGACGGGCAGCTGCTTCGTCGAGACCCGCAGCGGCGACGTCAGCCTGTACGGCTTCGGCTGGGGCAACGACGGCGGCGGAGCGAACAACTTCGAGTTCAACTGCGCGTCGATCGACACCAAGTATCGCGAGTGCCAGCTGCCGGTCGACGGCAAGGCGCGGCTGGTGAAGCGCTACTCCGAGGCCAGGTGCGAGGAGGGCCGCGGCTGGGGCCAGCGCGGCGACCGCGTGTGGGTCGACCACGGGTGCCGCGCCAAGTTCGAAGTGGTGCGCGGAGGCTGGGGCGGCGGCGGCGGTGGCGGCAACAGCGGCCGGGTCGACTGCCGTTCGGCGGCGGGCCAGTACCAGCAGTGCCGCATCGACCGCGGTTACGTCGGGCGCCTCGAGCGCGACTACACCAACGGCCGCTGCAGCCCGAGCAACTGGGGCAGCAGCGACGGCGTGATCTGGGTGCGCAACGGCTGCCAGGGCCGCTTCAAGCTCGAGCGCGCGAGCGGCGGCGGCTGGGGCGGCAGCGGCGGGTCCGGCAACGCGGGCCAGCAGCAGCGCGCCGAGTCGCAGTGCCGCAACGAGGCGCAGCGGCGGGGCATGGACGTGCGCAAGGTGAGCGACGCCCGGGAGGCCGGCGCCTACTGGAACGTGACCGTGGAGGGCTGGTATCGCGGGCAGCAGCGCCGCGCGAACTGCCGGTACTACCCGGCCGGCAACCGGGCCGAAGTCGCGCTCTGACGGCCGCGGGGCGGTCGGCCGAGCCGGCCGCCCCGCCGTCCCCGGCGAGCCGGGAATCGCATCGCTTATGGCTGCGTCGGCGATCGCGGTCGAGGCGATCCGGGCGACAATGTGCCGGCATTCCCGCAGTGTCGTTGCAAGCCCGTTTTCTGTGAGACGGGCCCCCGAAATCCGGTGTGCAAGAACCGGCTCGTGGCGTATCTTCGGGATCAGGGTCCTGGGAAGCGCGTCGGTGGTCAGACCGGCGCGCCGGGTTCGTCCTCACAACGCTGAAGGGGCCGTCGTGACCATCGTACTCATGATCATCGCCGCCGCCTGCGGCGGCCTGATGCTTTTCTTCGTCGCCCGCAAGCGCGCGGCCAGGGAAGCGGCCGCCGAGGCGCAACTCGCCCGGGTCAAGGCCGCGGCCGCGCGCCGGGCCTCGATGCCCGAGGTCTCCAACAATCTCAAGGGCGTGACGGCCAGCCAGACGATCGCGCCGTACAAGCCCGACCAGGCCGCCTGAGGCGGGCACTCAGCCGTCGGAGAGGTGGCGGAGCGCGTCCGCCGACGATTCCCAGTGCCTGCCGTCGAACGGCTCGACCTCGACGCCTTCGACCGTGCCCTCGTCCAGGCAGCGCACGTTCACGCTGAACCCGTCCGGGTTCGAGCGTGGCACATAGAATGACTTGACCCCGCACACGCGGCAGAACAGGTGGCGCGCGGTGCCCGTGTTGAACGTGTAGGCCTGCAGCGCGTCGGTGCCCTGCTGCAGCCGGAAGCGGCTCGCCGGCACGATCAGGTGCCAGTAGCCGGACATGCGGCAGATCGAGCAGTTGCAGTCGTGGGCCGTGACGCGGGCCGGGGCGTCGACTTCGAAGCGCACGGCGCCGCAGTGGCAGCCGCCGCGATGGGTGACGAGGGCAGGTGCGTTCATGGTCGCACCATACACCCCGCCACCGGGCGGCCGGGCGGGGCTCAGGCTTCGTCGGTGCGGACTTCTTCGACGAACCAGGCCACGACCGAACCGATCAGGACGATAGCTGCGACTTCCATGGGCGGATGCTCCGTTCGTGCGTACCTGGGCGGTACGTCCAGGATCATCCCGAAGTTTGATTGCTGCGCTGCGATAAATCCTTGACGCATTCGTGACTTTGCCGCGCTGCAAAACACCCGCTGGAGGAGGCGCGCAGGACTGTGACCGGGTCGTGGCCCGGAGGTGGAAAATACCCAGATGGGTGTGGCGAATTGGCGGCGATCCGCCGCAAGCCGACCCCTATCTGCGCAAATCCGGTTCAGATCCGTGCGATTCACCCAACTGGGTAATTCTCCTGGCGCGAGCGTTTGTGGTCTAGTCGAAACACGCCCGAAAAGGGTGCCAGCCGACCACACCGAAGGGAATGTCCACCAGAGCGATCCGCACGCGCCGAAAGACGACCACCGCGCCCCGGGACACCGGGAAGGCGGCCGGCCCGCAGGTGCCGCGGGCGGTCATCGACGGCCTCCTCGGACTCGTCTGCGAGCGGCTCGACCACGGCCTGCTGATGCTCGACCCGGACCTCGCCCTCGTCGCCGGCACCCCGTCCGCGCGCCGCGCCCTGGGCGCGGGTGACGGCATCGTGGTGCGCTCCGGGCGCTTCACCTTCACCGACCCGGACGCCCAGCGTCGATTCAGTGCCCTGGTGACGCTCGCGGGCGAGGCTGGCGAGACGCCGCCCCCGAGCCTCGGGCTGCGCGTGCGTCGCCGCTACGGGCTCGCCTGCCGCGCGGTGGTGACGCCGGTGGGCAACCGGCTCGAGCACTGGAACGTCGCCTACGTGGTGCTGATCTGCGGGCTCGGCGGCACGCGCGAAATCGCGCCGAGCGTGCTGCGCGAGGTGTACGACCTGACTCGGGCCCAGACCGACGTCGCGGCCAGCCTCTATGGCGGGCTGTCGGTCGAGCAGACGGCCGGTGCCCTGGGCCTTTCGCTGAACACCGTCCGCTCGCACCTGAAGAAGATCTTCGCCAAGTGCGGCGTCGGCTCGCAGGCCGAGCTGATGCAGATGCTCGCGCTCGGTCCGCACGCCCTCTGACGTTCAGAGCGCGAACGCGTCGGTCTGTCCCGGCCGGCGCAGCATCTTGTTCACTTCGTCGGCGTGCGCGACTTCCGCGGCGATCATGTCGCGCGCGTACTCCTCGAGTCGGACGTCCCGGTCCTTCACCAGGTCGAGCAGCTCGTAGTAGGCCTTGAGCGCCTCGGCCTCGACCTCCAGAGACTCGCGCAGGATGTCGCCGATGTCGTGCTTGTGCGACTCGAGCAGCGGACCGATGCCGAGCGACGGGTGGCCGCCCAGCCAGGTGACGAGCTCGCCGGCCTGCCGCGCGTGGACCAGGCCTTCCTCCGCGTTCTTCTGCAGCCAGGCGACGATCGGGATGCGGTTGTAGCCGTAGACCATCAGTGCGTAGTGCGTGTAGCGCACGACCCCGGCCAGCTCGAGTTCCATGATGCGGTTGAGCGTCTTCAGCACGGCGTTCTGGTCCATGTCGGTCTCCTGCGGTGGGTGGGCGGCCGGCCGGCGGCGGCGTGGCGGTCCGGGCAGGATGTTATCAAGCGCGAATGGGACGCATTACTGTATGTTCGCGACGATGGCCGAATCCCTCGGCCCGGCGGGCGCGAACCGTCGGGTCAGCCGTGGCCTCCCCGGCAACCCGGACGGGGAACCGCGCCGGGAGGACGCCGGTCGAAATGGACGGGCTCGTCGAGGAGTAACGATCATGGCGAAGAAGAAGGGCAAGGCACCGGCGATGGACATCGGCATCGACGACCGCGATCGCGGGAAGATCGTGAAGGGCCTGTCGCACCTGCTGGCCGACAGCTACACGCTCTACCTGATGACGCACAACTTCCACTGGAACGTCACCGGGCCGCAGTTCAACAGCCTGCACCTGATGTTCATGGACCAGTACACCGAGCAGTGGAACGCGCTGGACCAGATCGCCGAGCGCATCCGCGCGCTCGGACACCCGGCACCGGGAACCTACAGGGAGTTCGTCAAGCTCGCCTCCATCGCGGAGGTCGAGGGCGTGCCGTCGTCCGACCAGATGATCCGCCACCTCGTCGCCGCGCAGGAGTCGACGGCGCGCACCGCGCGCAAGCTCTTCCCGGTGGTCGACGCCGCCAACGACCAGCCCACGGCCGACCTGCTGACGCAGCGCCTCGAGGTGCACGAGAAGACGGCCTGGATGCTGCGCAGCCTGCTCGAGAAGTGAGTCAGGCGTCCGCCGCGGGTCCGGGGCCGCGCAGCACCCGCAGCGCGTTCGGCAGCAGGCTCACGGTCACCGGGGTGCGCCCGACGACCTGGCCGTCCGCCTCCACGGCGGCGGGCGGGTCGGTCTCGATGCGCAGCCGCGTGCACTGCACCTCGTGCACGAGACGGTCCCCGGCCAGCGTGCCGCGATACAGCTTCGCGAGCTTGCCGAGGGCCGTGAGCAGGCCGACCTCGCGGATGGCCACCACGTCGAACCGGCCGTCGTCGGGCCTCGCGCGTGGCGCGACGTGCATGCGGTTGCCGCAGTACTGCCCGAGGGCGACGAAGGTCAGCAGCAGGCGTTCGTCCAGGGCGACGCCGTCGCCCTCGATGCGGAAGCGCGGCGCGCGATAGCTCGCCAGGGCGGCGAGTGCGCCGCCGAGGTAGGCGAGCGGCGAGTCCACCTGCGCCGGCAGCCGTTCGATGACGTGCGAATCGAAGCCGGCGCCCGCGACGTTGATGAACCCGTGGCGGCCGCCCGCGCCGGGCCCGAAGTCGAGCACGCCGACGTCGTGCGCCACCGTCCGCCCCGCGGCGACGGTCGCCGCGATGCCCTCGGGGTCGCGCGGCACGTCGAGGCTGCGCGCCCAGTCGTTGCCGGTCCCGAGCGGCACGGCGCCGAGCGTGACCTCGTCCCCGGCCGTGCACGGCAGCGGCAGGAGTCCGTTCACGACGTCGTGGACGGAGCCGTCGCCGCCGACCGCGAGGAAATGCCGACGGCCCTCGAGCAGCGCGCGCCGGGCGAGCAAGCGGCCGTCGCCGGGCGCCGCCGTCGTCACGGCCTCGAACGCGACGCCGCGCCGTTCGAGCGCGGCCGCGACCTCGGGCCAGCGCCGCCCCGAGCGCGAGCGGCCCGACGCCGGGTTGACGATGGCGAGCCACGCGGGGCGATCGGCCACGACGGTGCTCAGCGCACGGGGGCCGTGCAGTGGTTCTCGACGAATTCCTGCTGGGCCTTCAGCTGCTCGCGGGTCGGCTTCGCGCCGGGCGCGAGGAGCGCGGCGAGGCGGTTGCGCGCGTCGATGCAGGCCTGGCCGTTCGCGACGCGCAGCTTCGCCGCCATCTCCTCCTGCTGCCGCCGCCGCACCGGGTCCTTGCTGCAGTTGAGTTCCGCGGTCTGCTGCAGGCGCCGCAGTTCGGCCGGGCTGGTCGGCTGCGCGCCGCTCGTGAGGCGATCGAGCGTCTCGAGGGCGATGACGCACTCGCGCGTGCGCAGGCTGCCGATGACCTCCTCGCGCTGGGCGACCTGCTGCGGGCTGGCGGCCGGCTTCGAGGCCGACGGGCCCTTGCCCGACGAGGTGCCGCGGCTCGCCGACGGGCTGCGGCTGCCCGCGCTCGAGCGCACCTCGATGCGCTCGGCCTGCACGCCGGCCGGCGGCTTCTCGCTCGAGATGTGGATGACGCCGTCGGCGTCCGTCCAGCGATAGACGGCCTCGGCCGACGCGGCGGAGGCCAGCAGCAGCAACCCGGTGGCGAGGAGCGCCGTCCGCAAGCGATCAGGCGTAGCGGCCGAGGATCTTCGAGAGGCCCGCCTGGCCGCCGTGCAGCTTCTCGTAGGGCACCTGGTTGAGCGGCACCTCGGTCGTGCCGCTCATGTCGTGCATGTCCTTGGTGCTCTCCTGCACGTAGATCAGCCCCGTGACGTGCTCGCCCTCGCGCAGCCGGGTGCGCAGGTACTCGAAAGCCTTGCCGCGGTGCGTCGGGTCGTAGTTGCGGTCGAGCTTGCGCAGCAGCAGCGAGCTGCCGTCGTGCATCTTCACCGGCATCACGTCGCCCTCGGCGTAGTCCGCGGTGATCTCCTCGCGCACGGGGATGTAGTCCGCGTGCACGGCTTCCTGGTAGTGCTCGCGCGTGAATTCGTAGCTCTTGGTCGAGCCGGCGTGGTCGTTGAAGGTGACGCAGGGCGAGATCACGTCGATCATCGCGAAGCCCTTGTGCATCAGGCCGGCCTTGATCAGCGGCACCAGCTGCTCGCGGTCGCCCGAGAAGCTGCGCGCGATGAAGGTGCCGCCGAGCGACAGCGCCGCGAGGCAGGGGTCGACCGGCGCCTGCTGGTTCTCCTCGCCCTTCTTCGACCTGGTGCCGATGTCGGCCGAGGCGGAAAACTGGCCCTTGGTGAGCCCGTACACGCCGTTGTTCTCGCAGATGTACAGCATGTTCACGTTGCGGCGGATCGCGTGCGCGAACTGGCCGAAGCCGATCGAGAGCGAGTCGCCGTCGCCCGAGACGCCGAGGTAGTACAGGTCGCGGTTGGCGGCATTGGCGCCGGTCGCGACCGAGGGCATGCGGCCGTGCACCCCGTTGAAGCCGTGCGCCCCGCTGGCGAAGTAGGCCGTGGTCTTCGACGAGCAGCCGATGCCCGAGAGCTTGGCCAGCTGCTCGGGGCGGATGCCGAGCTCCCAGATCGCCTGGATGATCGCCGAGGTGACCGAGTCGTGGCCGCAGCCGGCGCACAGCGTCGACATCGCGCCCTCGTAGTCGCGCCGCGTGAGGCCCATCGCGTTCTTCGGCAGGTCGGGGTGGCGGACTTTCGGCTTGTTGATGAAGGACATGGTGCCGGTTCCCGGGTCAGTTGGCGGCGGCGAGGGACGCGCGCTTGGCGTCGCCCAGCTCGGCGAGCACGGCCTCGACGATCTCCTTGGAGGTCATCGGCAGGCCGCTGTAGTGCAGGATCGAGTAGAGCTTGTTCTTCGGCACGTCGGTCTCGAGCGTGAGCAGCGAGCGCAGTTGCGCGTCGCGGTTCTGCTCGACGACGAAGATCTTCTCGTGCGCCGCCATGAAGGCTTCCACTTCCTTGGTGAACGGGAAGGCCTTGATGCGCATGTAGTCGATCGGGATGCCGCGCTTCGCGAGGATGTCCCGCGCCTCGTTCACGGCGCCGCGGCTGCTGCCGATGGCGACCAGCCCGATGCTGCTGGTGCCGGTCGCCTCGATCACCGGCTGCGGCACCAGTGCCTTGGCGCGCTTGAACTTGCGCAGCAGGCGCTCCATCACCACCTGGTACTCGGTGCTGTCCTCGGTGTAGCCGCCGTACTGGTTGTGGCCCGAGCCGCGGGTGAAGTACGCGCCCTTGGGCGTGACGCCGGGCAGCGTGCGGTACGGGATGCCGTCGTCGTCCTTGTCCAGGTAGCGGTGGAACTTCGGCAGCGCCTCGATCTCTTCCTTCGAGAGCACCTTGCCCCGGTCCGGCCGGTAGGCGTCGTCCCACACCAGGTCCCTGCACATCCAGTCGTTCATGCCGATGTCGAGGTCCGACAGCACGAACACCGGCGTCTGCAGGCGCTCGGCGAGGTCGAAAGCCTGCACGGCCATGTAGAAGCACTCCTCGGGGTTCGAGGGGAACAGCAGCACGTGCTTGGTGTCGCCGTGCGACGCGTAGGCGCACAGCAGCAGGTCGCACTGCTGCGTGCGCGTGGGCATGCCCGTCGAGGGGCCGACGCGCTGGATGTCGAAGATCACGGCCGGGATCTCGGCGTAGTAGGCGAGGCCGATGAACTCGCTCATCAGCGAGATGCCGGGGCCGCTCGTCGCGGTGAAGGCGCGGGCGCCGTTCCAGTTGGCGCCGAGCACCATGCCGATGGCGGACAGTTCGTCCTCGGCCTGGATCACGGCGAAGTTGTTGCGGCCCGTCTCCGGGTCGACCCGCACCTTCTGGCAGAAGGACTTGAACGCGTCCATGAGCGAGGTGGACGGCGTGATCGGGTACCACGGCGCCACCGTGGCGCCGGCATACACCGCGCCGAGGCCGGCGGCGGTGTTGCCGTCGATCATGATGTGGCCCTTCGTCCTGTCCATGCGCTCGACGCGCAGCGGCAGCGGACAGGGCAGGTTCGCCTTCGCGTAGTCGTAGCCGAGCTGCACGGCCTTCATGTTGGCCTCGACCAGCGCGGGCTTCTTGGCGTAGCTCTCGGTGAGCAGCTGGCGGATGACCTCCACCTCGATGTCGAGCAGCGCCGCGAGCAGGCCCGCGTACATGATGTTCTTCATCAGGATGCGGTTGCGCACGCCGACGAAGTTCTCGTTGCAGATCTTCGCGAGCGGCGCGCCGAGGATGGTGATGTCCTCGCGCGCGAGCAGCGCGGAGCGCGGCCAGGTGGAGTCGTAGATGAGGTAGCCGCCCGGGCTCACCTCGCGGACGTCCTTCGGGTAGGTCTCGGCGTTCATCGCGACCATGAGGTCCACGCGGCCCGAGCGGGCCACGTAGCCGTCGCGCGTGACGCGGATCTCGTACCAGGTGGGCAGGCCCTGGATGTTCGAGGGGAAGTAGTTCTTCCCCATCACCGGGATGCCCATCCGGAATATGGCCTTCATCAGCAGCGTGTTGGCACTGGCGGAGCCGGTGCCGTTCACGTTGGCGAGCTTGACGACGAAGTCGTTTACGCGGTCCGGGTTTGCTTGGGGCTTGGCCATGAGTGGTCTTCGGCGTGCGGCAGATGGATCTTGGACTTCTGCATGTCCCAGGCCGCCGTCGGGCAGCGCTCGGCGCAGAGTCCGCAGTGAACGCAGAGGTCTTCGTCTTTCACCATCACCCGGCCCGTCTGCTTGAGCGGGGCGGAGACGAAGAGCGGCTCGTCCGGGTTGCGGCGCGGCGCGCGCAGGCGCGTCGCGAGCTCGCCCGGCTCGCCGTTCCTGGCGATGGTCAGGCAGTCGGTCGGGCAGATGTCGAGGCAGGCGTCGCACTCGATGCAGAGCTTCGCCTCGAACACCGTCTGGATGTCGCAGTTGAGGCAGCGCTGCACCTCGGCCGCGGTCTGCTCCGGGTCGAAGCCGAGCTCGACTTCGATGTCGAGCTTCTTGAAGCGCTCCTTGAGGCCGACGTGCGGCACCAGCCGGCGCTCGACCGGGTTGTAGTCGTTCTTGTACGACCACTCGTGCAGGCCCATCTTGCGCGAGGAGAGGTTCATCGTGGGCGGCAGGCGCTCGGTGACCGGCTGGCCCATGCAGTGGTTGTGGATCGAGATCGCGGCCTGGTGGCCCTGCTCGACCGCCCAGATGATGTTCTTCGGGCCGAACGCGGCGTCACCGCCGAAGAACACGCCCGCGCGGGTCGACTGGAACGTCGTGGCGTCCACCACCGGCACGTGCCACTTGTCGAACTCGACGCCGAGGTCGTCCTCGATCCACGGGAACGCGTTCTCCTGGCCGATCGCGAGGATCACGTCGTCCGCCGGGAAGAAGGCCTCGCCGATGACGCGCTCGGCCGTGATGCGGCCCTTCGCGTCGACGTCGTACTCCATGGTGTCGAAGGTCATGCCCTTCAGGCGACCGCCCTCGACCACGAACGCCTTCGGCGCGTGGTTGACGACGATCTCGACGTTCTCGCTCTCCGCGTCCTCGAGTTCCCACTCGGAGGCCTTGAAGAACTGGCGCGGCTTGCGCGCCATCACCTTCACGTCCCTGGCGCCGAGGCGCAGGGAGCTGCGGCAGCAGTCCATCGCGGTGTTGCCGACGCCGATGATCAGCACCTTCTCGCCGATCTTCTCGAGGTGCTTGAACGCCACCGACTCCAGCCACTGGATGCCGATGTGGATGTTCGCCTCGCCTTCCTTGCGCCCGGGCAGCTTGAGCTCCTTGCCCTTGGGCGCGCCGCTGCCGACGAACACGGCGTCGTAGCCGCCGGTGGCGAGCAGCTTCTTCAGCGAGTCGACGCGCGTGTTGTAGCGGATCTCGGCGCCCATGGACTGGATGTAGCCGATCTCCTCGTCGAGCACCGACTCGGGGAGGCGGAACGACGGGATGTTGGTCCGCATCAGGCCGCCGGCCCGGTCCCACTGCTCGAGGACGGTCACCTCGTAGCCGAGCGGCAGGAGGTCGTTCGCCACCGTCAAGGAAGCGGGACCGGCGCCGATACATACCACGCGTTTCCCGTTCTTCTGCTTGGGGATGACCGGGAGCCGCTCGGTGATGTCGTCCTTGTGGTCGGCCGCCACTCGCTTGAGGCGGCAGATCGCGACCGGCTTTTCCTCGACGCGTCCCCGCCGGCAGGCGGGTTCGCAGGGGCGGTCGCACACTCGGCCGAGGATCCCGGGGAACACGTTGGATTCCCGGTTCACCAGGTAGGCTTCCGAGAATTTTCCCAGTGCGATCAGGCGGATGTATTCGGGGACGTCGGTATGGGCCGGGCAGGCCCACTGGCAATCGACCACCCGGTGGTAATGGTCCGGGTGCGTCGTATCGGTCGGTGGGGAGCTCACGGAGGTCTCTTGGCTCGTAGGAGAGATGCGAGTTTAGGGGTTTCCGCCGGCGGTGCAATGGTTGGTGGTCACGGTGCGGAACCGTCACCAACCCGGTTCGGACTTCGATTGCGGACCCTCTCCTCCGGGGGTAGCGTAGGGCCTAGCACGAACCGGCGACGGCGAGTGCCGGGGAGTGAAGAAAATGAGAACCCGCTCACAGCTCGTCTGCCTGCTGGCCCTGCTGCCGGCGATCGCTGCCGCCGACAGCGTGCGGGCCCACTTCCTCGTCGGGGCCGTCGTCGAGCCCCGCCTAAGCATCGCCACGCTGTCCGCGCCCGAGCGGGTGTGGGTCACCCGTGCCGACTTGGCCCGCGGCTACCTGGACGTGGCGGCCCGCTACCGGATCGCGAGCAACGACGGCCGGGGCTACCTGCTGCACTTCGACACCCGGACCGGGCTGACCCGGGCCATCGAGGTGGTGGGGCTCGCCGCCCCGCTCACGCTCGGGGACGCCGGCGCCGACATGCATCAGCGCGTCGGCGTCGGCGAACGCGACTACGCCCTGCGTTACCGCCTGCACCTCGCGCCGCAGGCGCAGGTCGGGAGCTACGAGCTGCCCGTGCGGGTCGGCGTCCGGCCGCTGTGAGCCGCGACGCTCAGAACGTCACCTGCACGACGATGGTGTCCGTGTAGTTGCCCGTGCGCACGTCCTGCAGCGCGGGGATCCGTCCGTACATCGTGTAGTTGTCGGTCTGCGAGGTCTGGAACCAGACGAAGTCCGAAGTGTCGTTCAGGCGCACGGTGGAGTTCGTGCCGTCGCCCCAGATCTGCGTGCGGGCGGCGTCCCGGTAGATGTTGTAGTTCAGCACGTTCGAGCCCGAGCGCAGCGTGCGCGGGTTGTAGGAACTGTTGCTGCCCTTCTGCAGGGACACGACGAAGGGCACGTGGAACACGTCGACGAAGATCACGCGCGTGCAGGTCACGGCGACGTTGCCGGTGATGTCGTCGGGGCCGGTCGCGCTCGGGTCGTAGGTGCCGAAGTTCAGGCCCGTCGTCGACACGCTGCAGTCGATCGCGGCGCGGGCCGCCGGCGCCGCGAGCAGCAGCGCAGCGAGGACCGTGCCGGCGAGCCGCCGCCATCCAGGGATTTTCGCAGGCCCGCGCAAGGTCACTCCGTGGCCGGGAGGCAGGCGATTGTACCGAGATCCGGCACCGGGCCGGCGTCTTCGGGGCGCGCCAGCTCGAAGCTGCAGCGCCCGTTCGCCCACTCGGCGACGGCGTGGTGCCGGCCCGCGGCGTTCTCGAGGTACACGAGGCCCTGCATCGCGACCGGCGCGCTGCGCCCGGCGACGGTCACCTGCGCGCCCGGCGGCACCGGCGTGCCGTCCGCGAGCACGAGCCGGAAGGTTGCCGGGCTCGCGTGCTCGACGGGGAAGGAGACGACCGGCCCGCTGCGGTACCCCGGCGTCACGTCCATGGAGGCCGTGACGAGCGTGGCGTCGAGCGGCAGCTGCTGCGGATCGATGCTGACGTTGTTGCGCTCGTACGCGCGCAGCGAGTCGAGCAGCACGCGCCCGTGCGCGTCCGTCCTGCCGATCGGCTGGTTCTCGACGTACACGGTGAGCCCGGCGTAGTCGGCGACCTTGACCACCGCGAAGCTGCGATCGAGGCGCCGCGTCGGCATGATGCCGGCGGAGGTGATCGCGAGCGCGCCGGTCGCCTCGGCGCGCCAGCCGTCCTCGCCGTTGCGCCGCGCGACGTCCACCTCGACCATGCCCGCGCGCCCCTGCAGCGAGTAGCCGGCCTGCCCGTCGTTGTCCGACGACACCAGCATGCGATAGCCGACGCCGGAGCCCGGCGGCAGGTTCTTCTGCAGCGAGGCGACCGCCTCGAAGCCGTCGCCGGGCGCGTCCCCGCCCGAGTGCTGCAGGGCCACGGCGGCGGTCTTGCGCTCGCCGAACGGCATCGTCCAGTTCGCGAACAGCTCGAGACCGTCGTCGCCGCCGAAGCGCTGGCTGGCGATCAGGCTCAGGAACCCGTAGGCGCCGACCGTGACCGAGTGGCTGATGCCGAGCGTGTCCTCGGAGGGAGCGTCCCAGAACGACTGCCGGCCGTAGGCGAGCTGCAGGCTGCCGGCGCGGCCGAGGTTGAAGCCGACGCCGCCGAAGCTGCGGCTCTGGGGCCGGCGCTGCTCGATCGAGTCGCCGAGCTGCGCGAAGCCGCGCGATGCGAATTGGGTGCGCGCGAACACGTTCATGCGGTCGCTGCTGCGCTCGAAGCCGACGCCGCCGAGCCAGCCGAATTCGTCGTCGCCGCCGGCCGCGGCGGTCGCCGACAGCACGCCGAGCGAGCCCACCTGCCAGGCCGCGTCGATGCCCGCCGCCCGCGGGCCGTCCGCGCTGCCCTCGAAGTGGAATTCGCCCGTCAGGGTGTCGCTGAAGCCGTGGCGCCAGGTGCCGGCCGCGACCAGCGTCCCGTACCGGTTGCTCTCGGCGCCGTAGTCGCGGCGGATGGCGCCGAGCTCCACCGAGTACTCGCTCAGGCCGCCCCGCAGCAGCATCGGCCCGGTGTAGTACGGCTGCGCGATCACCTGCTGGCGACCGAGCGCGTCCGTCACCACCACCTGCATCTGCCCGGCGCCGGTGATCGCCGGCACGTGGTCGATCGTGAACGGACCCGGCGGCACCTGCTGGCTCGCCACGGGCTGGCCGTTCACGAAGACGTCGACCGTCGACGGCACCACGGCATCGCCCTGCGCCGAGAGCATCGGCGTGGTCACCAGCGTCGGCTGCGTCGCGAAGTTCGTGCCGAACTGGATGCCGCCGAAACGCACCGAACGGCCCCAGGCACCGGAGGCGCTGATGGCGTCGCCGACGCGCAGCGTCGTCGTGTGCGCGGGGAAGTCCGTCGTCCAGGTCGTGTCGAGCCGCACCACGCCGCGCTGCCGGTCGTCGTGCTGGCCGAGCAGCGAGCTCGTGAGCACGCCCTTGCCCGTGAACACGCCGGTTTCGGCCAGCAGGCCGAGCACGTCGGACGAGGAGGTCTGCTCCGAGAAGAAGTCGTAGTTCACGAAGGCGCCGAAGCCCGGCGTGACCCGCGGGATCTCCGGGCCGGCGACGCGCGTCTCGCTCGCGAGGAACGCGGCCGGCGGCAGCGTGACCTCCGCGGTGAGCGTCGCCTCGTCGAAGACCACCCGGGCGCCGGGCTCGGTGTCGAGCCGGTAGTAGCGCTCGCCGTTGACGACCTGGGCGCCGGCCGACGGCAGGCGGATGCGCAGGGCGGCGAGGTCGCCGGCCTTGACCAGCAGCCGGCCCTCGGCGTCGCGCCGCACGAACAGCGTGCGGGTCTCGGGCTGGCCGTTGACGCGCAGTTCGACGATGGATTCAGCGTAGGCGTCCGCGGCGGGCGCCGCGTGGCCGAGTGCCGGGAGCGCGAGCGCGAGCGCGAGCGAGATGGCCAGCGTCAGCGGCGCGCGCATGGCTCACTTCGCCCCGGGACTGGCCTCCGCCTCGAACTCGCCGGACTCGCTCGTTCCCCGGATGCGAATGCGGCGCCACGTGGCGATGGAGGTGGTGTTCTTGTTGTTGCCGAGCACCCAGGCCTTCGACTGGCCGGGCAGCAGATAGGCCGCGACCGGCTGCTCGAGGGGCTCGGCGGAGCCCTCGGCCGGTTCGGCGCGGAAGCTGACGACGCGGAAGTGCGCGTCGCCGTCGTTGCGCGCGGTGACCGCCAGCAGGCCGTCGGGCGTGGGCGCCGCGCTCCAGTGCACGTCCGGCTTCGCCGCGCCCCGCGCCGCCACCCACACGGGCAGGCTGATCTGCAGGGCGACCGTGAGGCCGGTGAAATCGGGTCGGGCCGTCTGCGGCACTTCCTGCAGCAGCAGACGGTAGCTCAGCTCGCGCTTCGGGTCCGCGTCGCGCCGCAGCGCCACGCGCACCAGCTGCGAGCCCTTGGCCGGCAGCGTGAACACCGCCGGGGAGACGAGCAGGTCCTGGGTCGGGGTCAGCGTGTCCTCGCCGCCCGCCTGCGTCCACTGCACCACGGTCGCCTGCACGACGACCTCGTCCGCTTCCTCGTTGCGGACGGTCACCACGCCGGTCTTCGCGGCCGGCCCGAGGTCGACGCGGATCGGCGAGATCGAGAACGTACCCGCGTGCGCCGGCAGCGGGGGCCCCCCCCCCGGGGGGGGCCGGGCCCCGGGGGCCCCGGGGGAGCGGGCCACCCCCCACCAACCCCCCA
>JBPOHK010000189.1:0-34755 GCA_052035645.1 Pseudomonadota bacterium
TCGGCGTTCCAGTCGAGCAACTGCAGGCCCAGCCACGCGTTGAACGGGGGCCGGTGCAGGCGTCGCTGCAGTTCCTCGCGGGTCCAGTCGGGCGGGGCGGGCATGCTCATTGACCGAGGGCAATAAATTGAATATCGTTCACATAACAGAATTCTATGCCGCCGCACTGGCCTGCGCCAGCGGGCCGGTGTAAAGCTCGGGTGGCTGGCCCGCGACCCGGCCGACAGCCCTGGTAGACCTCATCATGGACCTCAGGTTCACGGCAGCAGACGAAGCGTTCCGCGAGGAAGTGCGCGAGTTCATGCGCACGAGCGTGCCGCCGGAGATCGCCACCGACACGCGGCGCTGGGTGAACGCACGGCCGGCGTACTTCCGCCGCTGGCAGGGCATCCTCGCGGCGCGCGGATGGGGCGCGCCGCACTGGCCGGCGAAGTGGGGCGGCACCGACTGGTCGGCCCTGCGCAAGCACATCTTCTTCGAGGAACTCTATCGCGCCTACGCGCCTGACTTCGGCTGGCAGGGGCTGCACATGATGGCGCCCGTGCTGTTCGCCTTCGGCAGCGAGGCGCAATGCCGGCGGTGGGCGCCGCCGATGCTCACGGGCGAGGAGTTCTGGTGCCAGGGATTCTCCGAGCCCGGGGCCGGGTCCGACCTCGCCAACCTCAAGTCGACGGCGGAGTACGTCGGCGACGAGTGGGTGCTGCGCGGCCAGAAGATCTGGACCAGCGACGCGGCCGACTCCGACTGGGGCTTCTTCCTGGTGCGCACCGACGCGACGGTGAAGCCGCAGCGCGGCCTGTCGTTCATCGCGGTGAAGATGGACACGCCCGGAATCACGGTACGGCCCATCCGTGGCATCGACGGACGCCACGACCTCAATGAAGTCTTCCTCGACGAGGTGCGGGTGCCCGCCGACCAGCTCATCGGCGAACAGGGCAAGGGCTGGACCTACGCCAAGTACCTGCTCGAGAAGGAGCGCACGGCCAGCGCATTCCTGTATTTCAACCGCCGGCGCTTCGAGATGGCCAAGGACATCGCGCGCCAGACGCTCGTGCACGGCCGCCCCCTGCTCGAGGATCGCGGCTTCGCGCGCAAGCTCGCGCGCGTGGATGCCGACCTGCATGCGCTCAACTGGTCGGTGCTGCGCATCCTTGCCGAGGAGCCGCAGAAGTACGACCTGAACGCGGTCGTTTCGGCGCTCAAGATCAGCGGCTCGGAGATGCAGCAGCGGGTGACCGAACTGCAGATCGACGCGCTCGGACCGCGGGCCGTGCGGCACTTCGAGCGCGACCAGCCGCACACGGAGGAGGCCGGCCTGCGCCGCCACTGGCAGGAGTTCACGGTCGGACCCATGAGCCTGTACCTGTTCGAGCGCGCATCGACGATCTACGGCGGTGCGCGCGAGGTGCAGAAGAACATCATCGCCAAGCTGGCGTTCGGCTTCTGACGGGTCGCGGCATGGATTTCACGCTCACCGACGAACAGCAGATGCTCCGCGAGGGCGCGGAGCGCTACCTGCTGGAGAACTACCCGTTCGAGCGCCGCCGCGACACGTCGGCCACCGCCGCGAGCTGCGACGACGCCACGTGGGCCGCCTTCGCGGAAATGGGCTGGCTCGCGATCACGGTGCCGGAGGAGGCCGGCGGCCTCGGCGCCGGCGTCATCGAAGCGGCGCTGCTGCACGAGGCCCTCGGCCGGCGCAACGTGCTCGAGCCCGTGGCCACCACGGCCGTGCTGTGCGCGC
Organism: Pseudomonadota bacterium; assembly: GCA_052035645.1. Classification (GTDB taxonomy): domain Bacteria; phylum Pseudomonadota; class Gammaproteobacteria; order Steroidobacterales; family Steroidobacteraceae; genus RPQJ01. The sequence goes on from JBPOHK010000189.1 coordinate 1,745, forward strand.
GGCTGATCGAGCGTTCGGACCACGCGGCGGCGCGGGAGAACGTGCTCCCCGCGATCGCGGGCGGCGAGGCCCGCGTGGCGCTCGCCTGCTTCGAGCCGGATCGCCATTACTCGCTCGATGCGCCGTCGACGACGGCGCGCCGGGACGGCGACGGCTACGTGCTCTCCGGCGTGAAGATCGTCGTGGCCGATGCGCCGGCGGCCCGCCGGTTCATCGTCAGCGCGGGCCTGGCGGGCGAGGGGGGCTGCGCGCTGTTCCTCGTCGATGCCGCGGCCGCGGGTCTCGAGCAGCGGGCCTACCCGCTGATCGACGGCCGTCGCGCCGCCGACCTCGACCTGCGCGACGTGCGCGTCGGGGCGGACGCGCTGCTGTGCGGCCCGGCCGAAGGCGCCGCGGTACTGGACGAGGCACTCGACCGATTCCGGATCGTGCAGGTGGCCGACGCGCTGGGCGCCATGGAGGCGGCGATCGACCTCACGGCCGAGCACCTCCGCAACCGCAGGCAGTTCGGGCAGCCGCTCGCGGCATTCCAGGCCCTGCAGCACCGCATGTCGGAGAGCTTCGTGAAGGTGCAGGAGCTGCGCTCGGCGCTGTACCACGCCTTCGCGCACGCCGATGCGCCGCCGGTCGAGCGCAATGCCGCCGTGTCCGCCGCCGTCGTGGTGGCCAGTGAGGCGGGCCGCGTGGTCGGCGGGCAGGGCATCCAGCTGCACGGCGGCGTCGGCATGACCGAGGAATACCAGATCGGGCACTACTTCAAGCGCCTGCTGGTGATCGAGAAAACCTGGGGCGACGTCGACTTCCACCTCGACCGCATCGCCCGCACCTACAGCTAACGGGGGTTCGATGGACTTCTCCTCATACCGGGCGATCGCCTTCCGTCGCGACGGCAAGGTGCTGCACGCCACCTTCAACCGCCCCGACGTGCTGAACGCCTTCGACGCCGTGCTCGACGCGGAAGTCGGTCGGCTGTTCGGCGAGGTGGCCGCCGACGACGAGACCAACGTGCTGGTGCTCACGGGCGCCGGCAAGGCGTTCAGCGCGGGCGGCGACATCGAGCACATGCAGACGGTCATCGACGAGCCGAAGCTGTTCCTCGACGGGATCCGCAACGGCAAGAAGCTGCTGTTCGGCATGCTCGACTGCCCCAAGCCGATCATCGCCAAGGTCAACGGCGCGGCCATGGGCCTCGGCGCGACCATCGCGCTGTTCTCGGACATCGTCTTCGCCGCCAACCACGCCAAGATCGCGGATCCGCACGTGAAAGTCGGCTACGTGGCCGGCGACGGCGGATCGGTGATCTGGCCGGCGCTGCTCGGCCCGGCGCGCGCCAAACAGTTCCTGCTCACCGGCGACCACCTGACGGGCGAGGAAGCCGCGCGCATCGGGCTCGTCAACCGGGCCGTGCCGGCCGAGGAACTGGACAAGGTCGTGGACGAGTTCGCGCAGCGGCTCGCGAACGGCGCGTCGCTCGCCATCCAGTGGACCAAGCTGTCCGTGAACGTCACGCTGAAGCAGCAACTGGTGTCGGTCATCGACGCTTCCTTCGCCTACGAGGCGCTCTCGGGTCGCACCCAGGACCACCAGGAAGCCGTCAACGCCTTCCGCGAGAAGCGCGCGCCGAGGTTCACGGGCAAATGAGTTCGCCGGCCCAGCCGCGTGCGCGGGTCTACCGCCACGCCGACCTCGCGCGCGTCCTGCACCCCGCGAGCATCGCCATCGTCGGCGCGTCGTCGCGCGCCGGCTCGTTCGGCGAGCGCGTGCTGAACAACCTCGAGACCTTCGGCGGCCGCATCCACCTCGTGAATGCGAAGTACCCGGAGCTGTCGGGTCGTCCGTGCCATCCGAGCCTGACCGCGCTGCCGGAGAGCCCGGACTGCGTCGTGGTCTGCGTACCGCGCGAAGGCGCGGAAGAGGTCGTCGCCGAGGCCGGCCAGGTGAAGGCCGGCGGCGTCATCCTGTTCGCGTCGGGGTACGCCGAGACGGGCAAGCCCGAGCGCGTCGCGCAGCAGGCCACGCTCGGCCGGATCGCGGCGGAGTCGGGGCTGCGCATCCTTGGCCCCAACTGCCTCGGCATCGCCAACTACGCGCTCGGGGCCCGCATCAGTTTCTCCGAGTATCCCGCGGTCCGGCCGCTGCGGCGCGGGTCCATCGGCATCGCGAGCCAGTCCGGCGCGCTGTCGCAGTCGCTGTCGCAGTCGATCGAGACCGGCGTGGCGGTCAGCCACGCGTTCTCGGCCGGCAACCAGGCGGACGTGGACGTGGCGGATCTCGTGGCCTACCTCGCCGAGGACGACGCCTGCCGATCGATCGTCTGCGTGTTCGAGGGCATGAGCCAGCCGCAGCGGCTGCTCGAAGCGGCGGACCTCGCGTTCCGCAACGGCAAGCCGCTGCTGATCCACAAGATCGCCACGGGCCAGCTCGGTTCCGAGGCCGCGGTGTCGCACACGGGCTCGCTCGCCGGCTCGAATGCCGCCTATCTCGCCGCGTTCGAACGTGCGGGCGCGATCCTCGTGCCGGACTTCGAGGCGCTGATGGAGGCCGCGGCGTTCTTCGCCAAGGCGCCGCCGCCGAAAGCGCGCGGGGTCGCCGTCGTGGCGACCTCGGGTGGCGCCGCGATCATGGCGGCCGACAAGGCCGAGGAGCACGGCGTGCCCATGCCGCAGCCGCGCCCGGAGGCCACCGAAGTGCTGCTGCAGCACATCCCGGACTTCGGTTCGGCGCGCAACCCCTGCGACGTGACGGCGCAGGTCGTGAACAACCCGCAGTCGCTGTGGGCCTGCGGCGAGGCGCTCATCAGCGACCCGCAGTACGGCGCGATCATCATGCCGCAGCCGGTCGCCTTCGCGTTCCACACGCCGCGCATCGAAGCGCTGGGCAAGCTGTCCGAGGAGCACGGCAAGATCACCTGCAACGTGATGATCTCGCAGTGGCTGCAGGGTCCGGGCGCGCTCGAGGCCGAGCTCAATCCCAACGTGGCTCAGTTCCGCTCGATGGACCGCTGCCTGGGCGTGATCGCGGCGTGGCACAGGTACTACGACCGGCAGCAGGCGGGAACACGCGATTATCGGCGAACGTCGGATCCGGCGGTCGCCTCGAAGGCAGCCGCGTTGCTCGACGAGGCGCGGGGCGGCACGCTCGCGGAACGCGAGGCCAAGCGTGTCCTGGCAGCCTACGGCGTGCCGGTGGTCGAGGAGCGGCTCGTCGCGAGCGAATCCGATGCGGTCGCGGCGGCGGATGCAGCCGGCTATCCCGTCGTGCTCAAGGTGGAATCGCCCGACCTGCCGCACAAGACCGAAGCCGGCGTGGTGAAACTCAACCTGCGAGATGCCGCCGCCGTGCGGGCGGGCTACCAGCTGGTGATGGCCAACGCGCACAAGGTCTCGCCGCCGCCGCGCATCACGGGCGTGCTGGTGCAGCCCATGATTCCGCCGGGCGTCGAGATCATGGTCGGAGCCCGGGTCGATCCGCAGCTCGGCCCGCTCGTCGTCGCCGGGCTCGGCGGCATCCTGGTTGAGTTGCTGAAGGACACGTCGCTCGAACTCGCGCCGGTGACGCCGGCCGAGGCGCGTGCCATGCTGCTCAGGCTCAAGGGTGCCCGACTGCTGACCGGCTTCCGCGGCAGCGCCCCCGTGGACCTCGACCGGCTCGCCGACATCGTCTGCCGGCTCTCCGAGCTGGCGGCCGACCAGGCCGGCCGCATCGCCGAACTCGACGTGAACCCGCTCATCTGCGCCGGCGACCGCATCGTCGCCGTCGATGCCCTGATCGCCCTGCGCCAGACCAGTCACTGATCCGGAGACCGCCATGTCCGACCGCTATGCCCGCTACCAGGAACTCAAGTTCGACCGTCCGCACCCGCGCGTGCTCCGGATCACCATCGCCTCGTCGATGAAGATGAATGCGATGAGCGCGCGCCTGCACGGCGAGATCTCCGATGTCTGGAAGGACGTCGACGCCGACCCGAGCGTGTCCGTGGCCATCATCACCGGCTCGGAGAAGGCGTTCTCGGCGGGCGGAGACCTCGCGCACGAGCGCAAGTGCTGCGACGACTACGACATGCGCATGCAGGCCATGAAGGAAGCGCGCGAGCTGGTGCTCAACATGATCAACTGCAGCAAGCCGATCGTCAGCGCGGTGCGCGGCTGGGCCGTGGGCGCGGGCATCGCCGCGGCGCTGCTGGCGGACATCTCGATCGCCGCGAAGGACGCCAAGTTCTCCGACGGCCACGCCAAGATCGGCGTCGCGGCGGGCGATCACGCGACGATCCTGTGGCCCCTGCTGTGCGGCATGGCGCGCGCCAAGTACTACCTGCTGCTCTCCGAGACCTTCTCGGGCGAAGAGGCGGCCAGCATGGGCATCGTGTCGATGGCGGTGGAACCCGACCAGGTCGAGGCGAAGTCGATCGAGGTCGCCACCCGACTGGCCGAACTGGCGCCGGCCGCCGCGCGCTGGACCAAGCACACCCTGAACTACTGGCTGCGGCAGGCCGCGCCGATCTTCGAGGCGTCGCTTGCGCTCGAGTTCATCGGCTTCGCCGGCCCCGAAGGCAAGGAAGGCATCGACGCGTTCCTGCAGAAGCGCGCGGCGTCGTTCCCGGTCGACACCAAGGCCTAGGCCCCCGCCATGCTCGCCCAGGCGCCCTCGATGCGGACGTTGCGCGACCTCGTCGAGCGCAATGCCCGGTTGCACGCGGACACGCCGTACCTCGTGTTCGGCGACCGCCGGCCCACCTATCGGGAGTTCACCGAGCGTGCGAAGCGGCTGGCGAGCGCGTTGCACGGCGGTGGCCTCAGGGTGCAGGACCGTGTGGCGTTCCTGGCGATGAACTGCCCGGAGATCCTCGAGGTCTACGGCGTGGGCGAGGTTGCGCCGTTCATCGTCACGCCGGTCAACTTCCGGCTCGCGCCGCCCGAGATCCAGTACATCCTGAAGGACTCCGCGCCGACGGTGCTGTTCTTCGAGAAGCAGTACGAGGCGACGGTCGCGGGAATGCGCGAGCAGCTGACCAGCGTCCGGCGTTACGTCTGCATCGGTGGCGCCGCGCCCGACTGGGCCGAGGACTATGAGGCCGTGCTCGCGCAGGGTGCGCCGGAAGGTCCGGGCCTGGAGGTGCGGCCGGAGCACCTGCACGCGGTCATGTACACGAGCGGCACGACCGGCCGTCCCAAGGGTGCGATGATCACGCACGAGGCGTATCTCGCGCTGATCGCGGACTGGGCCCGCGAACTCGAGGCCGACGCGGGCGACCGGATCCTGCTGTCCATGCCGTTCTTCCACATCGGGTCGCGATCGCAGGGCGGGGCGCTGACGTACGTGGGCGGGACGATGGTGATCCTGCGCGCGTTCGAGGCGCAGAAGATCGTCGAGACCATCCCGGCCGAGCGCATCACGCAACTGCACCTCGCGCCGACGCTGGTGCAGCAGGTGCTCGACCTGCCGGGCCAGGAGCGCCACGACTTCTCCTCGCTCAAGACGCTCAACTACGCCGCAGCGCCAATGCCCTATACGGTGCTGCGGCGGGCACTGGATCGCTTCGGCCGCATCATGATCAACGGCTTCGGCCAGACCGAAGGCGCGGGCTGCGTGCTGAAGAAGTTCTACCACCGTCCAGATGGCGATGCTCGCGACCTGAAGCGCCTCACCTCGGTCGGGCAGGCGACGACCGGCACGCGCGTCGCCATCCTCGACGAGCACGACCGCGAGGTGGCGCCCGGCGTCATCGGCGAGATCTGCTTCCGCACCCCCACGGCGATGTCCGGGTACTGGAATAACTCGACCGCGAGCATCGAGACCCTGCGTCACGGCTGGCTGCACACCGGCGACGTCGGCTGCATGGACGACGACGGCTTCGTGTACCTCGTCGACCGCAAGAAGGACATGATCGTGAGCGGCGGCGAGAACGTGTACAGCCGTGAGGTCGAGGAGGCGCTGATGTCCCACCCGGCCGTGGCCGACGCCGCGGTGATCGGCGTCCCGGACGAGAAATGGGGCGAGGCGGTGCTCGGCGTCGTGGTCGCCAGGCCGGGACAGGCCGTGGCTCCGGCCGATCTCATCAAGCACTGCCGGGGCCACATCGCCGGCTACAAGTGCCCGAAACGCATCGAATTCGTGCCGCAGCTGCCGCGCCTGCCGAGCGGCAAGATCAGCAAGGTGACGCTGCGCGAGCAGTTTGCCCGGCCGGTCGCCGGCGCCTGATCGGGACCCGTCCGCCGTCGGGCGGCGAACTGGACGAGCGTTCACATATTCGATCATAATTCACATATGAGACCCAGCGACAACTACGAGGAAGTCCGCTCCGGCGTGCGTGCCCTGTGCGCGCAGTTCCCCGACGAGTACTTCCGCAAGGTGGACCTCGCCCGCGACTACCCGAGCGAGTTCGTCGACGCGCTGACCAAGGCCGGCTGGCTGGCTGCGCTGATCCCGCACGAGTACGGCGGATCGGGGCTCAGCCTCGCCGAGGCCTCCGTGATCATGGAGGAGATCAACCGCAGCGGCGGCAACTCCGGGGCCTGCCATGGCCAGATGTACGTCATGAACGTGCTGGTGCGGCACGGCAACGAGCGGCAGAAGCAGGAATACCTGACGAAGATCGCGACCGGCGAGCTGCGCCTGCAGTCGATGGCCGTGACCGAACCGACCACGGGCACCGACACGACCAAGCTGAAGACCACGGCGGTGCGCAAGGGCGATCGCTACGTGGTGAAGGGCCAGAAGGTCTGGATCTCGCGCGTGCGCCACTCCGACCTCATGCTGCTGCTCGCGCGCACGACGCCGCTCAGCGAAGTGAAGAAGAAGTCGGAAGGCCTCTCGGTCTTCGTCGTCGACCTGCGCGAAGCGATCGGCAAGGGCCTGACGCTGCGCTCGATCGACAACATGGTCAACCACGAGACCAACGAGCTGTTCTTCGACGACCTCGAGATCCCGGCCGAGAACCTGATCGGCGTCGAGGGGCAGGGCTTCAAGTACATCCTCGACGGACTCAACGCCGAGCGCGTGCTCATCGCCGCCGAGTGCATCGGCGACGGCTACTGGTTCGTCGAGCGCGCCTCGAAGTACGCCAACGAGCGTCGCGTGTTCGACCGCCCGATCGGCCAGAACCAGGGCGTGCAGTTCCCGCTCGCCGAATCCTACGTCGAGGTCGAGGCGGCGAGCCTGATGCGCTTCCGCGCCTGCGAGCTGTACGACGCCAAGAAGCCCTGCGGCGCCGAGGCGAACATGGCCAAGTACCTCGCGGCCAAGGCCTCGTGGGAGGCGGGCAACGCCTGCCTGCAGACGCACGGCGGCTTCGGCTTCGCCTGCGAGTACGATGTCGAGCGCAAGTTCCGCGAGACGCGCCTGTACCAGGTGGCGCCGATCTCGACGAACCTGATCCTGTCGTACTTTGCCGAGCACGGGCTCGGCCTGCCGCGTTCCTTCTGAGCGGGCCGCGATGCGTCCCCTCGACGGCGTCACGGTGGTCACGCTGGAGCACGCCATCGCGGCGCCGTTCTGCACGCGCCAGCTGGCGGACCTCGGTGCCCGCGTCATCAAGATCGAGCGACCGGGCGCCGGCGACTTCGCGCGCGACTACGACACGCGGGTGCGCGGACTGGCCTCGCATTTCGTCTGGACCAACCGTTCGAAGGAAAGCGTCACGCTCGACGTGAAGCACGCCGAGGCGAAGAGGATCCTCGGCAAGCTGCTCGACTCGGCCGACGTGCTGGTGCAGAACCTCGCGCCCGGCGCTGCGGCCCGGCTCGGGCTCGGCTACGACGAACTCTCGCAGCGGTTCCCGCGCCTGATCGTCTGCGACATCTCCGGCTACGGCGCCGACGGTCCGTACGCGCAGAAGAAGGCCTACGACCTGCTGATCCAGAGCGAGTCGGGGTTCCTGTCGGTCACCGGTACGCCGGAGTCACCCGCCAAGGCGGGCAATTCCATCGCCGACATCTCGGCCGGCATGTACGCGTATTCCAGCATCCTCGCGGCGCTGCTGCAGCGGGGCAGGACTGGGCGCGGCTCGCACATCGACGTCGCGCTGCTCGAGACCATGGTCGAGTGGATGAGCTTCCCGCTCTATTACGCGTTCGAGGGCGCCGCCCCGCCGAAGCGCACGGGCGCCGCGCACGCGACGATCTATCCTTACGGACCGTTCCGTGCCGGCGACGGCAAGCTCGTGATGTTCGGCCTGCAGAACGAGCGCGAGTGGGCGATCTTCTGCGACAAGGTGCTGCTGCAGCCGGGGCTCGCCACCGACGCCCGGTTCGCCAGCAATGCGCTGCGCACGGGTGCCCGCACGGCGATCGACGAGGTGATCCACGCGGCATTCGCCGGCCTGACCGCGCCCGAAGTGGTGGCACGACTCGATGCGGCCGGCATCGCCAATGCCCGCATCAACGACGTTGCCGAGGTGTGGCAGCACCCGCAGCTCGCCGCGCGGGGCCGCTGGACGACGGTGGGTACCGAAAAGGGGGTCGTGCCGGCCCTGCGGCCGCCCGCCGGGCTCGACGGCGTCGAGCCGAGGATGGACCCGGTGCCCGCGCTGGGCCAGCATACCGACGCGGTGCTCGGCGAACTCGGCTATTCGGCCGAGACCATCGCCGGCCTGCGTGCCGAAGGCGCCGTCTGAAGGAGGGTCCGTGAGCTACCAGCAGATCCAGTACGAGGTCCGCGACCGGATCGCGACCATCACCCTCAACCGGCCCGAGCAGCTGAACGCCTGGACCGACGTCATGGCGGACGAGGTCTACCAGGCCATGCATGCGGCCGGCGCGGACGACGGCGTGCGCGTCATCGTGCTCACCGGCGCCGGGCGCGCCTTCTGTGCGGGCGGCGACATCACCGGCTTCAAGTCCGACAACCCGCGCCAGCTGATCGACAAGCTGCCGCGCGCCTACGACTTCAGCCGGCGACCCGACTACCAGAGTCGCGCCACGTACTTCCCCGCGATCCCGAAGCCGATCATCGGCATGATCAATGGCGCGGCGGCGGGTCTCGGCCTCGTGCACGCGCTCTTCTGCGACGTGCGCTTCGTGGCCGAGGAAGCGACGCTCACCACGGCCTTCGCCCGCATCGGCCTCGCGTCCGAGTACGGCATGGCGTGGATCCTCGAGCGCGTGGCCGGGCACGCCACGGCGCTGGACCTGCTGCTGTCCGCCCGCAAGATCAAGGGGCCGGAGGCTCAGCGCCTCGGGCTCGCGCAACAGGTGGTCCCGGCGGCGCAGCTGGCCGAGGCCACCTATGCCTATGCGAAGGACATCGCGGACAACGTCTCGCCGCGGTCGACGCGGTCGCTGAAGCGCCAGCTGTGGGACCTGCCGTTCCAGTCGCTGCACGAGGCGGTGATGGCGGACAGCGCGGAAATGATGGATTCCAACGTCAGCGAGGACTTCCAGGAAGGCAAGCTGGCCTTCAAGGAAAAGCGCTCGCCGAAGTTCACCGGTCGCTGAGGGCACCATGGACCTGCGCGAATCCCCCGAAGACCTGGCGTTCCGTGCCGAGGTGCGCGAGTTCGTCGCGAAGAACCTGCCGGCCGGGATGCGCGAGCGCGTGCTCGGCTTCCGCCGCGTGCCGCGCGAGGACTACGTCACCTGGCAGCGCATCCTGCATGCGAAGGGCTGGGCCGCGCCCGGCTGGCCGGTGCAGTACGGCGGCACCGGCTGGAACTCGCGCCAGCGCTCGATCTTCGACGAGGAATGCTACGTCGGCGGCGCGCCGCGACAGCTGCCGTTCGGCCTGTCCATGCTCGGCCCGGTGCTGATGAAGTTCGGCACGCCCGGGCAGCTCGCGCGCTACCTGCCGCGCATCCTCGACCTGCAGGACTGGTGGTGCCAGGGCTATTCCGAGCCGGGCGCCGGCTCGGACCTCGCGTCGCTCAAGACCCGTGCCGAGCGCCGCGGCGACGTGTACGTGGTCAACGGCCAGAAGACGTGGACCACCCTCGCGCACTACGCGAACATGTTCTTCTGCCTCGTGCGCACGAACGCCGAGGGCAAGCCGCAGCAGGGCATCTCGTTCCTGCTGATCGACATGAAGACCCCGGGCCTGAAGGTGCGGCCGATCAGGACGCTCGACCAGGGCGCCGACGTCAACGAGGTGTTCCTCGACAACGTCGAGGTGCCGGTCGAGAACCTCGTCGGCGAGGAACACCGCGGCTGGGCAATCGCCAAGTACCTGCTCGGCCACGAGCGCACCAACATCGCCGGCATCGGCATGTGCAAGCGCCTGCTGAGCCGGCTGAAGGATCTCGCGGCCCGCGAGACCAAGCGCGGCCAGCCGCTGATCGACGATCCGCGCTTTCGCGAAAAGGTGGCGCGACTCGAGATCCAGGTGCTGTCGCACGAGTGGTCGCTGATGCGCGTCATCTCGCTCGAGCAGGCCGGCCGGGACGTGTCGACCGAGGCGTCGATGCTCAAGATCCGCGGCTCGGAGATCCAGATGGCCCTCGGCGCGCTGCTGATGGAATGCGCGGGCCCGAATGCCGTGCAGTATTCGCCCGAGTGGCTCGAGGCAGGTCATGGCGGCGAGATGCCGGGCGGCGCGCAGCTCGCCGGGCTGGCGGCGCAGTATTTCGACCTGCGCAAGGTCGCCATCTACGGCGGCACCAACGAAGTGCAGCGGAACATCATCGCGCGCTCGGTCGTGGGGCTCTGACCATGGACTTCACGCTCAGCGACGAACAGTCGATGCTGGCCGAGGCGGTCGCCCGCTGGCTGGAGACCGACTACGACTTCACGCGCCGACGCCAACTCGCTTCCGGTGCGGAAGCCTGGCAGGCCAACTGGAGCCAGCTTGCGGATCTCGGCCTGCTGGGGCTCAATGTCCCCGAAGCGGACGGGGGCATGGGGGCCTCGTCGATCGAGGCGCTGCTGGTCATGCAGGCCTTCGGTCGTGCGCTCACCGTGGAGCCTTACCTGCAGACCGCGCTCGTCGCCGCGCCGCTGCTCGCTCGGGCCGGCAGCGATGCGCAGCGCGCGGAGTGGCTGCCGGCCATCGCGTCCGGCGAGAAGCGCGTCGTGGTCGCGGCATACGAGCCGGGCGCGCGCTTCGACCTCGATCACATCGAGACACGGGCCGAGCGTCGCGGAGCGGGATATGTGCTCAACGGCCACAAGACGGCCGTGATCGGTGCGGCCGGCGCCGATGCGCTGATCGTCTCGGCGCGTACCGAAGGCGCCGCCCGCGGCGCCGCGGGTGTGTCGCTGTTCCTGGTGCCGGCCGATGCACCGGGCCTCGCGATCGACGACAAGCCCACGATCGACGGTGCGCACGCCGCCGAGGTCACGCTGGCGAACGTCGAGGTGGGCGAGGACGCGCGGGTGGGTCCGTTGCACGGCGGCTACGACGAGCTGGAGCGCGCGATCGATCGCGGTACGGCCGGCCTGTGCGCGGAGGCCGTGGGCGTGATGGAGAAGCTGCTGGAGATGACGGCCGAGCACCTGCGTACGCGCAAGCAGTTCGGGCAGGCCATCGGCAACTTCCAGGCCCTGCAGCACCGCGCGGCCGACATGGCCATTGCGATCGAGCAGGCACGCTCGACGGCCCTGCTGGCGGCCGCGAAGATCGACGACGACGATCGCCGGGAGCGCCGGCGTGCGATTTCGGCGGCCAAGGTGATGGCGGGCCAGTCCGGCCGCTACGTCGGCGAGCAGGCGGTGCAATTGCACGGCGGCATGGGCATGACCGACGACCTGCCGGTCGGGTGGTACTTCAAGCGCCTGGTCGTGATCGACCTGACCCACGGCGACGTCGATACCCACCTCGAACTGTACGGAGCGCTGCTGTGAGCGAAGCGACGGAAGACCGCGTGCTGGTACGGCGCGAGGGCGCCATTGCCGTCATGACGCTGAACTACCCGCGGCGCATGAACGCGTTCGGGCTCGCGATGCGCCAGCAGATGTGGGACCGGCTGCTCGAACTCGAGTCCGACGAGGACGTGCGGGCCATCGTGCTCACGGGCGCGGGCGGCAATCTGTGCGCCGGCGGCGACATCACGGAGATGGAGTCGCGTCCGGTCCTCAAGGGCCGCATCCGCATGGAACTGGCCACGCGCATCTTCCGGCTGCTGGTGACCGGACCGAAGCCCTTCCTGTGCGCGGTGGAGGGCAACGCGGCGGGCTGTGGCGTGTCGTTCGCCGCGGCGAGCGACTACTGCGTCGCGGCGAGCGATGCGAAGTTCAAGATCGCCTTCATCAAGGTGGGCCTGATCCCCGACGTCGGCGGCCTCTGGTCCATTCCGCGCAAGATCGGGCACCGCAAGACGATGGAACTGGCCGCTTTCGCCGAGCCGTTCGGTGCGGAGGAAGCGCTCAAGATGCAGCTGGTGAACGAACTCAGCGCGCCGGGCAAGGCGCTGGAGCGCGCGCTCGTGGTCGCGGAGAAGTTCGCGGCCAATCCGCCCATGGCGAATGCACTGCTGCGCGCCGCGCTGAACGCGGAGGCCGACACGGTCGACGACGCCATCCAGGCCGAGATCACCTACCAGGCCGCGCTGCAGAATTCCGCGGACTTCGGCGAGGCGGCCAAGGCGTTTCTCGAGAAGCGCCCGCCGAAGTTCACCGGGCGCTGAGCCTCACGTCCGGGCCCGTGCCGGCGCAGGGGCGGGCGTTCAGCCGTACTTTCGGAAGCTCACGCCGACGCGCGTGCCGGCGCCCGGCAGCCGGTTGACTGGCCGATTCCCATGGCTCGGGGCCGCTTCGCCCCACGCGAACCACACGTCCGGCTCGCGCGTGTCGCCGACACGGCGCCAGCGGCCGTCGACCTGGGGGTTCTTCAGTTCGCCGAGGCCCACCAGCCGGCCCTTCGGGTCGGGCAGGAATTCCCACTGCTCGCCGAAGGCAGAGTACCGGATGCCGTCCTGCCAGTAGCCATTGCTGCCGAAGTCGACTTCGCCGGTGACGTCGTAGGTGTAGCGCACCTCGCCGTTCTCGTTGCCGAGGATGGCGAAGCCGAACTGGTCGTGGCCGAGCGTGAAGTGCCCGAAGTCGATGCTGCCGTCCTTGTACCGCGTGGCCCAGGTGTACCAGACGAGTTCGAGCTTCTCCTGCACCAGGGCATCCCTGGTGCGATAAATCTCGCCGCCTTCGTACATGTAGATCGGGTCGAAGCCGATCATGCCGCGCACCGTGTGGCCGAGGATCGTGCCTTCCATCTCGAAGATGTTCGCCACGTAGTACATGCCGGCGTCGCGGCCGGGCAGGTACCAGTGCATGCCGGGCTTCACCAGCCGGCCGTGGATCTCCATCGCGCCTTCCTCGATCCAGCTGCACTCGTCGGGCGACCAGGTGACGTGGAACGGGTTGCCCTTCTGCGCCGGGTCGCTGCGCCAGTGCACGCGGCCGTCTTCGAGCGTGCGCGTGCAGTTGTCGTTCGGCACGGAGTTCCGCCCGGCCGGGTGCATGTGCATGCCGTCCGTGTGGTCGAGCGTCGAACTCAGGAAGAAGCGCCTGCGCGTGTCCCTGGCGGCGCCCGGCAGGCCGTACGGGATGCGCCGCATCGGGCAGTGGATCTCGCCCTGTTCGTCGCGGAACGTGCCCCAGAGGTACAGCGCCTCCGGGACCATGCCGAAGTAGGCCCGGTCCGACATCATGTCCTCGAGCGTCGGCTCGAAGGCGCTGCACAGCGCCTGCCAGCCGAAGTCGCCTCGCCGCAGGACGCCGGAAGTGTGCCTGGGATCGTTCGAGCCGTTCATGGGGTCTCCTGGCGCAAGGGCGCGCGGATCGCGCAAACCGGTCGACCGTAGCGGCCCCGGGTGCAGGCCGTCAATGTGTCACATGTTACGATCGAGCGTGCCACGGGCGAGGGCGGGTGCATGGCGCGGACGGCGGCAGAGAGAATGGCGGGCCTGCGGGCCCGGCAGCGTGACGCAGGGCTAGTGACCCTGACGCTGGTGGTGCCCGCGGAGGAAGTCGAGGCGTTTCGCACGCTGGCCCGTCGTCGTCGCGACGGAGCAAGAGGCGCAGGGCGTGGGCGACGCGGGCCCCCGAGCCTGGCCGCGGCGCCGCGACGCCTGAGCCGGCGCAGCGCGATCCGGCCGCAGGACATCATGAAGCTGCGCGAGCTGCTCGAGGTTGCGGCGCTGGGGCTCGTCTGCGCCAGGCTCACGGTTGCAGGCGGGCGCCGGCTGCGGGCCCTCATCGACTGGGAACGGGCGCTGGATGCCGATGCGTCGGGTCCGGACCTTCAGCGCCTGCATGCCTTGCTCGGCGAACTGAGCGGCGATTCCACGCTGCAGTTCCTGCTCACGGTCGCCCTGCGGCTCACCGACGAGCACGCCTCGTTCGCCGGCCGCCCGCGCCGCGAGCGTGCGGCGGGAGTGGCGCGCATCCGGCGAATCCATGCCGGCATCGTGGAGGCCATTCTCGAGCGCAATGCCGGGCTCGCCGAGTCCCGCCTGCGCCGCTACCTCGCCGGCCTGCGCGAGTGGCTGGACTAGGCCGGCCTCTGCGACGCATCCGGCACCATCTCGCCGAACAGCAGCACGGACTCGTCTCCCTTCGGCGGCAGCGCCGCCCAGATGTCGCGCGCGGCCTGCTCCGGCGACAGCACGCCCTGGCCCGTCTCGAACTGCCGCGCCATCTGCGGCGCGACCGGGTATTCCGCGGCCGACAGCGTCGCTATTTGCCGGGTGCTCGGCGTGTCGACGAAGCCGGGGCGCACGGCGACGACCCACGTCTTGCGGCCGCGGGCCTTCAGTTCACGCTTCACCGTTCGCACCCACATCTCGACCCCCGCCTTGGCCGCGCAGTAACTCGCATTGCCGGCGAAGGGATGGCGTGCCGCCGCCGAAGACATCAGCACGAGGCCGGATTCGTAGCCGGGCTTCACGGCGCGCAGGAACATCTCGCCGAGAACGAGGGGCGCGACGGCGTTGGCCTGGATGCAGCGCGCCGTCTCGGCCGGGTCGCCTTCGCCGACGAAGCCGGGCTGGCCGGGGTAATACGCGTTGTGGACGAAGATCGCCCGCTCCCCCGCGAAGCCGGACAACTCGCGTTCGAAGCTGGCCTGCACGGCGGCGTAGGTCTCGGGCCGCGTGAGGTCGAATGCGACCGTCTCGAGTTCCGGGTGGACGCGCCGCGACAGGTTGACGATGCGGGCATCGGGCCAGGGTTGCGTGCGGGCGAGCCCGAGTCCGAGGCCCTGGGTGGCGCCGCTGATCCAGACGAGGGTGCTCACGCTAGAATCCTCCCTTGAACGGCCCGCCGCCGCGCGTGCGCCGACACATTCTCGCCAGGAGACCCTTGCCCATGCCGCTGACCGCCCCCCGACCGCGCGAACTGCTGACGAGACGGACGATCACCTGCGAGGGATACCTGCGCGACGACGGTCTCGTCGACATCGAGGGGCACCTGACCGACGTGCGCGGGTACGACACCAGCAACGACTGGCGCGGCACGGTCAGGCGCGGCGATCCGGCGCACGAGATGTGGCTGCGCCTGACGGTCGATGACCAGCTCACCATCCGCGAGGTGGCCTGCAGCACGGATGCCGCGCCATACCCGCGATGTCGCGAAGTGCCGCCCAACCTGCAGCGCCTGGTCGGGCTCGGCGTGGCGGGCGGCTTCAAGAAGGAGGTCCGGGCGCGCGTCGGCGGCACGGCCGGCTGCACGCACATCCTCGCGCTGATCGACACGATGGCGAACGTCGCGGTCCAGGCGGTGGCGGGCAGCAAGCGCAACCAGGGACGCGAGGCGTTGCTCGACACCTATGGCACGCGCGGCGAAGGCAGCCGCGGGCTGGTCGGTTCCTGCCATTCCTACGCGGCGGACAGCCCGATCGTACAGATCCTCTGGCCCGACGCCTACAAGCCGCCAGGCTGACGGAAACACGCCATGCTCGCGACGGCTGCGCATCAGTGTGCCGCGGCCGGGAAGTCGATCGTCAGGTCGTGCAACTGGCCGGAGAATCGCGCGGGTGACGCATAGTCCTCGGTGACCGGCGTGCCCTCGTCGCTGCCCACGTCGAGCGTCTCGTCGAGCGAGTAGCGGAACCCCAGTGTGCGCTCGATCCGGCCGGTCGCGACGGTCCGGCCGTCGACACGGAGCGTGACGTCGGCGGGCCCGCCGCGTTGCGGGCTGGCGGAGAATTCGACGGCCAGCAGGTGCGGCCCCGAACCGAGAGGCTCCGCCGACTGCACGATCGTGCGCTGCACGCCGGCCAGGTTGTAGTGCAGCGTCGGGCGGCCGTCCTGCAGGTACCAGCTGAAGCCGCCGAAGCGGCCGCCGATGGCGAGGAGCACGCCCTCCGCCGTGGCCGGAGTCAATTCCACGCGGGCCGTCAGCGTGAACGACCGGGCGATCAGCGGGGGGCCCGCTTTCTCGGGCAGGCGTGCCTGCGGACCCACGAAGCGAACGGACTGCACGCCCGAGTAGTTGGTCGGAAGGCCGGCTCGGCCCTCGTGGCGGTGGATCGGCAGCGCCCTGGCGCGCGCGGCTTCTTCCCAGAACAGCTTCTGCAGTTCCGCCAGCTTCGCGGGGTGCTCGGCGGCGACGTCCCGGGACTGGCTGAAGTCGCGCCGCAGGTCGAAGAGCTGCCACTGGCGGTTCTCCATCTGCGTGGGCGCGTAAGGCGGGAACACCCACGGGAACGCGTGCGGCCAGGTGCCGGCCCACCAGCCGTCGTGGTACAGGCCGACGTTGTCCCAGATCGCGAAGAACTGCGTGCGATGCAGCTCGGGCGCGTCGGGGTCGCGCAGCGTCGGCAGCAGGCTGACGCCGTCGAACGGCTGCTGCTCCACACCGTCGATGGTGCGCGGTGCCTCGATGCCGGCGGCATCGAGGATCGTCGGCATCAGGTCGGTCACGTGGGCGAACTGCGAGCGCACCGCCTGCGGTTGCCTGGTGTGGCCCGGCCAGGAGATCACCATGCCGTTGCGGACCGCGCCGAGGTGCGACGGCAACTGCTTGGCGAGCGGGAAGGGCGTGTTCATGGCGCTCGCCCAGCCGATGGAGTAGTGGCCGTAGGACATCGGGCCGCCCATCTCGTCGCGATGGCGATCCATCGCCTCGAGCGGCAGGTTGACGGCATTCAGGATGCCGTGCTCGTTGAGCGTGCCGTCCAGCCCGGCTTCGGCGCTCGCGCCGTTGTCGCCCTGCAGGTAGACGACCAGCACGTCGTCGCCGAAGAGCGAGCGCGCTTCGTCGACCACGCGGCCGATCTCGTGGTCCGCGAAGGAGAGCGCGCCGGCGTAGACCTCCATCTCGCGGGCGTAGACGCGCTGCTGCAGTGGCGACAGCGTCGACCAGGCCGGGACCGGATCGAAGCGCTCCGCGAGGCGCGTGCCCTTCGGCGCCACGCCGAGTTGCACCTGCCGTTTCAGCGTAGCGGCGCGCGCCGCGTCCCAGCCCGCATCGAAGGCGCCGCGGTAGCGATCGATCCACTCGCGCGGCGCATGGTGCGGTGCATGCGCCGTGCCCGGCGCGAAATACACGAACAGCGGCTTGCCGGGCGCGGCGGCGACCTGCTGGCGCATCCACGCGATGGCGTCGTCGGCGAGGTCGCGGTCGAGGATGTAGTCGGCACGGCCGCGGGACGGATCGATGGGGCGCGTCCCGTCGTATAGCGCCGGCGAATACTGGTTCGTGTCGCCGCCGAGGAAGCCGTAGAAATGCTGGAAGCCGAGGCCGGTCGGCCACTGGTCGAACGGTCCCGACGGGCCCGACTGCCACGAGGGGATGCCGTGGCTCTTGCCGAACATCGCGGTGGCGTAGCCCGCGTCGCGCAGCACGCGCGCGACCGTGGCGGCGGACTTCGGGATGACGCTGTTGTAGCCCTCGTAGCCGGTGGCTGCGTCGACGACGTTGCCGATGCCGACGGCGGTGTGGTTCCGTCCCGTGAGGAGGGCGGCCCGCGTCGGCGAGCAGATGCCCGTGGTGTGCATCCGGTTGTAGCGCACGCCTTCGCTCGCGAGGCGGTCGAGCGTCGGTGTCGCGACCGGGCCGCCGAAGGTGCTGGAGGCGCCGAAGCCGACGTCGTCGGTCATTACCAGCACGACGGTCGGTGCGTGTGGCGCCGGGCGCGGCTGCGCGGGCCACGACGGCGAGGGCAGCGGGGTCTCCGCCGCGTGCAGGGAAAAGGCCAGGCTGACGCCGAGCGAGACGGTGGCCAGCAGCCTGGCCGGGGCGTGGATGGAGCCGGTGTCCATGATGAACCTCTGGTCGTCGTCCGCCGTCGCAGGACAGGGTCAGGTCGCGCCGGTCGTGGCCGGGAGGGCCGCGCGACGCAGGGCGCGCGCGGCGAGCAGGAAGTGCAGGACCGACCAGACGTTGACGAGGGCCAGCCCGAGCATCGCATAGCGCAACGAATCGGCGTGCGCGACGCCCGCCAGCGCATCGCTCGCGAGTCCGATGACCTGGGTGCCCACGCCGAACCCGAGCACGTTGGCGAGCACCTGCATGACCGAGGCGGACACGCCCCGAATTCCTGCCGGCACCTGGTGCATGACCGTGGCGTAGCCGGGCGCCGAGATCAGCACCTGGGCCAGGGTCTGCACCGCGAACGCGCCCACCGCGACGGCGAGCGTGCCGGTGAGCACGCCGACCGCGGCGGCCGGGATCGTCACCGAGATGCACGCGGCCAGGAACAGCGCGACGCCGGCCGGGCCGCGCGCGTGGATGAGGTCGCCGATGCGACCGCCGGCCAGCGAGCCCAGCGCGCCGAGCGGCGCGATGGTGAACGCGATCAGCGTACCGACCGTGGCGAGGCTCGCGCCGTGGTTGCGGACCAGCAGCGCGGGCAGCCAGGTCGTGAGCCCGATGGCCACCATGCCGGCGATGGTCGAGCCGGCGATCACGTGCAGCGCGGCCCGGTTCGCGACGATGATCCGCAGCGCCTCGCGCAGAGGCGGGGGCGTTGCGGCAGGTGTCGCCGCCGCCGCCCGCCGCGGCGGCTCGCGCACCGTCCGCCAGAGCAGCAGCGCGAGCAGCAGGCCGGGAACGCCGACGACGAGGAAGGCGGCACGCCAGCCGTACTGTGAGGCGACCGCGCCGGCGGCACTGAACCCGATGATCGTGCCGAGGCCCGAGCCCATGTAGTAGACGCCGAGCGCGGTCGCGCGGCGCTCCGGTGGCATGCGGTCGGAGATGATCGAGACGTTGGCCGGCGTGCCGCCGGATTCCGCGGCCGCGACGCCGACGCGGGCGAGCAGCAGCGTCCAGAATCCCGTCGCCAGAGCGCTCAGGGCCGTCAATCCGCTCCACACGGTCAACAGCACCGTGACCAGCCGCACGCGATTGACGCGATCGACCAGCATGCCGAGCGGGATCCCCGCGAGTGCGAACGGAATGGCGTAGGCCAGGCCCGCCAGCAGGCCGAGCTGCGAGTCGGTGAGCGCGAACTCGCGGCCGATCGGCTCGAGCAGCAGGGTCACGATCATCCGGTCCAGGTGATGGACCATGTAGACGAGCAGCAGTACGCCGACCACGTACCAGGCGCGTCGCCCGTCCGCGTGCTCCGTCGTCGACGGGTCGCTCATGCGGCTCCCCCGCGGGACTGCGGTGGCCCGGTGGCGCGCCACGCCGTCGGCCGGCGTGACCTCAAAGCGTCTTGTTCTCGGCGGCGGTCTTCACGCCGCCGTCGAGCCCGCGCTCACGCAGCACCTCGATGACGGAGGTCGTGGCCTCCGCGATGGCCGGGAACCCGACGTAGGGCAGGACCTGGATCAGGATCTCCTGCAGTTCCACCGGCGTCAGGCCGTTGTTGAGGCCGAAGCGCACGTGGTTCTTCAGTTCGTTCGGCATGCCCTGGGTGATCAGCGAGGCGATGACCGCGATGCTGCGGCTCCTGCGGTCGAGGCCCGGGCGGCCCCACACGCTGCCGAACGGAAACTCGATCGCCAGGCGCGCGATGTCGGCGCCGAAGTTGTCGGCATTCGCCGCGCCTTCGACGGCGGCCGCGAATTGCGGGCCCATCATGCTCACCATCAGCTCGTGACCAGCTTGCCACTTGTCGCTCATCGTCGTCCCCCGGGGAGTCGTGGATCAGGGCGCGCTGCTCAGCACGCCGGGTGTGGCCGGGTCGCCTTCGTTCCAGAAGGCCGTCCAGCTCGGAAACGAATGCGGCAGCTCGGGCCTCGCATCGGGCCAGGCGTCCCAGTTCTGGAACGCCGGCTGACCGGGGCGGGCGAGCACGTCCGTCGAATACCAGTGCCGCTCCTTGCGGCGCACGAAGTACCAGCGACCGTCGCGGCGCTCGTACTCGTCGAAATAGCAGATCGCCATGACCACCCAGCGGCCGCGATCCTCGTGCTCGGCGCGGCAATAGACCTTGCCGGTCGCGTGGTCGTCGTCGACGAAGTCGACCTGGTGGCCGCAGACCTGGTGGATCGACCGGTAGAAAGTTCGCACCTGGGGGTCGATGATGCTCTTCAGCACCGCGCGACCCCGCCCGAGCCGGCCACAATTGACGTCCTCGACGAACAGGCCGACCCAGGCGTCGAGGTCGCGCGAGTCGACCGCGATGGCATAGCGAATGGGCAACTGCTGGATCGATTGCATCGATTCGATACGATCGACGCGGCGTCGCAGTTCGTCGAGCTCGCGGGGTTCGCTCATGGCCGGGTCCGTGTTGCGGGGCCGCGGGGCGGCCGGTAACATGTATTCGAACATTGTACGCATTTCTGAACTTTGTCAAAGCCGTCGGCCCGCGGGCGCGGCGGCCCCTCCGGAGGCGTCCCCATGAGCACTGCGCGGCCCCGAACCTGGCTGATCACCGGCGTCTCCTCCGGCTTCGGTCGCGAACTCGCGCAAGCCATCCTGGCCCGGGGCGACACGGTGGTCGGCACCATGCGCCAGAAGGCGCAATTGTCGGCGTTCGAGGCCCTCGCACCGGGGCGGGCCCACGGTCGCATCCTCGACGTCACCGACGCCGCGGCCATTGCGCCGCTCGTGGCCGAGGTCGAGGCGAAGGTCGGTCCGATCGACGTGCTGGTGAACAACGCGGGGTACGGCCTCGGCGGCGCGGTCGAGGAGATCGACGATGCCGAGGCGCGGCACGTCATGGAGACGAATTTCTTCGGCACGCTCAACCTCATCAAGGCCGTGGTGCCGCATTTTCGCGCGCGTCGGGCCGGCCACATCGTGAACTTCTCGTCCATGGCCGGCATCCTCGGCATCCCGGGCGTCGCCCTGTACTGCGCCGCCAAGCACGCGGTCAGCGGCCTGAGCGAAGCGCTCGCCGGGGAACTCGCCCCGTTCGGCATCCGCGTCACGGTCGTGGAGCCGGGCGGCTTCCGCACGAACTTCGCGGGCGGCTCGCTGGTCCTCGCCAGGCGCACGATGTCCGAATACGACGGCACGCCAGCCGCGCGTCCGCGGGCCATGAAGGAGCACTACCACGGCACGCAGCAGGGCGATCCGGCCAAGGCCGCGGCGGCGGTGATCGCGCTCGTCGACGCGCCGCAGCCGCCGGTGCACTTCGTGCTGGGTCCCGACGCGGTGGCCGCGGCACGCAACAAGCTGGCGCGCTTCGGCGACGAGATCAGCGCCTGGGAAGCGCTCAGCTCCGGCACCAATTATTCAGCCTGAGGGACGGCCATGAGCACCGAACGCGATCCGCTGGGACAGGTCCGGACCGAGCAGCGCGGCAACCTGCTGCTGATCGGCATCGACCGGCCCGAGAAGCGCAACGGCTTCACGCCGAAGATGTTCAACGAACTGGCCGCGGCCTACACACGCCTCGAGGAATCCGCCGACCTGCGCTGTGGCGTGCTGTTCGCGGAAGGCGATCACTTCACCGCCGGTCTCGACATGCCGACCATCGTGCCGCTGCGCAAGGAAGGCAAGCCGCTGCTGCCGACGAGCGAGGTCGATCCGTTCAACCTGCGCCCGCCGCTGCGCACCAAGCCCGTCGTGGCCGCCATGAAGGGCATCTGCTTCACCGTCGCCATCGAGCTGATGCTCGCGGCCGACGTGGTCATCGCCGCCGACAACTGCCGCTTTTCGCAGCTCGAGGTCAAGCGCGGGATCATGGCCGGGTGTGGCGCGACCTTCCGCATGGTCGAGCGCGCGGGCTGGGGCGACGCGATGAAATACCTGCTCACCGGCGACGAGTTCAATTCGCAGGATGCCCTGCGCATGAAGTTCGTCACCGAGGTCGTGCCTGCAGGGCAGGAACTGGCGCGCGCGATCGAGCTGGCGGAGAAGATCTGTCGCCAGGCGCCGCTCGCCGTGCAGGCGACCATGGAGAACGCCCGTGTCGCCGGTACCCACGGCTGGCAGGCGGCGTACATGCAGATCGCCGCCACCCAGCGCCGGCTCTACAACTCCGAGGATGCGAAGGAAGGCGTGCAGTCCTTCGTCGAGAAGCGCGACGCGAAGTTCGTGGGTCGCTGAGGAAGTCAGGATGTTCAAGACCCGGATCACCGAGCTGCTCGGCATCGACTACCCGATCCTGCAGGGCGGCATGCGCTGGGCCGCGCGCGCGGAACTGGCCGCGGCCGTCGCGAACGCGGGCGGCATCGGTTTCATTTCGGCGCACACCCAGGCGACGGCCAAAGACCTGGCCGCCGAGATCCGCAAGGCCCGCGCGCTGACCTCCCGGCCGCTCGGTGTGAATCTCACGATCCTCGCGGCCAATACCGGGCTCGACTACGACGGCTACGTGTCGGCGATCGTCGACGAGGGCGTCGCGGCCGTCGAGACGGCGGGCGGCAATCCGTCCAGGTACATCGAGCGACTGAAGTCGGCCGGCGTGAAGATCGTGCACAAGTGCGTCACCGTGCGCCACGCGCTCAAGGCCGAGAGCCTCGGCGTGGATGCCGTGAGCATCGACGGCTTCGAATGCGCAGGGCACCCGGGCGAGGACGACGTGCCGGGGCTGGTGCTGATCCCGCAGGCAGCGTCGAAGCTGAAGATCCCGGTCGTCGCCTGCGGCGGCATCGCCGACGCACGCGGCTTCGTTGCCGCACTCGCCCTCGGCGCCGAAGGCGTCAATATGGGCACGCGCTTCCTGCTGACGCAGGAATCGCCGCTGCATCCGGCCCTCAAGGCAAAGTTCCTCGAATCGAGCGAGCGCGACACCGTG
Organism: Pseudomonadota bacterium; assembly: GCA_052035645.1. Taxonomy (GTDB): domain Bacteria; phylum Pseudomonadota; class Gammaproteobacteria; order Steroidobacterales; family Steroidobacteraceae; genus RPQJ01. Next base: position 24,746 of record JBPOHK010000189.1, read on the forward strand.
CTGATCGGCCGCTCCTACGGCGACTCGAGCCGCGTGATGCGAAACTCCGTCAGCACTCAGGTCCTGGAGCGCGAGAAGCAGGGCGGCGTCACCCACAAGGACCTGTTGCCCGTCATCGGCGCCGCGCGCTGGATGGAGGCGATGGCCAATGGCGACGTCGATGGCGGGGCCATCCCGCTCGGCATGTCGGTGGGCCTCGTCGACGACCTGCCGACCTGCGGCGAGCTGATCGGGCGCATCGTGTCCGAGGCACGCGCAATCGTGCACGGCCGGCTGTCGTCCGCCGTGCCGGCGTGACCGCGGGCGCCTGACGGCGCTGGTGTCTCAGCCGACCAGTTCGTCGAAGAGGACCTGCGCGCGATCCAGTCCGGCCTGGAAATCCGGCGACTCCACCGCCGCATGCAGTGCCGCCAGCAGCGCCAGATGAGCCGGGCCCAACTCCCGGGTCGCCAGCCGTGCCTCGACCGCCTGCAGAGCGGACCGGGGGTCCGCATCGGGGAACGGGCGATGACGCAGCAGTCGGGGCGGCGCCTGCACCGATTGGCGTGCCAGTTCGAGCGCGGCCGGCAGCAGGTCGTCGTCGCGCTCGACGACGTGGTCGACGAGGGGCCTCGCGTCCGGATGCGACGCGGCCATCGTCTCCGCCCGCAGCATCCACCGAGCCGCGCGTTCGATGCCGAGCAGGCGCGGCAGGCGCTGCGATCCCGAGAGCGGAAAGCGGCCGATGCCGACCTCCGGCAGGCCCACGCGCGCGGACGCCGCGGCGATGCGTGCGTGGCAGGCGAGCGCGAGTTCGAGGCCACCGCCCATGGCGAAGCCGTGGATGGCGGCCACCACCGGCTTGCGGCAGGCCTCGATGCGGCTCAGCACGTCGCGCGACAGCGTGGGTCGGGTGGTGGCCGCGGGCGTACCGAACTCGCTGCGATCGCCGCCCGCGCAGAATCCCTTGCCCGCACCGTGCAGCACGACGGCCGAAATCGACGCATCCGCGTCGATGCGCTCCAGGGCTTCAACCAGCGCCCGGCGCAGCTCGAGACCGAGGGCATTCACCGGCGGGTGGCGCAGCGCGAGAACGGCCACGCCGTCCGATTGAGTCACGTCGAGCGTCATGTCGGCACTATAATCGAATGACGTTCGCATATCCGACCTCGCGATCCCGATGACCGACGGCCACGATTCCCCCGCCGCTCCCCTGCGCCTGCCGGAGTTCCGGCTGCTGTGGTGCGCAGGCCTCGCGGTGAATCTCGCGCTGTGGATGCAGACCGTCGGCGCCTCCTGGCTGATGCTGTCGCTCGCGCCGTCGCCGCTGATGGTCGCGCTGATCCAGACGGCGCAGAGCGGACCGATCTTCCTGTTCGGCCTGCCGGGCGGCGTACTGGCCGATCTCGTCAATCGTCGCGCGTTGCTCGTGGCCTCGTACCTGTCGGTAGGGTTGGCGGCATTCGTGACCGCGGTGGCCGCAGGCACGGGCCAGGCGACGCCGCTGCTGCTCCTGCTGACGACGGCGGCGGTCGGCGCGGCTTTCGCGCTGCAGGCTCCGGCGGCACATACCAGCCTGTCGGAAGCCGTTCCGAGATCGCAGCTGTTCGCCGCGCTCGCGCTGAGCGCCGTGTCCTTCAACGTGGCGCGCGCCGTCGGGCCGGCCCTGGCCGGCGCCATCGTCGCGTTCACCGGCACGGTGACGGTGTTTGCGACCTGCGCCGTGCTGATGACGCTGGCCACGCTCGCACTGCTGCGCTGGCGCTACCTGCCGCGGGAGAGTTCGCTGCCGCCCGAACGGGTGCTCGTGGGGCTGCGCAGCGCGCTGCAATACACCCGCCACTCGCCCGACATGCTGGTGCAGCTGCTGCGCACGCTGGTGTTCGTCGGTGCCGCGAGCGGCATCTGGGCGCTGCTGCCCCTGATCGCGCGCCAGCGCCTGCATCTCGATGCGGACGGTTACGGGCTGCTGCTCGCCTGCCTCGGCACGGGCGCGGTCATCGGGGCGATCTCCGGCGTGCGCCTGCGACGCTACTGGTCGATCAACGCCGTCGCGGTGGCGTCTGCGGTGCTCTACGCGGTCGCCGTCGCCGTGGTCGCGGAGACGGTCGTCCTGCCGCTCGTCTGGCTCGCGCTCGGACTCGCGGGAGCGGGCTGGGCCGTCGTCGGCAACGTGAACGTCACGACCCTGCAGACCTCGATCCCGCCCTGGGTCCGGGCGCGCGCAATGGCCGTCTACCTGCTGGTGTTCAACCTCGCGATGGCGGCGGGCGGCGCGCTCTGGGGCGCCGTGGCCACGCACCTCGGCTTGCAGGGAGCCCTGCTCGCCAGTGTCGTCGCGCTCGTGGCGTCGGCCGGGCTGCTGCAATGGCTGCCGGCGCGGCTGGGCGAAGTCGAGGCGACGACGCCGTCGCCTTCGCCCGGCTCACCCGAGGTCGGCCTGACGCCCGAGGAGGAGGAGGGTCCGATCGCGGTGCAGGTCAACTACCGCATCCGGTCGCAGGACCGCACGGAGTTCCTCGCGGCGATGCGCGCGCTGGGCCGCGCCCGCAGGCGCGACGGTGCGCAGTTCTGGCGCGTGTACCGCGACCTCGTGGAGCCGGAGCGCTATTCCGAACGGTTCGTGGTGCGGTCCTGGACGGACTACCTCCGCCACCGTGACCGGGCGACGGAAGCGGACCGGCGCATCGAGCAGCGCGCCCGCGACCTCCACGCCGGGCCGGACGCGCCCGAGATGCAGCACATGCTCGCGGAGCGGATGCCCGGCGAGTGAGGGAGCGGCGTCAGCCGCGCGCGCGGGCGATTTCGGCGTCGCCGAGGCCCAGTTCGCGCAGGACTTCGTCCGTGTGCTCGCCGAGGCGCGGCGGCGGGCGATGCAGGCCGCCCGGCGTCGCCGAGAAGTGCACCGGCACCATCGGCGTCACCACCGCACCCTCGGTCGGGTGGTCGTAGCGCTGGAAGAAGCCGGTCTGCTCGACGTAGGGATCGTGCAGCAGCTCCTGCAGCGAGTGCACCGGGCCGTTCGGGATGTCGACGTCGTCGAGCAGCTTGTGCCACTCCGCGGTCGTCTTCTGCTTCAGCTGCGAGCCGACGATGCCGTACAGCTCGTCGTAGTTGCGCACGCGCTCGTCGGTGGTCGCGAAGCGCGGGTCGTCGACGAGGTCGGGCCGGCCCAGGGCGGGGAAGATGCGCCGCCACTGGTCGTCGTTCACCGCGAGCACGCAGATGTGGCCGTCCTGCGTCGGGTAGGGGCGACGGTGCGGCGTCAGCAGGCGCACGTAGCCGATGCCCGGCGGCAGCGGCGGCTCGAACGCGCCGCCCCAGAGGTGCTCGAGGTAGTTGAAGGCCAGGATGGTCTCGAACATCGGCACCTGCACTTCCTGGCCGAGGCCCGAGCGCTCGCGCTGGTAAAGGGCCATGCCGATGCTCGAGGCGAGTACGTAGCCGCAGAGCTTGTCGATGATGACCGTCGGGTAGAAGCGCGGGCCGTTGCCGTTCACCTGCGCCATCAGCGACGCGATGCCGCTCTCGCCCTGCACCACGTCGTCGTAGGCGGGGTAGTCGCGGTTCGGCCCGTCCTGCCGGTAGCCGGGGCCGTAGCCGTAGATGATGCGCGGATTGCGTGCCGAGATCGTGTCGTAGCCGACGCCGAGCCGCTTGGCCGCGGCCGGGCGCATGCTGTGCACGAACACGTCCGCCGTCTCGACCAGTCTCAGCAGCGCCTCGCGGCCCGCGTCGCTGCGGAGGTCGAGCGTGACGCTGCGCTTGTTGCGGTTGACGTTGAGGTGCATCGCGGACATGCCGCGGTTGCGCCGCGGGCCGGTGTCGCGGTTCGGGTCGCCGGCCGGCGTCTCGACCTTGATCACGTCGGCGCCCATGTCGCCGAGGATCTGCGTGGCGACGGGGCCGAGCACGTTGACCGTGAGGTCGACGACGCGGACGCCCGCGAGGGGTCCGCTCGGCTGGCCGGGAAGTTGCTTGCCGGTGCTCATGCGTGGGCGCGGACTCTCAGGACTTCGTCGGGGCGTGCTTGCACTTGACCATCCGCAGCGGCGTGTACTCCATCACGACGGTGCCGTCCTGCTTCACCACGCGATTGCGGGTGCGCACCAGTCCGCGGCCCGGCCGGCTGTTCGACGGTCGCGACTCGATCACCTCGCACTCGACGTGGATCGTGTCGCCCGCGAAGGTCGGGCCCTTGATGTCGAGCGTCATGTTCAGGAAGGCGAGCCCGGTGCCCTGCATGGTCGACTGGGTCAGCAGGCCCTCGGCGATGCAGAACACCAGTGAGCCCGGCGACACGCGGCCCTTGATGTCCGACTCGTGCTTCAGGAACTCGTAGTTGGTGAACAGCACCTCGGTCATGCCGATGGTGTTGATGAACAGCACGATGTCCGTCTCGGTGATCGTGCGACCCACGGTCTTGAACCTGCGGCCGAGCGGCAGGTCCTCGAAGTGGATGCCGAGGCCGACGGTTTCGATTTCGTCGCTCATGTTCAGATGGGATCCCAGGGCGTGAGCACCATCGACGGCACGTTCGGGAAAAAGCTCGACTCGAACGCGGGCATCGCATGCTCGGCGATGTCCTCGGGCGTCCAGCCCTCCGAGCGGTGCACCGAGCGCACCATGCGGATCTGGCTGAAGAAGTAGATCTCGTTGGCGCGCACGCCGAAGATCTGGCCGGTGACCTTGGCCGCCTTGTCGCTCGCGAGGTAGACGGCGAGCGGCGCGATCTTCGCCGACTCCATCTTCTTCATCTTCTCGATGCGCGCGACGTTCTCCGGCGTGTCGGCCGGGATGGTGGCCGTCATCGCCGTCCACGCCCACGGTGCGATGCAGTTCGAGCGGACGTTGAACTTGGCCATGTCGAGCGCGATCGACTTCGACAGGCCGACCACGCCCATCTTGGCCGCCGAGTAGTTCGCCTGGCCGAGGTTGCCGATCAGTCCGGAGGTCGAGGTCATGTGCACGTACGAGCCCGAGGCCTGCTGCTTGAAGTGGGGCGCGGCGGCGCGTGCGACGTAGAACGAGCCGTTCAGGTGCACGTCCACCACGGCCTTCCACTCGTCGACCGACATGTTGAAAAAGAAGCGGTCGCGCACGATGCCGGCGTTGTTCACCACGCAGTCGATGCGCCCGAAGGTGTCCACGGCCGCCTGCACGATCTTCGCGGCCGATTCCGGGGCCGCGACGCTGTCGGTGGCGGCCACGGCTTCGCCGCCGGCGGCCTTGATTTCCGCGACCACCTTGTCGGCCGCGCCCGGGCCGACGTCGTTGACGACCACCTTCGCGCCGCTGGCGGCGAATGCCAGCGCGAAATCCCGACCGATGCCGCCGCCCGATCCCGTGACGACGACGACCTTGCCTTCGACCATGTTGCCCAAGCCCGATCTCCCGGACCACGCCCATCGCGGGGTGGTCGTATAATTGAACGCCGTGCGCTAGTATGAACATCGTCCGAGACGGACGTCAACGGGCGAAAAGGGGCGGCGAATGGGCAATCTGGACGGTCGGGCGAACCTCTCGGGCCGGCGCGCGGCCGTGGTCGGCGGAGCGACCGGCATCGGCGAGGCCGTCAGCCTCGCGCTGGCGCAGAGCGGCATGGACGTGGCCCTGTGCGACATCCGCGCCGACGCGGTCCCGGGTGCGGTGCAAAAGGTCCGGTCATTGGGCCGACAGGCGGTCGGCGTCGGCGGCGATGCCTGCGATCCCGCGGTACTGGCGCAGTTCTTCGGCGAGGTGGATCGCACGTTCGGCCAGCTCGACGTCCTGGTCAATATCGCGGGCGGCACGGTGCGCAAGGCGTTCATGGACATGGATGCGAACGACTTCGCCTCCGACCTGCGGCGCAACTTCGGCTACGTGCTGGATTCGGTCCGTCTCGCCGTGCCGCTCATGCGCAGGACCGGACGCGGCGGCTCGATCGTCAACTTCACGACCATCGAGGCGCATCGGGGCGCGGCCGGCTTTGCCGTCTACGCGGGCGCCAAGGCCGGCTTGACCAATTTCACGCGCTCGCTGGCCGTCGAACTCGGCGGCGAGGGCATCCGCATCAATACGCTGGCGCCCGATACGACACCGAGCCAGGGCAACATCGACGCCATTCCCGAGCCGGCGCGCAGCAAGTTCGCGAGCGTGCCTCCGGAGATCTGGGGGCAGGTCTACGGCGTCTACATCCCGCTCAAGGCGCCGCCGATGCCGGAGGACCTCGCCAACGGCGTGCTGTTCCTCGCGTCCGACCTGTCCCGCTGCATCACCGGCACGACGCTGCACGTCGACGGCGGCACGATGGCGGCCGCCGGATTCCTCGAGTGGCCCTACGGCGAGGGGCACCTGCCGGTGCCGGCGCCCGAGTCCGCGTTGCGAATGTTCGGAACGCCGCCGAAGCGCTGAACCGCGCTACCAGCGCCGGCGCAGCTGCGCGCCGAGCCGGCGCTCCCGCAGGCTGGCCGCGCGCTGCGCGGGCGTGATCGCCGGCGTCGAGGCCGGCAGGTGACGACGCAGGTCCGCGAACTTCACCTTGGTCAGGGTCGGCGTCGGATGCGAGCTGCACCGGTACCAGCGGCCGATCATCATGCCGTGCGTGTGGCCGCCCGGATCCAGCCAGTTGGCGATGCCCGGGTCCTCGAGCGAGAGCACGGCGCGGAACCTGCCGTCGGCGTCGAGCGCGGCCTGGTGACCGTTGAGGCTGCTCTGGCGGTGGACGAGTTCGACCTGGTTCCACAGGCCGTCGATGACCTGCACGTTCCAGTAGACGCGCTCGGCCGGCAATTCGGTCTCCAGGATCAGCGCCTCGTCCGGCGCGATGTCGTACACGCACTCGAAGTAGGCCTGCGGCCAGTCCTTGCTGTTGCCGAGGTCCTGGAAGTCGTGCAGTTTGAACTGGTTGGGCGGGCCGCCGCCCGCGACGCGCGCCACGGCGCCGAGCGCCGTCTGCGTCAGCGTGCCGACGTACGTGCCGAACAGCGCCTTCAGCTGGCGATCCGTCGCCTCGATCGTCCAGCGCGGCTTGAGCGGCGGCGTATCGAGCCGCTCGATCGCAACGCGCACGTCGCGCTCCCGTCCCCAGTCGTAAGAGAACTGGCGCAGCAGGATGAAGCGTGCCTCGGGATGCAGGTGCAGCCAGTTGCCCGCGTGGCCGGCGGGCCGCTCGGTGCTGAAGAGCACCTCGAACTCGCCGTCGGGTCCGATCGCGAGGTCGTCGAGGTCGTAATTTCCGTAGCCCGGCCCCGGCGGCAGGCCCATGCCGATCATCACCTTGCCCGTGGCGAAGCCCGCGACCGGGACGCTGCCGCGGTTGCCGACGACGCGGTAGGTGCCGCGCCCGTCGACCGGCGCGTAGTGATACACGGCGTCCGGGTTCGGCTGCAGCATGAACACGGAGTTTTCGAACGGGGCGAAGTCCGGGTGCTCGGGCGTCGACTGGCAATAGAGGAAATAGCCTTGCGCAATGTTCATCGCAAGCTGCCGGCACAGGTCGGCCTGCACGAGCGGGTCGTCTGGCGCCCAGGCCTGCTGGATGCGGTCGCCGGCGGGCTTGGCGAGATCGAGGTAATCGCTCCACTGCTTCATGTCGGTCCCTCCGGCGGTACTCAACGCAGATCGACATCCACGGCCGCGAGCCGGCCACTGAACCGGAACGGCGGCTCGTAGCGGTCGCTCACCGGCGAGCCGGTGTCGAGCCCGACGTCGAGTCCGTCGGTCATCGAGTAGGCCAGGGGCAGCGTGCGTTCGAGCCTGCCCTGGCCGACGGTCTGTCCGTCGGCGAGCAGCGTGACCGTTCCGCCGCCGCCCGCGGGCTTGCCGTCCCGGCCGTCGTATTCGAAGCGCGCCTCGAGGCGGCGCGCGCCGGCGGGCAACGGCCCGCCGACGCGATAGTGCGCGAACAGGCCGAGGTTGTAGTCGAACACGAGTTCTCCGCCCTGCAGGTACAGGGCCCAGCCGCCCGTGAGTCCGCCCTGGGTCGCCAGCATGCCGGTGTCCGACGACTGGAACTCGCCCGTGGCCGCCACCGTCCAGCTGCGGTTGTGCGTGCGTGGCGAGATCGCTCCAGGCAGGGCCATGAGTCCCGGATAGAAGGTGAAGTGCGTGCGACCGGCCGCCGGGTTGGGACGGCTCGCCACCACGGTGCGCTCGCCGGCCCGCCAGTCGAGCGGCAGCACGTCGTTGCGCGCCGCTTCCTCCCACCAGAGGTCCTGCAGTTCGCGCAGCTTCGCGGGCTGCTGGCGGGCGAGGTCGCGCGCCTGCGAGAAGTCGTGCGCGAGGTCGTAGAGTTCCCAGGTCGCGCGGTCGGGGTCGAGCTGGGCCCGGTTCGGGTCGGCGGGATTGATGGCGAGCGGCGCCGACGCCATCCAGCCGTCGTGGTAGATGGCGCGGTTGCTGAATACCTCGAAGTACTGCGTGGAGCGCAGTTCGCCCTGCGCCGGCCCGGCGAGCAGCGACAGGAAGCTGCGGCCGTCGAGCGACTTCTGCGCCACGCCGTTCACGCTCGCGGGAACGGGAATGCCCGCGGCGTCCAGCAGGGTCGGCGTCACGTCCGTCACGTCGAGGAACTGACTGCGCAATCCGCCCGGATCCGTCACGTGGCCCGGCCACGCGACGACCATCGGATTGCGCGTGGCGCCGAGGTGCGAGACGAGCTGCTTGTAGTACTGGAAGGGCGTGTTCATCGCCCATGCCCAGCCCGTCGCGTAGTTGTTGTCCCAGCGCGGCCCGCCGAGTTCGGCGAGCACCTCGGGCGTGAAGCGCAGTTGCCCCTCGAGCCCGTGCATCGGCGCGATCTCGTTGAGCGAGCCGTGCACGCCGCCCTCGGCGCTCGCGCCGTTGTCGCCCGCGAGGTACACCACCAGCGTGTTCTCCGCGCCGGGCAGCGAGCGGACCGCGCCCAGCATGCGGCCGACCTCGTGGTCGGTGTACGCGCCGAACGCCGCGAACACCTCCATCTGTCGCGCGGCGACGGAGCGCTCCTCGGGCGTGAGCGAATTCCAGGCAGGGATGTTCGCGGGGCGCGGCGTGAGGCGCGCGTCCTTCGGGACCACGCCGAGCGTCTGCTGGCGCCGGAACGTCGCCGTGCGATACGCGTCCCAGCCGCGATCGAATTGCCCCTTGAACTTCGCGATCCACTCGGCGGGCGCATGGTGCGGCGAGTGCGTGGCGCCCGTCGCGAAATACAGGAAGAACGGCCGCTTCGGGTCCGTCGACTTGACGGCGCGTGCCCAGGCGATGGCCCGGTCCGCGAGATCCGCATTCAGGTGGTAGCCGGCCGGCCGGTCCGGAACCACCGCCCGCGTGTTCTCGAACAGGACGGGCTGCCACTGGCTGGTGCCCCAGCCGTTGAAGCCGTAGAAATAGTCGAAGCCGAAGCCCGTCGGCCAGTGGTTGAACGGACCGGCGGGCCCGCCCTCCCAGTTCGGCGTGTTGTGGTTCTTGCCGAACATGGCGGTCGCGTAGCCGTGCTGGCGCAGGATTTCGGCCACCGTGGCCGTGCTGCGCGGCAGGTAGCCGACGTAGCCGTCGTAGCCTGTCGCGAGCTCGCCCACGAGGCCGAAGCCGGCGCGGTGCGGGTTGCGCCCGGTCAACAGCGCGGCGCGGGTCGGCGAGCAGATGCCCGCGGTGTGGAAGCGGTTGAAGCGCAGTCCCTCGGCGGCGAGCGCGGCGATGCCCGGCGAGGGCACGGCGCCGCCGAAGGTCTCGAACTGGCCGAAGCCCGCGTCGTCGAGCATCACCACGACGATGTTCGGCGCCCCGGGTGCCGGGCGCGGCTGGGCGGGGTAGGTCGCGGGGTCCGAGTCCCGGAAGGTGCGTCCGACCTTGCCGGGGAACGGCGTCTCGGGCAATGGGAGCGTGGCCTGGCCGAGCGAGGCGGTGGCGGCGAGCGCCAGTGCCAGCGCGAGCACGGCAGCAGTCAGCGGGCGCATGGGCATTGGTGCCTCCTCTCAGGCGGCGGGCGCGTCGTCTGCCCGAGTGTGGTACTCGACCACGACCAGGGCCACGTGTCCCGCGATGAACTCCGCAACGTCGTCCAGGATCAC
>JBPOHK010000159.1:0-9460 GCA_052035645.1 Pseudomonadota bacterium
CGGAGAGCCCACCGAGGGCGGCCGGGAGGGGGCGCAGGGCCGTCACGCGCCACGGACGGCGCGTGCGGAGCCTACAGGGACGTACTTGCGGCGTCCCTGCGAGCCCCCTCCGGCCGCCCCTTCCGCCTCCGTAAGTGCCTGACGCCGCTCGCGAATCGACACCCGAGCACAGCGCGAACCCCCCGCAGGCCGTACAATTCGCGCCCGCCACCCCGAACCGAGCCATGAGCGAATTCAAGGGCATCCCCGTCGTGACGACCCCGCCGGCCGACGCGCCCGCCACGCGCCGCAGCGGCGAGAAGTACGTGACCCCACAGGGCTACACGGCGATACGCGACGGCATCAAGGCCACGAGCGCCGATCCCGCGCCGGTCGCGCGCAAGCCCGGCTGGCTGCGCGCTCCCATGCCCGCGGGTCGCGGCTTCGAGACGGTGAAGCAGACGGTGCGCGAGCACCGCCTCGCGACGGTGTGCGAGGAGGCCAAGTGCCCCAACATCGGCGAGTGCTGGAACGCCGGCACGGCCACGCTGATGCTGATGGGCGAGGTGTGCACGCGCGCCTGCCGCTTCTGCGCCGTCGACACCGGCAACCCGCGCGGCTGGCTCGACGCCGAGGAGCCGACGAACGCCGCCCGCAGCGTGGAACTCATGCGACTGCGCTACGTCGTGCTGACGTCCGTCAACCGCGACGACCTGCCGGACGGCGGCGCCGCGCACTTCGCCGAGTGCGTGCGCGAGATCAAGCGCCTGAACCCGCAGACGGCCGTCGAGGCGCTGACCCCGGACTTCCAGGGCGTGCTGCGCGACGTCGAGACCGTCGTCGACAGCGGACTCGACGTCTTCGCGCAGAACGTGGAGACCGTGCGTCGCCTGACGCACCCGGTGCGCGACCCGCGCGCCTCGTACGAGCAGACCCTGTCGGTGCTCGCGCACGCGAAACGGCACCGGCCGGACGTGCTGGTGAAGACCAGCCTGATGCTCGGCCTCGGCGAGACCGACGAGGAGATCCTCGAGACGATGCGCGACCTGCGCGCGGCCGGTGTCGACATCCTTACCCTCGGCCAGTACCTGCGTCCGACCGTGAATCACCTGCCCGTCGAGCGCTTCGTGAGTCCGGAGGAGTTCGAGGCGTTGCGCGGGCAGGCGCTGGCGCTCGGCTTCCTCGAGTGCGTGGCCGGGCCGCTGGTGCGATCGAGCTATCGCGCCGAGCAGGCGCTGGCCCGCAACAACGCGGGCCTCGGCGCCGGCGGCGTCGCCGTGCGGGGTTGAGCGGCACGATGGCCGCGACCGGCGCAACGCCCGCCGTCGGCCTGCGCTGGCTGGGCCGCGTCGACTACGAGCCGACCTGGCGCGCGATGCAGCGCCTCACCGACGGTGCGGACGAAGGGACGCCCGACGAGATCTGGTTCCTCGAGCACCCGCCGGTGTTCACCCTCGGCATGAACGCGAAGCCCGAGCACCTGCTCGCGCCCGGCGAGATCCCGGTCGTGAACATCGACCGGGGCGGCGAGGTGACCTACCACGGTCCCGGCCAGCTGGTGGTGTACCCGCTGCTGCGCCTCGACCGCCACGCACTCGGCGTTCGCGCGCTGGTGGAGGGCATCGAGAACGCGGTGATTGCCGCCGCGGCCGGCTGGGGCATCGTCGCCCGCGGCGACCGCGACGCGCCCGGCGTGTACGTCGGGGCGCGCAAGCTCGCGAGCATCGGGCTGCGCATCCGGCGGGGGCGTTCCTACCACGGCCTCGCGCTCAACGTCGCCATGGACCTCGAGCCGTTCCGCCGCATCAATCCCTGCGGCCACGCGGGCCTCGAGATGACCCAGCTCACGGACCTCGGCGGCCCGGCCGGCCTGCACGACGTCGCGCTCGCGCTCGCACCGCGGCTGCTCGACGCGCTCGGTCTCGCTCAGAGGGCGACCAGCACCTGGCTGCAGGACGTGAGCTCGCGATAGACGGCGTCGAGCTGCGCCTTGCTCTCGGCGCGCACCGTGCAGGTGAACGAGAGGAAGCGCCCGTTGCTGCTGGCGCGCTCCTCGATTCGCTCCGGGGCCAGCGTGCCGAAGTGCCGCGTGACGATCCCGAGCGCGAGGCTGCGGAACTCGTCGGTCGCCCGGCCCATGATCTTGATCGGGAAGTCGCAGGGGAACTCGAACAGCGTCTCCTCGCGGGGCGCGTCGGTCATGGCGCCAGCGCCGGCGTGCCGGCGATCTCGTCGAGGTGCCTGTGGAGCCGGGCCGACATGGCCTGCCACGCGGGGCCGGGCTTTCCGTCGCCCACGGGCCGGCCGTCGATGCGCGTGACCGGCAGCACCGCGCGGCCGGCCGACGCGATCCACACCTCGTCGCAGGTGGCGAGCTCGGTCGCGGCGATGGGGCGCACCTCCAGCGGCCGCCAGTCCTTCGCCAGTTCGACGATCGCGTCGCGCGACGTGCCGGGCAGGATGTGGGGGCCGTTGGGCGGCGTCGCGATGATGCCGCGCGTCACCACGAACACCGTGCTCGAGGAGCCCTCCATGAGCTGCCCGTCGCGCAGCAGCAGCGCCTCGGACGCGCCGCGGTCCTGGGCCTGCTGGCGCAACAGCACGTTGCCGAGCAGCGCGACCGACTTGATGTCGCAGCGCGCCCAGCGGATGTCCTCGAGCGTCACCGCCGCGAGGCCCTTCTCGAGCGTCTCGGGCGACGGCGGCGGGTAGGGCGCCGTGAATGCGAACAGCGTCGGCGGCGTGCCGGCGGGGGGAAAGAGGTGGTTGCGTCCGGCCTCGGCCCCGCGCGTCACCTGCAGGTAGACGAGCTGCTCGGCGGCGCCCGCACGCCGCACCAGCCCGTCCACCACGTCGGCCCAGCCCTCGTGCGTGAGCGGCCGGGCGAGCCGGATCTCGTCGCAGCTGCGGTCGAGGCGGGCGAGGTGCTGGCGCAGGCGGAACGGCCGCCCGCGATGCACCGGCACGACTTCGTAGACGCCGTCGCCGAACAGGAAGCCGCGGTCGAGCGGCGAGATCCTCGCCTCGGCGAGCGGCAGGTATCCGCCGTCCAGCCAGGCGATCGGGAACGGCGCGGCCACGTCAGTGGAACCAGAGCCGCACGGTGTCCCACGCCCGGCGGAACAGGCCGCCGGCCGCGACGTCCTGCTGCGGGTAGAGGTCGTGCGTCGCGATGACCGCGCCGTCGACCACGATCTTCGCCTTGCCGACGGGCCGGCCGGCCGAGAGCGGCGCGACCAGCGCGTCCGGCAGCTCGAACTCCGCCTTCACGCTGCCGGTGTGGCCGCGCTGGCCGGTGACGTAGAGGTCGTCGGCGAGCACCAGGCCGACCTGCGTCGCGGCGCCCTTCCAGACCTTCACCTGCGTGAGCGGCGTGCGCGCGCCGTAGACCAGCTTCGACTCGTAGAAGTTGAAGCCGTAGTTGAGCAAGGCGGCGCTCGCGTCCTCGCGCGCCTTCATCGAGTCCGTGCCGAGCACCACCGACACCAGCCGCATGCCGTCGCGCTTCGCCGAGGCGATCAGGCAGTAGCCGGCGGTCTCCGTGTGGCCGGTCTTCACGCCGTCGACCGTCGGGTCGCGCCAGAGCAGGCCGTTGCGGTTCTGCTGGGTGATGCCGTTCCAGGTGAATTCCCGCTGCGAGTACCACTTGTAGTCGTCCGGGAACTCGCGAACGATCGCCATCGCGAGCGTCGCCGCGTCGCGCGCGGTGATGTAGTGCTCCGGGTCCGGCATGCCGGCCGAATTCGTGAAGTGCGAGCCGTTCATGCCGAGCTGCTTCGCGTAGCTGTTCATCATCTGCACGAACGTCGCCTCGGTCCCCGCCACGTGCTCGGCGAGCGCGACCGTGGCGTCGTTGCCGGACTGCACGATCATGCCCTGGATCAGGTTCTCCACCGAGACCTGCTTGCCCACCTCGACGAACATCTTCGAGCCTTCCATCTTCCAGGCGTGCTCGCTGATGGTGACCGCGTCGTCGAGCTTGATGCGCCCTTCCTTGAGCGCCTTGAACACGGCGTAGGCCGTCATCAGCTTGGTGAGGCTCGCCGGTTCCTGGCGCGAATCCGGTTCCAGCGCGGCCAGCACGCGGCCGCTGCCCTGGTCGACGAGGATGAAGCTGCGGGCGGCCAGCTGCGGGGGCGGCGGGATGGCCGTCGCGGGCGTCGCCGCAGTCGCGGCCGGCGCGGCCGCCGTGGCGGCCGGCGTCGCCGGGACCTCGTCGTCCTTCGAGCAACCCATGCCGAGCGTGGCCAGCGCGGCGAGGAGGACAGGAAGCAGGAAGCGGGCGGATCTCGTCATGCCGTTGTGGACTCCAGTCGCGGGAGGGAAGAAATCGCGGGGCTCAGTCGGCGTAGGACGCGTCGTCGTCCGGCGCCGTCGAGCGCAGGTAGCCGGCCTCGATGGCTTCGGCGAGGTCGTGCACGGCGCTCGCGTACAGCAGGCTGCGGTTGTAGCGGGTGATCGCGTAGAAGTTGGCGAACCCGACGCGGTACTCGGCTCCGAAGGGGCGGGCCAGCGCGACCAGCATCGCGGGCGCCTCGGGCGGCAGCGAGGTCTCGAACTTCACGCCGCGCCGGTGCAGCGACTCGACGGTCTCCGTCAGCGCGGCCTTCGAGGTCTCGAGGCCGGCGAGGTCGGCCCCGTCCACGTCGGCCGCCGTCATCACCGGCTCGCCGGCCTGCCAGCCATGCGCCTTGAGGTAGTTGCCGACGCTCGCGAACACGTCGGCCCAGTCGGACCAGAGGTCGCGGTGGCCGTCGCCGTCGCCGTCGACGGCGAAGCTGCGGAAGCTCGTCGGCATGAACTGGGGGATGCCCATCGCGCCGGCGTAAGAGCCGAGCGGCGCGAGCGGGTCCAGCGATTCCTCGCGCGTCATCAGCAGGAACTGCTCGAGTTCGCCGCGGAAGAACGCCGCGCGGGCCGGGTAGTCGAAGGCCAGGGTCGCCAGCGCGTCGATCACGCGGTGACGGCCGGTGTTCTCGCCGTAGGAGGTCTCGACGCCGACGATGGCGAGGAGGTAGGTCGCCGGCACGCCGCTCGACGCCGCCTGCTCGAGCAGGCCCCGGCGGTCGCGGTAGGTGTCGACGCCGCGCTGCACGCGGCGCTCGGTGATGAAGCGACCGCGGTACTCCGACCAGTCGAGCCGCCGCTCGGCCGGGCGCGACATCGCGTCGAGGATCGGCTGGCGCGTCCGGGCCTGCTCCAGCACCGAGGCCAGGGACGCGGCGTCGAAACCGTGCCGGCTGGCCATGTCCTCGACGAAGCCCGCCACTTCCGCGCGGCCCGTGTCGAGCGCGCACGCCAGCGCCGGCGCGAGCGCGGCGCCCGCCAGCAGCAATGCGATCGGCGCCCGGCGCGGGCGCGGTACCGTCTTCGTCACGTGGAGACCAGCTTGCGGCGGGAGTGGACCGACATGAGGATACCGAACCCGGCCATGAGGGTCACCAGCGACGTGCCGCCGTAGCTGACGAGCGGCAGCGGCACGCCGACCACGGGCAGCAGCCCGGCCACCATGCCGCTGTTCACGAAGACGTAGACCGCGAAGGTCAGCGTGAGGCTGCCGGCGATCAGGCGCGAGAAGGTGTCCTGCGCCTGCGAGGCGATGTACAGGCCGCGCGCGATCACCAGCATGTACAGCGCCATCAGCACGAGGCAGCCCACCAGTCCCCACTCCTCGCCGATCACCGCGAAGATGAAGTCCGTCGAACGCTCCGGCAGGAACTCGAGCTGGGCCTGGCTGCCGTTCATGTAGCCCTTGCCGAACACGCCCCCGGAGCCGATCGCGATCTGCGACTGGATGGTGTGGTAGCCGGCCCCGAGCGGATCGTTCTGGGGATTGAGGAACGTCAGCACGCGCTGACGCTGGTAGTCGTGCAGCAGGTACTGCCAGGCGACGACGGCCGTGCCGGCGCCGAGCACGCCGAGCCCGAGGATGTACCAGACCTGCAGGCCCGCCAGCAGGATGACCAGGGCGCCGCCCGCGGTCACCAGCAGGGCCGTGCCGAGGTCGGGCTGCTCGGCGATCAGCAGGGCCGGGACGAGCACGCCGACGCCGAGCACGACCAGGGTGCGGAAGTCCGGCGGCAGCGGCCGGTCGTGCAGGTACCACGCGCAGGCGAGCGGCACGGCGATCTTCATGATCTCAGAAGGCTGGAAGCGCACGAAACCGAGGTCGAGCCAGCGCTGCGCGCCCATCGCCGTGTCGCCGACCACGGCCACGGCGACCAGCAGCAGCACGCCCACGGCGTACAGGAACGGCGCCGCGATGCGCATCACGCGCGGCGGCACCTGCGCGATCGCCGTCATCACGGCGAGGCCTAGCCCCACGCGCGCGGCCTGCCCGAAGAAGATCCCGAGGTTCTCGCCGGCGGCGCTGAACAGCACCACCAGCCCGGCCGTGCACACCGCCAGCAGCGAGAGCAGCAGCGCCTTGTCGATGTGCAGCGCCTCGAGCAGGCGGCCCGTCAGCGTGAGGGTGCGCTGCGCGCGACTCGAGTAGCCCGGTCCGGCGATTTCCCGTCTCATTCGTCCGCACCTCCGGCCGGCTCCGCCGCTGCGCCGGCCGCGGCCTTCGCGGCGGCTTCCGGCGGCAGCAGGTAGGCGTCGAAAACCTTGCGCGCGACGTGGGCGGCGGCCGAGCCGTGCTTGCCGTTCTCGATTACCACCGCGACCGCCAGCGTCGGGGCCTCGGCCGGGGCGAAGGCGATGAACAGGCCGTGGTCGCGCAGCCGCTCCTGCACCTGCGACTCGTTGTAGCGCTCGTTCTGGCCGATGCTGAAGACCTGCGCGGTGCCGGTCTTGCCCGCGATCCGGTACGGCGCACCGGCCTGCGAGGCCCGCGCTGTGCCGCCGCCTTCGTTGGTGACGCCGACCATGCCGCCGATCACCACGTCCCAGCCCTTCGGGTCGCGCAGCTTCACCGGCGGCAGCGGGCGCGCCGGCACGCGGACCCGCTCGCCGGTGACCGGGTTGCGGATCGCCTGCACCAGCCGCGGCTCGAAGCGCTGGCCGCGCGTGGCGATCGTCGCGGCGGCGTGCGCGAGCTGCAGCGGCGTGACCAGCATGTAGCCCTGGCCGATGCCGGCGATCACCGTCTCGCCCGGGAACCAGACCTGCAGCTCGCGCTTCTTGAACGCCTTGCGCTTCCAGGCCGTCGACGGCACCAGGCCCGTGCGCTCGCCGAGGATGTCGATGCCGGTCTTCTGGCTGAGGCCCAGTTCCAGGAGGAAGTCGTGCAGGCGGTCGATGCCGATCTGGTTGGCGACCGAGTAGAAGTACGTGTCGCAGGACTGCACGATCGCGGTGTGCATGTTGACCGGGCCGTGGCCGTTCTTGCGCCAGTCGCGGTAGCGGTGGCTCGAGCCGGGGAACTGCCAGAAGCCGCGGCAGTAGTGCGTGGCCTCCGGCGCGATCACGTCGTACTCCAGCGCCGCGAGGGCGACCATCGGCTTGATGGTCGAGCCCGGCGGGTACACGCCGCGCAGCGCGCGGTCGTACAGAGGCTTGTCGATGTCGTCGGCGAGCGCGCGGTACTCCGGCACCGTCAGTCCGCGCGCGAATCCGTTCGGGTCGAATGTCGGCGTGCTCGCGAAGGCGATCACGTCGCCGTTGGCCGGGTCGATCGCGACCACCGCGGCGCGCTGGCCGGCCACCGCGTCCTCCGCGGCCTTCTGCACGCGGTAGTCGATCGCGAGGTAGAGGTCGGCGCCCGCGACCGGCTCGCGCCGCACCAGCTGCGGCGCCTTCACGCCCACGCGCTCGACGCGCCGGCCCTGCGCATTCACCAGCAGCTGCTGGTAGCCGGTTTCGCCGTGCAGCTCGTCCTCGTAGCTGCGCTCGATGCCGTTCTTGCCGATCAGCGTGGAGCCGGCGTAGTTCGCGGTGTCGATGCGCTCCTGGTCCTGCTCGCTGATCGCGCCGACGTAGCCGAGCGCGTGCACGGCCAGGCCCACGTTCGGGTAGTAGCGCGTCAGGCGCGGCCGGACCTCGACGCCCTGCAGGTCGGGGCGATTGACGGCGTAGCGCGCGAGTTCCTCCTCGCTGAGCTGCAGCTTGATCGGCACGGCCTCGAAGCTGCGCCGCGCCATGATCGCCTTGCGGGTGCGGGTCACGTCGTCGGCCGCGAGCAGGCCGATCTCGACCAGCCGCGCGAGCGCGGCGTCCACGTCCGGCGTCTGTTCGCGGACCAGTTCGAGCTGGTAGGCCGGCCGGTTGAGCGCGAGCGGCACGCCGTGACGGTCGAAGATCAGGCCGCGGGGCGGCGGCAGCGGGTCGATGCGGATGCGATTGCCCTGCGAGAGGTCGCTGAAGTAGTCGTGCCTCACCACCTGCAGGAAGACCAGGCGGGCCGCGAGCGCGCCGACGCAGATCAGCATCACCACCGTGGCCGCGATCACGCGGCGGCCGAACAGCCGCTGCTCGGCCCAGTGGTCCTTGAGACGTACGGAGCGTGCCATGACCCGGGCGGCGCCGCTCAGCCGGCGCGTCGGTTGAGCGAGTCGCCGGCCGCCACGATCAGCGGCCAGAGCAGCGCGCCCGAGAGCACGGGCAGCCAGCGGTTCCAGCCGGTGTACCCGTGGCCGATCAGGCCGTCCGTCCAGAAGATCAGGAAGTGGTACAGCCCGAGCATCAGCATCACGGTCGCGGCCTGGTGCAGGATCGGGAACATGCGCATGCGCAGCTGCACGCGGTGCGTCACGAAGGCCACGACGAGGAAGCCGAGCGCGTGCTGGCCGAGCACCATCCCCCGCAGCACGTCGAGGAACAGGCCGGCGAGCCAGGCGTAGCCGAGGCCGGCGACGCGCGGGCTGGTGAGGATCCAGTAGATGACGGCGAGCAGCGCGAGATCCGGGCGCACCGGGTCGAGCCAGTTCGGCAGCGGCACGATGGCGAGCACCAGGCCGGCGGCGACGCTGGCCCAGTACATCCGGAAGCGGCTGAACAGGCCGCGCCTCATGGTCGCGCGCCTCCCGCGGGAGCGGTGGTGCGCGCCGCGGCGCCGTCGGCCGCGGGCTTCTGCGCGGCCGGCCTGGTCGGCGCGGGGGCGGGCGGCGGCTGCGCCGCGGGGGGCTGCGCGTCAGCCGCCGCGGGTTCCGGCGCCGCGACCGGCGGCTTGAACCACACGAGCAGCACTTCGCGGTCGCGGTCGAGCTTGGCCGTCGGCCGCGCCTCCACGAGCGCGAAGGTGGCCGAGGCCGCGCGCCGCACCTGGGTGACCTGCGCCACCGGATAGCCCGGCGGGAACACGCCGCCCATGCCGGTCGACAGCAGCAGGTCGCCTTCCCTGATGTCGGCCTCCACGGTCACGAACGGCAACGACAGCTTGCTCGAGTCGCCGAGCCCGACGGCGATCGTGCGCACGCCGCTGCGGTTCGACTGCACGGGAATCGCGTGCTCCGCGTCGCTGATCAGGATGACCTCGGAGGTCGCCGCATTCACCTTCGTCACCTGGCCGACGATGCCCTCGCCGTCGAGCACGGCCTGG
>JBPOHK010000105.1:0-2936 GCA_052035645.1 Pseudomonadota bacterium
CGCCGGCCATGTCGCTCGACTGCTGGCTCTGCAGGATCTTGCGGCGCACCTCGATCTGCTGGCGCCGCAGGTCGATCGTCATGCTCTCGAGCGTCGCCTGCTCGCGCTGGAACTCGTTGCGCAGGCCGGGGCTGTCGAGGGTCGCGAGCAGCGCACCCTTGCGGACCGTGTCGCCCGCCTTCGCGGCCAGCGTGACGGTGCCCGCCGCGGGGGCATAGAGCGAGGGGCTGACCGCGGCGACCACCGTGGCCTGCGCGGCCACGTCGCTGACGAACTCGCCGCGGGTGACGGTCGCGATGCGCACGCGGTCCCGGGCGACCGTCGCATCCGACGACGCCCAGCCGCGCAGCATCCACGCCAGCAGGGCGAGCAGCACGACGACGGCCACGCCGGCGCCGATCCACACGCGCTTGTCGCGGCGCCAGTCGTTGCGCGGATCGCGGGGCTGGTCCTGGCCCTGCGTGCCGCGCATGCCGTCGCTGCGATCGGAGAGGCGGGTGATGGAGGCGGTCGACATGGCGGCATCCGGAGCGGTGTGGGCGTCACGTCGGTAATGCACGGTGCGTGCCAGATGTGCCGGGGCTGTCTATGTTCCGGGTGCGGCAGGACTTTTTTCGGGCGGCGGCCGGTGGCAACGGCGCGGGCCGTGTCCGCGGCCGGACAGCGGACACTTTCGCGGACACATTTGCGGGCGCGGGCCGATGCCGTAATCTGCGCGCTGGGAACCCGCCCGGGCGGGGAATGGTCGAGGGAGACAACGAGCATGGACATCCGCGGACGCCAGGGAAGCAGCAACATCGAGGATCGCCGGGGCCGGGGCCCGGTGCGCACGGGGGTCGGGCTGAGCCTCGGCGGCATCGTGATCCTGTTCATCCTGAGCCTGCTCGGCATCAATCCCCTGCCCTTCCTCGGCATGGCGACCCAGCAGCAGACGACGGAGGTGTCGTCGCCGGACTCGCAGCAGCCCTACCAGGAGTCCGCGGGCGAGGCCGAACTGCGCGAGCTCGCCTCGGTGACCCTCAAGGAGACCGAGGAGACCTGGGGCCGACTGTTCGGCGGGCGCTACACGCCGCCGACCATGGTGCTCTACACCGAGGCGACCAACACCGGTTGCGGCACCGGCCAGGCGGCGATGGGGCCGTTCTACTGCCCGGCCGACCAGAAGGTGTACCTCGACCTGACGTTCTTCCAGGAACTCGACCGGCGCTTCGGGGCGCCGGGCGATTTCGCGCAGGCCTACGTGATCGCCCACGAGGTGGGCCACCACGTGCAGAATCTCGTCGGCACGGCGCAGCGCGTGCAACAGATGCAGCAGCGGGCCGGCAGCCAGACCGCCGCGAACGAGCTCTCCGTGAAGATGGAATTGCAGGCCGACTGCTACGCCGGCGTGTGGGCGCGCGACGCGGCACCGCGCCTGAACATCACACAGCAGGACATCGACGAAGGCCTGCGCGCGGCCAATGCGATCGGCGACGACACGCTGCAGCGCGCGGCGCAGGGCCGCGTGGTCCCCGACGCCTTCACGCACGGCTCTTCCGAGCAGCGCATGAAGTGGCTGATGGTCGGCATGCAGTCCGGCAACCCCGACAACTGCGACACCTTCTCCACCCGCGACCTCTGAGAAAATAGGGGACACTCACGAATTTGCGCGGCCGCGAAAATTCGTGAGTGTCCCCTACTTAATCCCCTACTTAGAGGTCGAGTCGGCCGGCGTAGCCGGTGAGCTCGAGGTAGCCGCGGCCGGCCTCCCGAACGCCGTCCTCGATCAGCGTGACCGGTCCTTCCCAGTAGATCGTGCCGGTGCTGGCTCGCGAGTCCAGTTCGGCGTCGGGCATCAGCGGCCGCACGTCGAAGGTCCGTTCGCCGACGCGCACCCGCCACTCGACGGGATAGCTCACCCCGGTGCGCGGCGACTTCCACCGCCGCCCGGGCGACCACTCGACCGCCTCGGGCCCGAAGGTCCGCACCGAGCCGTCGGCCGAACGCAGGGTGGCCGCCGCCCAGCGCTCGCCGCCGTCGCGGTCGCGCATGCGAAACGCCATCAGCGCGCCGCCGTCGGCAAGGTTGATGCCCATCCAGTCCCAGCCCTGGGCCTCGACGTCCACGTAGTCGCTCGACCACTCGTGATCGAACCACGCCTGCCCGGTCACGCGCTGGCGCACGCCGTCGACGACGACTTCGCCGCTCACCTCGAGCTGCGGCAGGCTGTAGTAGTAGCTGGCCGCCCGCGGGTCGGGCCCCTTGCGGCTGTAACCGCGTTCGCCCTGCAGCAGCGGCGGCTGGCGGGCGACGAGATCGAGTGCGACCGAGAAATCCTCGCCCCGCACGACCGTCGCGTAGCGCCCGGCCCCGGCCTCGCGCAGCGACCAGTCGTCGAGCCGCACGTCGGTGCGCCCGACGGTGGCCTCGGCCAGACCGAAGCCAGCCCGCGCCGAGCGCTCCGCATGGCGCAGCCGGCCGTGGCGCGGATCGGCGAGCGCCGCGTGCGCGAACAGCACCTGGCGCGGCGCGAAGCGGCTGGGGTTGTCCTCCGCGAGTCCCGTGCGCACGCGGAAGAACGTCACCTGGAACCCGCGCGTCGCGCCCTGCCCGTCCGTCACCCAGCCCGTCACGTACCACCACTCGAGGCGATACTCGGGATGCGCGCCTTCGTCGCGTGGAAATTGCAGCGCGACACCGGGCGTCACCGGCGGATAGCGCGGTTCCGCAAGCAGCCCGCCGGGCGGGCCGAGCAGCAGCAGCACCGCGATGGCCGCGGCGACCGCGCGCCACCCGCCGCGGACGGCGACACGCAGCCTCACCAGTCCTCCTTCACGGCACGCACCACGTCCGCACCCATGGCCTGCCGTCCGCTGGCCACCGCGGTGAGCGCCGCCGCGCCGACCAGCACGCCGCTCAGCACGGCGAGCAGGCCCCACGGCACGTGCACGTCCATG
>JBPOHK010000146.1:0-14616 GCA_052035645.1 Pseudomonadota bacterium
ATCCCAAATGAAACGCCCCGGGTGATGCCCGGGGCGTGATGGCGGCCAAGGCACGCGGGCCAGCAGCCCGCCGCCTCAGGATGCCCTGTTCACACGTCCTTCATCGACAGGCGCACGCGCCCCTGGCGATCGACCTCGAGCACGCGCACGCGCACCTGGTCGCCCTCGTTGAGCTTGTCCGAGACGCGCTCGACGCGCTCGTTCGAGATCTGCGAGATGTGCACCAGGCCATCGCGGCCCGGCAGGATGGTGACGAACGCGCCGAAGTCCATCAGGCGCGCGACGCGGCCCTCGTAGACGGCGCCGACTTCGACTTCCGACGTGATCAGCTCGATGCGGCGCTGGGCCTCGCGGCCTGCCGCGCCGCTGACCGACGCGATCTTCACCGTGCCGTCGTTCTCGATGTCGATCGTCGTGCCGGTCTCCTCGGTGATGGCGCGGATGACCGCGCCGCCCTTGCCGATGACCTCGCGGATCTTCTCCGGGTCGATCTTGATCGTGATGATCGTCGGCGCCCACTCCGACATCTGCGGGCGGTGCGTGGCGAGCACCTTGTTCATCTCGCCGAGGATGTGCAGGCGCGCGCGATGGGCCTTCTCCAGGGCGACCTTCATGATCTCCTGGGTGATGCCCTCGATCTTGATGTCCATCTGCAGGGCCGTGACGCCCTCGGCGGAACCGGCCACCTTGAAGTCCATGTCGCCGAGGTGGTCCTCGTCGCCGAGGATGTCGGTGAGCACCTGGAACTTGCTGCCCTCGAGCACGAGGCCCATGGCGACGCCGGCCACCGGTGCCTTCAGCGGCACGCCGGCGTCCATCAGCGCGAGGCTGGTGCCGCAGACCGAGGCCATCGAGCTCGAGCCGTTCGACTCGAGGATCTCGGACACGACGCGGATCACGTACGGGAAGCTGCTCATCTCCGGCATCACGGCGGACACGCCGCGGCGCGCGAGATTGCCGTGGCCGATCTCGCGGCGCTTCGGCGAACCCATCATGCCCGTCTCGCCCACCGAGAACGGCGGGAAGTTGTAGTGGAGCATGAACGGCTCCTTGCGCTCGCCGGTGAGGGCGTCGATCAGCTGGGCGTCGCGGCCGGTGCCGAGCGTGGTGGTGACCAGCGCCTGGGTCTCGCCGCGAGTGAACAGCGCCGAGCCGTGCGTGCGCGGCAGGACGCCCGTCTGCACGGTGATCTTGCGCACCGTGTCCATGTCGCGGCCGTCGATGCGCGGCTCGCCGGCGATGACGCGGCGACGCACGAGGTTGTATTCGAGGCGGCCGAGTTCGTCGGACACCTCGCGGGCGGTGTACTTCGGGCTCTCGCCGCCCGAGAGCGCCGCGACCGTGGCGGCCTTGATCTCGCCGACGCGGGCGTAACGGGCCTGCTTCTCGATGATCGAGTACGCCTTGCCCAGCTCGGCCTCGGCCTGCGCGGCGACGTCCGCCACCAGGGCCGGGCTGATCTCGGCGGGCTTCCAGCTCCAGGCCGGCTTGCCGGCTTCCTTCGCGAGCTCGCGGATGGCGGCGATCGCCGCCTGCATCTGCTGGTGGCCGTACACCACCGCGCCGAGCATCACGTCTTCGGAGAGCAGCTGGGCCTGGGACTCCACCATCAGCACCGCGTCCTGCGTGCCGGCGACGACGAGGTCGAGCTGCGACTCCGCCATCTGCTTGCCGGTCGGGTTGAGCACGTACTGGCCGCCGATGTAGCCGACGCGGGCGCCGCCGATCGGGCCCTTGAACGGGATGCCCGAGAGGGCCAGCGCCGCGGAGGCGCCGATCATCGCGGGGATGTCGGAGTCGATGTCCGGGTCGAGCGAGACGACCGTCGCCACCACCTGCACCTCGTTGAAGAAGTACTCGGGGAACAGCGGGCGGATCGGGCGGTCGATCAGGCGGGAGATCAGGGTCTCGCGCTCCGACGGGCGGCCCTCGCGCTTGAAGAAGCCGCCCGGGATGCGGCCGGCCGCGTAGGTCTTCTCGACGTAGTTGACGGTCAGCGGGAAGAAGTCCTTGCCCGGGACGGCTTCCTTGCGGCCGACGGCCGTCACGAGGACCGAGGTGTCGCCCATCGAGACGAGGACGGCGCCGTCGGCCTGGCGGGCCATGCGACCGGTCTCGATGGTGATGGGATGGGTTCCGTACTGAAAAGTTTTCTTGTGGACGTTCACGATGGTGTCCCGATTGGCGTAGCCAAACGCTGGGTCAGAAACGAATCCGGCCCGCGGGAGCGGGCCGGATGGCGGGGGTCAGCGGCGCAGGCCGAGCTTGGCGACGACGTCCTGGTAGCGGGACGCGTCGGTTTCCTTGAGGTAGTCAAGGAGCTTGCGGCGCTGCGTGACGAGCTTCAGCAGCCCGCGACGCGAGGAATGGTCACGCTTGTGCGTGTTGAAGTGCTCGCCCAGGTCGTTGATGCGCGCGGAGAGCAGCGCGATCTGGACTTCGGGAGAACCCGTGTCTTCGGCGCCGCGCTTGAACTGCGCAACGACTTCGGACTTGCGCTCGGTGGACAGTGCCATCGGTGAGTGCCTCGAAACCTTGTATCTCGTTGAACTGAGCCGCGCATTTTACCTGTGCGGGCCGCCTTTTCTCAACTGTTTTCAGGGCCTTGGGTGCCGGCGCCGGGTACGAACAGCCGCTGCACCCGCAATCGCCCGCCTGCTTCGACCGTCGCCAGACCGAGGAATTCGCCGCCGGGCCCGTAGACGCGCGCGATTGCGCCCTCCTCCGGCGCCAGCGGACCGGCCGGAACCTCGCGGCCCTGCCGCAGGTGCAGCGTCCGGGTCGCGTCGAGTTCCAGCCCCGGCAGGCCCGGGAACGCCCGGTCGACGGGCAGCAGGCCCGGCGGCGGTCCGCCAGCCCAGCCCCCGGCCTCGCCCCAGGCTTCCAGGGCCGGCCACTCGACCATGGCCTGTTCGCGGAACGGGTCCACCCAGAGTCGCCGCAGGCTCGTCAGGTGGCCGAGCGTGCCGAACTGCGCAGCCACCTCTTCGGCGAGCACCCGCACGTACGTGCCCTTGGAACACTCGACCTCCAGGTCGATACGCGCCGGGCCGAAGTCCAGGCAGTCGAGGCGCGCGATGCGGATCGCGCGCGGCGCCCGCTCGACGGACTCGCCGCGCCGGGCCAGTTCGTACAACGGCCGGCCGTCGCGCTTGAGGGCCGAATACATCGGCGGCGTCTGCAGGCGCTCGCCCCGCAGGGCGGTGAAGGCCCGCTCGACGTCGCCGCCGCCGAATGCCGGCACCGGCTGGCGTCCGGTCACCTGCCCGTCGGCATCGCCCGTGTCGGTCGCGGCCCCGAGCGCGACGGAGGCGCGATAGGCCTTGGTCGACCCGAGCAGCGAGCCGCAGGCCTTGGTCGCCTGCCCGAAGCACAGCGGCAGCATGCCGGTCGCCATGGGATCGAGCGTGCCCGCGTGGCCGCCCTTGGCGGCGCAGAGCAGGCGCCGAACGCGCTGCAGGGCATGGTTGGAGGACAGTCCGGACGGCTTGTCGAGCAGCAGGATGCCGTCGACGTCCCGCCAGCGGACCGCGTCGCCCCGGGGACGCGCGGCACCGGCCACCTCAGTCGTCCCCGTCCTCGCCCGCCGGCTCCGGCGGCCGTTTCGCGGCATCCTCGCGCACGGCGCGCGTGATGAGGTCGTCGAGGCGGTTGCCGCGCTCGAGTTCCTCGTCCGGCTGGAAATGCAGCTGCGGCGCGAGCCGCGTTCGCAGCGCCCGCCCGAGCGGGCCGCGCAGGTAGAGGGCGGCCTCGTCGAGGATCTCGCGCTGCAGCGGATCGTGGGCGTCGCCCGTGAGCAGGGTGTAGCTGACCCACACGTGCGTGAGGTCGGGCGAGACCTTGACGTGCGTGATGGTCACCGGCTTCAGCCGCGGATCGCGCACCTCGCGGGCGAGCATCTGCGCGAGCACGCGCTGCACCTGCTCGGCGACGCGCCTCGCCCGGGGAACCTCTCGCGGCATGGCCTTACGCGCTGCGCGCGACCTCGACGCGGGCGAAGCACTCGATCTGGTCGCCCGCGCGGATGTCGTTGTACTTCACCACGCCGATGCCGCACTCGGTGCCCGCGCGAACCTCGCCCACGTCGTCCTTGAACCGCCGCAGCGAGTCGAGCTCGCCCTGGTGGATGACCACGTGGTCGCGCAGCACGCGCACCGGGTTGCCGCGCTTGATGAAGCCCTCCACCACCAGGCAGCCGGCGACCGTGCCGAACTTGCTGGAGCGGAACACCTCGCGCACCTCGGCGAGACCGACGATCTGCTCCTTGATCTCGGGCTTGAGCATGCCGGAGACCCAGCTGCGCACGTCGTCGAGGGCCTCGTAGATGATGCTGTAGTAGTTGACCTCGATGCCGTTGTCCTTGATCGCGCTGCGCGCGGCGCCGTCGGCCCGCACGTTGAAGCCGATGATGCGGGCACGCGAGGCGGCCGCCAGGCTCACGTCGGACTCGGTGATGCCGCCCACGCCGCTGGCGATGACCTTGACCGACACCTCCTCGGTGCCGATCTTCGACAGCGCGTCGCGCAGCGCCTCGGCGCTGCCCTGCACGTCCGCCTTGACGATGAGGGCGATGGCCTGCGAGGCGTTCTCGCCGAGCTGCGAGAACACGTCCTCGACCTTCTTGGTGGCGCCGGCGAGGCGCACGTCGCGGAACTTGCCCTGTCGGTACAGCGCGACCTCGCGCGCCTTGCGCTCGCTCTCGACGACCAGCAGGTCGTCGCCGGCGTTCGGGGCGTCGGACAGGCCGAGCACCTGCACCGGCACGGCCGGACCGGCCTCCGGCACCTGCTTGCCGGTCGCATCGAACAGCGCGCGCACGCGACCGAACTCCTGGCCGGCGATGATCGGGTCGCCGGACTTGAGGGTGCCGCGCTTGACGAGCACGGTGGCGACCGGGCCGCGGCCCTTCTCGATGCTCGATTCGAGCACGACGCCCACCGCGAGGCCGGCGGTCGGCGACTTGAGGTCGAGCACCTCGGCCTGCAGCAGCACCGACTCGAGGAGCTTGTCCACGCCCTCGCCGGTGCGGGCCGACACGTTGACGAACATCACGTCGCCGCCCCATTCCTCGGGGATGACGTTCTGCTTGCCGAGGTCGTTGCGCACGCGATCCGGGTCCGCGTCGTGCTTGTCGATCTTGTTGACCGCCACCACGATCGGCACCTCGGCGGCGCGGGCGTGCTGGATCGCCTCGACGGTCTGCGGCATCACGCCGTCGTCCGCCGCGACCACCAGGATCACGATGTCGGTGACGTTGGCGCCGCGCGCTCGCATCGCGGTGAACGCCGCGTGCCCCGGGGTGTCGATGAAGGTGATCGGTCCGCGCGGCGTCTCGACCTGATAGGCGCCGATGTGCTGCGTGATGCCGCCCGCCTCGCCCGCCGCGACCTTGGTGCGGCGGATGTAGTCGAGCAGCGAGGTCTTGCCGTGGTCGACGTGGCCCATGATGGTCACGACCGGCGGGCGCGGCAGCAGCTCGACGTCGCCGTCGGTCGTCTGCAGCTGCTCCTCGAGCGCGTTTTCGTTGAGGCGCACGGCGGTGTGGCCGAACTCCTCGACCACGAGCTGCGCCGTGTCCTGGTCGATGGGCTGGTTGATGGTCGCCATCACGCCCATCTTCATCATCGTCTTGATGACTTCGTTCGCCTTGACGGCCATGCGGTTGGCCAGCTCGCCGACCGTGATCGTCTCGGGCAGCTGCACCTCGCGGCGGACGGGAGCCGTCGGCTCCACGAATCCGTGGCGCGGCGCGTCGACGACGACGCCCCGACGGGCGCCGCGGGCCGGCTGCTTCTTCTTGAAGCGCGCGCTGGCGCCGGCGGAGACGTGCAGCTCCTGGCGGCCGTACTTGGTCGGCCCCTTGGCGGGCTCCGGCGCGGCCTCGACGACGCGGGGCTTCGGACGCAGCGCCTCGGCCGCGCGGCGCTCGGCTTCCTGCTTCTCGCGCTCGATGCGCTCGGCGCGCTCGCGCGCGGCCTGCTCGGCCGCGACCTTGGTTTCCTGCTCGGCCAGCCGCCGGTGCTCTTCGTCGACCCTGGCCCGCTCCTCGGCTTCGAGGCGCTCGCGTTCGCGACGCTCCGCATCGAGCCGCTCCGACTCGGCGCGTTCCGCGTCCTGGCGGGCGGTCTCGTCGCTGGTGCGCGCCTTGTCGATCTCCTCCTGGCGCTGGCGCTGCTCCTCCTCGATCACCGAGCGGTTGAGGTAGGTCTTCTTGCGCCGGACCTCGACCGCCACCGTGCGGGCGCGGCCCTGGGCGGAAGCGAGCTTGATCTCCTGCTGCTGCTTGCGCTGCAGGGTGATCTTGCGCGGCGCCGCGACGTCCTCCTGACGACCGTGCGCCCGGCGCAGGTGCGTCAGCAGCTCCATCTTCGCCTCGTCGCTGATGACCGAGTCCGCGCCGCCGACCTTGATGCCGGCCTCCTCGAACTGCGCCAGGAGCTTGTCGACCGGGACCTTCAGGACCTCGGCGAACTGACTGACTGTGACTTGCGCCATGGGTTCCCTCCGCTCAGGCCTCAGCGCCCTGCTCGAACCAGTGCTTGCGCGCCGCGAGGATCAGCTCGGCGGCACGGGCGGGCTCGAGGTTGGGGATCTCGGCGAGATCGTCCACCGCCTGGTCGGCGAGGTCCTCGCGGGTCGCGATGCCGTGGCGAGCGAGTTCCTCGGCGAGCTCGTCGTCCATGCCCTCGACCGACCGCAGGTCGTCCGACGGCGCGGCCTTCTCGATCGTTTCCTCGCTGGCGATCGCCTGAGTCAGCAGCACATCGCGCGCGCGGTTGCGCAGCTCCTGCACGATCTCCTCGTCGAACTCCTCGATCGAGGCGATCTCGGACTGCGGCACGTAGGCGATCTCCTCGATGCTGGAGAAGCCCTCCTGCACCAGGATCGCAGCCACGTCCTCGTCGACGTCGAGCGCCTTCATGAACAGCTCGCGCAGCTCGCGCTGCTCGGACTCGCTCTTCTCCTCGGCGGCCTGCTCGCTCATGATGTTGAGCTTCCAGCCGGTCAGCTCCGAGGCGAGGCGGATGTTCTGGCCGCCGCGGCCGATCGCCTGCGAGAGCTTCTCCTCGGCCACCGCGATGTCCATCGAGTGCGACTCCTCGTCGACCACGATCGAGCTGACCTCCGCCGGCGCCATCGCGTTGATGACGAACTGGGCCGAGTTGTCGTCGAACGGGATGATGTCGACGCGCTCGCCGGCGATCTCGTTCGAGACGGCCTGCACGCGCGAGCCGCGCATGCCGACGCAGGCGCCGACCGGGTCGATGCGCGGGTCGTTCGAGCGAACGGCGATCTTGGCGCGCGCGCCGGGGTCGCGGGCGGCGCCGAGGATGTTGATCAGTCCCTGCCCGACCTCGGGCACCTCGAGCTTGAACAGCTCGATGAGGAACTCCGGCGCCGTGCGGCTCAGGAACAGCTGCGGGCCGCGCGGCTCGGAGCGCACGTCCTTCAGGAAGGCCTTGATGCGGTCCTGCGTGCGCACCGGCTCGCGCGGAATCATCTGGTCGCGGGAGATGAAGCCCTCGGCGTTGCCGCCGAGGTCGACGAAGATGCCGTTGCGGTCGACGCGCTTGACGATGCCCGAGACCAGCGTGCCGATGCGGCCCTGGTACTGGTCGACCACCTGCGCGCGCTCGGCCTCGCGCACCTTCTGCACGATGACCTGCTTGGCGGTCTGCGCGGCGATGCGCCCGAACGCCACCGACTCGAGCGGCACCTCGACGTAGCCGCCCGTCTCGGCGTCCTTCGACACGTCGAGCGCGTCCTCCATGCGCAGTTCCTTGTCCGGGAACTCGAGCTCCGTGGAATCGTCGGCGAACACCTTCCAGCGGCGGAACGTGTCGTAGTCGCCGGTCTTGCGGTTGATCGACACGCGGACGTCGATCTCCTCGCCGTACTTCTTGCGCGTGGCGGAAGCGAGCGCGGCCTCGAGCGCCTCGAAGATGATCTCCTTGTCGACGCCCTTCTCGTTCGAGACGGCATCCACGACCATCAGGATCTCTTTGTTCATCTGTCAGTACTCCCGCAATCCCGGACTCACAGGTCCGGCGCAAGGTGTGCCTTGCGTATCCCGTTCAAGGGCAGCACGCAGCGCTGCCCGTCCACGTCCACCTCGATGGTCTCGTCGCCCGCCGCGAGCAGCGGACCCTTGAACCGCCGCCGCTCGTGCACCGGGTGGACCATCTCCACGAAAACCTTCTCGCCGACGTAGCGGGCGAACTGGCCCGCCGTGCGCAGCGGCCGCTCGAGTCCGGGCGACGACACCTCGAGGGTGTAGTGCCCAGGGATCGGGTCCGCCTCGTCGAGCACCTCGCTGACCGCGCGGCTCACGCGCTCGCAGTCGTCGACGGTGATGCCCTGTGGCGCGTCGATGTACAGCCGCAACAGGCCGTTGCCCCGGCCCGGCACGTACTCGATCTCCCACAGGTCGCAGCCCAGCGCCTCGACCACGGGCCGCAGCAGTCCCGCCAGCTCGTCTTTCAGCACGCCGACACCCACGCCCTGCCGCCCGCGGGCGGCCGCCGAAACAAAAAATGGGCCGGCGGCCCATTCGTTGCTTCGCGCTCGACCAGTGTTCCCGGCCGCCGCAAATGAAAAATCCCCGCGCTGGGGGATTTCTCTGGCGAATCTCCCGCCGGACCGGCGCGCCCCGCTCCGGGGCCCCGCCTGCTCGGCCAAGAATCCATGCGGATCAACGACTTGGATCGCGCACGGAGACTCGGACCCCGAATTCTATAGGAAGCCCGCGCGTCCGGCTAGTCCAGCAGCGGGCGCCCGCGTGTCTCGGTGATGAAGGGCACCAGCAGCAGGCCGAGCAGCGGCACCAGCGCGACGTACGCAATTGCGTTCATGGCGTGCTCGACGCCCGCGGCGGCGATCGCGCCGACGATGAACGGGCCCGCCGAGGCGAAGACGCGGCCGATGTTGTAGCAGAAGCCGGACCCCGTCCCGCGCAGTCGCGTGCCGAACAGTTCCGGCAGGTAGAAGGTGAAACTGCCGAAGATGCCGAACACCGACAGGCCGATGAAGAAGCACAGGTGCAGGCGCGTCTCGGGCGGCCAGTCGAGCCCGAAGGTCGTGAAGATCGCGGCCGCGGACGCCGCGAAATAGATCGCGAACATCGGCTTGCGGCCCATGCCCTTCGCCACCGGGATGGTGAGCAGCGTGCCGAGCAGGCCGCCGAGGTTGAACCAGGTCGTGGCCGTGGTCTTCCATCCTTCGACCAGCGCCAGGGTCGCGGCGCGGTCGAGCCCGTCGGCCGCGGCGCTCGCCTGGGCGAGGCCCGACGCGATCGTCGGGATGAAGGCATTGCTGCTCCACCACGCGATGAGCGCGACGATCGCCATCAGCGTGCCGCGCACCGTGATGCCGATCACGTCGGGCGCGAACAGGTCGCGCAGCCGGGCCGGCGCCGCGACGGCCTTCACCGACTGCCAGCGCTCGGGCTCGCGCACGAACAGGCGCACGACGAAGGCCACGACGGCCGGGATCAGCCCGAACAGGAACACGACCCGCCACGAGGTCTCGGGCGATTCGGCCAGCCACACTGCCGCGACCTGGTGGTTCACGAACGTGGCGAGGAACAGACCGAGCGGCGCCGCCGTGTACAGCAGCGCACCGGCCTCCACCCGCTTCTGCTCGGGCACGACCTCGGCGACCATCGAGGCGCCGGCCGCCCATTCGCCGCCGATGCCGAGGCTCGCGACCAGCCGGAAGCCGGCGAGCACCCAGATGTTCGGC
This sequence comes from Pseudomonadota bacterium, assembly GCA_052035645.1. GTDB lineage: Bacteria > Pseudomonadota > Gammaproteobacteria > Steroidobacterales > Steroidobacteraceae > RPQJ01. The sequence continues at coordinate 9,742 of JBPOHK010000146.1, forward strand.
GCCATCGCGCAGGCCGCGGTCCCGAGCGCGTACAGCAGCATCGTCAGCATGAGGGTGCGCGTACGGCCGATGCGGTCGGCGATCATCCCGAACAGCACGCCGCCCGCAGCCCAGCCGAGCAGCAGCAGCGAGGTCATGACCCCCGTCCAGTAGAGCGTCGCCTTCTTCGCCTCCGGGGACCCGAGCGGCAGGTCGAGCAGCGTCGGCACGCAGTTGGGCGCGACGTAGTTGAAGAGGAAGCTGTCGAAGACGTCGAAACCCCAGCCGAGCCAGGCTGCGAGCAGGACCGTCCACTGGTAACGGGTCAGGCTGAGCATGATCCCCCGGGGCAGCGAGTCGAGACGATCGGCGCGTGGATGCTTGTGCTGTTCGCGCCGGGCGCAACCCTAGCACAGAACCCCACGTCGCCAAATCGGAAGGCCGGCCAGGCGCGCCGCCCGCGGCGGGACGGTGGCTAGGGCGATTCCACGCCCCAGGGCGCGGTCAGTCCGCCACTGGACTCGAGCCAGTCCGCGACCCGGGTCGCCGCGCCGGCCACGTCGCCGTCCGAGAGGTCGATCTCGAGCGCGGGCAGGCGCGAGCGGGCCACGACGCGCCGCATCTCCTCCTGTTCACGCACGAAGGCGCCCAGGTCGTCGTACTGGCCCGGGTTGCCCGAGACACGCAGGCGCTCCGCGCGCGCGCGCTCGAAGGAATCGGGCCGGCGCGTGCACAGCACGATGCGGAACCCGAGCGGGCGCAGCCGCTGCTCGAGCCAGTCGAAGTCGTACTCGCGGCCGCGGTTCTGGCGCTGCCACACGAGGGTCGAGACGTGGAAGCGATCGACGATCCAGGAGTAGTAGCGCTGCAGTTCGAACAGCCGGACCCAGGTGGCGTAGGTCTCGAGCGCCTGCGCCTCCTCCTCTGCCGCGAAGTTCACCAGCCCGCGGCCCCAGGGCTGGTTGCTGAACGCGCACCACTCGGCGGAAATCACCGGGGAGTGGTAGCGGTACTTGCGGGGACCGACGATGCGCGGGTGCTCGTTGAGCGCGAACGCGAGGTCGGTCTTGTGCGTGAGGCGCGTGCCTTCGAGGATCAGCTTGGGGCAGAGCTTCACGGGCGCTGCGGCAGCAGGCCCGCGATGGCTCGGGCCACGTACTCGACGTTGCCGTCGCTGATGCCGGCGACGTTGATGCGTCCGTCCTGCGGCGTGTGGACGTGGTGACGCTCGCGCAGGGCCCGGATGCCGTCCTCGTCGAGGCCGAGCAGCGAGAACATGCCGCGCTGGCGCACCAACCATCCGAAATCGACGTCGGGCCGCAGGGCGCCGAGCCGGCCGGCCAGCAGGGCGCGCAGCGATTTCATCCGCGCGACCATCTCGGCGACTTCGGTCCGCCACGACGCGAGCAGATCGGGCTCGCCGAGCAGTCGCGCGACGATGGCGGCCCCGTGGTCGGGCGGCATCGAGTACATGCGGCGGGCGATGCGCGCCTGGTGCGTGGCGACGGCCGCCGCGGCACGTGCATGCCCGGCCACCGCGACCAGCGCGCCGGCACGCTCGCGGTAGAGGCCGAAGTTCTTGGAACACGAGATCGCGAGCAGGAAGGCCGGCACGCGCCGGGCCAGGATGCGCAGCCCGGCGGCATCGGTGTCGAGATCGTCACCGAAGCCCTGGTATGCGAGGTCGACGAACGGCAGCAGCCCGCGCTCCGCCATCAGGTCGGCCAGCGCCTCCCAGTGCGCCGGCTCGAGGTCGACGCCGGTCGGGTTGTGGCAGCAGCCGTGCAGCAGCACGACGTCGCCGGCCGGCAGGGCGGCGACGTACGCGCGCAGCGCCTCGAAATCGAGCTGGCGGCTCGCCGGCGAGTAGTACGGATAGCGCGCGAGCGCGAGGCCCGAGGTGCCGACCAACGGCTCGTGGTTGGCCCAGGTCGGCGTGCTGACGTGGATCACGGCGTCGGGATTCGCCGCACGGACCAGCTCCGCGCCGACCCGCAGTGCCCCGCATCCGCCGACGGTCTGGATCGTGGTCGTACGCCCGCGCAGGGCGTCGAAGCCGGGCCCGAGCGCGAGCGCGACGATGCGCTCGTTGAACTCGGCGTTGCCCATGGGGCCGACGTAGACCTTGCTCTGCTGGCCGGCGAGCAGCCGCCGCTCGGCCTCGCGCACCGCCGCGGGCACCGGCGTATTGCCGTGCACGTCGCGGTAGACGCCCACACCGAGGTCGACCTTGTCCGGCGAGACATCGGCACGGAACGCCGCCGTCACGCCGAGGATCGGGTCGGGAGGCAGCAGGTCGAGGCGCTCGAGCATCGGCGGGTCCTGTGGGCGCCGGGGCACCCGGCCTGCGTGCCGACCGGCGGCGAGGCCCCGGTCGCACGGGGCCCCGCCGCGGCGGCGGATCAACCGTTATGGTTACTGCGGCTTGACGAACATCGCGTCATCGACGCGCTTCACGCCCGAGACGCCCTTGGCCACCTTCATGGCGCGGTCGCGCATGCCTTCGGAGGTCACGAAGCCGCCGAGCTGCACGATGCCGCCGCGCGCCTCGACGTTGATCTGGCCCGCGCTGACCTTGTCGGCATCGACCAGCGCCGCCTTCACCTTCGCGACCAGCGCGGTGTCGTCGAGCTTGGTGCCCATCGAGGTCTTCGCGTGCACGGCGATCTGGTTGCGCACGCTCGCCACGCCCGACACGCCCTTGGCGATCTTGCCGGCGGTGTCCTTCTGTGCCTGCTCGGTCACGAAGCCGCTCAGCAGCACCACGCCCTTGTACACCTCGACGTTGACGTCGTGGCCCGACACGCTCTTCTCCGCGAGCAGGCCGGTCTTCACCGACGCGGCGATGGTCGAGTCGTCGACGACGTTGCCGGCGGACTTCTGCGCGTGCACGGGTGTCGTGACTGCCAGCAGGAAGGCGGCCAGGGACGCAAACAGCTTCAGCTTCATGGTCATCTCCTTGACAGGGGGGCGGTAGTTTCCTTCATGAGCGCGCAGCGCACCAGTGCGACGCGATCCGGACACCCCGGGGGCGTCCGGTCGCGCACTCGTTCCGGCGCGTCTCGGGGCGAACGGCCCGTTCGGTCGGGGCGTTGGCGATCAACCGCCGCAGGCGCCGCCCGGGTTGGCACACATGTTGCCGCGCCGGCGCAGTTCCTCGCGCTGGGCCTCGGCCGCCGCCTCCGCGATCTCGTATTCCTGCGGGGTCAGGCAGACGTTGCGCTCGATGTTCGAGCCGAGCACCTTGGTGCGCTTGCAGTAGAAGGTCTTGCCGTCCTTTTTCTGCAGTCGGTAGCCGCGCGGTGCCTTCTCCTCGGACTTGGCCGCCGCGGTGCTGGCCGCGGGCGTCGCGACCGGGTTCGCCGCGGGGGCGGGCGCAGCCTTGGGCGCGGCGACCGGCGCAGGCGCCGCCGGAGCAGCCGCCGGTGCCGGCCCGCTGGACGGTGCGGGGGTGCTGGCGCAGGCGGCGAGGAACGCAATGGACAGGAGGACGGGAACGAAACGCATGGCACCACCCCGGGGTGTGATCGAGAAGTCCGCCAATGCTGCCGCATCCGCCCCGGCGCTTCCAGTGGGTTGCGACGACGCTTCGATGGGCTGAGCTTATCGACAGATAGCTTGCAGATGATTCCGAGCACATGGTTTACACATTTCCGCATTTGGGGGAGGCCCTCCAGATGCCCTGGAACGAGTGTAAGCCGATGGATGAACGCCTCCGATTCGTTGCCCGCCTGCTCGAAGGCGAGAAGATGGCACCCCTGTGCCGGGAGTTCGGCATCTCCCGGGTCACCGGCTACAAGATCTTCGAGCGCTACAAGGCCTGCGGTCTCGATGGCCTGTACGACCGCAGCAAGGCCCCCTACCGGCAGGCCAACAAGCTGCCGTTCCAGGTCGAGCGGGCGATCCTGGGGCTCAAGAAGGAGTTCCCCACCTGGGGCGCCCCCAAGATCCGTGACAAGCTGATCCACGAGTACCCGATGATCCCGCCACCGGCGGTCAGCACGATCCACGCCGCGCTCGACCGCAACGGCCTGGTCAAGCGGCGCAAGCGCCGGCGCCACAAGACCTGCGGCACGCCCCTGACGGCGGCTCATGCTCCCAATGGCCTGTGGTGCGCCGACTACAAGGGCGAGTTCCTGCTCGGCAACCGCCAGTACTGCTATCCGCTCACCATCACCGATTACCGCTCGCGCTATCTGCTCGCCTGCGAAGGCCTCGAGTCGACCAAGTCGAAGTTCGCGTTCTCCGTGTTCGAGCGCGCCTTCCGTGATTTCGGCCTGCCGGGCGCGATCCGCACCGACAACGGCGTGCCCTTCGCGGCGCCCTGGGCCATGTTCGGCCTCTCGCGCCTCGCCGTCTGGTGGCTGCGCCTGGGCATCCGCCTGCAGCGCATCAAGCCCGGCAAGCCGCAGCAGAACGGTCGCCACGAGCGCATGCACCTGACGCTCAAGAACGAGACCACCCAACCCGCGGCGTTCAACTTCCTGCAGCAGCAGGAGCGCTTCGAGGAGTTCATCCGGGTTTACAACCAGGAGCGTCCGCACCAGGCGCTCGGCGGCTCGTATCCCGCCCAGATCTATACACCCTCAGCTCGCCGCTACGAGCCGCCTCAGGACCCCGAGTACCCGTTCCACGACCGCACCATCCGCGTGACGCGCTGTGGCCGCATCTGCCTCGGCAATCGCAAGATCAACCTGAGTGTGGCGCTGGCTGAGCAGCTGGTGGGCGTGCGCGAAGTCGACGACCAGGTCTGGCTGGTCAGCTTCATGGAGTACGATCTGGGTTACTTCGACCGGGACGAGGACCGCGTGGAGCCAGGTCCCAATCCCTTCGCCCCGGACACAGTGTTAACCATGTGTCCGGAATGATCTGTAAACCGTGTGACCGGAATACACC
>JBPOHK010000097.1:0-5750 GCA_052035645.1 Pseudomonadota bacterium
CGATGCGCGCCGTCCACGGCGAATCGGACTCGAAGCCCTCGCCCTCGACGGTGCCGGTCACGTTCACGCGACCGGTGACGTCCGGGCGGACCTGCGAAACGTCCAGTCCCCGCCCGGCGATGCGGAACTGCCACGGCTGCGCGCCCACCCAGGCGAGCTGGCCGCTGGCCTGCAGCCGGCCCCCGAGGACCGTGCCGTCGAGGCGCTCGAGGACGATCTTCTCCGTGTCGAGCCGGCCGGCCGCGTCGAGCGCGGCGGCGGGGATCGAGGGACCGGCAACGTCGCCCTTGACGGTCCAGGCATAGGGCAGCGCGCCTTCGAGCGTGTATGCGCCCTGCCGGCTCTCGACCGCCGGCTCGCCGCCGAGCGGCCAGCGCAGCGCCGTCCACTCGCCGGCCAGTGCGAGATGCGCGTCCTCGCCGCCGAGGTCGACCGTGCCGCGCGTCGTCAGCGACAGCGAGGAACGCGGCAGCCACGCGCGCAGCGACTTCACCTCGATGCGGCCGTCCTGCAGCTTCGCGCCGCCGCGCAGGCGCAACGGACCGCCTTCCAGCGCGGGCGACGTGAGCGTGCCGCCGAGTCCGACCGAACCGGCGCTCGCGAGCAGGGCCACCGAGCCGCTCAGCTGCGGCAGGGTGCCCTGCGGGATCCAGGGCGTGCCGTCGAAGTCCGCCACGCGAACCACACCGGTGGCCTGCGGGCTCTCCGTCAGCCCGAGCAGCGTGCCGGAGAACGCGAGGTGCGCCGGCTGCTGCAGCCTGAACTCCGTGCCGAGCCGGTCGAGGTCGCCGCGCACCTCGGCGGTGAACTGGTAGGTGCGGGAATCGGGCAGGCGCCAGCGCCCGGTCACGTCCCCGCGCAGCCCGAGCGGCAGCCCGGCGCGCAGCACCACGTTGCCGGAGACCCGCCCGAGCGCGTCGTCGATCGCGAGCGGCGCGAGGTCGATGCGCCAGCGCGTGACGTTCGCCGTTCCGGTGATCTCCCGCACCGCGTACGTCGTGCCGTCCGCGAGCGCGAGGCTGACCTTGCGCGCCGAAAATCCGGGCAGCTCCAGGCGCAGCCACGCCGGCAGGAAGTGCGTCTCCGACGGCGGCTGATCCTCTCTCTCCCTGAGCTGCACCGAGAGCTCGCCGATCGCGACCTCGTCGAGCGTGACCAGCCCTGTCAGCGCGGCGTGCAGGTCGGGCCGCACGCGCAGCCGGCGCGCCTCGATGCGCACCGCCTCGTGGTCGACGATCACGGCCTCAGCCGACAGAGACCCGGCGAGGACGCCCTCGGCGCCGCGCACCTCGATCTTCACCGAGTCGAGGCGGGCGAGCTGCCGCACCAGCAGGTCGAGCCCGGCCGGCGTGTACAGCAGCCGGTGCACCAGCACGCCCGCGGCGACGGTCGCGAGCAGCAGCACCGCGAGCCCGACCGAGAGGATCCAGCGTCGCGTCGTCACCTACAGCACCTGCGTGATGTTGAGGTGGAGGCGCGGGTTCTGGCCCTTCTCCGACAGCGCCTGCGCGAGGTCGAGGCCGATCATCAGCATCGGCAGCTTCCAGCGCACGCCGACGCCGATCGAGTACTCGAGCGGCGTGTTCCAGTCGTTGAACGCATTGCCGGCATCCAAGAACACGGCCCCGCGCAGGTTGTCGCGGAAGTCGCGCTCGAACTCGATGCTGCCGACCAGCTTGTTCTCGCCGCCGCCGCTGGTCTCGCCGTTCGGGTTGTCCGGCGTCGGCGGGAGCGGCGGGCTCAGCGAGTTGACCTCGAAGCCGCGCACGCTGCGGTCGCCGCCGGCGAAGAAGCGTTGCGAGGCCGGCAGCTCCGAGAAGCGGTTCACCCAGCTCGCGCCAACCTCGCCGCGCAGCCGCAGGTGCCAGGGCCCGCCGATCGGCCACACGCGCTCGCCGCGCGCATAGAAGCGCAGGTACGACGCGTCGGAGCCGAGCGAGCTCGGACTGCCGCTCAGCTCGGCGTAATAGGCGGCGTCGCGCACCCAGCCCGTGAGGAAGTTCGGCGGCAGGCTCGCGTAGCTGATGCCGGGTATGAGCAGCAGGTCGTCCGTGTCGGGACCGCCCGGCACGATGGTGCGCTCCTGGTTCACCTTCACGAACAGGACGCGCTGCCAGTGGCCCAGGACCTGGGTCAGGCCGCCGGCCAGTTCGTAGCGTTCGCTGCCGAGGTCGCCGATGTCCTCGTTCACGTACCCGGCCGAGAACTCGAGCTTCTCGAGGGTCGGGTCGCCGATCGGGATCAGGTAGCGGCCGACCAGCTCCTGCTTGATCTGCGAGGCCGTGGCCTCCACGCGCGTGCGGTGCCCGCGCGTATTGGCGCGCCGGTTGTCCCACGCGAACTGGCCCCGTGCACCCGTGTCGGTGCCGTAGCCGAAGCTCACGGCGTAGCGGTCGCGCTTGATCCGCTCGCCGTGGATCGTGACCGGCACGGTCAGCGTCGCCGGGTCGCGGTCGCCGGCCGAGACCGCGACGCTCGCGAAGTAGTTGCTGTCCTCGAGCGCGTACTGCGTGGCGTGCAGCTTGTCGAGCGAGTAAGGCTGGCCCTCGGCGATGCGCAGGTAGCCGAGCAGCTTGTCCTCGTCGAGCACGTCCTGCTCGACGGCGATCCGGCCGAAGCGGTACCGGCCGCCGGTGTCGAGCTGCAGATGCACTTCCGCGGACTTCTTCGCGACGTCGACCAGCAGCTCGCGCTGCGTGTACTTCGCATCGAGGTAGCCGTGGTCCTGCGCGGTGCGCAGCAGCTCCGCCTTCAGCGCGTCGTAGGTCGGGTGGACCAGCCGCTCTCCCACCCGCAGGGCGGCGCCGGCGACCAGCGACTTCAGCAGGGGATCGTCCTGGCCGGCGCCCGCGAGCTGCAGGTCCACGACGGACAGCCGCACCGGTTCGCCCGGCTTGATGCGCAGTTGCACGATCCAGTCCGGTTCGTCGCGGGTCGTGCGGCTGCGGATCACCGGCGAGTAGTAGCCGTAGGGGCGCATCGCGTCGGCTGCCTCGTCCACCGCGCGGTCGGCGAGGCGGCGCACCTGCCCGTCGGTCAGGTCCTCGCGCGTCACGTAGCGCGTCAGCGTCAGGTAGCTGCGGATGTTGTCGGCGACCTCGCGCTCGACGCCCTCGATGCGCAGCTCGATGTGCTGCTTCGCCGCGCTCGCGGGCGCGCTCCAGCCGGCGGCCAGCGCGCAAGCGAGCACCAGCAGGCAGGGCAGGCGGATCGGGCGGGGCGCGCGGTTCATTCCGGCGAGGTGTCGAAGGTCGTGTCGGCGGGCAGGGCGTCGTCCGGATTCTCGTTCTCGAACCAGCGCTCCGGCGTGTCCGCGCTCGCGAACTCGATGCGCGAACTGCCGGTCTGCCGGCCGTCGGCGTCGTAGCGACGTTCGTGCACGACCGTGCGGCCGCCGCGCTCGATCATCAGCAGGGTCGAGCAGCGCGTGCCGTAGCGCTCGTGCGCCACGAAGGGCGAGGAGAGCGCGCGCTCCCAGTCGGGCGGCATGCCCGTGTCCGGCACCTCGTCCGGGTCGGCCGGCGTGCGGTCGGCGAGCATTTCGAACAGCGCCTCGGGCCGGAGCTCCCGCGCCGCGACGAGCTCCGCGAACCGGGCGCGCGTGCGCAGCAGCTTCGGCCAGGGGGCATCGAGCCAGGCGTTGCTGAGGCCATACAGTCCCGGCGCCAGGGCGCGCGCCTGCGCGCCGTCGCGGTTCGAGAAGTAGTAGAGCGTGCGCGGACCGCCGATCAGCAGGTTGAAGCCGGCATAGCGCGGCGCTGAGCCGCGCAGGTCGTCGAGGTATTCCTTCGGCGAGGTTGCGCCCGTCAGGAAGCGCGTGACGAGCATGCCGCGCGAGGGCGCGTCCGGGGCGGGCGGAGTCTCGAGGTCGCGGAAGTTGGTGACGATGCCGAGACGGCCCGAGCGCGCCACGCCCATCCACGTGCCCGAGGCCTGCAGGTCGCGTCCCGCGAGGATGCGCGGGTCGTCGTTCCACCAGCCGAGCGCGGCAGCCGGGCGCGCGTGGAACTCGTCGCGGTTCGCGGCGACGATCAGGCGATAGCGCGGATGGGAACGCCAGGCGGCGACGAGCAGGCACATACGCCGGGGATTGTACTTTCCCCGCGCGAGGCTCAGGTCGTCCGCCGGCCGAACAGCAGCCGGCCGGAGCGACGGACGACCCACACCAGCAGCGCGACGATCGCCGCCAGGCACAGCAGCGGCACGACCAGCGCGAGCAGGCTGAGGCCGGTCGCGCCCACGGTCTCGAGGGTCGAGACCACCGGATTGGCCAGTCCGCCGGTCGCGAGCCCGGTCTTGGCCCGCAGCAGGGCCGTGCTGCCCTTGGTGAGCCCGGCGATGCCGCCGCCGGCGATGATCGCGACCGGCCACAGCACCGCGGGCGGCACGTCCGTCATCACCGCGGCGCTCGCCACAGCCCCGGCGACCACGGTGGCCGGGCTCGCGACGACGTCGAGGACGTGGTCGACGCCGGGGATGTAGTAGGCGAAGGTCTCGAGCACCGCGGCCGTGCCCAGGGTCACCAGGGCCGGCATGCTCGCGAGCCACGCGAAGCTGTCGTTGAGCGGCAGGTGCCCGAAATGCGCCGCCAGCGCCGCGATGAGCAGCGGCAGGAACACGCGGAAACCCGTGGCCGCGGCGAGGCCGATGCCCAGCGCGATGCTCAGGACTGCGGTGGTGGCTTCCATGCCGGCAATTTACCAGAACAGGTGCGCGTCCCAGGCCGTCTTGGCGATCAGGCAGGCGACCACGGCGAGGAACACCTTGCGCACCAGGGCGCTGCCCCCGCGGATCGCCAGGTGGCTGCCGAGCTGCGCGCCGAGCACGTTGGCGACCGCCATGCCGACCCCGAGCAGCCACAGCAGCGGCGTCGTGAGCCCGAACAGCAGCAGGGCGGCGACGTTGGCCGCGCAGTTCACGACCTTGGCGGAGGCGGAGGCGTGCAGGAAGTCCAGGCCGAACACGCGGATGAACAGGAAGACCAGGAAGCTGCCGGTGCCGGGTCCGAAGAACCCGTCGTACAGGCCGATCGCGCCGGCCGACACGGCCGCGAGCGCGAGGCCGCCGCGCGGCGCGTGCGTCTCGCCGAGGTTGCGGTGCAAGAGCGTGTAGGCCAGCACCGCCGTCAGCAGCACGGGCACCAGCGCGCGGAACTGGGCCGGCGGGAAGCGCGTGGCGATCCAGGCGCCGACGAGCGCGCAGGCGAACGCGCCGGCCGAGGCGGCGCCGATGAAGCGCCAGTCCATGCGCACGTGCCGCGCGTAGCGCAGCGAGGCGCTGGCCGTCCCCGCGAAGCCGGCCAGCTTGCCGGTGCCGAGCAGCGTCGTGTGCGGCGTGTTCGGGAAGGCCGCGAACAGCGCGGGCAGCTGGATCAGTCCGCCGCCGCCGGCCATGGCGTCGATCAGGCCCGCCGCGAAGGCGGCTGCGAGCACGAACGGGATTTCGACGGCCACGTCGGGATCCGGCCGCTCAGCGTGTCGGGCCCCAGACCTTCACGCCCGGGGTGCGGCCGAGCGGCACGGCCGCGCCCGAGTCGTACCAGTCCTCGATGAGCCGGAAGGACACGGACTGCGGCGGCGGCAGGCCCGGGTGCCCCGAGGCGATCTCCTCGCGCGTGAACCAACGCACGTCTTCGAGCTCCTCGTCGGCACGAGGCTGCGCCTCGGCCGACGCGCGCGAGGTGAAGCCGATCATCAGCGAGGCCGGGAACGGCCAGGGCTGCGACGAGTGGTAATCGGACTCCAGCACCG
>JBPOHK010000166.1:0-2631 GCA_052035645.1 Pseudomonadota bacterium
GGCCGCACGATCGGCCGGTCGTGATGCAGGAACGCGTCGGCGACCGACGCGAGCCGCGCGGCCACGTCGGCGGCGTCGGTCAGCACAGGCTCGCCGCTGACGTTTCCCGAAGTGGCGACGAGCGGGCCGCCGAACGCCGCGAGCAGCAGCTGGTGCAGCGGGCTGTATGGCAGAAAGACGCCGACCTCGCGCAGGCCGGGGGCGACGCCGGGTGCAAGCCCGTGCGCAGCGCCGACGGGCAGCAGCACGATCGGACGGCTCGGGTCGAGCAGCGCGTCGCGCGCCGCGGGTTCGAGTTCGAAGCACTTCGCCACGGCCTCGAGCCCGTCCGGGCCGCACCATGGGAACATGACGGCGAGCGGCTTGTCGGGTCGATGCTTGCGCTCACGCAGGCTCGCGACCGCCGCCTCGCTGCGCGCATCGCAGAGCAGGTGGTAACCGCCGATGCCCTTCACGGCGAGCACTTCGGCACGCCGCAGCACCTCGACCGCGGCGGCGAGCGCGGCCTCGTCGTCGGGGGCTGCCGCCGCACGCGCGGGCACGACCGCTACCTGCCCCGCCCGGACGAAGGCGAGGTGAGGCCCGCAGTCCGGGCAGGCCACGGGCTCGGCGTGGAAGCGACGGTCGAGCGGGTTCTCGTATTCGGCGCGACAGGCTGCGCACAGCGGGAACGCGCGCATGGTCGTGTTGGGCCGGTCGTAGGGCAGCGCTTCGATCAGCGTGTAGCGCGGCCCGCATTGCGTACAGTTGATGAACGCGTAGCGATGGCGCCGGTCGTCGGGCCGGCCGAGCTCGGCGAGACAGTCGGGGCAGCAGAAGAAATCGGGCGGCACCGAGATCTGCGGCTCGAGCGCCGCCGTGCTCGGCGCGATGTGGAAACCGCGCTCGACCGGGCCCGCATGGGGCTCGCTGCCAGCGAGGCGCGCGCGTGCGAGCGGCGGTGCGCGCTCGACGACTTCGCGTGCGAAGCGCTCGAGCGTGCCGGCGGGCCCGCGCAGCACCACCTCGACCTCGCCGCGCAGGTTGCGCACGTAGCCATCGAGCCCGTGCTCGTGCGCGAGGCGGTAGACGAACGGACGAAAACCCACGCCCTGCACGCGTCCGCGCAGCAGCAGGCGTCGCGTGGTCGGCCCCATCACAGGGGGCGCCTTCAGCCTTCGGCCCGCGCCGGCTTGCGGCCGGACCAGACGTTCTCGCGCACGCCGTCCGCCCACCAGATGCGACAGGCGCCTTCGTCGGACACCATGCACGGCCCGATCGGATGACGCGGCGTGCAGGCGAGGCCGTACAGGCGGCACTCGTTCGGATAGATCCTGCCGAGCACGACGCGCGCGCAGTCGCAGCCCGGCGGCATTTCGCCGGCGCGCTTGCGCGACATCTCGGTGAACGACGGCAGTTGCCGGCGCGAATCGTGCGCGGCGAGGTGCGGCTTGAGCACGTAGCCGGACTTCGGGATCGAGCCGATGCCGCGCCAGTTCGCGTCGACGACGTCCATGGTCTCCTGCATGCAGCGCTGCGCGACCTCGTTGCCGCCGGGCCGCACGACCTGCGGATAGCAGTTGTCGAGGAAGCAGCGCCCCTCGAGCTTCTGGCGCAGCACCGAGTAGAGCGCCGCGAGCAGCGACTCCGGCGCGAAACCGGCGACCGCGGCCGGGATACCGTGGTCGCGCGGCACGAACTCCCACTCCTCCGGGCCCATGACGGTGGAGACGTGGCCCGGCGCGATCAACGCCTCGAACCCCGGCTCGCCCGAGTCGAGCAGCATGGCGACGGCCGGCCAGGTCAGGCGTCCGGACATCAGGAACAGCAGGTTCTCCGGCGCGCCCTGCGCGAGCAGCGCGGCCGCCGGCGCCGTCGTGGTCTCGAATCCGGCCGCGAGGAACACCACCCGGCGACCGGCGTTCTCGCGCGCGATCTTCGCGGCCTCGAGCGGGCTCGCGATCGGCCGGACGTCGGCGCCCGCGGCCTTGGCCTGCTCGAGCGAACGCGGCTCGCTCTTCGGCGCATTGACGGGCACGCGCAACATGTCGCCGTAGGCGAGCAGCACGACGCGCTCGTGCACGGCGAGCTGGATCGCCTCGTAGATGTCTTCCTCGGGACAGATGCAGACCGGACAGCCCGGCCCCGGCACCAGTTCGATGTTCGACGGGATGGCCTTGCGCAGGCCCGCGGTGGTGATCGAGCGCTCGTGCCCGCCGCAGACGTTCATCACCTTGATGGACGGTGGCAGCGGCAACGCACGGATCCGCTCCAGCCATTCGGCTCCGGTGGTCATGTCCGTTCCCCTTCGTGCAGCTCAGGCCGCCGCTGCGCGACGCGACGCCACTTCGTCGCGCAGCCACGCGAGCCAGCCCTCGAAACCCGCACCGCCGCGCGTGCACAGCTCGAGCACCGGGCCGGCGTCGCCGACCTGCCGCAGCGCGGCGTGCGCTCGCTCGACGCTGAATTCCTCGAGGTACGGCAGCAGATCGACCTTGGTGATCAGCGCCAGGTCCGCGCCGCGGAACATGACCGGGTACTTGGCCGGCTTGTCGTCGCCCTCGGGAACCGAGAGCAGCGTGACGTTGCGGTGCACGCCGAGGTCGAAGCTCGCCGGGCAGACGAGGTTGCCCACGTTCTCGACGAACAGCA
>JBPOHK010000090.1:0-39751 GCA_052035645.1 Pseudomonadota bacterium
GGTCTCGAACTGGCCGAAGCCCGCGTCGTCGAGCATCACCACGACGATGTTCGGCGCCCCGGGTGCCGGGCGCGGCTGGGCGGGGTAGGTCGCGGGGTCCGAATCCCGGAAGGTGCGTCCGACCTTGCCGGGGAACGGGATTTCGGGCAACGGGAGCGTGGCCTGACCGAGTGACGTGGTGGCGACGAGGGTCAGTGCCAGCGTGAGCACGGCAGCAGCCAGCGGGCGCATGGGCATCGGTGCCTCCTCTCAGGCGGCGGGCGCGTCGTCTGCCCGAGTGTGGTACTCGACCACGACCAGGGCCACGTGTCCCGCGATGAACTCCGCAACGTCGTCCAGGATCACCTGGACGTCGTCCTGGGTGTCGAACAGGCGCTCGTGCAGGTCCGCTTCGGTCGCGAACGACTGCATCGCGATGCCCTGGTAGGGCGGCGCATCCGCGGGCGAGCGCTGCTCGACCCAGTTGCGAACGTAGCGTCCGACGCCGACGTGGATGCGGTTCGCGAGCGGTACGTGCTCGTCCCAGTGGCGGCGCTGCTCGCCGGCGGTCAGGTCCGCGCGCCCGAACCACGGCACGATCATCTTGATGCCTGGGGTCGGCCAGCCTCGCGCAGGGCCCGCGTCCTTCTCGACGAGTTCCTCGACGACGCAGGTCGCGATGCGGGTGCCCGGCGGGATCGCCCCGAACAGCGCGAACGGTGCGGCCGGGCTGCGTCGGTCGAGCCACAACTCGAGCACGAGGTCCCAGGGGGCCGATTCGGGGCCCGGCTGCACGACGTTGACCGCGGCGGCGAGGCAACCGGCGGGAAGAGACCGGCCGAAGCGGGTGAGCAGGGAGTCCTGCAATGCCTGCGCCGCCCCGTCGGCCTTGAGGAACAGGATCTGCTTCATGTCTGCCCCTGCATCTGCCGCGCCGGCGCGTCCGCGGGGCGCGTGACGGCGGCTGCGCGATGGTTGTACGGCGGTTCCGGGGCAGTTTACAATATGAACGCTGTTCGCATATAGGAATATCGCATGCTGGCCGTCTCCCGCCGCGGCGGCGTCGCCGAACTGACGCTCGACCGTCCGCCCGTCAATGCGATCGACGACGCCATGATCGCCGCGCTGCACCGGGCGCTGGACCAGCTGGCGGACGCGCCGGACTTCCAGGTGCTGCACATCCGCAGCAACGCCAAGGTGTTCGCGGCCGGCGCCGACCTGGCGCTGATCCGCTCGTGGAAGGACGCGCCTTCGCCCGGCGGCGCCCTGAGTGCGTACATCGACCGGCTGCAGGGCCTGTACTACCGCATCGAGAGCCTGCCGCAGGTGACGCTGTGCGAGATCGCCGGCGCGGCCATGGGCGGCGGCTACGAACTCGCGCTCAGCTGCGACCTGCGCATCGCCGCGATCGAGGCCAAGATCGGCCTGCCGGAAGTCGGGCTCGGCCTGATCCCGGGCGCCGGCGGCACCCAGCGCCTCACTCGCCTGTGCGGCCGCGGCGTCGCTGCGCGCGTGATCCTCACGGCCGAGCCGATCGACGGCCAGACGGCCGCCTCGCTCGGCATGGTCGAGTGGGCGGTGCCGCGCGCCGAGATCGCAGAACGCGCTCGCGCCATCGCGGACCGGCTCGCCTCTCTGCCCGCGCACGCCCAGAAGGTCGCCAAGCAGTGCATCCGCGGTTTCGCCGATACAGGCACCGTCGGCTTCCAGCTCGAGCGCGACCTCGGCGGCGCGCTGCTCGATTCGCCACGCACCCAGCAGCTGATCGGCGAGTTCCTCGCCCGCAACAGCAAGTAACCAGATCCAAGTTCGGGAGTGACCATGTCGGAAGGCAACGATTTCACCTGGCAGCAGGCCACGAACCTCGCGGGCAAGCGCGTCCTGCTCACCGGCTGCGCCTCGGGCATCGGTCGCGCGACGGCCGCGCTGTACGCGCAGGCGGGCGCCGCGGTCTATGGCGGCGACGTGAACGTCGCGGCGGGCGAGGCTGCGATGGCCGAGTTGCGTGCGGCCGGCGGCAAGGCCGAATTCATTCCGCTCGACCTCACGAAGGCCGAGTCGATCGACGCCTTCGTCGATGCGGTGAAGGACAAGGCCGGCGGCACGGTCGACGTCGTCGCCAGCATCGCCGGCATCGACATCATCAAGCCGTTCCTCAAGAACGAGCCGTCCGACTGGAACATCATCATCAACGTCAACTACGTCGGGCCGGTGCGCATGATCCACCGCCTGCTGCCGTCGATGATCGAGGCGGGCAGCGGCGGCAAAATCATCACCGTCGCGAGCGACGCAGGTCGCGTCGGCAGCAGCGGCGAGACGTTCTATTCGGGCAGCAAGGGCGCGATCATCGCCTTCACCAAAGGCCTCGCGCGCGAGCTGGCGCGCTATCGCATCAACTGCAACTGCGTGGCCCCGGGCCCGACGGAGACGCCCCTGTTCCGCGATGCGACGGCCCCGAAGCTGCAGGAAGCCCTGATCGGCGCGATTCCGTTCCGGCGGCTCGGCCGGCCGAGCGAAGTCGGCCAGTCGATCCTGTTCTTCTCGTCGCCCGCGTCGGACTTCATCACCGGCCAGGTGCTGAGCGTCAGCGGCGGCCTGACGATGCACGGCTGACGCGGCCATGAGCGCCATCCAGCCGGAACTGCAGTACGAGGCGTTCCTCGCGGATGGGCGCTTCATGCTCCTGCGCAGCCGCGAGACCGGCCGCTGCTTCTGGTTCCCGCGCGTCGCCGAGCCGGGCACCGGCTGCACCGACCTCGAGTGGGTCGAGGCGAGCGGGCAGGGCACGGTCTATTCGACGACCGTGATCCGCCAGAAGCCGCCGACGCCGAACTACAACCTCGCACTGATCGACCTCGCCGAGGGCCCGCGCATGATGAGTCGCGTCGAGGGCATCGCGCCGGAGGCCGTGAAGATCGGGATGGCCGTGCGCGCCAAGGTCATCCGCGAGGGCGAGAAGCCCGTGCTGGTGTTCGAGCCGGCCTGAGCGGGAGACAGGGTTCCATGCAAGACGCTTTTCCACGCGGCCAGACGGCGATCGTCAGTGCCGCCACGTTCGGGGTCGGTACGGCTCCCGGATATTCCAATTTCGACCTCGCCGCGCACGCGAGCGTGAAGGCGCTGGCCCAGGTGGGCCTGAAGCCGAAGGATGTCGACGCGCTGTTCTGCGTCGTGATGGACGAGACGCTGTCGGGCCTGAATTTCGCCGAGTACCTCGGCGTGCGCACCCGCTTCAACGACAACGTGCGCACCGGCGGTTCGTCGTTCCAGATCCAGGCCTCGGTGGCCGCGCTCGCCCTCGCCTCGGGCCAGTGCGACGTGGCGCTGATCGCCTACGGCAGCAACCAGCGCAGCGCGGCCGGCAAACTGATCACGAGCGCGCGCTCCTCGCCGTGGGAAGCGCCGTATCGTCCGTTGCGTCCGATCTCCTCCTACGCGATGGCCGCCGCGCGTCACATGCACGAGTTCGGCACGACCAAAGAGCAGCTCGGCGAAGTGGCCCTGGCGGCGCGCCGGTGGGCGCAGCTCAATCCCGAAGCGACGATGCGCGACCCTCTGACGATGCAGGACTACCTGTCCGCGCGCCTGGTGTGCGATCCGTTCGGCCTGCGGGACTGCTGCCTGGTCACCGACGGTGCGGCCGCGGTCGTGATGACCCGCGCCGACCGGGCGAAAGACCTCTGCGCCCGTCCCGCGTACCTGCTCGGCGCTGCGCACGAGACCACGCACCGCGAGATCGCGGGCATGCCGAGCCTGACGACGACCGGCGTCGCCGAGGCGTCGCGCCGCGCGTTCGCGCAAGCGCGGATCACGCCTGCCGACGTGGACGTCGTCGAGCTCTACGATGCCTTCACCATCAACACGATCCTGTTCCTCGAGGACATGGGATTCTGCGCGAAGGGCGAGGGTGGCCGGTTCGTCTCGAACGGCAACATCGCGCCCGGCGGGGCCCTGCCGGTCAACACCAACGGGGGCGGCCTCTCGTACTGCCACCCGGGCATGTACGGCCTGTTCACGATGGTCGAGGCCACGCAGCAGCTGCAGGGCGCGTGCGGCGAGCGCCAGGTGAAGGACGCCGAGGTCGCCATCGCGCAGGGCAATGGCGGTGAACTGTCGAGCGAAGCCGTGCTGGTGCTCGGCTCCGCGGCCACCCTGTAACGAAGCGGGATCCCGATGCTCAATTACGATGCCGTCCGGCAGCGCGACTTCGGTCGCATCGTCCACACCTACGCGCAGCGCGACACGATGCTGTACGCGCTCGGGCTCGGCATGGGCGCCGATCCGCTCGACGAGGGCGAGCTGCGCTTCGTGTACGAGAAGGACCTGCAGGCGGTGCCGACCATGGCCACGGTGCTCGGCAGCCCGGGCTTCTGGTGGAAGGACCCGGCGACGGGCGCGGACTGGGTCAAGCTCGTGCACGGCGAGCAGGACCTGCAGCTGTTCCAGCCCTTGCCGGCCGCGGCGACGGTCGTCGCGGTGAACCGCGTCGTGGCCATCACCGACAAGGGCGAGGGCAAGGGTGCAATCGCGGTCATCGAGCGCGAACTGCGCGACCAGGCGACGGACGCGCTGATCGCCCGCGGGCGCAACGTGACCTTCCTGCGCGGCGACGGCGGGTATTCGAAGCAGGGCGGGCAGAGCGACCCGGGCCCCGAGCCGCTGCCGGCCGTGCCGGACCGGCCGAGCGACCTCGAGGTCGCGCTGCCGACGCTCGAGCGGCAGGCGCTGATCTACCGCCTGAGCGGCGACTACAACATCCTGCACGCGGATCCGGCCGTGGCGAAGGCCGCGGGGTTCTCGCGCCCGATCCTGCACGGACTGTGCACCTACGGCATGGCGGCCCACGCCCTGCTGAAGACGGCGTGCCGGTACGACGCCGCGCGCGTCCGGCGCGTGGCCGTGCGCTTCACCGCCCCGGTGCTGCCCGGCGAGACCGTGCGCTTCCAGTTCTGGGACGGCGGCCAGGGCCGTTTTCACCTGCGCGCGACGGTCGATGCCCGCAGCGCCGTGGTGCTGAACAACGGGCTCATCGAACTGGCCTGAACCGGCGTTCAAATATTTGAATCGGATCGCCGGGCCGTACTAAAATGTGAACGCGGGGCAGATTTCCCGCGAAGGTGGTTCGATGGCGAGAAATGGCCTGGCGAAGGACGCTCCGACCGGAGTCACGGGTCCTCGCTCCCTGACGCGGCTGCTCGGCCTGTTCGACGTGCTGGCGCGCACGAAGGACGGCATGACGCTGGCCGAGCTCAACCAGGCGCTGCAGTCGCCGAAGAGCAGCCTGCTCAACCTGCTGCGGCCGCTGGTGGTCGACGGTTACCTCGCCTGCGACAACGGCCGCTACCGGCTCGGGCCGTCGGTGTTCCGCCTCGCCGCGAACATCATGTCGGTGTGGAATTTCTCGAGCACCATGCGGCCCTACCTCGAGGAACTCGCCGCGCGCTCGGAAGAGTCCTGCTACCTCGGCGTGCTCGACACGGCGGGCAAGGTCATCACCTACGTGGACTCGATCGAGAGCCCGAAGGCCGTGCGCTTCAGCGTGCCGGTCGGCGCGGCCCGTCCGCTGTACTCGACCGCCGCCGGCCGCGTGCTGCTGGCGTATGCCGATCCGCAGTGGCTCGAGGACTACCTGCGCAACATCAAGCTCGAGGCCTATACGGCGTACACCGTCAGCTCGCGCAAGGCGCTGCGCGAGGAACTCGAGAAGATCCGCAAGACGCGCATCTCGATCAGCATGGGCGAGACCTTCCCGGAGTCGGGCGCCATCGCCGCGCCGATCTTCGGCGCGGACGGCAAGAACATCGCGGCCATCGCCATCGGCGCCCCGGTGAGCCGGCTCGAGCCGCGCCTCGCCGAACTGCGTCCGATCATCGCCGACATCGCGGGTCGCGCCTCGGGCTCCACGCGCAGCATGATGCGGGCCGCCGAAGCGGCGCCTGCGCCGGCGGCGAAGGCACCGGCCGGCGCGACGCGACGCACGACCGCGCGCTGAGGTCCGGCCCGGATCAGAACGCTGCGCCGGACGCCTCGAGGGCCTGCGCGGCGAGTTCGGCGCGGTCGCGCACGCGCCGTTCCAGCACGTCGAGATCCCCCTGCTTGGCGCCCATGGCGCCACTCGCGTACCGGCGCTTGATGCCTTCCGCGATGATCGCGATGCGCCACAGCACAAAGGCACGGTAGTAGTGGATCCGCGAGACGTCCCAGCCGGTTGCCGCCTCGTAGCGCGCCACCATTTCGGCGCGTGAGGGAAACCCGCCGGCCCGCGTGGGCGGCAGCGCGAGCCACACGTTCGGCCACGGGTCGTCGGGCGCGTCCCAGTTCGCGAGCAGGAACCCGAGGTCGACCAGCACGTCGCCGAGCGCGCAGAGTTCCCAGTCGAGCACCGCGGCCGGAGCGCCGTCCGGCCCGAGGATCACGTTGCCGAACCGGAAATCGGAATGCACGAGGCCCGTGTGCACCTGCGGCGGGCAATCCTCCTGCAGGCGCGCGTGCAGTTCGTCGATGAGCGCGTACTCGCGCGTCTTGGTGCGCTGCCAGACCTGGTGCATGCGCTCGAGCTGGCGCGAGAGATAGTCGTTGCGAGGGCCGAGGTCGCCGAGCCCGACGGCGTCGACGTCGACCTGGTGCAGCGCCGCGAGCGTGTCCACCAGCCGGAAGGCGGCCTCGCGTCGTGCCGAGGCCTCCGGCAGCACCTCCGCGACCCGCACCGGATCGTCGACGATCGGTCCGTCGATCCAGCCCATGACGTAGAACGGCGCGCCATTGACGCTCGCGTCGTCGCAAGCGGCGATGACCGGCGGCACGGGCACGCGCGAGCCCTGCAATGCCGACAGGATGCAATGCTCGCGCAGCACGTCGTGCGCGCCGGGCGGCAGCGTGCCGGTCGGGGGACGACGCAGCGCGAATTTCCGCCCGTGGGCGTCGGTGATGCGGAAGGTGAGGTTGGAGTGGCCGCCCGCCGCGAGTTCGATCGTCAGCGGCGGGGCGAGGCCCGGCACCCTTGCGCGCAGCCACGCTTCCGTGGCGGCCGGATCGATGCCGGTCGCCGCCGTGCCACCCATCAGTCGCCGATCCCGCAGGGCACGCCGTCGATCAGCGTGTCCTGGATTTCGGTGTGGCCGACGCCGCTGCGGCCCCGATCGTCGGTCCACTCGAGCGGGGACTTCACCATGCGCAGCAGCACGGGATTGCCGTCGCGCCCCGTCTTGCGGTGGCGCAGCGGCACGAAGGCCTGCGGCGTCGCGCTCGCATCGAGCGTGCGGCCGTCGTAGAGGAGCTTCACGTTCAGGCGCTGCAGCTCGAAGTTCGGCGGCCCCGCGTACTGGTTGCGCATCTCGAACGTGTCGACGAGATGGAAGCGGCCGTCCTCGAGGACGAAGCCGCCGCGCGTCTGCTTGGTCGGGCCGACCGCACGCACGATCATGAATCCGTTGGCATCGTCGAAGGCGCAGATGATCCAGCGCAGGTAGATCTTCGCGTGCCAGTTGCGCGGGCCCCAGGAGTGGTCCTTGCCCCCGGGCCCGTCCACGGTCCACGTCCGATCGCCGAGGCGCACGGCGCCGCGTACCCGGCAGAGGTGCTGGTAATGGCAGTCGGCCTGGCCGGGCACGAAGATGCGGTCGATGTGGTCCTGGTCGGAGCCCATTACGTCATCGAGGCCCGTCGTCTGCACGTCGAGGTCGATGTCGGCCGGCGCACGCGCGGCCGTCGTGAAGGCGCGCTTCGGGTCCTTCAGCTGCCAGCAGTCGGGCAAGGTCATCATCTCGCCCTGGAACCGGACGCGGCTGCGGCGCCACGGCTCGAGGATCTCCCAGGTCTGTCCGCCGCTCGAGAGGGTGTTGGCGGTGATGGCGGCGCGCTCGAACCAGAAGGCGATGGACCCGTCGGGCAGGTAGAGGCAGGCCGAGACCTCGCCGTGGCCCTCGTTCGGCCGGTTTCCGATGCGGAACCAGCCGCCGATGCGCTGGCGACGGTCCCAGAAGTCGATGTAGCGGCTTTCGTTCCAGTTGGAGGCCGACCCGGTCGGGTGCAGGCCTTCGTCGCCCGCACCGAGCTTCAATCCCATGGTTCTCTCCGGTGTTGCGGTCCGCGGTCCGTATCCGGCCTGGCGCGGCTCAATCCTCGTCGTTCACCCAGCGTACGAAGCGGTGCAGCGGGTAGAAGCCGTCGTGCGGCAGGCCGGGCCCGGGCCCGATCGCCTTGCCGAGGCTCACCACCCGTTGCACGCCGGCCGAGGCGAGCGCATTGCGCACTTCGGCCTTGCGCGCAGGGGGATACACGCCGACCGTCTGGGTCGCGACGTTGGCGAATCGCACGGCTTCCGCCAGCGATCTCACCGGCACGACGTTGACCGTCTTCAGGTCGCAGTAGAAATCGACGGGCTCCTCGGAGCGGATCACGATGCCGCTGCCGTCGAACTTGCCCCACACGCGGTAGTCGGGCTCGAGCATGGAGACCGCTTCGATCTGCTCGCGCAGTTCACCGGTGACCGGCTGGCCGATCGCCGGGCACATCGGCCGCTCGAGGCCGAGTTGCGCGTGCAGCAGCGCGCAGTAGCGGTCGATCTGCTCGGGCGTGCCCTCGACGTACTGGATGCGGCTCGAGACACACGCGCCCTGGTTGAACGGCGTCGAGTCGTCGCCGGCGAGGCGCGCGACTTCGGCGAGCGTGGCCTCGGAGGCGAACGCCTCGCGGCCGATGAACGAGATCGAGGTCTTGGGATCGAAGGCGACGAGTTCGAAGCCCGGGCCGATGTAGTTCTTGGCGCTGCGCAGCGCCGACTCGCCGCCCCAGGCCACCAGCTTGTCGAAGAACTGCGGCCGCAGCAGGTGGCTCTCGACGTTTGCGTCACCGCCGCGCCAGTACACGGCGGTGAACGAGCGCACGAGGGGATGGTTCGGCGCCACTTTCGCCATGGTGCGCAGCGTGGCCGTGGCGGTGAACAGGTCATTCGACGGCAACTTCAGCAGGTGCACGCCCTTGACGAGCGAGCCGCGCATGATCGACAGCACCGACACCCCGGGGGCATTGCCCGCGAGGATGTGCACGAGGCGGGGCGGAAACGCGCGCACGCGCGCCTTCTGGCCGTAGCTCGTGACGAGGTCGCGCCATCCGTCGAGCACGTCGGCGCCGCCGAGTTCGGCATCGACCATCTTCTGCATCGCCGCGCGGTTGAGGTGCGCGCCGAGGCCCGCGTAATCGCGCTCGAGCAGCGCGTCGTCGAGCGGGCTGGTCTTCTTCATCTGCTCGCAGGCCTCTGCGAGGATGCCGTCCGGGTCGCGCAACATGCGTTCGCCCGTGGCGACCAGCACGTCCATGATCTCCGCCAGCGGAACGTCGAACGCCGGGCCCGGTTCGGAGCGGGGCCATACCAGCCGGTCGAGGTCGAGCCGCGGCGTCGCGAACTGCGCCCCGGACGGACCGTAGACGTTGGCCGAGCCGGTAACGACTTCGCCCTGGAGGACGTGTGGCACCGACACGAGGGACGCGGTCTCGGGATGCGCGCTCATGGGCAGGCTCCTGTCCCGTCGGCGGCGCGGCCCGGGCGCTCGCAGGGCGAGACGCGGTTGCAGCGTCGGCGACAGTTCATATAATGGAACGGCATTTCAAATTGAGAACGATCCTAGGGGCGGGTCCGGGTGCTGTCAATCGACGGGCCGGATCGCGGCCCCGGGGTGGAGCAGAACATGGCCAAGGCGTGGACGACGCAGGATATCCCCGACCAGACCGGTCGTGTCGCCATCGTCACCGGCGCGAACAGCGGGCTCGGGTTCGAAGTGTCGCGCGCGCTGGCTGGCCGGGGCGCCACGGTGCTGCTGGCCTGCCGATCCCGGGCCAATGCCGACCGGACGCTGGCGTCGATCCGCGAAGCCCACGCGCATGCGGATCTGCACGTCGGGGTGCTGGACGTGTCGTCGCTCGCGAGTGTGCGCGAGTTCGCCGCCGAGACCTTGCGGCGCTTCCCGGCGATCGACGTGCTCGTCAACAACGCCGGGATCATGGCGACGCCGCACGCGCAGTCCGTCGACGGCCACGAGATGCAGTTCGCGACCAACCACCTGGGGCACTTCGCGCTTGCGGGCTTGCTGCTGCCGGCGATGGGCACGCGGATCGGCAGCCGCGTCGTGGCGGTGTCGAGCGTCGCCGCGCGCACCGGGCGCATCGACTTCGACGACCTGATGGGCGAGCGCAAGTACGACGAGTGGAAGGCCTACAACCAGAGCAAGCTCGCCAACCTGATGTTCGCGATGGAGTACGAGCGCCGCCTGCGCCGCGCCGGACTCGCCACGCAGGCAATCGCCGCCCACCCCGGGGCATCCAGCACCAACCTGTTCTCGACGCCGGGTGGTTTCGTCGCCAAGCGAATCATCTCGCCCCTGGCGAAGGCGTTCTTTTTCCAGTCGGCGGCCGACGGAGCGTTGCCGCTGCTTTACGCCGCGACTGCCGGGGAGGCGCAACCTGGCGGCTACTACGGCCCGGCGAATGCCAATGAAATGAAGGGCCCCGTGGCTCCGGCGAGGGTGCCGCCGCAGGCGAACGACGCCGAAGTGGCGGCGAGGCTGTGGCAGGCGTCGGAGCGGCTGACCGGCGTGTCCTATCCCTGACTCAGGAACGCCGCGGCAGCAGGCGCCGGCCGTTCTCGTACATGATCGCGCGTGCGTCCGATTCCGGCAGTTCCGTGAGCGCCTCGGTGTAGAAATCGCGCGGCGCCGGCACGCCTTCCGCGTGCGGATAATCCGAGCCCATCAGCAGGCACTCCGAGCCACCGATCCGTTCGACGATGCCCTTCACGTCGTCTTCGGGGTAGGCCACCACCGCGCAGTGACGGCGGAAGATGCGGCTCGGGCGCTCCTTCAACTGGCCGCAGGGCCAGTGGCCGTTCTTCGCCATGCCGCGCATCTTGTCCATCTTGTCGAGGAAGCCCGGCAGCCAGTTGGCGCCGTTCTCCGCGCTGACGATGCGCAGGTTCGGGAAGCGCTCGAAGAAGTTGTGGTAGACGATGTTGGCCAGCACCATCTGCACGGGGATCTCGCTGTAGCAGAACATCCACTGCCAGGCGGTCTGGCCCGTGCGCCGCGCCTGCAGAGGCTTTTCGCCGAAGGCGTGGATGAGCGGGTGCATGAAGTTCGCCTCCGACACGTGGTAGGCGATGACCACGCCGGCCTCGTTGAGCCGGGCCCAGAGGGGATCGAAGTCCGGGTGGGCCGGTGACTTGCCGTCGGCCGGGCCCATGGGCATGCAGACGATGCGCGCGCCCTCGCGGATCAGCCACTCGGCTTCCTGGACCGAGGTCTCGAGATCCCACAGCGTGAGGAGCGGGGCCGAATAGATGCGATCGTCGGTGCTGAAGCCCCATTGCTCGTGGAGGTACCGGTTGTAGGCGTGGAACACCGCATTGCCGTCGCGGTCCGGGCTGTAGTACCCGACCGACGAGATGAACGATCCGGGGTAGAGCACCGAGCCCTCGACACCGAACTCGTCGCGCCTGGCGACGCGCGCGGCGCGATTCCACATGTCGGGCGTGGGCTGGATCCAGCCGTCCACGTTCGACTTGCCTTCCTTCATGGCCTTCAGCCATTCCTTGAGGCGGCCGGGCGGCGGCACCAGCCCGTCGGGGTTCGATTCGTTGTTGTGTACCCGGCGCGGCCCGACGTACATGCCAAAGCCTTCGGGGCCGTCGCCGATGCGAGGCAGCCAGCGGTCGTGCAGGGCGGCCGGCAGGTAGTCCCGGAAGAACGCCAGGTCCCGCTCGATCACGTGCGTGTCCGAGTCGAAGATCGGCCCGGCGTAGGCGGGGGCGGGCGTGGCGGGCGCGGCACTCATGGGGATCGTCCCGGGGTCCGGCTGGGGTATTATTGAACAGGATACACAAATGTGAACGCTCTACCCAGCGAGGTCACCATGGGCCCGATCCGCCGACAGTTGCTCGACATGATCCTGCGCGCCGACCGCTACGACCTGCCGGCGGCCGAACTCGACCCGCTGCGCCTCGAGGCCGCGCGCGAGTTGTTCGCCGAGCGGCGCGAGCAGATCCCGGTGCTGCGCAAGCGCGCCGAGGAGTCCGGAGTCACCGAGATCCGCAGCTTCCACGACCTCGTGCCGCTGCTGTTCGCGCACACGGTCTACAAGTCCTACCCGCAGAACCTCGTCGACCAGGGCAAGTGGTCCGCACTCGGTCGCTGGCTCAAGACGCTCTCGGTCGAAGACCCGACCACCGTCGACGTCTCGGGCGTGCGCAACGTCGACGACTGGATCGAGACGATGCGCTCGGCAGGCCACCTGCTGCTCGCGACCAGCGGCTCGAGCGGCAAGGTATCGTTCCTCAACTCGACGCGCGGCGACCTCGAGATGAAGAAGCGGCACTGGCAGCACACGCTCGGGTGGCCGTACCTCACGCCCAACAAGGACCGCGTCGTGTTCAACCTCGGCCCGAGCCAGGGGCCGAACAGCGCCGTCGAGGCCTCGCTGATCGGCGCCGAACTCTGGGGCAAGCCGGGTTCCATCCACTTCCTGACCGACGAGCCGCTCAGGATTTCCGAGGTCAGCGCCATGGCGGCGCTGCGCAAGCGCATGCAGGACGGCACGGCGACGCCGCAGGAGATCGCCGACATGGAAAAGCGCGGCGCCGAGCAGGGCGCGCGCATGATGGAGGCGCTGAACAAGCTCGTCGACACGATCCTCGCGCACCGCGACCAGCCCATCATCCTCACCGGCATGTGGGCGCAGCACATGGCGATCATTCGCCGGGCGCGCGAGCTGGGCATCCCCGACGGCGCCTGGCACCCGCAGAGTTACATTTCGGCGGGCGGCGGCGTGAAGGGCGTGTCGCTGCCCCCCGACTACGTCGAGCAGGTCGACCGCTTCTGGGGCAAGGTGATCCGCGGCACCGGTTACGGCATGACCGAGATGCTGCAGTTGTTCCCGCGCTGCGAAAAGCGGCGCTATCACTGCCCGCCGGGCCTGATCATGCTGCTGCTGGACCAGCCGGGTGAGAAGCTCATCTCGCCGGCCGTCGGCTCGGCCGGAGTCGTCGAGGGCCGCTTCGGCTTCCTCGATCTCATGTACGAAGGACGCTGGGGTGGCCTCATCACCGGCGACAAGGTGCAGATCGATTTCTCCGGCCGCTGCGAGTGCGGTCGCCACGGGCCGACCATCCTCGATACCATCGTCCGTTACACCCAGGTGACCGGCCAGGACGACCACATCGGTTGCGCCGGCACGATCGATGCGTACGTGCGGGGCGCGATGACGTGAAGAAGAAGCAGGCGGCCAAGACGGCGGGCGGCGACACGGGCAGGCTGCTCGAGGCGCGGGACGGCGATATCGTCACGCTCACGCTCAGCAACCCCGGCAAGCTGAACGCCATGTCGCTGGTCCTGCGCGATGCGCTGAGCGAGACCTTCGCACGGCTGAATGACGATGCCTCGGTGCGGGCCATCGTGCTCACCGGCGCGGACGGCAACTTCAGTGCCGGCGCCGACATGGCCGGCTGGAACGAAAAGACCCTGCAGGAATGCCGGGCCCGCCTGCGTCGCGGCGGCACGCGGATCATGCGCGAGATGATCGGCGGCGACAAACCGATCGTCGCGGCGATCGAGGGCTTCGCCTACGGCGCCGGACTGGCGCTCACCTGCGCGGCCGATCACGTCGTCGCCGCGAGCAATGCGCGCTTCTGCTGTGCCTTCACGCGCGTCGGCTTCATCCCCGACATGGCGCTGATGTATTCCCTGCCGAATCGCGTCGGGGTGACGAAAGCCAAACAGCTGATTGCGCTCGCCGAGGACATCAAGGCGGAGCGCGCCGAGCGGCTCGGGCTGGTGGACGAAGTGGTCGAGCCCGGCCAGGCCCTGCATCGCGCGCAGGCACTGGCCCGCCAGTACGCGGAGAGCCCGCCGATCGCCTTCGCGCTGATGAAGTCCGTGTACGCCCGCGGACTCGAGGCCATGATCCAGGCCGAGATCGATCTGCAGCCCTATGCGTGGCTCTCCGAGGATCACGAGGAAGGCAAGCTCGCCTTCCGGGAGAAGCGCCGGCCGCGCTTCAAGGGTCGTTGAGGGTTCCGGCGTTCACGCCGGGGACGGCACCGTGACGGACCAGCCGCGACGCGTCTGCGAGATCCTCGAGCGCTCGGCTCGCCGATGGCCTGAGGCCGTGGCACTGCGCGACTCCGGCGACACGGTCACCTACCTCCAACTGCAGCAGGGCGCGCGGCAGATTGCGGATCGACTCGCGGCTCGCGGTGTCGGTCCGGGGGATCGCGTGATGATCGTGGCGGAGAACGGCCTCGCGCAGATCGCCGCATTCTTCGCGTCAGGCGTGCTCGGCGCCTGGCCGGTGCTGGTGAACGCGCGCGCCAGCGAGCGAGAAGTCGCGGCGATTCGCGCCCACGCCCGACCCCGGGTCGTCGTGTACGGTGTGGGCGCTTCCGAAGAGGCGCGTGCCCATGCAGGTCGTGAAGCCGTCGAGACCTGCGACGACTTCTCCCCGTCGCCGCGCTCGGCCTGCGCGCTCAGTGCCGGAGATCCGTCGGTGGTGGCCGAGACCGGCGCCCTGGCTGCAGGCGTCGGCGCGCTCATCTACACCTCGGGCACCACGGGAGCGCCCAAGGGCGTTCTCGCTACGCACCGCGGCCTCCTGAGCTTCGCGGCCCGCTCGGCGGCCATCCGGCGGCTGCAGCCCGGGGAGACCGTGCTCGGCGCGCTGCCGATGTCGCACATCTTCGGCGTGGCCACCATCCTGCTCACCACCCTGACCGCGGGTGGATCGATCCTGCTGCAGGCGCGCTTCGACGCGGATGCGACGACGGCCGCGCTGCGTCAGGGGCGGCTGTCGGTCCTGCACGGCGTGCCGACGCTGTACGTGCGCCTGCTGGACCGTCTGGAGCAGGAGGGTCTGCGCGGGCCGTTCCCCGGTCTGCGCTACGCGTACGCCGGCGGCGGTGCGCTCGACCCGGCCCTGAAGCGGCGCATCGAGGCCGCGCTCGCCCTGCCGCTGCACCACGGCTACGGCATGACGGAGTATGCGGGCTCGATGTTCGTGACGCACGTGGACCGGCCCCGCAATGATGCGCTGCCCGGCGAACTCGCCCCCGATTGCGAGGTGCGCTTCGTCGGACCGGACGGTCGCGAGTCGCCGTCCGGCGTGCCGGGCGAAATCTGGGTGCGTGGCCCGGGCACGATGCTCGGCTACTACCGGGATCCGGAACTCACCGCGCAGACCCTGACGGCGGACGGCTGGCTGCGCACCGGCGACCTCGGTCATCTCGAGCCCGACGGCGCGCTGCGCATCGTCAGCCGGGCGCGCGACCTCATCAAGCGCTCGGGTTTCACCGTCTATCCGCAGGAAGTCGAGCAGCAGCTCGTCGAGCATCCGCGCGTGCGGCAGGCCGGGGTCGTCGGCATTCCAGCGGAGTCGGGCGACGAGACCATCGTCGCGTTCGTCGAGGCGCGCGTGGCGGACGACCGGCTCGATGTCCGGGAGCTGTCCGAGTTCCTGCGCGCGCGACTGTCGCATTACAAGGTGCCGCAGCACGTCGTGCAGGTCGCCGAACTGCCGCTGACGGCCAACGGCAAAATCCGCAAGCAGGCCTTGCGCGAACTCTGGCAGGCCCGCGCGTGAGCTTGCCTGCGCTGCTGCGCGCGGGCATCGCGGCCGCACCGGACGAGGTCGCGTTTCGCGATGCGCGCCGCTCGCTGACGTACGGCGAATCCGGTGTCGCGGTGACGGCGCTTGCGCAATGGCTCGCGAGCCGCGGCTTGCGTGCTGGCGATCGGATGCTGATCGTCTCCGAGAACGACGTCGCCACGCCGTTGCTGATCCTGGCCGCGCAGAGTCTCGGCGCCTGGCCAGCCCCGATGAATGCCCGGGTCGGCCCGGCGGAATTCGAGGCGCTGCGGGCCTGTGCGGATCCGCGCCTCGTCGTCTTCGCCGCGGAGGGATCCGCCGCCGCCGCCGACCTCGCTCGCACGCAGGCCACCGAGCGACACGAGGATCGCGCGTGTGGCGAGCTGCACGTCGCGAAGGCGGCGCCGACGATCGGCCGGCCCGAAGGCAGTGACGACGTGGCATTGCTGCTCTTCACCTCCGGCACCACCGGGCGGGCGAAGGCGGTGATGTGGACGCACGCCGGCCTCGCCGAGCTGGGTCGGGTGCTCGCGTCGTCGCGGGCGACCACGCGCGGCTCCGTCGTGCAATGCGCGGGCCCGCTCTCGCACATCATGGGTGTGTCCAATTTCATGGCGGCCCTGCACGCCGGCGCAACCCTGCAGCTGATGCCGCGGCTCGAAGTGACCGCGCTGGCTGACTCGATCGAGGCGGGCGAGGTGACGCATCTCTCGCTGGTGCCGACGGCCTACCTGCGGCTGTGCGATCACCTGGAGTCGGCGGGCCGCACGCTGGCGGGCCGCGGCCTGCGTTACATCAGCAGCGGTGGCGCGCCGCTCGACCCGGCACTGAAGGCGCGCGTGGAACGCCTGCTCGGATTGCGGCTGGTGAACGGCTACGGCATGACGGAGTGCGCTCCCGGCAGTCGTACGCGGCCCGACGTCGATGCGCCGGCGGACTGCATCGGCTGGCCCGAAGCCGGGGTCGAGATGAGGATCGAGGGCGGCGAGACAGGCGAACTGGTGATGCGTAGCGCCACTCGCATGCTCGGTTATTTCGGGCAGCCCGGCGAGACCGCGGCGATCCTGCGCGAGGACGGCTGGCTCGCCACCGGCGATCTCGCGCGCCGCCTGCCCGACGGCTCGTTCCAGCTGGTGGGGCGCAGCAAGGAGATGATCATCCGCTCCGGCTTCAATGTGTACCCCGCCGAGGTCGAGGCGGTGCTCAACGCCCTGACGGGCGTGCACCAGTCGGCGGTGGTCGGGCGGCCCCAGCCGGACGGCAACGAGGAAGTCATCGCCTTCGTGCAATGGCTGCCCGGCGCCACGCGTGATGCGGTGGCGCTGCAGGCTGCGGCGGCGGAGCGGCTCGCGCCCTACAAGCGTCCGGCGCGGATCGTGACCATCGACGAATTTCCGCTGGGACCGACGGGCAAGCTGGCGCGACGGCGCCTGCTGGAGCGGGTGCCCGCGTGACCGGTCAGGCGTACGCGGAGCGTTGCGCGCATTGGTATCGCGCGGGCTATTACCGGCGTGAGACCCTCGCCCAGGCGTTGCGCCGGGCTGTGGCGGCGCGTCCGGACACGGCGCTGCACTTTCACACCCAGCACGGACTGCGCGCGGCGGCGGCACGCGAGCTCTGGGACGCGAGCGGTCCGGTCGCGGCAGCACTGAAAGCGCGCGGGCTGCGAGCGGGGGACGTCTTCGCGCTGCAATTGCCGACCTCCTTCGAGACGGCCGCGCTCTACGTCGCCGCGTTCCGCGCGGGCGCGACCGTGCTGCCGCTCGTGCACAACCTGGGGCCGGCCGACGTGGATGGCGTCCTGCGCGATGCCGGCGCGCGCTGGCTCGCGGTCGTGGATCGCTGGTATGGCCGGGACATGCTGGAAGGACTCGCGGGCCTCGGTGCCGCGTCGGACCTGGCCGGCGTCGTCGTGGTCGGAGACAGTGCTCCGGCCGGTGCCGTTCGTTGGCGCGACCTGCTCGAGTCCGGATTGCCCGCGCCGGCGGCGGTGGAGCAGGTGCCCGACTCCCGCTGCGTGCTGCTCTACACCTCGGGCACGACCTCGCGGCCGAAAGGCGTCCAGCACACACACAACACCATCCGCAGCGAGTGGGAAATCCCGTTCCTGCCGAACGACGGGCCGTACCTCAATCCGTTCCCTGCGGGCCACATCGCCGGGTTCAACTTCATGCTGCGCCCGCTGGTGTGCGGCGTGCCGATGGTCTACCTCGATCGCTGGGATGCGGCCGTGGCAGCGGAGTTGGTCGAGCGCTTCGGCGTGACCCAGACGGGCGGTACGCCGTACTTCCTGCATTCGCTGCGCGAAGCGGCGCAACGGAATGGGAACGACCTCGCCAGCATCCGCTCGTACAGCCTCGGCGCGACGGGCGTGACCCCGGAACTCGTGCGTCTCGTCGACGGCTACGGCTGGGGTGCGGGGCGGACGTACGGGTTGACCGAGCACTCGACGGTGACCAGCAACCACCCGGGCATGCCTTTCGAAAAGCGCGCCTGCACCGACGGCAAGCTCCAGCCGGGCACGGAGGTGCGCGTCGTCGACATCGACGGCCGCGACCTGCCGAACGGTCGCGACGGCGAGATCCTGACGCGCGGCCCCGAGCTGTTCATGGGATACACGGACGCGGATCTCACGCGCGCCAGTTTCGTCGGCGACGGGTGGTTCCGCACCGGGGACGTCGGCCGCCTCGACGACGACGGCTACCTCACGATCACGGACCGCCTCAAGGACATCGTCATCCGCGGCGGCGAGAACATCTCCTCGCGCGAGGTGGAGGACTGCCTGTCGCGTCACCCTGCCGTGGCCCAGGTGGCGGTCGTCGGCCTGCCCGACGAGCGTTACGGCGAGAAGGTCTGCGCCGTCGTCGTGGCGGCGGCCGGCACGCGGCCGACGCTGGAAGTGCTGGCGCAGCACTGCCGGCAGGCGGGTCTCGCGGGCTTCAAGGCACCGGCCGAGCTGGTGGTGCTCGACGCGCTGCCGATGACGGCGTCGGGGAAGGTGCGCAAGCGCGACCTGCGTGTCGCACTGGCGGATCGCTGAGGCGACGCCGGAGTCAGGCGCGGCTGTCGAGGCCGCCGGCCACGGCGAGCCGGGTCAGGTGGTGGTTCGCGTCGCCGAACAGGATCTCGAGCATCGTCAGCCGCCGGTAATAGTGGCCGACCGAGCATTCCTCGGTGACGCCGATGCCGCCGTGCAGTTGCACGGCCTGTTCGCCGACGAAGCGCGCGGAACGGCCGATCTGCACCTTGGCGGCGGACATCGCCGCGGCACGCTTCGTGGCATCCGGCTCCGCCACGCTCATGGTCGCGAAGTAGGCCATGCTGCGCGCCTGCTCGACCATCACCAGCATGTCGACGGCGCGGTGCTGCAGCGCCTGGAAGCTGCCGATGGCGACGCCGAACTGCTTGCGCTGCTTCAGGTACTCGACCGTGATCTCGAGCGCGCGCTCCATCGTGCCCACGGCCTCCGCGCAGATCGCGGCGATGCCTTCGTCGTGCACGCGCTGCAGGGCCGCGAGTCCGTCGGCGCCGGCCAGCCGGCGATCGTCACTGACGCGCACGGACTGCAATGAAACGTCGGCCGCGCGCAGGCCGTCCTGCGTCGGATAGCCGCGCCGCGTGAGGCCGGGCGCCGAGGCGTCCACCACGAACAGGCCGATGCCCTTTCCATCGTGTGCCGAAACGATCAACCGGTCGGCCGTGTCGCCGTGCAGGACGACCGTCTTCGTGCCGTCGAGAATCCAGCCCGAGCCATCCCGGCGCGCGGTGGAATTCACCTGGGCAAAGTCGAATCGTGCCTCGCGCTCGACGTGGGCGAGGGCCCACGTCGTCTCGCCGCCGATCAGCGACGGCAACCATTGCGCCCGTTGCGCCGACGACGCGCCGTGGCGCAGGCAGCCGCCTGCGAGCACGACGGTGGCGAGGTACGGCTCGACCACGAGGTGGCGTCCGAATGCCTCCATCAGCAGCATGGTGTCCACGGCGCCGCCGCCGAGCCCGCCGTCCGCCTCGGCGAAGGGCAGGGCGAGCAGGCCGAGGTCCGCGAGCTGTTGCCACAGCTCGCGACTGTAGCCGCCCGGCTGCTGGCGCAGCGCCTTGCGCTGCTCGAACGAATACGAATCCGCGAGCAGCTTCGCGATGCTGTCCTGCAGGAGGCCCTGTTCTTCGGTCAGGTCGAAATCCATGGTCGTGTCCCGCTCAGAGCCCGAGCACCGTCTTGGCGAGGATGTTGCGCTGGATCTCGTTCGAGCCGCCGACGATCGAGACGTGCCGGATCCAGTAGTGGTTCGGGGCGATGGCACGGGCCCAGTCGAGGTCGTCGTCGCCCTCGCGCAGGCCGCGCACGAAGTCCTGGTCGAACTCGAACGCGTCGTAGCCGGCGACTTCCAGCAGCAACCCGGTGGCCGCCTGCTGCAGTTCAGAGCCCTTGAGTTTCAGGATCGAGCCCTTGGGGTCGGGCTTGCCGCCCGCGACGGTCTTCGCACCCTCGGCGATCAGCCGCATCTGCGTGATCTCGAGCGCCTTCAGCTCGACTTCGAGCGCGGCGACGCGCTCCTGGAAGCGCGGGTCGTCCGCCAGCGTGCCGGAGCCGACGGCAACGCGCTTCGACAGTTCGACCGCGCGGCGCAGGCGCATTTTCGACACGCCGACGCGCGCGATGCCGCTGCGCTCGTGGCCGAGCAGGTACTTGGCGTAGTCCCAGCCCTTGTTTTCCTCGCCGAGGCGGTTCGCGACCGGCACGCGGACGTTCTCGAGGAACATCTCGTTGGTCTCGTGGTGCCCGTCGAGCGTGATGATCGGGCGCACCGTGATGCCGGGCGTGCGCATGTCCATCAGCAGGTAGGTGATGCCCTGCTGCTTCTTCGCCTGCGGGTCCGTGCGCACCAGCAGGAAGCACCAGTCCGCGTGATGCCCGGTCGAGGTCCAGAGCTTCTGGCCGTTGATCACGTAGTGGTCGCCGTCGCGCACCGCGGTCGTGCGCAGCGCGGCGAGGTCCGAGCCGGCCCCGGGCTCGGAGAAACCCTGGCAGAACCAGTACTCGAGGCTCGAGATGCGCGGCAGGAAGTGGCGCTTCTGCTCCTCGGTGCCGAACGCGATCAGCGTCGGGCCGATCATGTTGACGTTGAAGGAGAGCGGCTCGGGCGCCGGGGCCATGTGCAGCTCTTCCTTGAAGATGTACTGCTGCACGGCGCTCCAGCCGGTGCCGCCCCAGTCCTTCGACCAGGCGGGCGTCGCCCAGCCCTTGTCATGCAGGATCTTCTGCCAGCGCTTCAGTTCGTCCTTCGACAGCCGCTGGCCGAGCACGCTCTTGGCGCGGATGTCGGCGGGCAGCGCCGCCTGGATCCAGGCGCGCACTTCCTCGCGGAAACGGATTTCGTCGTCGGTCAGGCGCAGATCCACGGCGGATCCTCCCGGAAGAGTCGCATCATTCGATCAGGCCGCGTGCCTGCCAGGCCTCGAGTTCGTCCGGCGTGAGCCAGTGGGCCAGGGCGGCGCGGGTGTTCTCGGCGGTCACCGGGGCGGGCGGCGTCGGCGTGGCCGGCGGTGTCGCGCTGAAGCGCGGCGCCGGCGCCGGCTGCGCGATGCCGTCCACTTCGATGAAGGTGCCGCGCGCGGCGAGATGCTCGTGGCGCGGCGCTTCTTCCCAGCTCAGGATGGGGGACACGCACGCATCGGTCGGGGCGAAGAGCGCGGCCCAGTGGTCGCGTGGGTGCTCGCGGAAGCGGGCGGCGATCAGGGCCTTGGCCTTCGGCCAGTGGGCCGGATCGTTCTGCGGGCCGAGCGCGGCGGCGTCGACGCCGAGCGTCTGCAGGAACTCCGCGTAGAACTTCGGCTCGATCGGCCCGACGGACACCCAGCCGCCATCGGCGCACGGATACACGTCGTAGAAATGCGAGCCGCTGTCGGTGAGGTTGGTGCCGCGCGCCGGGTTCAGCATTCCGGCGGCGAACATGCCGAAGAACGTCGTCGCAAGGTTTGCCGTGCCGTCCACGATGGCGGCGTCGACCACCTGCCCGCGACCCGTGGTGCGTGCGCTCAGGATGGCGGCCAGCAGGCCCATCGCGAGGTACAGCGAGCCGCCCGCGTAGTCGCCGACCAGGTTCAGCGGGATCGACGGCGGCTGGCCGGCGCGGCCGATCGCGTTCAACACGCCGGTGATGGCGATGTAGTTCACGTCGTGGCCCGCGGTCTGCGCGAGCGGACCGTCCTGGCCCCAGCCCGTCATGCGCCCGTAGGCGAGGCGGGGGTTGCGCGCAAGGCAAGCATCGGGGCCGAGTCCCATGCGTTCGGTGACGCCGGGCCGGAAGCCCTCGATGAGCGCGTCCGCCCGCTCGATCAACTGCAGTGCCGCCTCGACGCCCGCCGGGTCCTTGAGATCAAGGGCGATCACGGGGCGATTGCGCAACAGGAGATTGAAGCGCAGCGGCCGCTTGATGCCGAGTTCGGCCGGCTGCTTGCGGTCGATGCGGATGACCGTGGCGCCGAGGTCCGCGAGCAGCATGGCGCACATCGGCCCGGGGCCGATGCCCGCGAGCTCGACGATGCGCACGCCCGCGAGCGGGCCCGCCCTCAGCGCTTGCGCATCGCCTGCCATTGCTCTTCGGTCCAGTCCTGCATGGCCCGTGCGCTCGGGCCGCCGACGCCCTGCATCCAGCGGCCACCGTCCATCACGATCAGGTCGCCGGTGATGTAGCCGGATTCGTCGGAGGCGAGGTAGGCGAACAGATTGGCCAGCTCGTGGTGCTCGCCGAAGCGGCGCAGCGGTACGGACAGGCGCTGGTCCTCGACCTGCGACCCCTCCGGATAAAGCTGCTCCCACGCACCCGGCGTCGGGAACAGGCCCGGGGCCACGGCATTGAGGCGAATCCCCTTTGGTCCCCACTCGACCGCGAGGCTGCGCGTCATCGCGACGATGCCGGCCTTGGCGGCGGCGGAGGGCGCGGTGAATGCCGAGCCGGTGAACGCCGGCGTGGTCGCCACGCTCAGCACGGTGCCCTTGCGGCCCGCCTCGATCCAGCGCTTGCCCGCCCCGAGCGTGCAGTAGAACGAGCCGTGCAGCACGATGTTCAGCACCGCGTCGATCGCGCGCGGCGACAGCGAGTCGGTGCGGGCGATGAAGTTCGCGGCGGCGTTGTTGACCAGCACGTCGAGCGGGCCCTTCGCCCAGATCGCGCCGAGCATCGCGTCGACGGCGCCCGAGTCCCGGATGTCGCAGCCGTGCGCCTCGACCTGGCCGCCGGTCGCGCTCCGCAACTCGTCGGCCGTCGCTTCGAGCACGTCCTTGCGGCGGCCGCAGATCGCGACCTGTGCGCCCAGTTCGAGGTAGCGGCGCGCGATGCTCTTGCCGAGTCCCGTGCCGCCGCCGGTCACGAGGATGCGCTTGCCCTGCAGCAGGTCGGTGCGAAACATGGTCGGGTCGTCTCCGGTCAGGCCTTCTGCTCGCGGCCGAGCAGCATGTTCGCAATGATATTGCGCTGGATCTGGTTCGTGCCCTCGATGATCTGCACGACCTTGGCGTCCCGGAAAAAGCGGTTGATCGGGTACTCGTTCGAGACGCCGGCGGCGCCGAACAGCTGGACCGCGTCCGTGGCGACCTTCATGGCCACGTCCGAGGCGAAGCACTTGGCCATCGCCGCCATGGTGCCGAGTTCCGGCCCCGTGATGCCGGCATCGACCATCGAGGCCGCCTTGTAGGTGATCTGGCGGGCGGCCTCGGTCTGCATGGCCATGTCCGCCAGCATCCAGCGCAGGCCCTGGAAGTCCGCGATGCGCCGGCCGAAGGCCTTGCGGCCCTGCACGAAGGCGGTCGCGTGGTCGATGGCGCCCTGGGCGAGACCGACGGCCCGGGCCGCCACGATCGGCCGGCTGGTATTGAACGCCTCCATCACCGACTTGAAGCCCTGGCCACCCTCCGGACCCATGCGATTGGCCTCGGGAATGAACGCGTCGTCGAAGAACAGCGGGCACGAGGGGATGCCCCGGGCC
Organism: Pseudomonadota bacterium; assembly: GCA_052035645.1. GTDB lineage: Bacteria > Pseudomonadota > Gammaproteobacteria > Steroidobacterales > Steroidobacteraceae > RPQJ01. Next base: position 23,590 of record JBPOHK010000090.1, read on the forward strand.
CCCATCTTGTCTTCCTTGCGGCCGACGCTGAAGCCCTTCGTGCCCTTCTCGACGATGAACAGGTTGATGCTGTCCTTGCCGTCCGGGCCGGCGCACTTGGCGCCAACCAGCACGAAATCGGCCACGTCGGAGTTGGTGCACCAGATCTTGGAGCCGTTCAGGCGATAGCCGCCGTCCGCGCGGGTGGCGCGCGTCTTGATGCCGGAGACGTCGGAGCCGCTCTGGGCCTCGGTGGTCGAGAACGCGCCGCGCAGTTCGCCGGTGGCGAGTCCGGGCAGGAACCGCGCCTTCTGCTCGGGGCTGCCGGCCGCGTGCAGCGCCCCGAAAGCGACCCACTGCACGACCAGCAGGTAGCCGGTGTTGTAGCAGACGCGGCCGAACTCCTCGACGGCGATGCAGGCCGAGAGCAGGCTGCCGGTGCCGCCGTGCTCCGCGGGCAGGGGCAGGGCGAAAAGGCCCAGTTCCCGGATCATCTCGAACATGTCCTGCGGGTATTCCGCGTCCCGGTCGATGGCGTCGGCGCGCGGCGCGACCTTCTCCCGCGCGACCCGGCGCACCAGGTCCTGGACCGCGATCTGGTCCTCGGTCAGTGAATACATGCGGGCACTCTCGGCTGGACTGGGCATTAATATAATCGAACGCCGTTCAGAAATATATCATGCTTCGGGGTCGGCTCCGGGGTCGGGCGGGGCCGCCCGGCGACCCCGGCCGCGGCCGATCCGTGCGACGCTGCCGACCGGTCCCGGCGGGCCGGCGACGGTTGATCGGAGGGGACCGGGGCGTTTATATTATTGAACCGCGTTCAAAAATGAATACACCTTGAGGGCCGGTCGATGCACAAGTACCTCCGCGATCCGCAGTGCCTGCTGTTCGACGTCAAGGAGCGGGTGGCGCGGATCACCCTGAACCGGCCGGACAAGCGCAACACCTTGAGCGGCCAGCTCCTCACCGAGCTGCGCGACGCGCTGATGGAGGCCGACGCGCGGGTCGACGTGAACGTGGTGATCCTCGAGGGGGCGGGCAAGGACTTCTGCGCAGGGTATGACCTCGTCGGCGCCTATGCCGGGCTCAAGGAAGGCGAAGCACCGCCCTGGGACGACGCGCAGTACCGCACCCTCAACGGCACGATCGACGACGACATCTGGAACATGGAGCAGACCCAGAAGCTCACCATGCTCCTGTTCGACATGCACAAGCCGGTGATCGCCAAGGTGCAGGGCAACTGCCTCGCCGGCGGCACCGACCTCGCGCTGATGTGCGACATGGTGATCGCCGCCGAGAACGCCAAGATCGGTTTCCCGGCGAGCCGCGTGAACGGCACGCCGCCCAACCAGATGTGGCTCTACCACGTCGGCCCGCAATGGGCGAAGCGCATGATGTTCACGGGCGACAGCCTGTGGGGCAAGGACGCCGCGCGTATCGGCCTCGTCCTCGATGCGGTGCCGGCCGAGGAACTCGATGCGGCCGTCAACGAGCTGGCGCGGCGCGTCAGCTTCGTCGACGCCGACATGCTCTCGGCGCACAAGCGCATCATCAACGCCGCGATGGAATTCCAGGGCGCGCGCCAGTTGCAGCGCTTTGCGGTCGAGATGGATGCCCGAGCGCACCTTTGCAAGGGTCCGCGCCGCACGCAGTTCAAGACCGACATGAAGGAGGGCGGCTTCAAGGTCGCGCTCAAGAACCGCGACGAGCCGTTCGGCGACGGCATGGTCCGGGCCAACTGGCTCGACAAGTAACCCGGGGGTAGCACCGTGTCCGACAGTCTCCTGATCGACGAGCCGTCCGAGGGCGTCAGGCGCATCACGATCAACAGGCCGGAGGCGACCAACGCCTTCCAGTTCGAGATGTATGCCGAGCTCGCGGACCTGTTCCGGCAGATCAAATACGACCCGCGCGTGCGCGTCGTGATCCTCACGGCCGCCGGCAACAAGCACTTCTGCACGGGCCACGACCTGCGCAACCCCGGCAAGGCCGACTGGGTTCCCGAGGGCGTCGGCAAGCCGTTCACGTCGCGCTATTCGATCGACGTGATCGCCTCGCTGCCGGTGCTGATGCGCAACCTGCCGCAGCCCGTGATCTGCGGCGTCAACGGCACGGTGGCCGGCATGGCGCTGGCGTTCCCGCTGGCGGCGGACATCACCCTCGCGGCCCAGTCCGCCAAGTTCGTCAATGCCATCCACAATGCGGGCTCGGGCGCCGAACTGGGCATCAGCTACCTGCTGCCGAGGGCGGTCGGCGCGCAGAAGGCCGCCGAGATCCTCTACACCTCGCGCCCGGTGCTCGCCGACGAGGCCGAGCGCATCGGTCTCGTGCTGAAGACGGTGCCGGACGAAGAACTGCAGAACGCCTGCATCGAGCTGGCGAAGCAGATCGTGGTCAACGTGCCGATGGGCATCTGGGTCACCAAGCAGTCGCTGTGGGCCAACATGAATGCCGGCAGCCTCGAGCAGGCGATCGAGTTCGAGAGCCGCGGCGTCTACGTCGCGCAGTCGACCGAGGACAAGGTCGAGAAGCAGAAGGCCTTCTTCGAGAAGCGACCGCCGAATTTCCAGTTCAAGTGACGCCACGCACCAGGATACGCCCATGACCTACGAGACGATCCGCTACGACGTGGCCGACGGCATCGCGACGATCACCCTGAATCGTCCCGAGGTCTTCAACGCCATGAACCCGCTGATGATGCACGAGCTCATCGCGGTGTTCGACGAGACCGACCGCGACGACGCCGTCCGCGCGGTGATCATCACCGGCGAGGGCAAGGCGTTCTGCGGCGGGGCCGACCTCAGCAAGGGCGCGGACATCTTCAACAAGGACAAGAACGCGTCGCAGGAGAAGGAGTCGATCTATCGCGAGGACGGCTCGATCGACTACAGCCGCGACGCCGCCCGCGACGGCGGCGGCAAGCTGGCGCTCAGGATCTTCGCCAGCCTCAAGCCCGTGATCGGCGCCATCAACGGTGCGGGCGTCGGCATCGGTGCCTCCATGACCCTGCCGATGGACATCCGCATCGGCAGCGACAAGGCGCGGCTGGGCTTCGTCTATGCGCGCCGCGGCATCGTGTTCGAATGCTGCTCGTCCTGGTTCCTGCCGCGCGTCGTCGGCATCGCCCGGGCGCTCGAGTGGAGCTTCAGCGGCCGCGTCATGAACGCCGACGAGCTGAAGGCGGGCGGCCTGCTGAACCACGTCGTCGCGCAGGACGAGCTGATGGCCAAGGCCCGCGAGATCGCGCGGGAGATCGCCGACAACACCGCGCCCGTGTCGATCGCGCTCATGCGGCAGATGGCCTGGCGCAGCCTCGGCATGGATCACCCGATGGAGGCCCACCGTTGGGAGTCCCGCGGCATCACCACCCGCGGCAAGACCCCGGATGCGAAGGAGGGCGTGCTGTCTTTCAAGGAAAAGCGCCTGCCGCAGTTCCCCTGCAAGGTGTCGAGCGACATGCCGGACTACTTCCCCTGGTGGGACGAACCAAAGTACAGCTGACGGCCCCGGCCGGCAGGGACAACCAGGGTGCTTCCAGGGGCAGGAGAGACACAGTGAAGACAGCGATCACCGAGATGTTCGGCATCCGCTACCCGGTCATGAACGCCGGCATGGGTCGCGTGGCCCTGCCCAAGCTGGTGGCGGCGGTCTCGAATGCCGGTGGCCTGGGCGTGCTCGGCTGCGGCTCGGGCGCCCCGGAACTCACCCGCAAGTACATCCAGCAGATCCGGGCCCTGACGGACAAGCCGTTCGCGGGCAACGCACCCCTCGCGCTGCCCAACGGCAAGGAGAACGTCAAGGTGATGCTCGAGGAGCAGGTCCCGGTCATCAACTACTCGATGGGCAAGGGTGACTGGATCGTCGAGGCGGCGCGCAAGTACGGCGGCAAGGTCATGGCGTCGGTCGACAGCATCAAGCTCGCCAAGAGCGCGCAGAAGCACGGAGCGGATGCGGTCGTAGCCACGGGCTACGAAGCCGCCGGCCACTCCGGCGAAGTGACGACCTTCGTGTTGATCCCGAGGCTGCGCGAGGTGATCGACATCCCGATCGTCGCGGCGGGCGGCGTCGGCAACGGCACCAGTATCGTTGGCGCGCTGGCGCTCGGTGCCAGCGGCGTATGGATGGGGACGCGCTTCCTTTACACCAAGGAAAGCCCGATGCATGACAACTGGAAGGAATACGGCGCGGGGCTCGACATCACCGATACCGTGCGGTCGGACAAGTTCGATGGCATCCCGTGTCGCCAGATGATTTCTCCACGCACGCTCGAGATCGTCAACGCGCGTGTCGGCGTCAATCCGTTCAAGGTGTTCCTCGAGTCTTTCGGCGTGGCCCGCGAACTGCAGATCCCCTATCTCAAGCTGTTTGCTGACGTCATCAAGAAGGGCCCGAAGGAAACCATCGCGATGATGCGCATGGCGCAGATGCTCGAAGCCCACACCGTGACCTTGACCACGGGCGACCTCAAGAAGGGCTCGACGGCCAGCGGCCAGTCGGTGGGCCTCGTGCACGACATCCCCACCGTGGCCGAGGTCATGGAGCGGCTCGTCGCAGAGGTCGAAGCGGCGCGGGGCCGTCTGGATGCCGTGTTTTCCGGCTGAGAGCCCACAGTACGGTCGACGAGCCAGGGCAACACAGGGGAACCAATGAGCCAGTGGGACGAAACCTTTGATCTCGTGGTCGTCGGCAGCGGCGGCGCCTCGATGTGCGCGTCGCTGCTCTACAAGAACCTGGGGCGCAAGGCGCTGATCCTCGAGAAGCAGGCGAAGATCGGCGGATCGACCGGCTACTCCGGCGGCGTGTGGTGGATCCCGAACAACCCGGTGATGAAGCGCGCGGGCGTCGAGGATTCCTTCGAGCAGGCCTGGCAGTATTTCGAATCCGCAGTCACCTACAAGGCGCCGTGCACCAGCGATGCCCGCCGACGCGCCTTCCTGACCAGCGGCCCGCCCATGGTCGAGTTCCTCGAGAACCAGGGCATGAAGTTCAAGTACGCGGACGGCTGGTCCGACTACTACGACGACCTGCCGGGCGGCCAGCCCCGCGGGCGCTCGCTCGTCGCCGAACTGTTCGACGTCAACGAGCTCGGTGAGTGGAAATCGAGGCTGTCGATGTATCCGGGCATGGCACTGCCGATGGGCTCGGAGGACTTCCCGACACTGTTCATGGCGAAGAAGACCGGCGCGGGCAAGAAGATGGCGCTCACGCTGGTGTGGCGCCTGCTCAAGAACAAGCTGCTCGGCCGGGACGTGCGCGGTGGCGGCGCCGCGATCCAGGGCCGCATGCTGCAGATCGCACTGCGCGAGCAACTCCCGATCTACACCGAGTCGCCGGTCAGGGATTTCGTGGTCGAGAACGGCCGGGTGACGGGCGTCGTCGCGGTGCGCAATGGCCGGGAAGTCCGCATCCAGGCGCGTGACGGCGTGCTGATCAACGCGGGCGGCTTCTCGCGCAATCGCGAGATGCGCGAGAAGTACCAGCCGAAGCCGAATGCCTGGGCGTGGACCAACGCGAACCCCGGCGACACCGGCGAGATGATCGAGGCGGCCATGAGTCTCGGAGCCGCGGTCGACTGCATGAACGAGGCCTGGTGGGTGATCAGTTCGCTCGCTCCCGGCGAGAAGCTGCCGGAGGGCGCGGTGAATCCCGAGGGCGTCGCGATCCCGTTCATGCATCACCTCGACCTGTCGCTGCCTTACCTGATCATGGTCGACCAGGACGGCCGTCGATTCTGCGACGAGTCCGGCGCCTACATGGAAATCGGTCAGCGCCTGTACGCGCGCCATGCCGAGTCGGGCCGTGGCATTCCCGCCTGGGTCATCCTCGACAGCCGTCATCGCGAGAACTATCCGTGGGGCACGGCGCAGCCGGGCAAGACGCCTCAGTCGTGGCTCGACAGCGGCTACATGAAGAAGGCCGACACGCTCGAGGCCCTTGCGCGGCAGTGCGGCATCGACTGGAACGGTCTCAGGGCCGAGGTCGAGAAGTTCAACGGCTACTGCCGCTCGGGCGTGGACCCGGAGTTCAACCGCGGCGGACGAGCCTTCGATCGGGCGCACGGCGATCCCACGGTGACCCCGAATCCCAACCTCGGACCGATCGAGCAGGGACCTTTCTATGCCGTGGCGATGTATCCGGGTGATGTCGGCACGGCCGGCGGCATCCTCACCGACGAGCACGCGCGCGTGCTGCGGCAGGACGGCTCGGTGATCGAGGGTCTGTACGCCACCGGGAATTCGACGGCATCGGTCGTGGGACGGTGCTATCCGGGCGCCGGCGCGAGCATCGGCGCCTCATTCGTATTCGGCTATCGCGCGGCCCAGCATGCCGCGAGCGCCGCCAAGCGGCCGGCCTGAGGCCGGCAGGGGAGACAGGGCAATGAGTTCCAACCCGTCGAAGGCCGTGCTGGTGGACCTGTACCGCCGCATGACCCTCATCAAGCAGAACGACGAGCGTTTCCGCGCCACGATCAAGGCGGGCAAGATCGTCGCGCCGTACTACTCGCCGCGCGGCCAGGAGGTGATTCCCTCGGCCGTCTCGGTGAACCTGCGCGACACCGACTACATCTGCACGATCTACCGCGGCATCCACGACATGCTCGCCAAGGGCGTGCCGATGAAGCTGCTGTGGGCCGAGATCGCCGGCAAGGTCACCGGCACCTGCAAGGGCAAGGGCGGGCCGATGCACATCACGCATCCCGCGAGTGGCGTGATGGTCACCACGGGCATCGTCGGCAGTTCCATGCCGATCGCCAACGGGCTGGCCATGGCGGCGCAGATCCGCGGCGAGGACCGGGTGGCGGTCGCGTACTTCGGCGACGGAGCCTCGAACATCGGCGCCTTCCACGAGTCGCTGAACATGGCGGCGGTCTGGAAGCTGCCGGTGGTGTTCGTCTGCCAGAACAACCGCTACGGCGAGCACACCAAGTACTCGGTCGCGACGGCCGCGAAGCAGATCTCCGATCGTGCCGCGGGCTACCAGATGCCGGGCGTCACGGTGGACGGCAACGATCCGCTGGCGATGTACGCGGCGGCGAAGCAGGCCGTGGATCGTGCGCGTGCGGGCGGTGGCCCGACCCTGATCGAGGCCATGACCTTCCGCTTCCACGGCCACGTGTTCGGCGACATGGACGGCTACATGGACAAGGGCGAGAAGGACGCGTGGATCGCCAGGGACCCGGTGCCGGCGTTCCGCGCCTGGCTGATCGAGAACGGCCACGCGATCGAGGCCGACCTGGCCGGCATCGAGGCCGCGATCAACGCCGAACTCGACGCCGCGGTCGAGTTCGCCCTGACGAGCGCCCCGCCCGAGCTGGCCGAGTTGCGCCGTGACGTCTTCGCCGAGGAGCTGCCGGCATGAGCGCCAAGCCCGTGAACACCATCCAGGCCGTCAACCAGGCCCTCGACGAGGCCATGGCCCTCGATCCGAACGTCATCCTGCTCGGCGAGGACATCGGCGACGAGGAGGAGGGTGGCGTCGTCGGCGTGACGCGCGGCCTCTCCGGCAAGTACGGCAAGGCGCGCGTGCGCACCACGCCGATCTCGGAGCAGGCCATCATCGGTGCCGCCATCGGTGCCGCCATCGTCGGCATGCGGCCCGTCGCCGAGATCATGCTGATGAACTTCACGACCGTCGCGATGGACATGATCGTGAACCACGCGGCCAAGTTGCGTTTCATGTCGGGCGGCCAGACGCACGTGCCGCTCACGATCCGCACCATGACGGGCGCGGGATTCGGCACGGGCGGCCAGCACGCCGACTACCTCGAGGCCTGGTTCGCCCACACGGCGGGCATCAAGGTGGTGGCGCCATCGAACCCGGCCGACGCCCACGGCCTGATGCTGTCCTGCATCTTCGACGACGACCCCTGCCTGTTCATCGAGAACATGCCCACGTACTGGAGCCCGGGCCCGCCGCCGGTCGCCGGCCAGCGCATACCGCTCGGCAAGGCGAACATCCTGCGGGCCGGCAGCGACGTGACGGTCGTGAGCTACAGCCGCACGGTGGCGGACTGCGCCGCCGTGGCCGAGAAGCTCGGCAAGGAGGGCGTGAACGTCGAGCTGATCGACCTGCGCACCATCGCGCCTTACGACGCGGAGACCGTGCTGGCCTCCGTCGGCCGCACGAAGCGCGCCGTGATCGTGCACGAGGCGGTCAAGCCGTTCGGCGTCGGCGCCGAGATCGCGGCGCGCCTCAATGAAGAGCTGTTCGGGCAACTGAAGGCCCCGGTTCAGCGCGTCGGCGCGGCGTTCTCGCCGGTGCCGTTCGCCAAGCCGCTCGAGACCGAATTCGTCCCCACCCAGGCGCGCATCGAGGCGGCGATCCGCCAGGCGCTCCGCTGACAGAGACAGACACCATGGCCACCGAAGTCCTGCTTCCGAAGATCGGCTTTTCCATGAACGAGGGCGTGCTGACGCGCTGGCTCGTGGACGACGGCGCCGCGGTCACGCAGGGCCAGCCGCTGTACGAACTCGAGAGCGACAAGTCGCTGCAGGAGGTCGAGGCGCCGGCCAGTGGACGCCTGAAGATCATCGTGACGGCGACCGGCGAGACCTATCCGGTCGGCACGGTGCTCGGTGAGATCCAGGACTGAACGCGCCGTGAGCGACGAGCGCCGCACCTTCGCCGACGACCTGCCGCCGTGGCCGGTCGTCGATTTTGCCGCCTTCGGCGAGATCGAGGTCAAGCCGCTGCCGCGCATGCGCAAGATCGCGGCCGGCTTCCTCGCCCGCAACTGGGCGATGATCCCGCACGTCACGCATCACGACGATGCGGACGTCACGGCGCTCGAAGAGGCGCGCAAGGCGGCCAACGCGGCGGATCCGGCGGCCAAGCTGACGCTGCTGCCGTATCTCGCGCGGGCCGTTGCCCAGGTGTTCGGCGAGTTTCCGGTCTTCAATTCGTCCTACGACGCCGCAGCCAACAGCGTCGTCTACAAGAAGTATTGCCACATCGGCATCGCCGTCGATACGCCGAACGGGCTGCTGGTGCCGGTCGTGCGCGACTGTGACAAGCGTGGCGTGCGGGCCATCGCGGCCGACATCAATGCGCTTTCCGAGAAGGCCCGCACCAAGGGGCTGCCGCTCGGCGACATGTCGGGCGGCTGCTTCACCATCACCGCGCTCGGCGGCATCGGCGGCACGTACTTCACGCCGATCATCAACGCGCCGGAAGTCGCGATCCTCGGCGTGTGCCGGTCGCGCTGGGTGCCGCAGCGCGGCGCCGGCGACGCGGTCGAGTGGCGCCTCATGTTGCCGCTGTCGCTCAGCTACGACCACCGCCTGATCAATGGCGCCGATGCCGCGCGCTTCGTGCGGCGGCTGGCCGACGTGCTCGGCGACCCGTCCGCGCTGACTGCCTGAGGTGCGCCGGCGCACGGTGCGCCGCGCGGCCCGCGAGAACTTCGAGGGGGATCGTTCATGAAGTCCTGCACGCTCCGCGTCCCCGTCCAGGTGTCGAAGGCTCCCGGCGGGCGCGGACACGTCACCGCAACAGTCTACGTTCCGCACGTGATCCAGGATTCGCCGACGGTGGTGTTCGCGCTGCCCGGCGGCGGCTACAGCCGCGGTTACTTCGACATGCATTTCCCCGGGCGCACGGGTTACAGCCAGGCGGAGCACCACACGGCCGCCGGCATCGTGCTGGTCGCCATGGATCACCTCGGCGTCGGTGACAGCAGCACCGACGCCAACGACACGATCGTCATCGAGGACATTGCGGCCGCGAACGACGAGGCCGTGCGCGAGATCCTGCGCAGGCTGAGAGCCGGAGAAGTCGACTCGTCCTGGCCGCGCATCGAGCCGGGGTTCGTCGTCGGCACCGGCCAGTCCATGGGCGGCGGCGTGACCATCATCATGCAGGGCCGGCACCGGACCTACCAGGCCATCTCGCCGCTCGGTTACAGCGCCTTCCAGGCCGTGCTGCCATTGCGCCAGCCGGAGGCGCGCCAGGGCATCAAGGCGATGTTCTCGCACTTCAGGCGCAGCACGCCGCCGCACGAACTTTCCGTGCCGCACACCAGCGAGCGCATCGGCGACTTCCTGCACCCGTTCCACATGGAGGACGTGCCGCAGGATATCGTGGACGCCGACCTCGCAGGCGGCTACCCGCTGCGCGAGACGCCACCGTCATGGGGCAGTCGCACGGTGCCGCGCTGCGTCGTCGGCATGATGGCGCGCGATTACGTGATCGAAGAGGCGGCGGCGATCGACGTGCCAGTCTTCTTCGGCGAGGGCGAGCGCGACGTATCTGAAGACCCCTGGCAGGAGTCGGCGCGGTTCCCGAAGGTGCGCGACTTCACGCTCTTCGTCTGCCCGCAGATGGCGCACATGCACAACTTCGCCACCACGCGACTCGAGCTGTGGGAGCGCACGGTGGACTGGATGGCCGGCATCCGTCGCGCCCAGGAGCGGGCGAGGTCGGCCGCGTGAGCCGCCTGCCGCTGACACCCGAGGAGGTGACGGCCGGCTGGCTGACCGAAGCGCTGCGCGTCCGCCATCCCGGCGTCACGGTGACGTCGCTGCGGTCCGCGCCGACGGTGCAGGGCACGGCCAGCAAGATCCGCGTGCACCTCACGTATGACGCGGCGGGCCAGGCGGCGGGGTTGCCGCCGACGATGATCGTGAAGGGCGGCTTCAGCGCGCACCGCGAGTTGATGTACTACGTGTACATGCTGGAGGCGCGCTTCTATGCCGAGCTGGCGTCGCGCCTGCCGACCATCCGTGTGCCGCACTGCTACTACGCCGGCTGGAGCGATGCCGAGCGCCAGGCCATCGTCGTGCTGGAGGATCTCGACGCGCGCGGCGCGACCTTCTGCCGCGTACAGAAGACACTGACCTACGCCCAGGCTGCGTCGCAACTCGACCTGCAGGCGGCCTACCACGCCCAGTGGTGGATGAGTCCGGCGTTCGAGCCGGGAGGCGAGCTGGCCTGGATCGATCCCATCGACCCGCTGCCGGAGGGCGAGGCGGGGGCGTACCAGCGCGGCCAGTTGAAGCCCGAGGTGTATGCGCACTTCATGCAACTGCCCCGCGGCCTCGCGGTGAGCAAGGCCTTCCACGACCGGGATCGCATGGAGGCCGCCATGGAGCGGCTACGGATCGTGGACCGCGAGGGTCCTTACTGCTTCATCCACCTCGACCCGCACCTCGGCAATCTCTACATCGATGCCGACGGCGCCGCGGGCCTGCTCGACTGGCAGGCGCCCCGCAAGGGGCCGTGGGTCCACGACTTTGCCTATTTCCTGATTTCCTCCCTCGACATGCTGGACCGCCGCGAGTGGGAACGTCCGCTGCTCGAGCATTATCTCGCCGCCCTGCGCGGCCATGGGGTCGCGGCGCCCCCGTTCGACGAGGCCTGGCACGCCTATCGGCAGCAGGCCGTGTACGGGCTCTATTACTGGCTCGTCAATCCGGTCGAGTTCCAGGTCGAGGAGAATAATTGCGCCGTCGCACCGCGCTTCGCGCTGGCAGCGATCGACCACGACACGTTCCGGCTGCTCGGGGTCTGAGGGCCCGAGCGTGACGCGCACCGCCTACGCGTCGTGCCGGATCTGCGCGGGGCAGTGCGGACTGAAGATCGAGGTCGACGGCGACGGCCGCGTAGTGGACGTGCGCGGCGACGAGGAGAATCCCGTCACCCTGGGCTATGCGTGCAGCAAGGGCATCACGCTGCCCGAGGCGCATCGGGATCCGGCGCGGCTGCTGCATCCGCTGAAGAGGCAGCCCGACGGCCGCTTCGAGCCAATAGGCTGGGATCAGGCCCTGGACGAGATCGCGGCGCGCGTGCGCACGATCATCGATCGCCACGGCGCCGAGGCGGTCGCCGGCTTCCGCGGCACGATGAACTACTCGAACCTTCCGGCCAACCACCTGTTGCCCGAGTGGCTGGCCTGCCTCGGTTCGACGTCGTTCTTCTCGACCATGACGGTCGATCAGTCCGCCAAGTGGGTCACCTTCGAGCGGCTCGGCGGCTGGGCCGCCGGTCGCGATCCTCTTGCCACCGCGGACGTGTTGCTCTGGGTGGGCACCAATCCCCTGGTGTCGCTGTCGACGTTCAACTTCGACCTGCAGCATCCGGTGCAGCGCCTGCGCGAAGCGAAGGCGCGAGGAATGCGGCTCGTCGTCATCGATCCGCGCCGCACCGAGTCCGCGCGCCACGCCGACGTGTTCGTGCAGCCACTGCCCGGCGAGGACGTGACGGTGGCGGCAGGCCTGCTGCACCTGATCTTCGCGCGTGGCTGGCAGGACGACGAGTTCTGCGCTCGGCACGTCGCCGGGCTCGATGACCTGCGCGCTGCCGTGGCGGCTTACACGCCGGACTATGTCGCCGGGCGGGCGGGCGTCGATGTCGAAGCGCTCTCACGGGCGGCAGCGCTGTTCGCGGAGCCGATGGCCGGCCGGCGCAAGCGAGGCTCAGCCGCCTCGGGCACGGGCCCGAACATGGGGCCGCATTCCAACCTGGCCGAGCACCTGATCGAGTGCCTCAACGTCGTCTGCGGGCGCTATGCCCGGGCGGGGGATGCCGTTGCGAATCCCGGCGTGCTCGGTGCCCGCTGGCCGCGGGTCGCCAAGGTGATACCGCCGCGCCGCAGCTGGGAACAAGGGCCGAAGAGTCGCGTGCGCGGCCTCGGCCGGATCTTCGGTGAGAAGATGTCCGGCGCGCTGGCCGACGAGATTCTCACTCCCGGCGAGGGGCAGGTGCGGGCGCTGTTCGTCGACGGCGGCAATCCGGTGGTGGCGCTTCCGCAGCAGGCACACACGGAGGCGGCGTTTCGGGCCCTCGACCTGCTGGTGACCATCGATCCGTTCATGACGGCCACGGCGCGACTGTCGCACTACGTGCTGCCGCCGAAGATGATGCTCGAGCGGCACGACCTCGGCTCGCGCGACTACGAGGCCCACGTCATGCAGCGGCCCTACGCGCAGTACTCGGAGCCTGCGCTGGCGCCGCCAGCCGGGGCCGACGTCCGCGACGACTGGGAAATATTCTACGAACTCGCGCGGCGCCTCGAGATTCGCCTGACGCTCGATGGCGAGCCGCTCGATATGCAACGCAAGCCGACGACTGAGGACCTGCTGCGGATCCTGACCCGGCGCTCGTCCGTGCCGTTCGAGCAGATTCGCGCTGCGACGCGCGGCGGCGTATTCGACGTGGAGCCGCAGGTCGTCACAGGTGGTGATCCCGCGTCCGCAGGGCGATTCGACGTCGCGCCGCCGGACGTGGTCGAGGAACTGGCCGTGGTGCGCGGGCAGGACTTGCGGCAGGACTCGCCGTTCGACCTGCGTCTGGCCGTGCGGCGCCTGCGGGACGTGCAGAACACGATGTATCACGACTTGCCGGGCGTCCGCCGGCGCGTGCCGCAGAACCTGGCCCATGTGCATCCAGACGTGCTCCGCGCGGCGGCGATCGAGGAGGGCAGCCTGGTCGAGGTGGCCTCGCGCCATGGTGCGATCCGGCTGCCGGTCCGCGCCGATGCCGACGTGCGCCCAGGCGTGGTGTCGATCCCGCACGGCTGGGGCGACCTGCTGGATACGCCAGCCAGCGCGTGCGCGCCGGGAGCCAACGTGAATTGCCTGACTCACGCTGCCGCCGGCAGCGATCCTATCAACGCGATGCCGTGCCTGACAGGGCTGCCGGTCCGCCTGCGCGCGGTCGCTGCCTGATCCAGCCAGAGGAACAGAACACGATGAATGCCAGTCAATTGGCCGCCCGACCGGCCCACGTCCCTGCGGACCGCGTCGTCGATTTCGACTATCGCGAGCCGCCCGGGCATGACACCGACGTGCACCTGGCCTGGAAGGCGCTGCACGGAGGGCCCGACATCGTCTGGACGCCGCGTCACGGCGGTCACTGGATCGCCACTCGCGCGGCGGACATCGACGTGATGCAGACGGACCACACGCGCTTCTCGTATCGCTACATGACGATCCCGAAGATGCCCGAGGCCCCCCAGCTGGCGCCGCTCGAGTACGACCCGCCGGATCACACCAGGTACCGGCAGCTGCTGTCGCCCGCATTCGGGCCGGCCGTCATGCAGCGCCTCGAGTCCGACCTGCGCCGTCTCACGATCGAACTGCTGGAAGACATCGTGCCGCGCGGCCGCTGCGACTTCTTCGCGGACTTCGCCAAGCGACTGCCGGTCATCACCTTCCTGCGGCTCGTCAACCTGCCGCTGTCGGACCGGGAACACCTGCTCGAGCTCACGGAACTCAGCGTGCGACCGAAAACCGAGGCGGATCGCATCGCGGCGTTCACGGGCCTCGAGCAATACACGCAGCACTGGATCGCCGAACGCCGCCGGAACCCGGGGCCCGACCTCTTCAGCCGCATGGTCAACGCCAAGTTCGACGGCCGGCCGATCAACGACCACGAGCTGCGCGGCATGCTGATGAACGTGATCTTCGGCGGGCTGGACACGGTCACGTCGGCGCTGACGTTCAGCGCGCATTGCCTCGCCACCCAGCCGGGCGTGCGCGCCGAGCTGCAGGCCGACCATTCCCTGATGCCGAACGCGATCGAAGAATTCCTGCGCCGCTTCGGCATCCCCAATACCGCGCGTCTCATCACCCATGACTTCGAGTACAACGGGCTGCAGTTCCGTGAGGGTGAGCAGATCCTGCTGCCGAAGACCCTGCACGGTCTCGACGACCGCCGCTACGCTGATCCGTTGCGCGTCGACATCCATCGCGACATCCGACGGCATGCCGCATTCGGCGATGGGCCGCACCGCTGCCCGGGCTCGTTCCTGGCACGCATGGAACTGCGCATCTTCATGGAGGAGTGGTTCGCGCGCGTGCCCGATTTCCGTGTGACGGAAGGCGAGCAGGTGCGCACTGCTTCCGGCCCCGTCAACGGCATGCTCTACCTGCCACTGTCCTGGAACTGAGGCTCGACCACGATGACTGACTCAAAGAACGGATCCCGGAACTGGCTGATCACAGGCTGCTCGAGCGGCTTCGGCCGTGCGCTGGCCGTCGCGGCACTCGCCCGCGGCGATCGTGTCGTCGGGACGGTGCGGCAGGAAGGCCAGCGAGCGGAGTTCGAGGCGTTGGCGCCCGGCCGGGCATTCGCCGAGCTGCTCGACGTGCGCGACGCCGCCCGCATCGAGGCGGTGGTCGCGTCCGTCGTCGCGCGGCTCGGGCGCGTGGACGTGCTGGTCAACAACGCCGGCTACGGGCTGCTCGGGGCGGTGGAGGAAACCTCGCCCGAGGAAGCGCGTGACATCCTCGAGACCAACTTCCTCGGCACGTTCCTGGTGACCCGCGCGATGCTGCCTCAGCTGCGGCGGCAGGGTGGGGGCCACATTCTCAACATGTCGTCGGGTGCCGGCATCGGCGCGGTGCCCGGTCTCGGCCTGTATTCCGCCAGCAAGTTCGCCATCGAAGGCCTGTCCGAGGCGCTCGCGCAGGAAGTGGGCCACCTCGGCATCCGGGTGACGATCATCGAACCCGGCGCGTTCAATACCGGCTTCCCGACCGGCGGCCTGAAGCGTGTCCGTCAGCCGATCGACGCCTACGCGGCTTTGACGGGGCAGATCGCCGCCGGCATGCAGCACTGGTACGGGTCGCACGCGGGGGATCCTGCCCGGGCGGCCGCGGCGATCCTCGGTATCGTGGACGACGCGAATCCGCCGCTGCGCCTCGTGCTCGGGCCGGATGCGCTCGGCGGCGTGCGGGCGAAGATCGAGGCCCTCAAGGCGAACGTCGATGCGTGGGAGGCCGTCAGTCTCTCGACGGCGGTGCCGGGCTGACAGACGGCGTCGGGTCGCCGACGGCGCGACTGCGGGAAGGCCGGCATTCGCCCGGCCTTTTTCCCTTCGTTCACTCGCTACCTTGATTCCGACGTTTCCGCGTAACCGTCGATCGACGACTACCGCCGCCGGTAATCCGCGGTTCGTTGCCGGCTTTGCCATGCGCTCAGCCGCGGACCGCGAAGACCACTACCTGCCCATCCCGAAAGCGGACGTTCAACGGGAAAGAACGACCCGAAGCGGACGGTCAACGTTTTGGGCACTCAATGTAAGCGGGCAAACCATCTTTAAGCAAAAAAAAAATTCCGTGCAGCCCGGACTATCGGCACTCGCACGCTTGCCGACATCGATTGCAGTAGATGCTTCCCACAGGGAGACGATCCCAGACCTGTCTCTATCTAGCACTTTGAGTGGCAGGGGTGAAGCCGT